>CP013997.1:2693919-3367399 GCA_001534745.1 Pseudomonas monteilii
CAGCAAGCCGCCCCTGGGCTGGCTGTTGAAGGATCACCCCCAAGCGCTGCAAGGCAACCCGCGCCTGCTGGTAACAGGCCCACACTTGGCCCAGGCGTAGCGCGGGTTGGGCGACACGACTGGCAAACAGGTTGAATGCGATGAAGCTGCCGATACTGAGATCGCCCGCCATGACGGCTTGCGCGCCCAACCCCAGTATGACAGCCGCAGCCAGCTTGCCCGTCAGGCCTATCGACTCCTGGGCAAACGCTGCCGATAACCCGAGGCGCCGCTGCGCCAGCGTCGCTTCGGTCAGTCGTGTATCCCACTGCTCGGCAGTCCAGCGCTCGGCCCCCATGCCTTTGAGGGTGCGTATCGCATTGAGTGATTCCACGAGAAAGGCTTCGTTGGCTGCGGCACGCACCTGTGCGCGCTCGGCGTGACGATGCACGATCGGCCCCCAGCACAGTGCCAGTAGCGCGTAGATCACCAAGGAACCCGCGACCACTGCAGTCAGGACCGGGCTGTACATCAGCATGACGCTCAGGAAGACGAGGGAAAACAACCCGTCCAACACCACGGCCAGACTGTGGTGCGTGAGAAAGTCGCGGACCGTGTCGAGCTCGCGCATCCGTGCGGCAATTTCACCCAGAGGACGCTCGCTGAAAAAATGCGGCGACACCGACAGCAAGTGCCCGAACAATGCCGCCTTGAGCTCTGCATCCAGCCGGGCCAAAGGGTGGGCGAACACGGCATGCCGCACCGCGCTGAACACCGTCTCGAACAGCATGACCGCGACCAACCCCGAGATCATGACGACCAGGGTAGGGAGGCTGCGGTGTACCAGCACGTGGTCCATCACCACTTGAAAGAACACAGGCGTGATGAGCGAAAAGGCCAGCAGGCATACACCCGCCAGCAATACGCGTGTCAGTGTCCTTGTGTACTTGCGCACAATGGGCCAACACCATCGGAAACCCGTAGTGCAAGTGACGAGCGACGAGGTGACGGGACGCAAGAGCAACAGGGTGCCGTTGCTTCTGCTGGAAAAGCCGAGGCGACTGACCGCGAAAGGTTGGTCGTCGCCCAGGTACTGGATCCACAGTTTTCCCTGCACCTGTCGCCAGACCACATAAGGGCGCTGATCACGCCCGTAGCCAATGGCCGGTAGCGGCAATCGGTGAGGGTGACGACAGTCGTGCCGTACCTGGGTATCGAACCCCAATCGACGTGCGGCATGCTGAAGCTGATCGAGGGTCAACGGTTGACCGTTCTCCCCATACTCGTGGGCCAACGCCTGCGTACAACACGCGACGCGATAATGGCGAGCCAGCTGAGCCAATGCCCAGAGCGCAGGATCCGCTGGACGCTGAGCAAACGTGTACATATCCATCAAAAACGACCGAGAAGCGCGCCGCCCTCGTGGGGACGGCGCTGAAGGGTAAAAGAGGTGTCAGGCCGCGTGCGCCAGCAGTGGCTCATGCCCCGTGTGTCGAGGGACATACGGCGCCAACAGGCTGCCTGCGCCATCCGGCGCGAAACCCGCCATGGCATGCGTCAGCGACGCGACCGCGGATGAGGACGTTGTCGCACCCACCTCGGCCAACTCAGGCACTGCCAGGGTGTGTGCACCGAACAAGGGCTGCGCCGCTGCCGGCTGAGGGTCAGGTAGATAAAGCGCACTCCCTGCCGGTGCGTACAGGAAATGCTCCGGGCCAAGCAGGTTCGGGTCCAGGCCATCGATGTACATCAGGTCGATGATGGTTCCTGCTGCGTTGGGCAAGGTCGTGATTCGAGTGCCATTGGCCAAGGCCAGGCCATTGATGACGATCCGCTCTTGTTTCTCGACCTTGAGCTGCGACCATTGCGTCACGCCCAAGGGTGCGAGATCGAGTTTGTCCATGGCCGGATTGAAACCGCGGATGGCATTGCGCAGGTCGGTTTGCCCTTCCTGTCTGGCCGCTACGAAAATGGCTGGGCCTTCACCGTTGCGCTCATAGACCACCCCGTTAAGGCGGGCCTGAGTACGCCCGTCGGCACCGAACTCCATGCTCACGCCTTTCGCACCGCCTTTGAGGATGACCTCGCCAGGCCGTGAATCGGTCGGTTGAGGCGGTATCGTGGCAGCCCCGTCGAAGTAGCCTTCGGGCAAGGTAAAACGACGATCGAAACGAAAATGTTCCGCTGACAGCATGCCTGCTTGCGTATCGAGCAGGTCGATGCGTTGGTTGCCGGGCAACTGAACGCGCGTCGTGGTGCCTTCCTGCGCCAGCGTCAGCTCGGCGAAGCTGCCGATACCCATG
The DNA here is from genome assembly GCA_001534745.1 of Pseudomonas monteilii. Lineage (NCBI taxonomy): Bacteria > Pseudomonadati > Pseudomonadota > Gammaproteobacteria > Pseudomonadales > Pseudomonadaceae > Pseudomonas > Pseudomonas alabamensis. The sequence continues at coordinate 2,696,202 of CP013997.1, forward strand.
CCCGTTACGGCAATCACCTCGCCTTTGGCTGCCTCGAAGCCCTGGACGGTGTCCTGGCCACCGGCACGCTGACGCACCACGTAGAGATCTCGGCCTGCACTGCCGGTCAGCGTATTCGCACCTCGCCCTCCTTCGAGCACGGTGCCTTGCCCCGACGCGATCAGGTGATCATTGCCATCGCCGCTGACCAGATGACCGAATGCCCCAGGCGAAACGATGGACAAGGGCTGGCCTGCCAACGTAGCGCTACCGCTTTGAAGATCGATCCTGACATCGGTAGAGATGGCCGCCGCATTGAGGGTGTTGAAGCCTCCCGCACTGCCGTTGACGGCATCGTCCAACACCGCGCGTGTCGGCTCTTGAGCGATGCTGGCGAAGGCGTCGGTGTAGACGTACTGGTCGTCGGCCGAGGCTGCCTCGCCATAGACGCGCAATCCCCAGCTGTGCAGCGTGATGGGCTTGCCGCCGTCGGCGCTGCTGGCCTCCAGTGTCCACGAGCCCTGACTGTACTCACCCCAGTGGTGGGTCGACATGAAGCTGTAACTGAAGGCCCCGCTGCGCTCACTGCCTCGATCGGTCTCGCCTGCGCCTTCACCGAAACGTTTTTTGCCAGCCCGGTCGAGCAGCAGGCTTTGCGTACCGGTCGGTGAGATCAGGCGCAGTTGCAGATCACCCAATTGACCGACTTCGGTATTCACATCGACTTCGACATGCTCGATCCGCACGCCTGCCGGCAGTGTATGTTCAGCTCGCGCAGTCTGGCCCGCGGCGATGACCAATTCCACGGACACGGCCGCAGCGCCGACCTCGGTTTCGTTGACCAGGGTGCGGGTGGCGGTCCAGCTTTCTGCCAGCCGCACCGCGGCGCGTGCATCCACTTTGCCGAACCCATAGTCGTCACTTTTGCGCAAGCCGCCGCCATTCCAGTGACGCGCATGGTTGTATGTCCATGTGGTAGCGGCATCCGCTACATAGGCTGCCGATAGCGCCAGGATGTGCTGCACGTCGCGATAACCCAGCGACGGATTGGCTTCGAGCATCAAGGCCGCCACGCCAGAGACGATGGGCGCCGCGAAGCTGGTGCCTTGGGTCGCCGAATAGTCGCTGCCAAATACGGCCCCACGCGCAGTGTCCAGCTTGCGGCTGGTGGCCAACACGTTGCTGCCTGGAGCCGATACCAGCAAGCTGGTGCCAGGGTTGGAAAAGGGCGCCGCCTCGATCTGAAGCGTGGAAAGATCGCCCTTGGCATTGATCGCTCCGACCTGGATACCGTAGCGGTGATTGCTGGTCAGCGAACCTTGCGCACTTCCCCCGGCAGCCCGTGCGTTCCCACCCGCATTGACCATCACGGTACCCAGACCGCCGCGGCCATTGCGCGCAGCGTACTGGTTGTTGAGCAGCAGCGCGGTTTCCGTGGTGACACGGCCACCCGTCAGGTTGGTCAGTGCAAAATCGTGGGTGAACCCCCAGCTGTTGTTGGCCACATCGTAGTGGCCTGTGTTGGACAGCCCCTGCAGGTCGTTGCCTTGGTTGGCCAGGTAATGCCCAGCCAGGGAAGCCTCAGGCGCGACACCGACCGCGCCCAGCCCGTTCCGGGCCGCTGCGATCACGCCGGCCACCTGGGTGGCGTGGTTCGAGAACTGCGAGGGCAACAGCCCCTCCTTGCGTTGAGAAGCCAGCCAGCCCGAGTCGACGTTCGGCGCCAGGTCCGGGTGCTGGAGATCGAAGATTTCCGGCCCGACCGAAAACGCCCCACCGGGCTCGAAGATGCCGACGCGAACCCCTTTACCGCTGTACTGCTGCCAGACCGGGTACACGCCTATGTCCGCCAGGTACCACTGTCGAGCGGCCAGCGGATCGCTCGGTACCTCGTCGGTCAGCAGGTGCACCTCACCCCGCATCGGCGCCGCTTCGCCGGTCTTCAGGCTCACCACGTTCATGGCCGGGTTGCCAGCAGCATCGAGCAATGCGTATTTGAACCCCATGGCGCCTTGGCCATGCGGGTCTGGCGTGAAGACCACGTTGCCGTGCTCATCGAGCACGGCCGTACCGCCCATCGCTTCACTGACGTCACTGAGGCGCAAGGGGCCTTGACTCCCCATCGGTTGGTCGTTACCCAGCAAGGTTGCCGCCGCAATCACCCGCGCACCGTCTCGTCGGGTCAGTACTGCGCCGCTGGCGTCGGTACGCACGCTGTCGGTCACCGGCATGGCATGGGGACCGCCCAGATTGACCGCGGAAATGTCGGCGAAATTGAGTTTCTGGATACGCGTGAGGGTCAGGGTGCCATCGCGTCCGGCAACGGTGTCCTGCAGGCGGTAGCCCGTGTCGGTCGGCGTGATGACGTAGTCGCCATGCGCGCCATGCAGGCTCACCAGGTTGACGCCACCTCCGCCATCGATCACGGCATCGCCCTTGCCTGCCTCGATGACGTCGTCACCGTCACGACCCTTGATCAGCGCCTGCCCGGCCCCGGCGTAGATGATGCTGCCCTGGGCCGAGGCGAAGATGAGGTCATTGCCGGGCCCGGCATAAATGACCGACTTGCCCGTGCCACCGACGATGATGTTGCGGCCCTGCCCGCCGACCAGCACATCGTCGCCGCCCCCACCGATGAGGGTGCTGCCCGCCGCGCCGCCCTTCATGAACACGCCGTGATTGGCCCCGGCGATGAACACATCGTGCCCACGCCCGCCTTGCGCCATCAACACACCCGCCTTGGCCAGGTTGAGCGACAGGCCCCGGTCGCCCACGACGATGACAGCGTCACGCCCACCCCCGCCGCTGATCTGGGACGTATCGTCGCTGGCGCTGATCAGGAAGACATCATCCCCGGCACCACCCTCGTAGCGATTGCGGCCGCCTCCACCGACCAGCCAGCTTCCCTCCGGGGCCGCCTTGAGCGTGTCGTCGCCCAACCCACCTTGCACGGTCTGCACGCCCAAGGCCTGGGCGTCCAAAGTGACACCCTTGTCATCGTGGGTCGTGTAACTGGTCCGGGTAACTTCACCCGCGCGGCTTTCGATACGCTGCCCTTGAGCGTCGGCCTGCACACGGTGGCTGACCGCATCGCTCAAGAAATTCACGGCCTGGGCTTCGCGCTGCTGACCATGGATGACGAACGTACCGGTGGCACGCAGGGTATTGCCGCTGGCATGGGTGGTGTTCTGGGGCGTGGCCGCGAGCGCAATCTCCGAGATCGACCAGGCATCGAGCGTCTTGAGTTCGTCGGCTTCGCTGCTGCCGTTGCGATTGTCGTCGGTCCACACGCGTAACTGCGGCCACTGCGCATCGGACGCGGTGATGCGCCCGTCGGCATCGCTGTCGAGAGACGCGAGCGCGGCGAATGCATCCGGGAACCTCGCCTCTCCGGGCTGGCCCGCCTCCCCTGTCTTGCCGCCAAAATACTCGGAGATCAACTGCCCGCCATGCCGAATGGCGCCACTGCCATCGTCCAACGCCAGCAGGCCCGTGCCCACACCGATCCAACCCGTGCGCTTCACGGTACCGCTGTTGTCGATGTCGAAGACCGTGCCGTCCACGATGGACGTCATCTTCACACCCTGCCCGGTCAAGTCGAGCAGCAGTGGGTCCACGTAGACGTTATGGGTGGTATTGGCGCCCAGGTTGTTGAAGAGCAGGCTGTTCTGAAGGCGCTCGGACGGTGTGCAGGCAGTGCCTTTGTCGATGTAGGCTTGTTGCAGGTATTCGTTGGGTTTGGCATTGGGGTCCAGCTGGATTTCTCCAGGGCGAACGCCGCCTGTGGCCAGACTGGCGATTTGCGTGGACATGAAATCGGTCTTGTCGAGGGTGCCGCGCTCGAAGCGGATCTGGTGAGTGGCTTCGGAGACGGCATAGCCGTTGCGCACCGAGTCTGCGGCCTCGGTTTCTCCTTGGGTGCGGTTTTTAGGGAGTGGGTTGTTCTTGATGAAGAGAGCCAGTTCTGGATCGGGAACGACGTACGTGGCGGTATTGAGCAGTTCTTGGAGCGAGTCTCGGGCCAATGTGGTCGCTTGGTCCAGAATGGGGTCAGACAGTGCCTGGATCATACGGGGGCTGGCGACTCGGCGGATCCAGCCGGAGACGTCAGCATCCGGGTTTGATGGACTGTGGGCGGCCAATTCACTGAGTACGTAGCCAGAAAGCAGCATTTCTCCAGTAAAGTCACCCGCGAGCTGTAGGGCCCTAGTCCAAAGCACTTCATGCTCAGAAACGGGTGTCGCTTTGAAAAAAGTATCAAGGGTCCAGTAACTTATATCGAGCCCTGCCGCTGAGAACACTCTTTCATGAACAGCGATAGCCTGACCTGCATTAATTTCAAATTTATCTTGGCCGATGCTTTTCTCGAAGAGGTCAAGTGTGGATTTTGCCATTGATCGCCTCACTCTCTCAAGGATCACATGCGGCATTTCCTCTGCATACTGCTCAGCATAGCGTTCCTTCATGAATGTTACCGCAGCCCGGCCCGCAATACCTTCATAACTGACAACGCCTTTCGCTAAAGTCGCATATCGAGAACCCTTGGACTCAAGAAACGCATAAAAATCTGCTGGCCCTTGATCATCAAGCAATGCTTTGGCCGTCTCGAAGTCCTGCCTTGTAATGCTCATATTTCTCACCCCTCAACCCTTTTATACTTGTAAACCCTCAAACTCTCTTCATTCGAGAGCAGAAAGCTTTTCCAGTGATCCAAATACCTCATCGGAAACCTAATCTCTATCCGACTTCCCAAAATTTTGCTATACGCTTCGAACGTGCAATGCGGCACTCTATCCTCAATGTTGCACACCCCTACTACTAGAGAGAATCCGTCTAGATTTCGCACCCAAAAGACCCGCTCCAAATCGATCGGCCTTGAATAAAAATAATTCAGACCCAAGAACTTTTCGTAATCATCCTCTTTTCCAGTTCCGAACCGATAATAATTCTTGATCACCAAAATTTTTTCTATATATTCTTCTTTCCCAGGCGCCAACATCATACCGACACCAAAACACTTTTCAGCGTTAGCCGTGTGATACTCGGCCAACTTGAACTCAGGCCAACACCAGCGAAACAATCTGCTTACAAGCTTGTCCGTGCATGTGTGCTTACGACTGGACAATCCCTCTCCCCATGGATCATCGCCGACATATTGAGCAAGCCCCCCAAACACCGAATAAGGAAAGCGGTATATCCACTCACCAAACACCCCGCATGTGTATTGCTCCTCAGGCTGGGCGCTTGCGCCATTCCCACGTAACGCTTCGATCGACCTGACTGCCACTGGAGTGAATTGCAAGGCCACCCAACTTAAAAACAACCCGATTACGACAACTCTCGTCACCGTACACTTACCCATGACGCATGCCTCCGCAAACGTGAGTGACCGTCAGTTACCAGCCGGGCTGATGACGTTTGATTTTCTTCAACGTCAACGCACGTTACCTGTCGCTCCACGGCCTCAAAATGACGCTTCCAGTTCGCTACGTCGCGCGCTGCAAAATTGACTTGCATGAATGTGTGCCCCTGCCGGCTGTACATATCAAAAATGCACTGTGGAGAGGCCAGGTCGTGTCGGCAGGCCCCCACGACATAACCGGCAGGCAACGCCATGTTCATATACAATCGCTCTTGGCCCTCGTGCACATCGATATAATCAAGCGCCAACGCCTGGTCGTGAAGAATCTGCTCTTTCGAGAGAGGCAATAAGTAACTGGGGTTTTGCCGGGGAAAGGTGTTTCTGATCGGCCTCAGAACGGGCAACATGCCTGTGACCTCGCATGTTTTACCGCGTGAATAGAACCCGATCAGGCGAAAGGCAGGAACGCACGCTCGAGCCACGTCATTGCGAAACGCTGCGGCGAGGGCGCGCTTGCGGGCCGATAGCACCTCCCGCGTCGTAGTGGCCACTTCGTCTTCAGCTTCGAACAGCGATCTGGGAAACGAAAACAGCAGGGTATTCATCATCGCGCACAGTAGGCTCTGCCCCTCGACCGGCTCGTCGGAGGCCATCATCGACGCTGTTGCCAGGGACGCCGATGGTGATCCCTGAGCGTGGTGCTCATAGATTAGACCCGACACACCACACACCACCACGAGAAACACAACAGCCCATTTCTTTTTCATTGAATGATCACTCCTGAAAGTCAATCTTGCTGCTCAAGAACGAAACGCTGCGTTTCCCCATCGCCAGCGCAGCGCACTCATTGCTTGGTGAACTCGACGATTCGTCCGGCTTTCTTCAAGGCTTGCGCGCGGTGAGCGATGATCAGCACGGTCCTTCCCCGGCAGATCTCAGGCATGTGTTCGAGAATGTGCCGCTCCGCCTCGGCGTCCAGTGCGCTGGTGGCCTCATCCATGATCAGCACCTTGGGATTGGCGAACAGCGTGCGGGCCAGGGCAACCCGTTGGCGCTGGCCGCCGGACAACGAGCCCCCGCCTTCGCACAGCACGGTGTCGTACCCCTGGGGCAGCTTGAGGATGAAGTCGTGGGCACCCGCCAGGCGTGCGGCCGCCACGATGTCGTCGAACGGGGCACCGGGATCGGTGATGGCGATGTTTTCTCGCACTGTGCCGTGGAGCAGTACTGCGTCCTGCGTGACGACACCCACCTGCTGCCTCAGCGAAAGCGGGTGCACGGTCGCCAGATCGATGTCATCGATCAGCACCTGACCCTGCTCTGGGACGTGGAGCTTTTGCAACAGAAGCGCCAGAGTGCTCTTGCCACACCCCGAGGGCCCGCGGATGCCGACGACCTCGCCTGGCTGGATGACGAGGTTGAATCGGTCCAGAACGAGAGGCTGGCCGGGCGCATAACGAAAGCAGACCGTGCGAAACTCGATTCGCCCGAGGATGTCGGGCATCGGCCGGCAGGCGGGATCGTTGTCTTCCCGAGGTGCATCGAGCACATCGGCCAACCGATGCATGGCGATTCCGGCTTGCTGCAGATGCACCCACAGGTGCGCGAGCCGCTGCACGGGTTGGGCAATGCGCGTAGCGAGCAGGTTGAAGGCGACCAGTTGTCCCAGGGTCAGGCTAGACTGGATCACCAGCCACGCCCCCAGGCCCAGCACGGTGGCAGTCGTCAGCTTGCCGATCAGACCGACGCCTCCTGCATCAAGACCGACGTGTTGCCAGCCCGAAGCCCGGCGAAGACCGTGCTGGCCTGCAGCCTGGCCCAGCGCCGCTTGAACTGCGGCTCGGCGGCCAGCGTTTTCACAGTGTCCATGCCGCGCAGGGTTTCCAGCAGGAAGGCGTGCTGGGTAGCACCCTGCACCGCTTGCGCCTCCAGCCTTCGGCGCAGATGAGGCGTGAGCCCCAGCGCCAGCCCCAGGTACAAGGGAAGCGAACCTAGCACGACCCAGGCCAGCACCGGACTCAACAGAAACAGAGCAGCAGCGAAGACCGCGAAGAACAAGGTATCGATCAGTGCGCTGAGGGTGTGTGCACTGAGAAACTGCCGCAGCGTCTCGACCTCACCCAAGCGGGCGACCAGGTGCCCGCACTGCCGTGCCTGAAAGTAAGACAGCGGTAGGGCCAACAGATGACGGTACAGCTGGCTACCCAGCTTGGCGTCGATACGCGCCGCCGTATGTTCGAGGGTGTAGGTGCGGATGGCGTTGAGCGCGCTTTCGAGCAGCGCGACGGTCAGGCAGGCGATGACCAGCACGTCCAGCGTGTGCAGGTTGCGGTGCAACAGGACCTTGTCCATGACCGCCTGGAAAAACAGCGGCGACATCAACGCTAAGAGCTGCAAGGCAAACGCGGCGACCAGCACCTGACACAGCCACCTGCGGTGCTCCACGAGCGCGGGAATGAACCAGCTGAAATCGAACCGGGCGAGGTTGCCGAGGGCCGCGCGCGCAGGCTGCAAGACCAGCAGTTGCCCGGTCCACCGCTGCGCCAGGCCCTGCAGGGTGAGGGTTTCCGATTGGCCGCTGAGCGGATCGTGTACGAGTACCGTACCTTGTCGTACGGCGGCACGATGAAGGCTGATCCGTTCGTACCCGAAGCGATGGCAGGCAGGGGTTGATGCGTCAACTGCGCGGACGTGCAGGATTGGTAACGACCTGTCAGGCCGCACCGCTTGGCTTCGTCGAGGACGGTATCCCATCGCAGGTCAGCATTGTCAGCAATGGTTACAAAGCAGCGGTGAAAATGGCCAATCGCCTGTAGGCATGCCCGAAGGCTGGAGGTGCACCTGTCCATGATACGGCCTTGCTCAACGAAGTCGGAGCAAGACTAACCAGGATCGATAAGGGGTGATGTCAGCTCGTGTCTGAAGATTTCGCAGGACGTTTCGTAGGCAATTCCAGAAACTCTGTAAGAAGAAAGGTAAGTCTAAAAGAGAAAAATAACCGACTCACGCGTTGGGCTAGAAGTCAGACGCCCCGAAGGCTATCCATGAACAAACGAAGCCTCCTGTCGCATGCATTGCAGGTGCACCAGCGCCCTGGGCCTGCAGAACCTCCAGGCCCAACGCCTCTCGGTGGTGTGCAACAGCCGTTTGCTCACCCTTTCACAGCGCCATACGCCTCGATGCTGATCTCCCGCATCCGAAACTTCTGCACTTTCCCCGTGACCGTCATCGGAAACGCCTCCACGAAGCGAATGTGCTGAGGCACCTTGAAGTGCGCGACATGCGACCTGCACCAGGTCTGCAATTGCGCGGCCGTGACGACCTGGCCAGGCCGTAGCCTGATCCAGGCGACGAGCGCTTCCCCATACCGGCTGCAGGGGATGCCGACCACCTGTGCCTCGGCCACCGCCGGGTGGGTGTGGAAGAACTCTTCCAGCTCGCGTGGGTAGATGTTCTCGCCACCGCGGATGATCATGTCCTTGTTGCGCCCGACGATGCGCACATACCCCGCCTCGTCCATCACGGCCAGGTCCCCGGTGTGCATCCAGCCTGCCGCATCGATGGCCTGGCGGGTGGCCTCGGGGTCGCCCCAGTAGCCGAGCATCACGCTGTAGCCGCGAGTGCACAGCTCGCCGGTCTCGCCTCGGGCGACGGTCACGCCGTCGGCATCCACCAGCTTGGTCTCCAGGTGCGGCTGCGTACGCCCGACGGTGGTCACGCGCAACTCCAGTGCATCGTTCGGCCCGGTCTGCAACGAGACCGGACTGGTCTCGGTCATGCCATAGGCGATCTGCACCTCGGCCATGTGCAGTTGGTCGATGACCCGGCGCATGACCTCGATCGGGCAGGTGGCACCCGCCATGACGCCGCTGCGCAGGCTCGACAGGTCCAGCTGCGTCCGCACGGGGTGGTCGAGCAGCGCGATGAACATGGTCGGCACGCCATAGAGCACGCTGGCACGCTCCTCGGCCACGGTGCGCAAGGTCAGTTCGGCGTCGAAGGCGTCATTGGGGTAGATCATCGTGCTGCCGTGGGTGAGGCAGCCGAGGTTGGCCATGACCATGCCGAAGCAGTGGTACAGCGGCACCGGAATCACCAGGCGATCATGAGCGGTCAGGCCCAGGCTGCGACCGACCATGCGCCCGTTGTTGAGGATGTTGTGGTGACTCAGGGTCGCGCCTTTTGGCGCGCCGGTGGTGCCGGAGGTGTACTGGATGTTCACCGGCTGTTCGCAGCGAAGCTGCCGTTGACGGGCCTCATAGGCTTCGATCGAGGTCTGCCCTGCCCGGTCGGCCAATGCCCGCCATGGCAGAAAGCCGCTGGGTGGTTCATGCGCCAGACTGATCACGCCGCGCAGCTCGGGCAATCGCTCGCTGATCCATTCGCCCGGCACCCTGCGGGACGTCTGCGGGACCAGCGCCTGCACCATGGCATGGTAATCCGACGTCTTGAACGTGCCCGCACAGACCAGCCAGCGGCAGCCGGACTGGCGCAGCACGTACTCCAGTTCCGCGACCCGGTAGGCCGGGTTGATGGTGACCAGGATCGCGCCGACCTTGGCACTGGCGATCTGCAGGATGCACCACTCGGCGCAGTTGGGCGACCAGATGCCGACCCGGTCGCCCAGGCCGACGCCCAAGGCCATCAGGGCACGGGCTAGGATGTCGATCTGCTCGGCCAACTGCCGCCAGGTGTAGCGCAGGCCTTGATGGCGCACGACCAGCGCTTCACCGTCGGCATGCCTGGCGACGGTGGCATCGAAAGCCTGACCGAGGGTCGTGGTCAACAGCGGCACGTCCTGGTGACCGCGGGTATGGCTGGGTTGATTCATGGGCGACCCTTGTTGTGATTGTTCTGGGCACGACTGAAGCAAGCGTCGGTAACTCTGGACCACAATGACGTTTACGTAAAGGAAACGGATCGATTGACAGCCTCCGCTTGCAGGCTTACGTTTACGTAAAGGCAACGGCCGACACAGCATGTCCTGACATGAAACACGGACCTTGTGGGAGCGGGCTTGCCCGCGATGGCGATCGCCCAGGCCACGGTGATGGGCCTGCTGACGCTTTCGCGGGCCAGCCCGCTCCCACAGAGACCTGGCGTCAGGTACGCGAGCCAGGGTGTCGTCCTCCCATCCAAGAACAACAAGGTGCCCCCGCATGCATTACCCTTCCCTGAATTTCGCTCTGGGCGAAACCCTCGACATGCTTCGCGATCAAGTGCGCACCTTCGTCGCGGCTGAAGTGGCGCCGCGCGCCGCGCAGATCGACCACGACAACCTGTTCCCCGCCGACCTGTGGCGCAAGTTCGGCGACATGGGCCTGCTGGGCATCACTGTGCCAGAAGAGCATGGCGGCGCAGGCTTGGGTTACCTGGCCCATGTGATCGCCATGGAGGAAATCAGCCGCGGTTCGGCCTCGGTGGCGCTGTCCTACGGCGCCCACTCCAACCTCTGCGTCAACCAGATCAACCGCAACGGCACCCCCGCACAGAAGCAGAAATACCTGCCCGCGCTGCTCAGCGGCGAGCACATCGGCGCTTTGGCCATGAGCGAGCCCAATGCAGGCTCGGATGTGGTGTCGATGAAATTGCGCGCAGAGAAACGCGGCGACCACTACGTGCTCAACGGCAGCAAGACCTGGATCACCAACGGCCCCGACGCCCATACCTACGTGATCTACGCCAAGACCGACCTGGACAAGGGCGCGCACGGCATCACCGCGTTCATCGTCGAGCGCGACTGGAAAGGCTTCGGCCGCGGCAACAAGTTCGACAAGCTGGGCATGCGCGGCTCCAACACCTGCGAGCTGTTCTTCGACGGCGTGGAAGTGCCGCAGGAGAACATCCTCGGCCAGCTCGACGGGGGCGTGCGCGTGCTGATGAGTGGCCTGGACTACGAGCGCGTGGTGCTGGCCGGCGGCCCTACCGGGATCATGCAAAGCTGCCTGGACCTGGTGGTGCCTTACATCCACGACCGCAAGCAGTTCGGTCAGAGCATCGGTGAATTCCAGCTGATCCAGGCCAAGATCGCCGACCTGTACACCCAGCTCAATGCCAGCCGCGCCTACCTGTACGCCGTCGCCCAGGCCTGCGACCGGGGCGAGACCACCCGCAAGGACGCCGCCGGGGTGATCCTGTACACCGCCGAGCGCGCCACGCAGATGGCCCTGGAGGCAATCCAGATCCTCGGCGGCAACGGTTACATCAATGAATTCCCGGCGGGCCGCCTGCTGCGCGACGCCAAGCTGTACGAGATCGGCGCGGGCACCAGTGAAATCCGCCGGATGCTGATCGGCCGTGAATTGTTCAACGAAACCCGCTGAGCACAAGGGGCAGCGCACATGGCGACCTTGCACACCCAGATCGACCCGCGTTCGGCCGAATTCGCCGACAACCGCGCGGCCATGCTCGAACAGCTCCAGGCCCTGCAGGACCTGCTCGCCCAGGTGGCACAGGGCGGCGGGCCCAACGCTCAGGAACGGCACACCGCCCGCGGCAAGCTGTTGCCGCGCGAGCGCATCGACCGCCTGCTGGACCCAGGCTCGCCGTTCCTCGAGATCGGCCAGCTGGCCGCCCATGGGGTATACGACGAAGACGTGCCCGCCGCGGGCGTGATCGCCGGCATCGGCCGCATCGAGGGCGTGGAATGCATGATCGTGGCCAACGACGCCACGGTCAAAGGCGGCACCTATTACCCGTTGACGGTGAAGAAGCACCTGCGCGCGCAGGCCATCGCCCAGCAGAACCGCCTGCCGTGCCTCTACCTGGTGGACTCCGGCGGCGCCAACCTGCCGCGTCAGGACGAGGTGTTCCCCGACCGCGAGCACTTCGGACGCATCTTCTTCAACCAGGCCACCATGAGCGCGCTGGGCATTCCCCAGATCGCCGTGGTGATGGGATCGTGCACCGCCGGTGGCGCCTACGTGCCGGCCATGGCCGACGAAGCGATCATGGTGCGCCACCAGGCGACCATCTTCCTGGCCGGGCCGCCCCTGGTGAAGGCTGCCACGGGCGAAGTGGTGAGCGCCGAAGACCTGGGCGGCGCCGACGTGCACTGTCGCATCAGCGGTGTGGCCGACCACTATGCCGAAGACGACGCCCATGCCCTGGCGCTGGCCCGGCGCAGCGTGGCCAACCTCAACTGGCGCAAGCTGGGCCAGCTGCAGCGCCAGGCGCCGATCGCACCGCTGTATGCCGCCGAGGAGCTGTACGGCGTGGTGCCGGCCGAGACCAAGCAGCCGTTCGATGTGCGCGATGTAATCGCACGGCTGGTCGACGGCTCGGTGTTCGATGAGTTCAAGGCGCTGTTCGGCACCACGCTGGTCTGCGGCTTCGCGCACCTGCACGGCTACCCGGTGGCGATCCTGGCCAACAACGGTGTGCTGTTCGCCGAGGCGGCGCAGAAAGGCGCGCACTTCATCGAGCTGGCCTGCCAACGCGGGATCCCGCTGGTGTTCCTGCAGAACATCACCGGCTTCATGGTCGGCCAGAAGTACGAGCATGGCGGCATTGCCAAGCACGGCGCCAAGCTGGTCGCTGCCGTGTCCTGCGCACAGGTGCCGAAATTCACGGTGATCATCGGCGGCAGCTTCGGTGCCGGCAACTATGGCATGTGCGGTCGCGCCTACGACCCGCGATTCCTGTGGATGTGGCCGAACGCGCGCATCGGCGTGATGGGGGCCGAGCAGGCCGCCGGGGTTCTGGTGCAGGTCAAGCGCGAGCAGCAGGCGCGTCAGGGCCAGCCATGGGATGCCGACGACGAAGCGCGCATCCGCCAGCCGATCGTCGACCAGTACGAGCGTCAGGCCCATGCCTGGTATTCCAGCGCGCGCCTCTGGGACGACGGCGTCATCGACCCGGCGCAGACCCGCGATGTACTTGCCCTGGCCCTGTCGGCTTCTCTCAACGCCCCGATCGAAGCCAGCCGCTTCGGCATCTTCCGGATGTGAACCATGAACGACTTCGACACCGTGGAACTGGTCAGCGACCCCCGTGGCTTTGCCACCCTGTGGCTGAGCCGGGAAGACAAGCACAACGCGTTCAATGCGCAGATGATCCGCGAACTGATCATGGCCATCGCCCAGGTCGGCGATGACCCGAGCCTGCGCTTTCTGATCCTGCGCGGGCGCGGCAAGCACTTCAGTGCCGGCGCCGACCTGGCCTGGATGCAGGCCTCGGCGGACCTGGACTTCAACACCAACCTGGACGACGCCCGGGAGCTGGCCGAGCTGATGTACGGCCTGGCCCGTCTCAAGCTGCCGACCCTGGCCGTGGTGCACGGCGCGGCGTTCGGGGGTGCGCTGGGATTGATCAGTGCCTGCGACATGGCCCTGGGCACCGAGGATGCGCAGCTGTGCCTGTCGGAGGTGCGCATCGGTCTGGTGCCGGCCGTCATCAGCCCCTTCGTGGTCAAGGCCATCGGTGAACGGGCGACCCGTCGCTATGCCTTGACCGCCGAGCGGTTCGACGCGCACGAGGCACGCACGCTGGGGCTGTTCGCCGACACCTGCCCGCGGGAGGCGCTGGAGCAGCGTCTCGAGGGCTGGATCGATACCTTGCTGCTCAACAGCCCGCAGGCCATGCGCGCCTGCAAGGACCTGCTGCGCGAGGTGGAGTCGGCCGACCTGACCCCGGCCCTGCGCCGGCACTGCGAGAACGCCATCGCCCGGGTCCGGGTCAGCCCGCAGGGTCAGGAAGGGCTGCGCGCCTTCCTGGAGAAACGCCGTCCCGACTGGCAGACCCCTGCGGAGGCACGCCCATGACCCGCCCTACCCTGACCCGCCTGCTGATCGCCAACCGTGGCGAGATCGCCTGCCGCATCATGCGCACCGCCAAGGCCATGGGCCTGACCACCATCGCCGTGCACAGCGCCGTCGACCGCGACGCGCGCCACGCTCGCGAAGCCGACCTGTGCGTCGACCTGGGCGGCACCAAGGCCACCGAGAACTACCTGGACATCGACCGCCTGTTGCAGGCCGCACGCGCCAGTGCCGCCGAGGCGATCCACCCCGGCTACGGGTTCCTGTCGGAAAACGCCGCGTTCGCTCGGGCTGTCGAACAGGCCGGGCTGATCTGGCTCGGGCCACCGTCGAGCGCCATCGAAGCGATGGGCAGCAAGTCAGCGGCCAAGGCCTTGATGCACGCGGCGGGTGTGCCGTTGGTACCGGGGTATCACGGCGACGACCAGGGTTTCGAGCGGTTTCGCCAGGCCGCGCACGAAATCGGTTACCCGGTCCTGCTCAAGGCCAGCGCCGGCGGGGGTGGCAAGGGCATGAAAGTGGTCGAGCGCGAGGCGGACCTGGCCGAGGCCCTGGCGTCGGCGCAGCGTGAGGCCCAGGCGTCGTTCGGTGAGGCGCGCGTGTTGCTCGAACGCTACGTGCTCGATCCACGGCACGTGGAGATCCAGGTGTTCGCCGACCAGCATGGGCACTGCCTGTACCTCAACGAACGTGACTGCTCGATCCAGCGGCGCCACCAGAAAGTCGTCGAAGAGGCACCGGCACCCGGCCTGGACGCCCGCCTGCGCCAGGCCATGGGCGAGGCGGCCGTGCGCGCGGCGCAGGCGATCGGCTATGTCGGTGCCGGCACGGTCGAGTTCCTGCTCGATGCCCAAGGCGCGTTCTACTTCATGGAGATGAACACCCGCCTGCAGGTGGAGCACCCGGTCACCGAAGCCATCACCGGCCTTGACCTGGTGGACTGGCAGATCCGCGTGGCGCGTGGTGAGCCGCTGCCGCTCGAGCAAGCCGACGTTCCGCTCAAGGGCCACGCCATCGAGGTACGGCTGTACGCCGAGGACCCCGCCCATGACTTCCTGCCCGCCACCGGCACCCTGGCACTCTACCGAGAGCCGGCGCCAGGTATCGGTCGACGGGTCGACAGCGGTGTCGAACAGGGCGACACGGTCTCACCCTATTACGACCCCATGCTCGGCAAGCTCATCGCCTGGGGCACCGACCGCGAGCAGGCGCGACTGCGACTGCTGGCAATGCTCGACGAGTTGATGATCGCCGGTGTGCGCACCAATGCACGGTTTCTGCGAACCATCCTGGCGCACCCGGCGTTCGCGGCAGGCGAACTGGACACTGGCTTCATCCCCCGCTTCCACGAGGCCCTGCTGCACGAGGCGCCGCCGCTGGACGCGCGCTTCTGGGCCGTCGCCGCCCGGGCCTGGCTGGACACCTCCCCTGCCTCCATCGATGAGAGCGATCCTTGGAGTCCCTGGGCGCGTAGCGATGGATTGCGCCTGGGCGCGCCAGGCATCGCCTGTTTGACGCTGACCTGCGAAGGTCAGACCCAGACCGTCAGGCTCGACCCTTGCCCGTCACCGGGTGGGTCGTTCGTCGAAGGCAGTCTGGAGGTCGAGCACGGGAGCGTCCGCACACGGCATGCGGCGTTCCGCCAAGGCGATACGCTTTACCTGCAGTGGCAGGGCGAATGCCGAACGGTGCGCCTTCACGAGGCTCACGCCGAGCACGAGTCCCGGACGCAGGGCAGCCTGGTCGCGCCCATGAACGGCAGTATCGTGCGGGTCATGACCCAGGTCGGCGACTGGGTCGAGGCTGGCAGTGCGCTGGTGATCGTCGAAGCGATGAAGATGGAGCACAGCGTGCGCGCGCCTTTCGCGGGCACGGTGACCGCCTTGCCGTGCAGCGAAGGCGACATGGTCAGTGAAGGCGCGGTACTGGTGGCGCTGGAGCCGCCTGCAGAGGCGGCACTGCCTGAAACGACCTCGACATGACGCCAGGCTGCGGCATTTTCAGAAGCGGGCGTGGGCGCGCATGACCACGCCCAGGATCTCCAGTGCCGGGTCGCAGGCCACCGTGGGGTACATGGGGTTGAGCGGGCGCAGGTAGCGTAGACCGCCCTCCTCGACCCATTGCCGGAACACCGTGCCGACACCCGGCTGGCGGGCGATGATCAAGCGCCCTGGAGCCGCCGGCACGCCCGGATCGACCAGGATCAGCATGCCTTCCGGCACGCTGAGTCCGCTCGGCGCATTCATCGCATCGCTCTCTACCCGCAGCCAGAAGGCCTTGCCATGGGCCTGATAGTCGGACAGTTGATGGACGAGGCTGTCGGTCGAGCGCTCGCCGTCAAGTTCCAGCCAGGCCAGTACCGGGTAGCGAAAGCCCGTCGGGTCGCCCAGCGCGCTCAGGGTCTCGTCTGCACCCGTACCGTAGGCCGTCACCTGCTCGGCGATGTGCTCCCCGTGCGGGACGATGTGCAGGCGCACCTGCAGGTGCGGCATGCCCAACGCCTCGAGCACCGCGTTCATCATGTCGAGCTTGGGTTGCCGTTCACGACGCAGCCAGTGTCCGACCGCACCTTGGGTGACGCCCACACGCTCGGCGAGTTTTTCTTGCGTGATGTCGAGCTCACGCATCTTGGCCTTGACCAAGGCGATCCATTTTTCCATGGCAGGCACGATACGGGCTGCCCATGGGCGCTCAATACACATAATGTATTATTTTGAGCGCCACAACGAATACTCCAGGTATTAGCATGGCGTTCCCGTATTTTCCTGCTAGGCACTCAAAGGTAACAGGATGAAACCATCTACATATCTGGAAAGGGATTTGGACAGCGAGGCGGCCCGTCGAGCGCTGGATTTCTACCTCAACCCGCCCACTGCCAAGGTCGACCCCGACGCTTCGCTCTGGATACTGCGCCCGGACATCACCCCCGAACAGGCCCACGACCAGGCCATGCGTCTGCTGCGCTGCGCCGCGACCACCGCCGGTGAATCCGCTGGCGGCCAGCAGGGTTCGTCTCGAGAGCTGTTGTTCGCCTTGATGCACATGATCAACATGGCACGCGCGCTGCTGGATCACGCACAGGCACAGACGGAGATTCAAGGAATGGGGAAGGTACCCGGGGCCTGATACGCGCCGGCAGTCATTATTTTTCGCGCAGGCGCAAAAAACATTTGACGGCCAAATGATAACGATTATTATTGCAACCAGCAGATCGCGAGATCTGCTGGGTAACCTGAACGCCTTTAGGTCGGACGCTCAGATTATCTCCTCATCAGGCTAATCACGGTTTTTGACCCGGCTTTTTGCTGGGTCTTTTTTTTTGGCTCTTCAGGCTAATGAAGGCAGGTGACCGTGTTGAGGGCGATGATAACAAGCCTCGATCATTTCGTGAACGGATGTTGCGACGTTTCCCACGTCAGCACTTGAGAATCAATCGTCTTTTCGGTGCTTCAGGCCTGGACATCGTTTCGCTGTTATCAGCAAGGAGCTGCGCATGACCCGTCTTCTGGCATCCCCTCGTCCTGAACCGTACACCGCCGCCTTTTCCGCAGAGGCCGCGTGCGTGCACCACTTCACGCACTTGCCACGACGGGTGCAGCAGGTCTGGCTGCTCGGTGGCCTGGACGGCCTGGATTTTCGCCAGATCGGCGAACGCCTCGGCCTGTCGGTGCAGGACGTCGAGCACCTGATGCACCAGGCCCTGCGCGGCACCTGGCCGGCACGCGACCCGGCCACACGCTGCGCAGGTCGATGGTACGTACGGCTGCAGAGCCCGCTGGTCACCGCCTGCGAACGTATCGACTTTCGCCGCTGGCTGGATGCGCATCCCGATCACCTGCACGCGTTTCACGCCACTGAGTTGCAATGGCGCAGCCTGACAGCCTGCGCCGGGCAGCTCGGCGCCTCGGGCTGGTACCGGCACGGCCGTGCCGCCCTCTCCTTCAGTGGCTGCTCGCTGGCCATCGGCCTGAGCCTGGCCGCCGTGCTGGCGCTCGGTTATTGGGCCTGAACCGAAGCGGTAGTACAGTAGCGGCACAAGAAACGCCACAGGAGCCTGGCCATGACCGCGACGCCACTTGCGCTGCACATCGATTGCGACTTCGACGCTGGCAACATCGAGGTGATCGATGCCAGTGATCCCACCGACATTCGCCTGAGGATCCGCGCCGACACCGCCAGCGCGCATTTCCAGTGGTTTCACTTCAAGGTCCAGGGTCTGATACCAGGCCAGCCCTACCGCTTCGTGCTGGAGAACGCCGGGCAATCGTCGTATCCCACCGCCTGGCAGGGCTATGACGCCGTCGCGTCGCACGATCAGCAGGCGTGGTTCCGTGTGCCCAGTGACTTCGATGGACAGGCGCTGTCGTTCACCCTCACCGCCCAGGACGACACCGCCTGGTTCGCCTATTTCGAGCCGTATCCGCGGGCGCGTCACCATCAACTGATCGAAAAGGCCCTGGCGCATCCTGCAACCACGCTGCTGGCCAGCGGTCGCAGCGTCGAAGGCCGAGACATTCCCCTGCTGCGCGTCGGCGATGGCGCCACGCACAAGCGCAAGCTGTGGCTGATCGCCCAGCAGCATCCTGGCGAGCACATGGCCGAATGGTTCATGGAGGGCCTGATCGAGCACCTGGCTGCCCCTACACCGGGCATCCAACGCCTGCTCGACGCGGCCGACCTGTACCTGATCCCCAACATGAACCCCGACGGCGCCTGGCATGGCCACCTGCGCACCAATCTCAAAGGGGTGGACCTCAACCGCGCCTGGCAGCAGGCCAGCCTCGAGGAAAGTCCCGAAGTGTTCTTCGCCAAGGCGCAGATGCAGCAGTACGGCGTGGATGCCTTCATCGACGTGCACGGTGACGAAGAAATCCCCCATGTCTTCGTGGCCGCCTGCGAAGGCAATCCGGGCTATACGCCACGCATCGCCCACCTGGAAACGCGCTTTCGCGAGACGCTCTGCGCAGTCACCCCGGATTTCCAGACCACCCACGGCTATCTGCACGATCAACCGGGCCACGCCAACATGGCCTTGGCCTGCAATGCCGTCGGGCAGGCCTACGATTGCCTGTCACTGACGCTGGAGATGCCGTTCAAGGACCATGACGATGCGCCCAATGCACTGACCGGCTGGTCGGGCGAGCGCTCCAAGGCCCTGGCCGGCGCGGTGCTCGAGACCCTCGAACGTCTGGTGGGCGAGCTGCGTTAACCAGGCATGCCTTGACCACCCAGCCACTCGACCCCGTCGGTGAACTGTGCCGGCGGGTGCTGCTGCAGGAAGTCGCACAATCGCTGGAGCACGGCACGCCTGGGGCTGTTGTCTGGCCAGTGCATCCAATAACCATCCCCAGTGGCCACGGCCTGGCGGAAAGGCATCACCAGGCGACCGCTGAGCAGTTCCTCGCCCGCCAGCGTCAGGTCCACCACCGACACGCCAAGGCCCTGCACGGCGGCGCTGATGCCTTGATCGAGCGTGTCGAAGACTTGCCCACGGGTGATCTCGACATCCGGGCGCCCCATGGCAGCCAGCCAGCGTCGCCAGTCGCGCCGGTCGAGCGATGGGTGGAGCAACTGACACTGGTTCAAGGCGGTCAGGCCCAGGTGGGTCGCGATGGGGTAATCGGGGCTGCAGACCGGCGCCAGCCATTCGTCGAACAACAGGGTGCTGTCGAGGCCAGCGCGGCGTTGAGCGTTGCCCAGCAGGAGGGCGCAATCGTACGGCTCGCGCTGGAAATCCACCTGGTCGATGTCCATCCAGACGCTCGCCAGGTGCACGGCGAATCCTTCCCGCTGCTGCCGGAACAGGTCCAGCGTGCGCAACAGCCAGCGCACGCTCAAGGTCGACGGCGCCTTGAGCCGGATGTCGTGGTGCGCTCGCTTGAGTACCGCGCAGGCCTCTTCGATCAAGGTGAAACCGGCGCCCAATTGCGTGGCCAGCGAACGGCCATGCTCGGTCAGCGTCAATTTCGGCCCGCGGCGCTCGAACAGCGCACACGCGAACATCGCCTCCACGGTCTTGACGTGTTGGCTGACCGCCCCTTGGCTGATGCAGAGCTGCTCGGCGGCGCGGGTGAACGAGCCATGGCGCGCCGCGACTTCGAAGGCGCGCAGGGCTTGCAGGGCTGGGATACGTTCTGACATGGACGCGACTCTAGCATTAGCTGCACTTATCGTCAGGCTCAGTTTCAGGTCTTTTACAGCGTCGCTCTCAAGCCAGAGAATAGGCGCCCGAGGTCGGCCCGTGCGTGACACCGCCCTCGAGGCGTCACTTGCGACGCGACCGTGAATCTTCTGGAGCATCACCTTGAACACTGCCCTGCTGGCGACCTATGCCCTGACCGTCCTGCTGTTGATCGCCACACCCGGGCCCGTCGTCGCACTCGTGCTCGCGGCCGCCACGCGGCAGGGTACGCGACAGGCCCTGATGACCGCCGTGGGGAGCAATGCAGCCTCGCTGGTCCTGATCGCTGTGGCGGCCTGGGCGATCGCCGCAGGTGCGGTGCTCAATCCGGTCTGGCTCCTGGGATTGAGCCTGGCCGGCTGCCTGTATGTAGGCTACCTGGGCGTGGAAACGGCGCGCGACGCACTGAGCCGCCCCTGTGCACCCGATGCACCGAGTACGCCGAACGGCGAGCAGATCCCGGCCCGGTCCAGCGGCCTGCGGCAAGGCTTTCTGGTGGGCGTGTGCAATCCCAAGGACATTCTGTTCTTCGTCGCCTTCTTCGCACAGTTTCTTCGGGTGACCGACACCTTCGAAACCAGCCTGATCGTGCTGACGGGGCTGTGGGTGCTGATCGACCTGTCGGTACTGGGCCTGTACATTGCGCTTGCCCGACACCTTGCGTCGGCACGCCACGTCCGCGTCGTGAGCCTGATATCAGGCGGCGCCCTGGTGTTGGTCGCCCTGTTGGGGCTGGCTCACAACCTGCACTTGTGGTGGGCACAGATGGCGTGATATGGACCGATGAGTGGATACCGTGGTCGCCAGCGCTGGCGCCAAAGCGGTTGGCCAGGCGTTCGCGCACCCTCTGCACCCAGTGACGCCCCCCCTCCGTCTGTCCCGCTGAGCCGAATGGCGATCGCCATGGCTTTCGGCAAACACGCGAGCGTGGCTAGAATAGCCCCCTGTAGCCCAGATAGGCCGAGGCGCCACGACCCCCGCATGAATACCGACATCGTCTGCTCGTCCCGGCATCCTGCCGATGCGTTCCCTGCCACGCGGATGTGCCTATGACCAGGGCACGGGCTGTGCCTGTCCTGCTGGCCGTCCTGATGCCGGCCGCCGCTTCGGCCGTCGAGGTACGCATCGACGCGCATGCCGACCTGCTCTACCGGCAGGCATTGCCCCTGCTGGAGCAGGCGGACGTGCAGAACGATGCCAGTCCCCTGCAGACGGCGGACAACGACCCTGAACTGAGTCGACAGGGCCAGGCCATGGCACGCACGCTGCCGACCGCCGTGGCGTTGCTGAAGAAGTCCGTGAGCCTGGGGCACCCCGTGGCGCAATACCGGCTGGCGCTGTACTACATGAACTACCTGCCCGCCGACGAGATTTCCGATGCGGCCTGCCCGCTGCTCGAGGCCAGCCTGAAACAGGGCTTCGCCCCGCCAGCCCCGGCCATCGCCACCTGGTGCCCGCCGTTCAACGCCAGCGCTCGCTACCGAGAGGCACTGGAGGCGATCCCAGGCATGGCCACGCTCTATGCTGCCTATTATCCGCAGCCTGCGGTGCGCCTGGAGTGCAGCCGCGATCGTCCCCAGGGGCTGGCCATGCAGTGGGGTCGGCAGCGGGACTATCAGGCCGAGGTGTATCGCCTGCTGGGGGACCTGGACACCTCACAGCGCCAGGACTTGCTGCTCAAGGCGGTGGAGATCAACGGCTGCGCGGCGGCGCAGCGGCGATTGCTGAGCAACCACTGAGGGTTCTCCGCACCATCATGCCAAGCCGCGGCCGCTCTCATCCAGGCCCATGGCCCTACAGGCAGGTGGCGGCCGTCGCACGACGTTGTAGCGCAACCCCGTCCTGCTGCCGGGCATAGAAATCGATCTGGCTGCCGCCGGCATGGGGTCGCACGTCCACGAAGGCGTCGGCATCGCGCACATGCACGGTGTACACCCCGGCTTCGCGAGCCTCCAGATAACCACTGGCATCCACGCCGAAGGTGCGTTCGTCCTGCCAGCTGTACTGGATGCACTGGGCGACCTGCACCGGCTGCTTGGCCGAGTCCATCCGTGCGTCTGGCGTGCGAAGACGTGCGTCCTGCATCACCGAGGATGCACACCCCACCAGCAGCATCGCCGCGCCCATCGTCAGCATCAGTCGCATCTGTCGCACTCCTTGGAAAAGGAGCCGACTCTAGCACTCGCACGCAGGTCGAGTGAATTGTTCAGGACCTGTCGCTGTCGAAGACGGTACATGCCATGTCAGAAAGGAGTACCGCATGAATCCTCGCACCCTGTTGTCCGCACTGTTGCTGACTGGCACCTTCGCGTGTCTGCCCATGGCCGCCCAGGCTGCCGACACCGGCAAGTCCGATGAATCCATCCAGAACGACCAGACCCGTAACCGCGAGCTGAAGAAGGGTGACAAAGCGCCTGATCAGTACAAGCGCGATGAAGCAGAGGTCAAGAACTGGCAGGCCAAGGGCCTGAAGGCACCGGAAAAAGACGTCAGCCACTGGGTGGACATCGACGATCATTACGTTCTGGTGCAGATCACCAATGGTGTGATCATGGACATCGTCCCCAAGAAGAAGTAATCGAACGTCACACAGGCAACGGCTCGATCGGTGACACCTCCCGTGCACCGATTGGATCGAGGCTATGGCCCCTGGGGGCTGTAGCCTGCTCTCTCCCTTCCTCACCCACGACTTTCTCATTCGCAAACGCCCTCTTCCCGCCACCCTCCCCACCGCTATATAGTCCTGTCTATAACGAAAACCCAGGACCTGCCCCCATGCGTCATCTGCTCTCCTGTCATGCAGCGCCTCTACTGCTGACCCTCGCCTTCGCCCAGACTGCCTCAGCCGACGAAGTCAATGTCGCGGTCGCAGCCAACTTCACCGCACCGATCCAGGCCCTGGCCAAGGGGTTCGAACACGATACCGGTCATACCCTGATCGCGGCGTATGGCGCGACCGGGCAGTTCTACGCGCAGATCAACAACGGCGCCCCCTTCGATGTCTTCCTGGCCGCCGACGACACCACTCCGACCAAGCTCGACCAGGAAAAGGCCACCGTCCCCGGCTCACGGTTCACCTACGCCATCGGCACCCTGGCACTCTGGTCGCCCACGCCTGGCTATGTGGATGCTGAAGGCAAGGTCCTGGAACGAGGTGACTTCAAGCACCTGGCCATCGCCAACCCCAAGACCGCGCCCTACGGCCTGGCGGCCACGGAAGTGCTCGACAAACTGGGGCTGACCCAGGCCACGCTCGACAAGCGCGTCGAGGGCCAGAACATCACCCAGGCCTATCAATTCGTCTCGACCGGCAACGCCGAACTGGGCTTCGTCGCGCTGTCGCAGATCTACAAGGACGGCGCACTGCAGAAAGGGTCTGCCTGGGTCGTGCCCGCTGAATTGCACACGCCGATCCGCCAGGATGCGGTCATTCTCAAGAAAGGCCAGGACAACCCGGCCGCTCGCGCCTTCATGGACTACCTCAAGGGCCCGAAGGCCGCCGAGGTGATCAAGTCCTACGGCTATGACATCTGATGCCGCTCGATGCCAGTGACCTGGGCGCGATCTGGCTCACGGTCAAGCTCGCCAGCCTGACCACGCTGATCCTGCTGGTGATCGGCACGCCGATCGCCTGGTGGCTGGCGCGCACCCCTTCCTGGCTGCGCGGCCCGATCGGCGCGCTCGTGGCGTTACCCTTGGTACTGCCGCCGACGGTGATCGGCTTCTACCTGCTGATCGCCCTGGGCCCCCATGGCTGGATTGGCCAGGCGACCCAGGCGTTGGGGCTGGGCACCGTGGTGTTCAGCTTCACGGGCCTTGTGATCGGCTCGGTGGTGTACTCGCTGCCGTTCGTGGTGCAGCCCCTGCAGAATGCCTTCAGCGCCACCGGCCAACGCCCTCTGGAAGTCGCGGCTACCTTGCGCGCCGGGCCCTTGGACCGCTTCGTGCACGTGGTCCTGCCCCTGGCCCGCCCTGGCTTCGTCACGGCCGGGATCCTGGGCTTTGCCCATACGGTCGGTGAGTTCGGCGTGGTGCTGATGATCGGGGGCAACATCCCGAACGCGACGCGGGTGGTGTCGGTGCAGATCTTCGATCATGTGGAATCGATGGCCTACCCCCAAGCCCACTGGCTGGCGGGGTGATGCTGGTGTTTTCCTTCCTGGTGCTGCTGGTGCTGTATGCCGGCCGGCGCCGTCACGGCAGCTGGAGCTGACATGCACGCAATGCTACGGGCCCATCTGCGCCTGGCACGCAAGGACTTCACGCTGGCCGTCGACCTGAACCTGCCGGGCCGTGGCGTCAGCGCGCTGTTCGGTCAATCCGGATCGGGCAAGACCACGATCCTGCGCTGCCTCGCAGGCCTGGAGCAGGCCGACGAGGCGTTCATCGAGGTCGACGGCGAGGTCTGGCAGGACAGCACCCGAGGCCATTTCCTGGCCCCCCATCGGCGCTCGATCGGCTATGTGTTCCAGGAAGCCAGCCTGTTCGCGCACCTGGACGTGCGCGCCAACCTTACCTTTGGCTGGCGGCGCATCGCCCGGGCGCAGCGCAAGGTCGACCTGGAACACGCCTGTGCCTTGCTGGGTATCACCCACCTGCTCGACCGTCGCCCCGCCACCCTGTCAGGCGGTGAAGCGCAGCGGGTGGGTATCGCCCGCGCGCTGTTGACCAGCCCCAGGCTCCTGCTGATGGACGAACCCCTGGCCGCGCTGGATGGGCCGCGCAAGCGCGAGATCCTGCCCTACCTGGAGCGCCTGCACGACGAACTGGATATCCCGGTGGTGTACGTCAGCCATGCCCAGGACGAGGTGGCGCGGCTGGCCGATCACCTGGTAGTGCTCGAGCAAGGCCAGGCGCTGGCCAGCGGGCCGATCGCCGAAACCCTGGCCCGGCTGGACCTCTCGCTGGCCCAGGCCGACGATGCTGGCGTAACGCTCGATGTGCTCGTGCGCGGCCACGATCCCCAGTACGACTTGCTGGAGATGACCCTGCCTGGCCACGAGGCCTGCCTGCGGATCGCCCACGCGCCGCGCCCACCTGGCAGTCGCCTGCGCGTGCAGGTACAGGCACGTGACGTCAGCCTGAGCCTTGGCGATGCGCCTGCCTCGAGCATTCTCAACCGCCTGCCCGCGACGGTGCGCGCTTGTCGGGCCGCGGACAACCAGGCCCACATGCTGGTCTCGCTGGAGGTCGCCGGGCAACCCCTGTTGGCACGTATCACACGCTATTCGGCCGACCACCTGGGCCTGCACGTCGGCCAGGCATTGTGGGCACAGATCAAGTCGGTGGCGCTGCTCGGCTGAAAATGCGGCACGCTGGCCGGCCGCTGGTGTCCATCGAATGAACACCTCGAAACGGACTCTGCCATGCCCGAGTGTCTGCTGCCTCCTTCCCTGCATTACGTCGACGACACCCACCCCGGCTACAGCCGCAAGCGCTGGCGTGATCGCTTCATCTACCTCGACACCGAGGGTCAGCGCGTGCGCGACGCCGAGATCCTGGCACGCATCGCGGCCCTGGCCATCCCACCGGCCTACACTGAGGTTTGGATCTGCATCGACCCGCAAGGCCACCTGCAGGCCACCGGTCGCGATGCCCGCGGGCGCAAGCAATACCGCTACCACGTCGAATGGCGCAGCCTGCGCGACGGACACAAGTACGGCCGCATGCTGGCCTTCGCCCAGGCGCTGCCCAAGCTACGCCAGCAGATCGACCAGCACCTGGCGCGGCCTGGCCTGGACCGCGAGAAAGTCATGGCGCTGGTGGTCAGCCTGCTCGACAGCACGCTGATCCGCATCGGCAACCACCGCTACGTGCGCGACAACAAGTCCTATGGGCTGACGACCCTGCGCAACCGCCACGTGGACGTCAAAGGCCACACCATTCGCTTCCATTTTCGCGGCAAGAGCGGCGTCGATCACGACGTCACCTTGCGCGATCGACGCCTGGCAGCCGTGCTCAAGCGCTGCCTGGAGCTGCCGGGCCAGTCCTTGTTCCAGTACCTGGACGAACACGGCGAACGCCACAGCGTCGGTTCCAGCGACATCAACCAGTTCCTGCAGCAACTGACAGGGGCCGACTTCACCGCCAAGGACTATCGCACCTGGGCTGGCAGCGCGCTGGCGCTGGACCTGCTGCGCCCCCTGCCCTGGGAGCCGCCCGCCCACGGCAAGCAGCACGTCGCGACCATCGTCAAACAGGTTGCACAGAAATTGGGGAACACGCCTGCCGTGTGCCGCAAGTGCTACATCCACCCTGCCGTGATCGAGCATTTCAGCCTGGGCAAGCTGGCCGAGCTGCGGCACAGTCGCGCCCGCAAGGGGTTGGAGCCCGAGGAAGTGGTGCTGCTCAAGTTCCTGGAAACCCTGGAAGCGGTCGTCGATTGAGCCTGACTATCCCCATCATGTTTCAGAGAAATTTCCCATCTGACGCGAAGCCCCCTATCCTTGGCACCAGAGCACCTCGCCGGGCGGTTGCCGAATCGGACACCGCCGGCTCCTGCAGCAAAGACCGGCAGGAGATTTCACCTCGAAGGGAATTACTCCGCGCTGCGAGCGTCTTTAATGATTAGGAAGAGGGACAAGGCCATGGGGCCCCGCTCCCGACCGTGGCAGGACCCTCTGCACGGCGCAGTTCATTACCAAGGAGAAGTACATGCTGATACTCACCCGCAAGGTTGGCGAAAGCATCGTCATCAATGACGACATCAAGGTCACCATTCTAGGTGTCAAAGGGATGCAAGTGAGAATTGGCATCGACGCACCCAAAGATGTCCAGGTGCACCGCGAAGAAATCTTCAAACGTATCCAGGCCGGTAGCCCAGCGCCAGAGCGTGCGGAAGAGCCACGCTGAGTCGACCTGCCTTCATTGCCTTTTGATGCGCTCGCCTGTCCGCCCCGTCGGGCAGCGCATGATTTTCACCGCCTCCCCTCCAGCAACTCCCGCACCTTGGCGATCATCCGCCAGACGTCGAACGGTTTTTCGAACACCGCGCAGAACGCCGCGGGGCCGACCTGTGCCTGACTGGCCTGGGCGCCACTCATGAGGATGACCGGAAGACGCGACCAGGCCGGCTCGGCCCGAATGGCCGTGACCAGTTCCTGACCGTTGAGCACCGGCATCATGTAATCGGTGATCACCAGGTCGATCGGCTGGGTGTCGAGCAGATCCAGCGCCATGCGCCCATTGCTGGCCGTGCGCACCTGGAAGCCTTCGTCCTCGAGCGCGAACCCGAGAATATCGGCGATCAGGTACTCGTCGTCGACCACCAGGATGGTAAACGTGCCTGAGCCATTCATGGCGTCAGAGGTTCGCACTGTGCACCGGCAAGCCCGCGTCGATCGCGGTACCGCCTCCGAAGAACCTGCGCAAGTCCAGTCCCTTGGCTTTCATCAGCACCTCATAGAACGCCGGGTCGAAATCACTGTCGCGCACCTTGACGACCGACAGCACGCGCTTGAGCCTGGCTTCGTGTTCCACGAAACGCATCAGTACCAGGTTGTCGATGATGCCCGACAGATCGGGCGCCGGCGCGTTGAACGACGTCCCCAGCAGATCACGCATTTCCCAGGTCGCCATGCTGCTGACGTTGCGCGCACGCAACTCGCTGGTCAGCGCACGGTAGAATTCATTGAGCCGCGTCGGGTCGTTGGCCAGACGTCCGAACGCGCCCAGACCGTCGAGCAGCACACGCTTGATGCCGTGGGTATCCACGTGACGCAGCAAGCGCTCACCGACCTGATCCAGCAGCCCTTCGGTCGTGGGTTGCCAGCACCAGTGCAAGGCGCCCTGCTCGGCCAGCGCGGCGAAGTCGAACCCCAACGCTGCCGCCTTGAGCACCAGGCGTGGTGGCGTTTCGTAGAACCCGAAATGCAAGCCGGGCGCCTCAGGCGTGGCCGCTGCCAGGAAACTCAGCCCCAGCGACGTCTTGCCGATGCCCGACGGCCCCAGCACCAGCGTCACGCCGCCCTCGGGCAGCCCCCCGCCTATCATGTGATCCAGGGCTTCGGTACCACTTGGGACTCGCCGCAAGGTCACTTCGCCCAGATGCGTGGGTCGGCTGTAGCGTGCTTCCAGACGGGGGTAGACCTGCAAGCCGTCCTGGGTGATCTCGCATTCATGCACGCCCGACAGGGCGCTGCTGCCACGGGTCTTGCGCAACTGCACCTGACGTACCGCGCGACTGCCCAAGGGCATTTCGCTCAGCTCGATCACGCCGTCGACCATGGTGTGCTCGGGGCTGCCCTCTTCCAGGCGCGAACTGGTGAGCAACAACACCGTACACCCGGCGAAGGCCGCATGCCCTTGCAGCTCGGAAATGAATTTCTTCGTGTCCAGGCTGCTGTCGGCACGCGAGCGCGCATTGAGCAGACCGTCGATGATCAACAGGCTGGCCTGCTGGCGACCGATCTCCCGACGCAACAGCTTGACCACGGCGGGCAAGCCTTCCTGCTCCAAGGTGCCGAAGGCGCTCAGGTACTGGATCTCCCGACCCACCAACGCCGGGTCGAAGAACGTCAGGCCCGACAGGTACTGGAACAGGCGGTCATGGGATTCGGCCAGCAGGGTGCCGACCAGGACACGGCCACCTTGACGCACATGGTGACAGGCCATCTGATTGGCCATGATCGTCTTGCCGGACCCGGGATTGCCCTGGACGATATAGGCGCCGCCCGTCAGCAGGCCGCCCTTGAGCAGTGCGTCCAGCCCTTCGATGCCTGTGGTGAGGCGCTTGAGTGTTTCAACCATGTGCGTGACCTGTGTCCTGTGCCGCATCGTACTCACCGGCCCAGACCGGTAGAAAAAGACTCATGCAAGTGCCCTCGCCCACGGTGCTTCGCACCTGGACGCAGCCCTGACTCTGTTTGGCGAATCCATACACCTGGCTCAAGCCGAGCCCGGTGCCTTTACCGAAGGCTTTCGTGGTGAAGAACGGTTCAAAGACCCGTGCCATCACCGCAGGTTCAATTCCTTGACCGGTGTCGCGGACGTCGAACCGGACATGGGGCCCTCGCAGGCCCTCCGGCTCGCCGTCCGGTTCGGCCAGTTCGACCTGCATGCTGACCGTTCCACGGTCTTCGATGGCATCCCGGGCATTGAAGACCAAGTTCAACAGCGCCATCTGCAACTGCCCTACATCCACCTCGATCAAGGGCAACCCTGGCTGCACCGACTGTTCCAGCCGGATGCGCTCGGGCAGTGCCTGCCCGATCAGGCCATAAGTGGACGTGATCACGGTCGCCGGTGCAATCCTCGATACCTCCAGCTGCCGATGACGAGCAAAGCTGAGCAATTGCTGGGTCAACTGGGTACCGCGCTCACCTGCCGCGACGATGTGCTCGAGCAACGTGCTGACGCGTGCCGGGTCCTGACGGGTCAAGGCCAGGCGGGCCGAGCCGAGGATGATCGTCAGCAGGTTGTTGAAGTCATGGGCCAGACCACCGGTGAGCTGCCCGAGCGCTTCGAGCTTCTGGGCCTGGAACAACTGCGCGCGCATGGCATCGAGCTGCCCGGCGGCGTCCTTGCGATCGGTGATGTCGCGGGTCACCTTGGCCAGGCCGACAATGACGCCCTGCTCATCACGAATCACATCCAGGGCGACCAGCGCCCAGAAGCGTGTGCCATCCTTGCGGACCCGCCAGCCTTCGTCCTGGGAGACCCCTTCGCGCAAGGCACGCTGCAGCAGCATGTCAGGGCGGCCCTGGGCGCGGTCCTGCTCAGTAAAGAACACGGAGAAGTGCTGACCGATCACTTCGTCGGCGGCATATCCTTTGATGCGCTGTGCGCCGTTGTTCCACGACACCACGCAACCGGTCGGATCGAGCCGGTAAATGGCATAGTCGACCACCGCTTGGACGAGCTGCTCGTAGGCATTGGTCTGATCGTTGCCAGACGCTAAGCGGTCGCCAGAAACCATGGAAGCTCCCTACCGCGTAAGAATTCGACAGGCAGGGTACATCAGCCACGCGTGCGAAGCGACCAATGGTCGAGGATGTGTCCGATCTCGAGGCTTACGCAGGGATGGCAGCCCTACCAGGAGTGGCTTATAGTCGCCACGACCGATGCCACTTTACCTGTCGATCAGGAACGCCCATGTCCGCACCCCGCCGTACGCAGAGCCTGCAAGAAGACCTCAGACGCACCGCTGGCGAACTCGAAGCCATCTCCAAGGCACTGCAAGGTCATGCCGCCTACCTGAGCCGTGGCTCGCAGCAGGCGGACGTGGCGCTGGTGAACCGACAGATCCACGACCTGCAGGCCTCGGTGAACGAGCTGCGCGGCATCGCCGACGCCATGACGCCCGGGCTCGGCAGCACGGAGGCGCAGGCCGAGGGCTCGGCTTAAGCTATTGATTTGCGCGGCCTTTCCGTGTCTAATTGGCCGCTTCACATCGCGCCCCGATGGTGAAATTGGTAGACACATCGCACTTAAAATGCGCCGCCGCAAGGTGTGCCGGTTCGAGTCCGGCTCGGGGCACCAGATCCAGACAGAAAAGCCCAGTGTTTACTGGGCTTTTCTTCGTTTAAGCTTAGGCAGTGTACTAATCGGTGTACTATTTCGTTGGCGCTGCGCCCGGATTAGGCCTCAGCTAGACGAATGATGGCGGGTCATTGTACCTGCATCGTGGTTGTGCCCGCATGCAGATGATAGTCGGTCGCAGCCTTCATCTGCGCCTCATAGATCAGGCGCAGTCGGTCGACCGTTGCCGCTGGCTCTCCACGCTCCTTCGCCTCCAGGTAGTCCCGATGGGCGTCCCTGGCCTGGAGGTACAATGGATGGTCCGGCATGATTCGATCATCTGGTTTCATAGACCCTGCCTCAACTAAATCTCAGTAGTGCTGGCCATTGAGCCATCATTGTACAAATGTATTAATCTTCGTCAAAAGCTGTACAAACATACCCGCTCGTCTGCAAACAGCAACCATCCAGGGGTAGCTGTCTCTACCGCTCATCGCATAGAGGGCAGCCAGCCATGAATGGCAAGCAGGTATTGATTGTCGAGGATGAGCCCATGCTACGTGAGCTTCTTTCATCGATTGTAGAAGAGACAGGCGCGAGCGTGACGGCTGTGGAGACAGCTCACGAAGGGATAGGGCTACTGTCCAGAAGGCGTTGGGACGTCATCGTTACAGACGTATGCACACCAGGCATTTCTGACGGCTGGGACTTAGCGTGGGCGGCTCACGAGCAGAGATCCGGCCTTTCGGTCATCGTCACAAGCGGAGGTAGCCCTCACTTTGCAGAACCCCTGCCGCCTTGTGCCGCTTTCATCGCCAAGCCCTGGTCGATCGATCAAATGGTGAAGTTGCTGCGGCAGTGTGCAGAAAGAACCGCTCGCGATCAGTGAACTGTATCTATGCACAGACCCAACGCTCGCTCCTGGTAGCCGATCACAGCTTCATAGGCGGAATCAGCCAATAGCTGCAAGCGCGCTACCTCTTCATGCGATGCGCCTGACGCTTCTGCCAGCCTCACCTCGCGTATAGCGGTGATCGCGCCAAGGATCAGCTCATCACCCGCTTGTACCACTCCATCAAGTGTTTTCTTCATATCACAGGTCAGGTCCAAAGGCAGAGGGCAGTTTACTCCAGAGCGTAGCTGTCTTATTCCTTGCTGGAGCGCGCAATGTTGAGAGTTTCCAAAGCCTGCTCGACCTCGGCCCGCAGTACGCTCAGTACCGCGTCAGAGGTACCGAAGTCTTTTGCATAGTGGTACTTGTCCATTGCATTCACAGCGCGGGTGATGGCTGCGTTCCAGTCGATTTTCGTTCTGGACGGCAAAGATCCATCCAGTTCGGTCTGATCGTTGTCTGACATGGCTGGCGGCAAGGCTCAAACTGGGATGGAATGCCACATTGTGGACCAGATCACGCTCCTGGGCGAACGACATTTCGTAACTCGTCGTACTCCCGTGCGCATTGCTCCCCTGCTATTCGGGCCCGGTCATACGCTTTCGCCAGCTCCCCCGCTCGAACATCAGCCCGTGCGAGCAGGTCGGAGAGCACCATAGCGGCGCGGGTGGCTGCCTGGCCTCGGGCGACAGCGGCGGGATCCGGGCCGGGGCAACTGACGGTGGCGGCGAGCTGGGCGGCGTCGTGCTGCAGCCGCTGGCCAGCAGCATCGGCGCCAGCAGCGCCAGCGTCAGCCACCTGGTGTTGTTCGTGTGCATGGGCTCTCGCCTCCTCCTGCGCCTGGGCGCGTCGTTGTTCTTCCTCGCGGGCATCGCGCTGGCCCAGGGCCTCGGCCAGCCGATCGCCGCTGTCACGCTGCGCCGATGCGGCCAGGGCTTGGCTGCGCTCTACCGATCGGCCGTGCTGGTAGGCGCCCCAGTACGAAGCCAGCACCAGGGTCAGCAGGCCCAGCCGCACCGGCCAGCTCATGCCAGCGCCCGTCGCACGCCTTCGTCGATCACCGCCGCCGAGTACGGGTTGCCGCCGTTCTCATGGACGATGATGCCCAGCACCATCCCGCGCAGGGTGGCCGGGTTCTTGATGTCGATCGACGCCGTGGGGTGCACGCCGATCCGGGTGGCCACCGCGCGCGCATAGGCCTGGGTGTCGTTTTCGGTGCTCGGCGCCCAGCGGTTGATGGTCTCGAGCACGGTGTCGATGCCCTTGCCGCCGACACCGGGCATGCCGTCCTTGCCCCGGTAGTTGATCAGCAGCTTGCCCAGGGCGCGGATGCCGTTCTCGGGTGAGTCGAACCGGGCGAAGCGCGGCTTGGTCACACCCTCCTCCAGGCCCAGCTGGCCGACCCAGGCGTTGCGTGGGTTGAAATCGATGTTGCCGGGGTTGTTGTTGCGTACACCGCGTGCGGTCATGGGTTTTCTCCAGGTATGAAAAAGCCCGCTCGTAGGCAGACTTGGAAATTGGGACAAATCGGAACTGTCGGATCGCCTTGTGATTTTTACTACAGCGAAACGAAACTCGATGGCTGAACTGCAATCAAAGCCGTGCTTGAGTGAAATTAGTTATGGATATATACAAGGGAAAAACAATTATGGCGAAAATCACCTCAAGACCAATACATATAACATTAAAAACAGTTGGAGCTTTCTATGTATTAACAAGCTTAAGCGCGCTAGCAAATGCAAGTCCTGTCGACTCCAAATTAACTATAACCCCAGAATTAAGCAAAACCCAGGTAGTATTTAACTGGAAAACTGACAGGTGTAGTGATGATAATATTCCAGACTCCCCAGCAAGAGCGTTCAAATCTGCGGATGGAACCGTGAACTTATACGCAACCCACTATATAAACAGATCTATGACTGGCAACTCATTGGACAGCGTTAAACAATCATGCGAAATACGATTCGAAGCCAAAATGGATTCTCGACCTCAACTATACGATGCAAGAGTCTGGCTCCAAACTTTTTACAGCGAGGATAACGGCAACAAGGTCATATCTTTAGCAAGCTCTGACTACCATGGCAGATGGTTCAAAAACTGTGATGAATCTCAAGGTAAAAATCTCGGATGCTGGTGGAGCGCTATCATTTTGGCTCAATCTGATGACGGAGGAAAATCATTCAACACCGAAAGCCCTTCGAACAGAATAATCGCCCAGTCTAATTATAAATTCTCCAACAGGGAAAGCGGCCCCATTGGCTTTTTAACAACTTCTAATATTGTGAAAATTGATGAATGGTACTATTCGATATTCTATACCTCGAAATATAAAGATCAAAATGCGGGCAACTGCCTAGCCAGAACAAGTGATATAAATAGCAAGTACTCATGGAGGTTTTGGGACGGACGAGACTTCTCCATAGACCTTTCAAATCCTTATGCCTCACATACCAAGAGCAAAACCTGCGTTACTCTAAAAAACCTAAGTAGTAAAATCAGAAGCCTGACATGGCATTCTAAAACCAAAGAGTTTATTGCTAGCCATGAGGATTTTATAAACAAAAAACCACCTCAATCTCGGGTAGATGCAAGATTTAGCTTCTCAACCTCTAAGGATCTAATCCACTGGAGCAATCCTAAAGAAATAATAACAATTACAGGAAAGAAAAACTGTCAACCACAATCACCAGCAGCGTATCCATCAATCTTGGACAGCAATTCAACTGACAGAAACTTTGGAACCGTCGGCAATAACGCATACCTTTACTATACAAAATTCAACTTAGGTGAGGATTGCCGACTCACCCTTGATCGCGACTTACTCAGAGTACCTATAAATTTGGACGTCTCCGATCGGTAGACATCTATTATGTCCTCTTCAGCAATAGAAAGCCCGCACTTGGCGGGCTGTACAAGGAAGATATTGCTCAAGGTATACTTATTGCCATCAGCCTGCCGGCATTGCCAAACTGGGCTGCCGACCATAGCCATACAGGATAGCGTTTGTCATATTGCTCACGCTCAAGACTGCACGTCCCTCACGGCGTGGCTCTTTAAGCAACGTCGTGAGGGACGTAGGCAACTGCTGTACCCAAGGCAACTTGGACGCTGCCATAGGACTTTTCCACTTATGTCATCGAGACTGGCGTCTCCAGAAAAGTTCAAGCAAGAGAGAGTGTCAACACAGTCGCACCAGCCAAGTCATACCAGTGTCCGCCGTACGCCTTCGTCGATCACCGTCGCCGAGTACGGGTTGCCGCCGTTCTCATGGACGATGATGCCCAGCATCATCCCACGCAGCGTGGCCGGGTTCGTGATGTCGATTGGCGCCGTGGGGTGCACGCCGATCCGGGTGGCCACCGCACGCCCATAGGGCCTGGGTGTCGTTCTCTGTGCTCGGCGCCCAGCGGTTGATGGTCTCGAGCACGGTGTTGATGCCCTTGCCGCCGACACCGGGCAGGCCGTCCTTGCCCCGGTAGTTGGTCAGCAGCTTGCCCAGGGTGCGAATGCCGTTCTCGGGCGAGTCGAACCGGGCGAAGCGCGGCCTGACTACACCCTTCGCCTAGTCGTTGCGGGGGTTCCAATCGTTGTTCTCGGGGTTTGTCGTTGCATACACCACGTTTGGTCATGGATTTCTCTAGGCATGAAAAACCCGCGCGCGGCGGGTCTAAAGGGCTGCTTTTCTTAGCCAAGGGGGACGCCAAGCAATACTAATGGCAGGCACATGCTGTAGTGGTTTTTGTGAGGGCAACGATTTGGTACGATTAGGATCCAGCTGCCCACAGCCTCAGGTAGCACGAGCACAGGCCTGTCAGCAGGCGTCAAAGGAAGATACCTAATGTCTCAAATTTTCACCTTCGGCCTCGATGAGTCCATTGACATGTCGAGTTCAATTGATACAAAGACCTTGTACAACAAGGTTGGCCTAAACACAGGCAACCTAGCGTTCCATTACGCTATTAATAGAATCATCGCCATGAACCCCAACTCTACTCCTTGGAGCTCTGAGCCCGGGCTAGTTAATCAGATGGGCGACTTAGGCATACTTCCTTGCGCCAACCAGCTAGGCTCACACGCTAACCTCGGCGGGCTAGCTAATAATATCTCTAAGATTCATGCAAAGCTTGTAGCTATTGGGCTTGGAGCTCAATCACACGCTAATTTTGAGTCCATACCTGAACTTCCTCAGGGCACTCTCAACTGGGTTCAAGAGATTGTAGACCACGCTCCTTCCAAAAACCCAAACATCACCGTTCGGGGAGACTTTACACTCCAAGTTCTTGAACATTACGGATTTGGCGGCAAAGCAGTTTCCCTAGGATGTCCGACTCTATTCATAAACAGGGATAGGAATCTCGGCGAGATTCTTGAATCCAGGTATAAAAACCAGTACAAAAAAGTAGCAATTGCTGCAGGGCATCCATCACATGCAGCAATGAGTAGGTTAGAAGGTTCTCTCGTTAAAATAATGGAGGACACTAATGGCTCCTACATAGTACAGGCTACCGATGAGCTAGTGGCCCTAGCCCGCGGAGACATGAACTATGTTGACAATGAATATAAAAACAAGCTCAGAACTTATCTGAGACTGAACTTAGACGGCCCCCAGCTCGAGCATTGGATCAGAAAATACTTTATTGCCTTCTTCAATATTCCTGCATGGATGGAATACTTAAGAAGATTTGACTTTGTGGTAGGCGCCAGAATCCACGGAGTTATGCTAGCTATTCAAGCTGGCGTTCCGGCCTTATGCGTTGCTTACGACTCTCGAATTAGAGAGCTATGCGAAAAAAGCAAAATTCCATATGTCATGGCTAGCGACGTTAAATATGGGGCAACACTAAACGAGCTGCGCGGCATGGTTAAATTCAGCGGCAAAGAATTTGATGAAAATCGATCATTGCTAGCTGACCAGTATAGAACCTTTATGAATAACAACGGCCTCCCCTGCACCATTTAAAGCTTGGACACAGTTAAAAAGCCCGCTTTATCGGGCTTTTTAACTGCATCACTTAGATTAATTACATAATCACCACCTCTCTTCTTCGCAACAAAAGATAAACGCGCATCCTACATTTCGCATGTTCAGACCTCAAGAAACCAAACTTATCACACCCCGTCAACTGAATACACACCGAACAAACCAAAACAAACTTACTACAGAGATCGAAACCTCCTTCGATAGCGACGGTCAGTTCTTCGCATCCAAAATGGCACAGGCAAATAATCTTCACCAGCGCAGGTAAGAGCTGAATGAATTGGGAAACATAATCTGAAATTATTTAATTTGGTAGGTGAAACTGATGCGCACTTGGACTGTCACCTTTCCTGTAGACTTGAACTGAATAAGCACATTGTCTGCCGCCGGATCGCTCCAGATCACTCCTGTCATCAACGGTTCTTGCACACCCGAGCAAAGCCCAGCCGCGTCCGTAACTCCGGTGAAATCCGACGCGACCGGGATCGACAGTTGTAGCTGCGTGAGTGCGGACTCGGCTGACGGCGTTAACGTGATGCAACCTGACACCGATACCAAGTTATTTACCCGAACATACATTAGGGTGTCACGCGGTACAGCCGCGCTGAGGTTCTGCAAGTTGCTGAGTACTGGCGTATAAATACCGCTGCCATACTGTGTGCCTTGCAGGTTATCTCCGTCAATAAGGGGGCCGTAGATCAGCGCAGATCCTTTTGAGGAAAAGTGGTTGAGCCCATTGCCGCCATAGGGAAGCGAAGTGGCAGCAGTCGGGTTGGGCGCGCCCCAGGCCTGCGCCGAGGTCAGCCGCGGGCGGTAGGCCAGCGGCTCGCCCAAGTTCACATGGTTAACGTGTGACCAGGGCCCGGTATCGAGGCCGTAGTAGCGGGTCAGGGGGTAGAACTGGCCGCCGTGGGTCATCAGCTTCATGGCGGTGCGGGTCGTATCCTGCTGACCGTCCAGGCTGATCGCCAGCCAGATACCGCTTTTGATCACCTCAAGATTGAACGACCCGGCCGGGAAAGGGATGGTGGTGTTGATGGTTTGGTAGTTGACGCCGCCGCAGTAGCACTGGAACACGAAGAAGCCATTCGAGTCCTTGCGGATCTGCACGATATCGCCAGAGCTACCGTTACCACCGCCCGCGCCCACCCGTACGATCGGCGGATTGTTCGGGTTTTCGGACATGCTGAAGGCTGCGTTGTTGGCCGCAGCATCGCCGACAAACGCCAGGTTCATGGCGAAGTCATGGGCGGCGACCGGGCAGATATACATGCCGTTCGGCGCTGCCACACTCGCCGCCAGACGCTTCATGGCCGTTGCCAGGATATCCCGACCGTCCATCACGATACCGCCCATGCGATTGCCATCGATCAGGCCATAGTCGTTGTAGAGCGCAAACGAGCGCACCAGCCCGGCCGCGAAGTCTCGGCCCTCCTGCTCATCGTAGCTACCGTAGGAGGCAAAGGCGTCGTTCGGGTCGGCACACACCGAGGGCTGGGTGATGAACACCATGTCCGGCACCTTAGCAAACCCTCTCATCTTGGCCACTGCCGACGTCAGCGCAGCATTCGAGATACTGCCGCTGTCGTTGCTGCCCATGATGATGTAGATGACGTCCGGCTTGACGTCCGACAGATAATCGATCCAGGCACGCCGCGAATCGGTGTACCACGATGGAAACACCGTGGGCTTGTCGTTGAGGTTGGCGAAGGTCTGGCCACCGATGCAGCGGTTATGAAAGGTGATCTTCTTTTCCGGGTTGAGCTGGCGGATACGCAGCGACAGCATCGCCGCTACCCCGCCGCCGGTGTCCACCGTGTTGGGGTTCCAGGTGCCGGTCGAACTGCCGGTC
Organism: Pseudomonas monteilii; assembly: GCA_001534745.1. NCBI lineage: Bacteria > Pseudomonadati > Pseudomonadota > Gammaproteobacteria > Pseudomonadales > Pseudomonadaceae > Pseudomonas > Pseudomonas alabamensis. The sequence continues at coordinate 2,734,663 of CP013997.1, forward strand.
AGCACTACGACCGGCGCCCTGGCATTGGAGAAGGCCTTGAGGTGGCGAGCAGGCTCCAGGTCGTGGAAGGTAGGCGGACTCGTCGGTGCAGACTCCGGAATGACCCGCACCCGGTAAGAGGCATTGCCCGAGAGCTGGCCCGTGCCTACAAAGCGCACGTTGGTGCGGTTCTTTAGGGCGCCCACGCAGACGTACTCACGCGAGACCACCGCCTCCTGCCCGCCTATCGCCAGCACCGCGTCGATCACCCGCTGGATGATCTGCAGGTCGCTTTGCCCTTCAAACCAGATGGCATGGATCATACCATCGAAGATGCGCTCCCAGACCGTACTGTTCCCGCCGACGATGTAGGTGCCGCCGTTGTCACCTTTGCCTGAGCCGATCAGGCGCCGGAAGGTGCCGGCGATACCGCCCTGAGTCAGGGTCACCTCGGTAGCCGTGCCGGTGTAGGCACGCAGGTCGTCGTAGTTGGCCAGCGTGGTGGACTTGCCTACCTCCTGCTTGACCGCGTTCAGCTGAGTGTCCAGCTCCGAGGCCTGTCGCGCCGCTTCACTCGCCTGGTTGGCGGCATCATCGACCTGGGTAGTACGTGCCACATTCCGGCTCAACCAGTCATCGTGGATGGTGCCGGCGCCATCAGCGATTGGCATCTTGCCAGGCTCGGGCTGAAAGCTGGCGGTACCTCCAGTGACCACCGCCGCGGCTTTGGCCTCGCTGGCAGCTGCTGCAGAAGCGTTTCGTTCGACGCTGGCTCGATCAGCTGCCACCTGTGCGGCCGATTCTGCAACGCTCGCGCGCGCGCCGACAATGAAGGTGCTGGCCTCCTGGGTCACCTGCTCGGAAAGGCCGGCGGCGATCTGGCTTTGCTGGGCCGCACGGGCGCTGTTCTCGGCCAGGGTGGCGTTCTGCTGCACGGTGTTGCGATCAGCTGCTACGGCCGACTTGGCCTCTTGTGCCAGGTCCGCAGCCTCTTGGGTGACCTGCCGGTCTGCCGCCACGGCCTGCGCCTGCTGGGCGACCTGGGTGGCGCTGCGCGTGACGCTCTGCGATTGCTCCTGCACCTGAGTCGCGTTCGTTTTGACCTCGGCGCTAAGCTTCTTTACGGCGTCGGCATTGCTGCCGGTTTCGTCCCGCGCTGTCTGGATCTGCGCCAGCATCTCGACCGATGCGTCAATCTCCGCCCCGGTGTGGGCGCTGTTGTAAGCCATGTGTCTTTTCTCCAGGCATAAAAAACCGCCCGTAGGCGGTGTGTTGTTGCTGCTTTGGTCAGTAGGCGGTGAGGATCAGGTTGCGCTCACTGCCGGATAGGGCATCGACCATCAACCCCCTGACCGGCTGTGGATAGTCGACGCTGAGCGAGGAAACCTGCATGCCAGGGGCCAGCGCACGCTCGATGCGCGTAACGGGCGCCAACGTCCCTTCGACGCTCACCTGCCAGTCGCGGGTGGTGCCCGGGGTCACGCCGATGGCCAGCACCAGCGAGTTGCGCACCGTGGTCCCGAGATCGGCCGGTGCGGCCGGCACCGACTGCGCCGCCAGGCTGAAGGTCGACCATGCCCGGGTACGAAACGCCAGCACGGCCGTGAACACCCCGTTCGCCGCCCCCTTGTACCACTTGGGAGCAGCCAGCCCGGCGACGTAGCGCGCCGCGCACAAGTAATCCTGGTTGCCGGTCCGCCAGCGCTGCCAGCCATTCGTGAGCATCTCGGTCGGCGCCTGCTCGGAGCGTGGCGACATGACGCCTACCAGCAGATCGCCCTCTCGGATACCAGCCGGCAGGCCTGGCGTGAGCGAGGCGCTGTCAGTAGTCAGCAGATTGGTCGAGCCAATGAACTGCCAAGCACTGGCCGAGTCCTGGACATTGCCCAGCATCAGGGCGACCTCGATCATGACCGCGCTCCGACCGAACCCACCCAGCCATCCCCGACCCAGATCAGGATGATCGTGGTCCAGTTGGTGCCCATCACCGGCAACTGGCTGTTGTTCCACAGGATGTCGGGTGGCCAGGTGGGCTCAACTGTGCCGGTGACGTGCAGCACCACGGTCATGGCCCGCCCGCCTGCCGGAGCGTTGGCAAAGGACAGGGTGCGCTTGATCGAGGCGTCGATCTTGAACACCTGGCTCTGCGCCAGATCCAGCAAGGCCGTGCTGGCCGCCAGGCTCAGGTCATAACGGCTCAGGCTGCTGGAAAACTCGACGCCACCATCGGGACGCGCCACCAAAGGGGCACCGGCCTTGCCAGCTGTGGCCGGCAACCCTGCCGAGGCCTGCGCTGCCGCTGCAGCCGCTTGCGCCGCTTCCCGGTGCCCCCTGCTGGCATCGGCCTGTCCCTTGGCCGCAGCCGATTGACTGGCTGCCGTCTGGGCGCTTTGCGCCGCAGCTGAGGCGTTGTCTGCCGCCTTCTCGACCTGCACCGTACCGTTATTGGTGATCTGCCGTGCGATTTCAACGACGGCGTCCACCTGGTCGCCGACGTGGTCCACCACCTGGTTGATTTGGTCGCCGAATGCCGGCAAGGCCGCCATGAAGCTGTCGGCCTGCGCGGCAAAGGTGCCCGCCGAGTTTTGTCGGCTCGGGGCTTCAGGCAGCCGAGTAACAATGGGTGTTGCCATCAGATGAGTCCTTCGACAGAAATGGAGCAGTCCGACGCTGTCGGGCCGCTGATCACCAGGTTGAATTCTTTGTAGAAGCCGTAGAGGATCGTGGATTGCAGGCTGGCCTCACCAATCCACACCAGTGGCTTGGCTCGGTACTTGCCCAGCAGGCGCTGGACCTGCGACACCATGCTGGTGGGCACCATCACGTCGAAGTCGGCGCGCTTGGAATAGTCTCGCTCGACCACCACCATGTTGCCGAAGTCGTCGCGCTCCTTGCGGCTGTAGTCCGTGATCCCCACCGCTGTGCCATAGAGCGCCTCGCCCAGCACGGCGGCCTTGCCCAGGATCAGCGCGCCTACCTTGGCCAGCCCCCCGGGCTTGGCGATCCTGATCTCGATAGAGCCGTAGCTGCCCACCGGCACATCGAGCAGCACGAAGTCTTCGTTCACCTCGACCGGAGAGAAGAAGTAGTCGTACCAGTCGTCGATGCCGTCAGTGGACACGGGTGAGACGCTCGACTCGTAGACGATGCCTTGATAGGGATCAACGACTCGCACGTAGATCGACGCCGCGTCCAGTCCGAAGAACGCTAGCGAGTCCACCGCCCGGCCCGGGGCGATGGTCAGCGCGATGCTCTCCGGGTTGCTGGTCTCGGTACCGATCTTGTCATCGAACAGGCGCCAGCGGTTGGTGGGGCCCAAGTCCAGCCAGGTTGGTGGTTCGGTAGCGGCCCCGGCCGGGCTTTTGTTGCTATGCGCGACGTGCGCTTCGTAGTTACGGTGCTCGAGCATGACGCGCTCGCCGAGCGCATACGCCTTCGTCGGGACCCAGACCGGATAGTCGTTCTCCGGGACGTTGGTGACGAGCGAGGCGACCTGGAAGGATTGCCCTGCTTTGACCACCAGCGGCTCGGCGCCGGGCGCCACCTGAAACGCCTCCATCACCGCCATGTCCGGAGTGATGGTAACTGGTTCAATGATCCTCACGGGTACAGCTCCTGTTCCAGTTTCTGCGGTAGAAGATCGGTGTTCTTGGCGGCTTTCTGGGTGTATTTGGCGATCGCGAACAAGGCCGACTTGAGCTCGGCTCGCAGCTCGCGCACCTCTGCGGCCGTAGCCTCGTCCTGGCCGCCTGCAAGCATCGCTGCCGTCTGGCCTGCGTTGTAGATCCGGCTGGGCCCGGTCACCTCCAGTTCCGGTCCACGCTCCCCTACCAGGCGCAGCCCACCACTGAACATGCCCCCTGAGGCATAGCCAGGAATCCTGACGGCCTCACCGTTTGCAGCACCGCCGCGAGCGATGGTGTCCATCAAGTTGGCATAGGTGACAGAGCCGTTCTGCAAAGCAGCCGTCCAGGTTGCCAGTCCGGACGCGTCCAGCTCCCTGCCGAGAACGGCCTGATACACGGCCCGCAGCAGCGCCACGTTGTTGCCGGAGGTGTTTTGCCGAGCAGCGTTGGCATCCTTGATCGACAGCGAGGCGGTGATGGCATAGCTCAGCCTGTCAACGGCGGCGGCCACCGACACGATCGAGTTGTCCACGCCGTTCAGCGCATCGACCTGTGCCTGAGCAAGCGAGAGCTGCGCGTCGTACTGAGCCATTTGCAAGTCGTAGGACTTCTGCGCCTGCGCAATTTGCGCCTGCAGGCTCTCCACCGTTTTCTCGGCCGCCGTCAGATGCTTGCCGTTGGCCGCGTTCAACTGACTGACGACGTTGGCCGTGCGCCCCTGGTCGCGGTTGAATGCCTCAAGGGAGGCATAGGCTGCTGTGCTGTTCTGGCTGGCCACCTGCAGCGCGTCCTCGAGCCCGGGGATGCTGCTCAGCGACTTGCCCGCACGCGAAGCCGCCAGGGCATTGGCCAGGGTGGCCTGGGCCTGCGAACGCAGCATCTTCACGGCGTCAGCAGAGTCGCCGCGCAGGGACTTGAGGGCACTGCCTAGGCTGTTGCTCACCGACGTCAGGTCGGTGACTCGTTTCTGAGCCGTCTGCGACATGTCGTTGAGCGAGGCGGTCTGCGCGTTGAATGCCTCGGTCAGCGCGGTTTTCTGAGCGTTGACGGCCCGCTGAACTGCGCCCATCGCCGCGGTCACGTTGCTGCCGAGCAAAGCCGCCACCCGGGCCGCCTCCTCTTGCGCTGCCTGCGCCGAGGCTGCGGCGCGCGCCTCGAGGACATCGTAGGCCTGCGCTGCGCTCCCGGCCGCACCGATCAACGTCCTATACATCTGCTGGCCGGTGGCCGTGGTCAGATCGAGCGCCTCGACGACCTTGCGGTATCCCTCCCGTGTTTCCGGCAACGCCACGTTCATGGCCTTGAACTGCTCTTGCACCGCCGCCAGCGTCGACTCCGTACGCTCTGCGTCGGTGAAGAAGGCGTTCAGATAGGCGCCGAGGCTCTCTGCGTATGCCTCAGCAGCCGCAGATGCAGCCTCAGCAGCAGCTGCCGCGCGCGACTCGAGGATGTCGTAGGCCTGCGCTGCTGCGCCTGCCGCGCCCATCAGGGTCAGGTACATCTGCTGACCCGTTTCGGTGGTCAGATCGAGCGCCTCGACGACCTTGCGGTATCCCTCCCGTGTTTCCGGCAACGCCACGTTCATGGCCTTGAACTGCTCTTGCACCGCCGACAGCGTCTTGTCGGCCCGCTCGCTCTCGCTGAAGAAGGCTTCGAAGTAGGTGTTCAGGCTCTCGGTGTAGGCTTCCATGCCACCGGCGGCCGTGACCAAGGCGTTGGCCAGTTCCATCGAGTGCGGCGACAGCTTGAGCATGGCCACATCGACCAGGCCGAGGGACTTGTTGAAGCTCTCGAAGACGTTGACCCGCTCAGCCAGGTCGGCATAGCTGTAGCCGAACCCGCCGACGCCCTGGTCGATGAAGGAAACCATCTGGTCGGCGAACCCGCTGAAGATCTTGGAAATTTCCTCCTGGATCTGCTCGCTGGTCTTGCCCTTGGTCGAGATCTGCTGCCGGGCGATCTGCAGGCCGGCGAAGGCGCCCTCGCCCACCGACACGCCGATGCGATCGAGCAGCTCGACCACCGACTCTTGCGTCGTGTCGTAGGTATCCTGCAGAGCGGACTCTACTTCGGGATCCAGCGCGCTGTACCTGGTGCGCTTCTTGTTCTTGCCGAACAGGCCGCCCTTCTTCTTCTGGTACACGAACTGCTGGCCTAGAAAATCGCCGTCGTTCACGCCGAGAGAGATGCCGGTGTCCTTGGTCTGCCATTTGCCGCCGAACAGCGCACTGCCGATCATGGCGGTGATGGTCCCGGGAATGTTGAGCAAATTGCCCAGCGCCCCGCCGATACCGAGCTTGTCGGTCAGCTTGCCGATGGCGCCGTTCAGCTCGGCGATCGGCTGGAAGCCCGTGGCCCAGGCAGCGGCATTGCCACGGGTGTCTGAGGCATCCAGACGCACCCCGTTCTTGTAGGCCTCGTAGGCCTTGAAGGCTGCGAAGGCAGCAGCAGCCGGCAGGGCTGCCGAGGCCAGGCCGCCCAGGCTCAGGCCACCACTGGCGGCCGCCCCGGTACCGGAGGCCGCCGCTCCGGACGCAGCGCCCCAGCTAGCCTGGGCACCGGCCTGCATGGAGAACTGCGCGCCGAACTGGCTGGCCCCGGTTGCAATCGCGCTCTGGTAGGCCGTCGCAGTCGAGGCGCTGCCGAACAGCGAGGCCAGCGCGCTGCTGATGTAGCTCGAGCCACTGCTGATGGCGCCCTGCAGGCCGCCTAGGAAACCCTCGCCAGCCGACCAACCAGCGCTGAGCGCGCTGCCAAACCCAGAGGTGCCCAGGCGATAGGCGCTGCTCGCGGCATTCCAGAGGCTCGAAACGCTTAACCCACCGCCAGCCCCGCCGCCTCCGGCTGCTGAACCTGCCAGCCCGCCCACGCCCAGCGCAGAGCCGATCTGCACGATGATGGGCTTGGTGATGGCCAGGTGCAGCATCTCGGCAAGGAATTGCCTGAAGCTGTTCTTGAGCGTGTCCATGAAGTTGCCGGACTTGCTCAGCACGGATTTCCACATGTCGGCAAAGGCATCGTCGATACGGTCGACAGCGGCGATCGTGACCTGGCCCCAGGTGGTAGCTGCGGCCTGGTTGCTCTGATACTCCAGCTCCAGCCGGCCCATCGCCTCCTGGTATTTGGCTGCATTTTCTGGATACAGCGCCATAGCGGCATTCAGCGCCTTCTGCTCCTCGGTGTAGTCCCTGAGCAGTTTCTGCTCTGGATACAGCCGGTCTAGGATCGAGCCGGCCGCCGTAGCCTTGCGGGCAATGTCCAGAGCGTCCTGCTGCGCACGCGTGGCCTTGACCAGCGCTTCATACTCGACGCTAGCCTGGGTAATGTCCTTGCCCGCCAGCGCCACTTTCAGAGCCTTCTGCACGTTGTACTCGGCCAGGGCGTCGGCGCCCTGCAGGGTGGCCTTGGCCAGGTCGATCTGGTCGGTCGCTTCCTGCTGCAGGCTATAGGCCTGCTTGCTGACAGCTAGCCGATCCTCGGCCGCCATCTGCTGCTGGATGGCCTTGGTCACCGCATCTCGTGCGCCAGCGCTGGTTTTCAGCAAGGCCTCCTCGACCTTCTGCTGCAGCGTGAACTCCCGAGTGCGGTCGGTACCGGCCAGGAAGGCATCAGCCAGGCCCGTGGCGGACCTGATGGCGATGTCGGCCTGCGTCTTGAGATCGGTCAGCGCCTTGGCCTGGTTCTCGGTCAAGGTGGCGGCTTTCTGCGAGGCGCTGTTGGCGTCGCTCTTGGCCTTCGTCGCAGCCTGCTCTGCCGCCTTCTGCGCATCCATGGCCTGGGCGGTGGCCAGGATCTCTTTGCCCTCTTTGCTCTGGGCGTCGATCTTCTGTTCGGTGAGGAACCGATTGGCGGCGTCGACCGCCGTCTTGTCCTGCAGGGTGTTCAGCTGCTTCTGCAGGGCCGTCTGGTAATCGCCAGCAGCCTTCGTCTGCTCAATCGTAAGGCCCGTGTTGGCTTCGGTCGCTGCGGTGTCCGCCTTCGTCTCGGCGGTCAGCAGCGCCACGCGGTCGGCGGCAAGCTTGGTCGTCTGATCAAGCGTGGAAACGGCCTCGGCGCCCCGGGTAAGGCTGCGATATCCGTCCTCTGGGAAATTGAAGCGCTTTCGCCAGTCGTCGATCGTGTAGCTGAGATCCTGCCCAGCCTTGCGCGCCTCTTCCGCCTCCTTGGCAATGCGGGCGCCGACCGTACTGCCCAGCACCTGGCGGGTTGTTTTCAGGAAGTCAGCGAACGCCTGGTCAGCACTGACCGCTGCCGTCTCCTGGGTCTCAATGGCCGAGACGATACGGCTGCGCTGCTGCGCGCGGGTCAGGCTCTCGAACTCCTTGCGCACCTCGGCAGCCGAGCGTTTCAGGTCACCGAGGTCAGCACCGGCGCTTTTCGCGTTGCTGCCCATGGTCAGGAAGGCTACGCCGGCACCGATCGCCAGGGCGGCGATGCCAGCAGGCCCACCCAGCAAGCCAAGTAGGCCGGTGGCTGCACGCGCCAGCACACCCTTCGCCGCAGCCGCTTCGGCCTGGGCGATAGCGTTCGCCTGAGTGGCCGCTGTGTCACGCGCCATTGCAGCTGCTGCTGCATTCGACGCCGCAGCCTCAGCAGTGGCAGCAGCGGTGGCGGCCTTGCGAGCGGCAGCAAGCTCCAGCTCGATCGCCGCAAGCGAAGCCTTCAGCTGCTTCTCTTGCTGGGTACCGGCTGCCAGGACCGCCTGATACCCGAGCGACTCGCGGACTGCGTTCAGGTTGGCCACGCGCGCGGCCGCTTCCGCAGCAATGGCCTTGGTTGAGCCTGCGGCCGCTACAGCTTCCCGGAGCTTCGCGGCGCTGCCCGCAGCTGCGGCGGCGGCCTCCTCGGCGTGCGCAACGCTCGAGGCCTTGATCGCTGCCGTGCTCTCGATGAACGCCTTGCCTGCGGCGCCAGCTGAGACAACGGCATCGATCGCGTATTTGGAGAACGCCGCGGCGAGTTTGCCGCCCAGGGCAGCGGCCAGGATGTCGACGTTCTCGGCCAGAAAGCCGATGGTCTCGCCGAGTTTCTGTGCACCGCCGGTGTCCCGCAAGTTGGCCAGGCCGGCCGTTACGCTCTCGATGCCTGGCAGCAAGCCCACGGCAATCTGCTGACCTACACCTGAGAAGGTAGCTTCCAGCTCACGCATGGCCTGGCCAGCATCAACCAGGCGTTCGATGTTGAACTTGGAGATCACAGAGCCGAGCTTGTCGGCTTGGTCACCGGCGTCCTTGAAACCTTTGCCGTTATCACGCAGCAGGGGAATCAGCGCCGTGGCCTCGTCCGCCATCTGCTCCATGTAGGTCGTCAGCTGCTGCTGGTTGAGCCCGGCCTTTTGGAGGGAGTCGTAGTACAGCTGCAGCGCCTGCGGACCGGACAGGTTCTTGAACTGGTCAGCCGTCACGCCGACGCGAGGTGCGATCTCCTTGAAGAAGTCGGACATCTCGCCGCCGCCGCGCTGGATGAACTCACCCACCCGGTCGTTCACATCCTTCAGGATGTCGCCCAGTTTGTCCTGCTCTACCCCTACGGACTTGGCGCCGAACGCCATGCGCTGGAAGTCTTCGACGGAGGTGTTAGCCACCGACGATAGGTTCTTGATCTCCTGCGCGTGGGAGATCGTGCTTTGCGTCAAGGCAACCAGGCCGGCCACTGACCCTGCAGCTGCGAGGTTGAATCCACCGAAGGTCGAGACGATCGAGGAGATGACTCCCTGCATACCGCGCGCGCCGGTGCCGGCCCGGTCAAAGGCCGTGTCGACGCGCGCCAGGCTGCCGTCCATGTTCTTGGAGGTTTTCTCCACGACGCTCTCGCCGCGCGCCATTTCCTGCCGCATTTGGGCGGTAGTGGCCTCGATACGGACCAGCATGCCTTGAACGTCAGCTTCTGCCATGTTTCCCCCAGGCACTAATAAACCCGCCTGGGCGGGTCATGGATTGTTCGAAGGCCGAGAGGCTGCTGCACCGCGCAGGCCGCGCCGGAGATCCTTGGCCACAGCCGCTTTAGAAGGCTTGTTCTCGGGCGTCCCGAACGGGTTGGTCTTCTTCAGGAAGTCCGCCTTTGCCTCCCAAACCATGAGGATCTCGATCACGGGCGTCTCCCATGCGTCCCTCACAGACCATCCCAGCCAGCCAGTCGCTATTCCGAAGAGTTCGTCGACGTAGCTGCCATTTCCTGATCGCTCTGGTCGTTTCCCTGCATGGCTTCGAGTTCAGCGTCGGTCTTGCCGCCCGGGTTGAGCAGCGCTCTCAAGAAGGGCAGGACCTGGGCGCCGACCTTGTCGACACCGCCTTCGAAGACCGCCTCTTCCACGACCTCCAGTTCCTTGCGCTTGCTGACGTCGATACCGGCACCCGCGGCGATGATGTAGGCCGTAGCGGTGAGGTTGGCCGCGCCCAACTGCTGCATGGCGGGCAGGAGGCCGCCAAAGCGGTTTTCCAGCGTCCGCACGGCGCGCAGGGTGGGCTTGAGGGTGAAGCTGTCGGTACCGGCTTCAACGATGATGGTGCCGTGGTTGGTCTTGGACATTGCGGTTTCCTTGGAATAGGGATGCGAGTGAGCGAGGCGCCGTCTGGCAGCGCCTCAGGCCTGGATCATGGAGCCGGTTGGGCTTCGTAGATCTCGGAGTTGATGCCGAGGGTTACGGCGCGCTTCAGCACGTCCTCGGCGCCGCCGACCTGTTTACGGGACGACATGACCTTCGCGCCGAAGTAGTCGGCAACGCCGCTCTCGTACAGCACCTTCACCGGGTAGTCGAAGCGGCTACGGTCTTTCTGCGCGGCCTGCAGGGCCACCTGACCAGCATCGTCGTCGAGCAGGCCGATCGCCAGATCGACAGACCCGGCGTCGGCCAGGCCTTTGAGGTGTCGGGTTCGGGAAGCGGCGAGCGAGGCAAAGGTGACGTCACCCACCTCGTCGCCGTAGTCGCCGATGTTCTCGACTTCGCCGATCTCGGTGTAGGTGATGGCGGCCAGCAGGGTCAGGGCAGCAGCGCTGTCCTTGGGCAAGTCGGCGGTCAGGCGCGGCCCGATGAAAATCTTCGTGCCGGCTGCGGTAGTAACAGGCATGGGTAGTCCTCCTGGGACAGGTGATATGCCGCGACGCGGCGGGTTCAGGGGTGGATCAGTGTTGGGTGATGACGCGCAGCGTTACGGCGCCCTGGTAGGTCAGGCCGTCAGGCTCGCGGCTGGTCTGCTTGCGCGTGACCTGCATGCCGACGACGTGGCCGGTGGTGAGCGGCAGTGGTTGGTTGTGCAGCAGGCCATCGATCGCAGCCATGATTTCGTGCACTTCCCTCTGGCCCTGGTACTGGCTCCATACCGACAGGTACAGAAAACGCTGATCCTTGCGGCTGGCCAGGAAGTCGGCCGCGTCGCTGACCGAGCTGTCGAGGGTCACGTAGGGGAACGGCGCGTTGTCAGGCACGCCGTCATGCACTGGGCACGGCAGACCTGCAGCCAAGCGGTCATACAGCGCGACCTGGAGGGCAAAAGCTGGATCGGCCATGTCAGCGCACTCCGGCGGCTTTGGTGAGCGTGCGGCCAACCGCTGCCCGAATATCGGCCAGTACGACCTCGCGGTTCACGTCCAGCGCTGGCCTGAGCCAGGGGTGAGCTGGCATGGAGGGAATGTCCGGAGACTTGCCGAACCAGTTGCGACCATCGGTCTTGTTGGTGGCCTGCAGCGTCCGCCGGCCACCCTTCTGGCCCCGGTAGTTGCCCTTCGTCCCGTACTCGATGAAGCGCAGGTAGAAGAACCGGCGGTTGGCCTTCTTGCCGCGCAGGCCGATCTGCGCATCCAGCCCGCTCGGGGCCACGTAGGCCGTCAGCGCCTCGGCACCGGCGCCGGTATCCTTGGGCACAAACTGCTTCATGCTGGCCAGGATCCTGTCGGCCCCCTCCTTCATGGCCACCCTGACCTCGTTATCGACGGTCTGGTGGATGGCGCGAAGCACCTTGCGCAGCCTGATATCGCCCGTCAGGCGCGAGCGGCGCGCCACTTCACTCGCCCTTGGCCGCCGCTGCAGCCTTGGGCGTATCGGCGGGCTTGGTGGCGGTGGTGACCTCTTCCACCTGGTTGTTTTCGATCAGGCTTCGGCCCTCGTCTGCCTTCACGTCGAAGGTTTCGCCGATGGCCTTTTCGCCCATTGGGCCAGAGAGACTGGCCAGCGCTCGTACTTTCATGATGGTTTCCTCAAGGATTGATGACGTTGGAGCAAAGCAGCCGCAGCATGTCTCGCTCGTTGCTGGGCAACACAGCCTCGATCAAGTAGGTATCGCCAGCTGACACATGGACGAGCCGCATGCCGTTCTTGTAGATGCGCGAAAAGCGCACCCGGATTTCGGCAGACACGACGTTCTGGATCTGGTTGGCGACTGGGTCGACTCGGCCCGTGGGTAGCTGAATCTCTGCCCAGATGGCCTTGATCTCCGCCCAAGATTTGCGCCTTCCGCCGCCTGGCTCGGGCGTGGACTTCTCTTCCTGCAACTGGCAACGATGGCGAAGCGGGCCGGCCCTCATATGCCCCACCCAACCCGGTACGGTGTCAGCAGCGCCTGAGAACCCCGGGGCAGGTCGGTAGCGATGGTACCGATCACGACGTCTTCGCGGTTGGCGTACAGGTGGCCCAGGATCAGCAGGCAGGCCGACTTGAACGGTGCATTGCTGAGCATGGGCTTCTCCCCGGCAACTTCGGCTGCGATCGCCTCAGCCAACGACTGCGCATCGGCGTAGACCTGGCGGTTGAGGTAGTCCATGGCCGATTGCTCAGCGGAGTCGATCAGCAGTTGCAGGTAATCGTCGTCATCGTCCGGATCACGCAGGTGGGCGCGGGCCAGCGCCATGCTGATCACTGACATGGCTCACTCCTCCAGGGGGGTGCGCGATACCAGCTTGCGGAGTTCAAGCTCTTCGGCATGACGCCGCGGTACCAGGTAGCCCGGGCCACCGCGCCGGCGCAGCTCGCCCTCGTCCATGAACGAGCGCAGCGGGTAAACCTCGACCGTGGCCGGATTCAACTCGACTGGAACGCTCGAGGTGGATTCGTCCAGTCCTGCCACATCCGCGGCGGCACCTGCAGCATCCTCGGCCGAGGTGGCAACCGGCGCCAGCTCTACCGGCACCTCGGTCGTTGGGCCGCCCGCTTCCTGCGCGGCGTTGGCGCCCAGGTCAGCGCCGGGCAGATTGGTTGCCACGCCGCCTGGGGCCGCATCTGCACCGCTGGTGTCGCTGCCGTCGGGCGGCGAGTTCGACGCCTGGTCAGCAGGTGCTGGTACAGCCTGCTCCGGTATTGGGCTGGGTTTGTCCTGCTTCTTGGTGTTGGCCATGAGATCGCTCCTGTGCGGCGCCATCGCTGGCGCCTTTGAAGTGGAAGGCTTACGAACCGCTGCCGGTCAGCGGGCCGGTAACGAAGGCCTCGCCACGGTAGATGGCCAGCGCCAGGCGCTGCTCGGCGCGAACGGTGACCATGTTGTTTTCGAAGTCCTTGTCGTTCTCGGTGGAGATCAGGATTTCAACGTCCTGGCGGTCGAAGATCTGCGCACCCAGGCCAAATGCCCCGACGAGGAAGTCGTCGAGCGGCATGGCTTGAGTGGATACAACAGGCCGGCGCCACAGGGTTGGCTGGGTATCGCCCTGTGGTTGGCCGATGAGATAGCGGCCCTGTGCATCCTTCAGCAACTCGATCATGGCCCAGTCGATCGGATTGAGGACGATACCGTCTGCTGGGAACTCGGCGAGTTCTGCCTGCAGCAGGGCCAGGCGAATGCGGTCGATGCGCTGCTCACCCGCTACTACCACACCACCAGGAGGCGCATAGAGCTGGGCGGCCGGCACGATACCTCCGATGTTCGCTCCGGTACCGTTACCGAACAGCAGCTGGGATTCTTCCGCGAGTTTCAGGCCGTAATGGCCACGGGCGTCGATGAAGCTTCTCAGCGCTGGCGCGTCGTCGAGAATCTGGCGGCTGGCCTTGAACAGGTGCGCCAGCGTGCGAACCGGGGCATTTTCCAGTTTGAACTTGATGTCGGAATAGGGCTTGGCAGTCGTCTCGGCAACTGGCCGGGCGTTGTTGGTGAAGCCTTCTTCCTGCACGTACTCGACCGAGTTACTCCCGGTCTGACCCGGCGCGATCAGATCGCGAATGGTCAGGCGTCGCTCGGGGATTGCCTGAATCCCGTAGCGTCGATCTGCCGGGACGGTATCAGCCCCCGACCCGGGCGCGGAGGTGATAGCGGCGCGGGCCACCGAGATGCGTCGGGAACCGCGGAAGGACGAGTCAACGCCCTCCATTTCCTTGGCTGCGGTAACGATTTCACCTGCAGACTTCTGGCGGTCGGGCTCGTTACGCCCACGGCTAGCGTTCACCAGCTTTTGCTCGGCTTCGCCCAGGCGCGCCTGCAGCTCGCCCTGCTTGGTCAGCAGTTCATCCACCTTGGCACGGGTCTCGGCGTTCATTTCGCCAGACGCCTTCATCTGCCTTTCGGTGGCTTCGGCTTGGCTTTTGATCTGGTCGCCAATGCCCTTCAGGCTGGAGTTGAGTTCTTTGACTTGAGCTTCGAAGTCCATGGTCACTTTCCTTTCAGAGAATTGAGAAGATTGGTTGCCGCGCTCAGTGAGGCGGAGAGGTCTGGCGCGGCAGCGCTCGGCGTGCCGGTCGGAACAGCGCGCGGCGTGTCCCCGCTGGCAGCGCGAGGCATGCCAGACTTGAAAGTGGCGAAGAGTTCGCGGCGCTCGGAACGCGGCATGCCGGCCTTGGCCAGGGCTGCGTCCATGGCCTTGAGGGCATTGGCTTGGCCGGTTTCCTCGGTCTCGCGCTCGGTCACCTCGGTCGCTGCCAGGAGACCGGTGGCCAGCCCCAGCTCCAGCGCGCGCTTGCCGCGAATGAACGTCTCGTCATCCATCAGCTCAGCCATGTCCTCGACGGGCTGGCCGCTGGTCTCGGCGTAGAGGTCGGCCATGGCAGCGTCGAATTCCTGCATGTCGTCTGCCACATCGCGCAGGTAGTGGCGATTTCCAGAGAGGAAGGTCCAGCAGTTGTGGATCATCAGGAAAGCGCTGCTGGCCACCTGGCGTTCGGTACCGGCCAGGTAGATGATCGAGGCCGCGCTGGCGGCCATGCCTAGTACCTTGGTGGTGACCTTCTGGCTGTGCTCGCGCAGGCGGTTGTAGATGGCGATGCCTTCGAACATGTCGCCGCCGGGCGAGTTGATGTACACCGTCACCTCGCGGTCGCCGATCGCGCGTAGCGCCGCATCGATGCGTTTGACGGTCACGCCCTCCCCGTACCAGTCCTCGCCGATCACGCCGTAGATGGTGATGGTTTCCGAGGTGTTTTCCACGGCCGCCTGGATGGCGGGGTTCCATTTGTCGAGCGCACGCGGGCTCATCTCGCTGCGCAGGCCGCGAGACTGGATCTTGTGTTTCATGGGTTACTCCCCGGAGTTGCTTTGGAGCCAGTTCATCAGCGCCGCGCGCGCGGCTTGGCTGTCGTTTTGTTTGCCCAGTTGGTCAAGCGGTACCAGGTTCGATTGCACGGTGAGGATGTCGCCGCCGGGCATGCTGGGCAGGTTCTCTTTGTGCCGACCTTCGTTTCGGGTCATGTAGCCGTTTTGGCCCATGGTGCTGAGGTAGGCGGCACGACCAGCGCTGTCAGCGCGTAGGAAGGCTTCCAGCGAGAATTCCGAGTAGTGCTTGATCCTGTCCACCGCCGTCATGCAGCGCTTATTGACGCACTGTTCGATCGGCGCCGTGTAGGTCATGATGCAGTAGGTCAGGAAGGCGATCTGCTGCTGCTCAAGACCGGTGCCCCAGTTGCTGCCCTTGTCGGTCTTCATCACCATCCAGGGCGGCACGCCGAACCATCGGCAGATCTCCTCGATGCTGTGCCCGCGCGATTCGAGCAGTTGAGCGTCGGCCGGGTTGATGCCGATCATCTCGGGCTTCACGCCCTGCTCGAGCACGGGACTTTTACCCGCATTCAGTGCGCCGGAGATCGTCTTGACGTAGTCGCGGAAATCGGCACGCTGCGTCGGGTTGAGCGTCTTGTCCACCGAGAAAGCGACGGTGGGCATCATCCCGTTCTTGAAGGTGGTGTTGGCCGCATCGTCGGCCGACATGGCCGAGCCAAACACATCGGCGCCGTAGCGAATCGCCGACAGACCCATCCGGCCATCCAGGGTGAAGGCCGGGATGTGCAGCATGTCGTCCCGGGCGATCTCCCGGCGGGCGCCTTTGCGCGGCTGGAAGAAGTAGCGCAACCGACCATCGTCGTCCGCCTCCGGGGTCACCCGCGAGGGCATCAGGAAGTCCAGCGCGATGACCCGCCCGCCGGCCCGGTGAATCTCACAGTAGGCATTGCCCCACAGCAGCATCGAAGCGACGACCGCCTGCCAGAAGTGGAAGGCCGCCATGTCCTCGTTCGGGCTGTTGTGCACCACGTCGTAGAGCGGGAAGTCTCGGGCCGTCTCACGCCCGCCGTCCGGGAGGCGCCGGTAGATGCTGAGCGGCAAACCTGCGACCGAGGTGGAAATGATGCGCACGCAGGCCCAGACCGCCGACAGGCGCATGGCCTTGTCGACCGTGACCGCCTTTCCGCTACTGGACTGGGCACCGGTAAAGGCACTCCAGAACCCGCCGTCCGACAACCGAATGCTCTTGCCCAGCCAGCTGCTCATGCTTGCCGAGGGCTTGGCGGCGGCAGTGCCGAGCGCTTGAGAGAGGGTTTTAATCACTGCTCAGCCCTCGGCGAATGAACGCTGCGATGCTGAACAGGCTGATCGAGCCCGCGAGCAGGGACCAGCCTGTGCCCGCCAGCATCCAGACGCCCGCGCAGGCCAGGCCGAATCCGCACAGCGCGCAGATGATGAAATAGTGAAATGCGTTCATGCGATCAGTGGATCCCGAATGCCGGCCATGAAGTTTTCCATGCCGCCCTGCCCCTCTGGATTGAGAGCCATCAGCGTCACAGCGTTGAAGAGCGCCATCAGCGGGTCGATTTTTGCCGAGCCGCTGGCCTGCTTGGTGATGAGGATCGAGTTGCCGCGCGGCTCGACCTTGGCGTTACCGCAGCACCAGGCCATCATCGGCTGGCCACCGTGCAGCAGCGTGCCCTCGGCCAGCTTGCGCTCGGCGGTCTTGATTGCCCCGCCCAGGCGCCAGCCCTGTGAAATACCGTCGATCTTTTCGCGCGGGATACCTACAGCCTCGAGCGCATCGAGAATCGCACCGACGCCGGCCGGGTCCAGGCCGACCTTGTCCAGCAGGCCGGCCTGCTCGACCTGCGCCACCAGCTGCGCCACCTCCTCGATGTCGTCACCGATGCGCTCGACCAGGGTCAGGTGTCCATCCTTGGCAAAGTCGCGGATGCGCGGCGCTTCGGCCTTTCGCCGCTCGAGCACCGAGGGGTGCGCCCAGGCGTGCGTCCAGGTCAGCCAGCGACGTGTGCCTCGCTCGCGCCCGACTCCCGCCAGGCCGAGCAAGTCATCCAGGCCGCCGCCGTCAATGCCGATGTCGATCACCTCGCAGCGCTCGATCAGGTCTTCCAGCGTTCGGCACAGCTCGGAGGCCTGCTGCTCCCAGAAGTCAGAACCTGCCCATCGGTCCGAGAGCAGCGCCAGGCCGATCTCGACGTTGAGGTGCTTGGCCAGGAAGCCGCGGAACGACTCTTCGCCGTCGAGCTGAGCCTGCGTGTAGCCGCGCTCAATGAACGGTTCGTCGACCGACAGCCCAAGGTTGGGGTTGGTGACGTAGGCATTGGAGAATTCCCGGTGTGCGCCAGCATCGAGCATCGCCTTGGGGAACTCGTACAGCACTGGCAGGAATGACGGATCATGGATCTCGCCGTCGCGCACCTTGCGGGCATACATCAGCTTCTGCTTGAAGACCCCCGCCGGTGGCGCATCGGACTGGGTGGTCGCCCAGATGATGAAGCCTTCAGGGCGTGAGGCCAGGCCACCAGTGGCTTCACGCAGCATCGCCTCGGCGTTGGCCCGCTTACCGAACACCCACAGCTCGTCGATGAACACGCCGATGGCCTTCTTGCCGGACACCGTCTCGCTGTCGGCGGCGACCACCTTCAACGTGGCTCCGGTGTTCAGATGCGTGACAGTGCGGATGTGGTCTTGCACCTTCAGCAGCGCTGACAGCTCCTCATCCGCTCGAACCATGTCCCGGATTGGGACGTAGGAGTTGTCGGCGATCTCCTTGGTCGGGGCCAGGATGATGAATTCGCCTGAGGTCCGCCAATTGAGAATTAGCGCGGTCAGCATGATGCCGGCCGCGATCGTGGATTTGCCGTTCTTCTTGCTGATCAGCAGCATGAACTCGCTGATCATCCGGCGCCCGCTCTCGGGGTCATACGCCCCGAAAATGGCGCCGACGAACTCATTGACCCAGGGCCGGACCGTCTCGCACATCAGCGGACTGCCAGTGGCATCGACCATGCGCAGTGCGCCGAACACGTCCAGCGACTCAGCCGCCTCGGTGGGAAACAACGGCTCGAAGGGGATCAGACTCTGGCGCGCAACGATGCGCTGCTCCCAGTCGGGGCATGCGGTTGTCCACTCCATCACTTCACCGCCTTGAGCGGACCGCGCCGCGTGCCGAACTTGCCAGCGCCGACCTCAGCTGCCTTTTGCTTGGCCTGCTCCTTCTTGCCGCCCTCGCCCTTGCGCTGGTGCACGAACGGCATCAGTGCCTTGGCCGCATCGACGCGCAGCTTCGGCTCGGTACCCAGGTCGTTCATCACCGACAGCAGGAAGTCCTTCGGGTCTCGATGCAGGAGCACCTGCGCCAGGTCGAACCCGGCGGGTTCCGCCTCTGGAGGCTCGGCAGCATCAGCAGGATCAGGGTCAACCGGCGCCGGTTCCTTCGCCGGCTTGGGCGGCTTGGCAGGCGGAGCTTTAACATCCGCTTTAACACTTTTAACAACTGGCGGGAGCAGGCCGAGCGCTTCCAGCTTGTGCAATTCGGCGATCACATCAGGGTCTTTTGCGAGCCTCGAACCGGCCGCAGACGCCGTCTTTTCGGGGCATCCGGCTGCAATGGCTGCGTCTCGATTGGACGCACCTTCCCTAAGCGCTTCGATGAACGCGCGCTTTTTGGGTGTTAAAGCCATTAACAAAAAATCCTGGGCGGAAAAAAATCTGTGCGTGGGGTCGGGAGCGGTCTAGTGAACGAAAAATCGTGAAGTTTCGACCCCCCTACCCTATAAATGAGAATTCGTCTCATTTTCGATGAAATTCGAGGGAAATCGGCCGATTCCGCACCCAAACCGCACCAATCCGGTGCATTCCCGGTGGTTTGGCGCCCTCGACCTACGCCAACCCGGCGGTTTCCTCGGCCTGCTTGACCGAGTCGTGGCATGGCTTGCAGAGCGGCTGCCAATTCGCCTGATTCCAGAAGAGTTCACGGTCTCCTCGGTGTGGAACGATGTGGTCGACAATGCGAGCGGCGGTCGTGCGACCGATCTTCTCGCAGTAGGCACACAGCGGATGCTCTTCGAGGTATCGCTCCCGCGCCTTCTGCCAGCGGTAGTCGTACCCACGCTGTGAGCTGGTCTTGCCACTGCGCCAGCTGCCTGGTGTGACGGTCTTGATGCGGCTGTCGGTGCCTTCCTTGAGCCGTGGACTGATCGTCTTGAGCCTGGCCATCACCATCCTCCTGCCATCTTCGTCCCAACCACCACGCCCATCACGAACACCGCTACCACCAGCGTCACGCCTACACCTGATGCATGCGGCATAGCGCCGCCGCGCATTGGTGGCGGCGCAGGTGGTGCCTGCCAGCCTGCTGGGCGCCCGCGCCATTCGGTAGTGGGAGGTCGATCGCCTTGCTCGAGCGGAAGGCGACATTGAGAGCAACGCATGATCACCTCCGGTACCAGGTCAGTTGAAAGCGCCGGGCGTCGGCGGGCACATCAGCCAGCGGCCAACGTAGGCAATTCATGTGCTTGCGCTCCGGCCTTGTACGGCTGACACGAAGCGTCTGTACCAGGTAGGCAGACCCAGCGGCGGTGGTGATGTAGTCGCCGACCGCGATACCCTCGGCGCCATCCACGTACAGCTTGCAGGGCGTATAGGGCGCCCTGGCCATCAGCTGAAGGGATCAGCTGGCTTCGCGATCGAGCGCACGAACCACATGAAGCCTTGCTGCAGGTTGGTCTTGGCCAGGGCCAAGGTGCGCTGATCCACGCCTTCGATCTGGCCGATCTGCTTGAACAGCTCACCTGCATCGGCCTCCAGGGCCTTAATGGAGTTCATGCCGTCGATCTCGCTCTGGGTGAGATCGCGGTAGCCGGTAATCTTCTTGTGCTGGTTGTCCATGATGGATCCTCTGGTGATTGCGCCATGAAACGACGCATATTGATTTCGTTACGCGGGCCAGTCAGGTCGGCGCATGTGGAGCTCGCGGGCGATAGGCGGGTTGGAGCCTAGCCCCTCAGCTCTCCTGAGCCAGCTTGATCGTGGCCAGGAGTACGCCAAGCGAAGCGGCCGAAGACGACTTAGCCAGCTCAGTGACGAGATCCTCAGCCCGCTTCACTTCTGCCTGCTCCTCGGCCGACAGCTCACTGGCCATGCCTTTGATCTGGTAATACTCAGCGCTGACTTTGCTCATGGTTTCCTCCAACGCTATACGGCAGCGTGCTCAAAGCGAATATGCTCAGTCGCTACCGGCTCAAGGCGACCGAGCTGAATATCGAGCAGGCTATCGAGGTGGCGACTCAGCCGCTCAGCCAAAGCACCAGCCGATTCCCCCACAAGGCGCACTGATTGATCAATCGCTTGCTCGAGCGGATCAAGACCTGCAAACGCTTCACCCTGGGCCAGGGCCGGCAACCGCGACGGCCCGTCTTCACTGAGGTGGAAGACCACATGCTTGATGTCTGGCTTGGCGCCGGGGTTGCCCAACTGGCGCTCAGCATCTAGGTCGGGCGATACGATGCACACGTCGCGACCGTACTCGGCACGCAGCGCGCGCTCGATCAGCGCCAGCACATGGGACTTGCCTGCGCCAACTGGCCCGCTGACAACGATTTCAATGGTCTTGCTCACGATCGTTCCTCGCTTGTACGAACCCAGGTTTGATCTGGTGCCTAATTTTTGGTGGTTACAGCAACGTCTTTCAGAGAAGATGGAAGGCCGGAGTAGAGCAGATCTAGACGATCTAGCCTTGCTAGCCTATTTGAACCCTCAAACGAAAAGTCCTCGGACGAGGCGGTAACTGAATGGAATTTCAAGCAGAACAGTTGGATGATCTTTCAATCCAAGTGCTAACTACCCTTTATCAAGCTTTTCCCGACCCTGTGCGCTTGCTCCCAGCTGGCTTTGGGTTAGCTGCAAGCTATGACCCGGGCGAAGAATTAGCCCCTAAATATGGTTCAATGCCGCTTCTGTCGACTAAGAACTTCCTCATGGGCCGCGGAATGATTGTGATGTCACTTACTGCAAATGGTCCTGCGCATAGCTTAAGTGGCACAGGCTTATATATCTGCGAAAAAATTGGCCTTAAACGGGACGTGGCCTTAAGTGAGAACGTGTTCAGCTGAGATAAATTGGAAAACTGGCTTTCAAGCTATGCGAATCGATTCCTGCTGATCAGGGTGCAACTCGACTGAGTGCTTCGTCCGCTTTGTCGGCTGCTTGAGAGGCAGTGGTCGCTGCCTTCGTGGCCTTAGCGGCGGCGGTACCGGTCTGGCGCGCAAGCTCATCCAAGCGCAGGTCACGCTGCTCGATCGCGGCGTCGTAGGCCTGGCGCACCTCGGCCACCTGTTCCAGGTAGGTCTTGGCAAGCGCCCACTGCGCCAGCTGATAACCGCCGAAGCCACCACCTACCATCAGCAGGATCGCGATTGCCCATACCTCGACGCGGCGCCACCAGCGCCGGGCCATGAATTCCAATACGCATCTATCCATTATCGGGCACCTCCGAGTTGGGCGCGTAGGCGCGAGATCTCCTCGCTTTGAAGTGTCACGCGTTCGGTGAGCTGCCCCACCTGGCTGGTGAGGGCTTCGATCTTGCCTTCCATGCGACCAACCAGGGCGGCCAGGTCATTCCGCTCTTTGGCGAACTGGTCGGCACGCGCTTCAGCCTGTTTGCGGGCCTCGCGCTCAGAGTCGAGCAGTTCATTCAGACGGCGGACGGTACCAATGTCGGCGTTGTCCATGGCGCGGTCGGCTGCGTCCTTCGAGAGGAATTTGCGCAACCAGAGAAAAGCGCCCAGCAGTACAGTGCCCGTGCCGCCCAGCCAGGTGGCTGTGCCTGGGCCGAGGTCGGTCGGGTCCATCGAGTTCTCCAGAAAAAAAGCCCTAGCATTTGCCAGGGCTCAGAAAAGAAAAAGCCCAGCTAAACGGCCGGGCTTTCTTAGAATCAAGGATTTAGGTCAGAGATCATTCCATTTTTCAATATTGTGTTCCCACCCTTCCCTATTGTCTTTCTCATACTCGTCTTCTTCATCTTCGTCATCATCGTACGGAGAATCATAAAACGGGTCGCCCGGCTCCTCGTCATCATCCTCTACCGCGAAGTCGCCGTCATAGACGCGCTCCAGTTCTGGTTCTGGTTCTAATTCTGGTTCTAGCTCGTGCTCTGGCTCGTCATCAATAAAGTCGATCACTATCGCACCTCAAATAGGCTAACTGGGCGATCGCTATATATAGGCGCTAGAATTTTCTGTCAACAAAAAACCCGGCACAATGGCCGTGCTTTCTTGGTCAGTCCTCAACGTGCGCAGGAATGACAGGATGGCGCTAATTTCTCTCACTCTCTCAGCAATGTCAACAAGCAATTACGCAGCGTCCCTGTCCAGCAATCCTTCAGCATGGAGAATCGCCCTGACCTCAGTCAGCGCATCGTTGATCATGCCGTCGAGCTTTTCCTTGATCCCGGCGCGCCAGCGGTACCGTGTCGGTTCCGAATTGGCCTCCAAGTCCCATGTGTTCATGTCGTAGAAGCTGTCCGGAAGAATGATCAGGTCTTCGGCAATGGCTTCTACCTTCTTTCGTTCGGCGTGCCCTGCAGCAATGGCTGCATTGACCAGGCTGTCGCGGCGCCATTCCGACGCATCGAGCGGGATATCGACCGACACCGATCGCGGGCCTTTTCGTCGAGCGCCCTTCAGTTTCGGTATTGCCCAGGCGGTGACTGCCTTGTAGATGAAGAGCGGCGGCGCAGGGCTGGCGATCAAGGGCGTGATGGCGGAAATACCCTGGATCTTCTTGGCCTTGCTGGTGGCGTACTTCGCCTTCAAGGCGTTCCAATGCCGAGGGATGAGCAGGTGATGCAGGCGTGCAGCCAGCCAGTAGTCCACCTGCGAGCGGTCTACGTCATGCGCCTGAGCGCCCAGCGTAGCCAAGCACCCCCCATCTTCCTCTGCCGACTTGTAGAGCTTCTGCCAGGCCTGCCCCTTCGCTGCCCCCTTTTCCCCTGCTGCCAGAGCAGCAACCACTGCACCCGATACGCTGCTGTAGATCATGCCCTTCCCCTCAATCCCCGGTGTAGTTCGTTCCGCCGGCACCGCGGCGGTTATTCGATCGGTAGTCGGCGCCAGCTCCATCTGGCTGGCGCCTGGTCGCTTGCTCGAGCTGCCTGCTCATGGCACGCAGCTTCATGTTCAGTTGGGTCACCAGCTCCTCGAGCGGTACCGCCTCCCCTGTGGCAGCATTCACCCAGCCGGAGGCGTTGCATTGGTCGCAGGCCAGATCGTGAAAGACGCCACGGGTGATCCCCTCGCCCCGGCACCAGGTGCACGGCGCCAGCTCGATCATCGCCTTGCGCAAGGCAGGCCCGTGGCTCTTCTTCATGCTGCCACCCGTGGCGTCGGCGCCAGCGCCAAGTAAGCCCTAAGCGTCTGCATCGCTTCGAAGTGGCCACGGCACACCACGGCCAGGTACCCCTGCTCGTTCAGCGCCTGGATGCAGCTGTGCTGGGAGGGACTGATCTCTGCGTCATTCGGCGGCGTGGCCTTGAACTCGATGTACAGGCCGAAGTACCCACCGCGCGCCATCGGCAGCACCAGGTCGGGAACGCCCGCACGCACGCCCTGGGCCTTGAGCTTGATCGCCACCAGCTTGTGCCGGTGTCCGCCGTTGGGAACGTGGTAGATCAGCTTGGCCACGGCCGGGTAACGCAGCTCGATCTCTTTGATCAGCGCGGCCTGTTCCTGGCCTTCATGATCAGCCGGGCGCTTGCGTGGGCCTGGGTTGCGAAACGGTGGCTTCTGAGTGATCACGCCGCCCCCTTCACAGTCAGGATGCCCGCGCGGATCAGCGCTTCGTGCGTCTCGGCGATCGCGCGCGGCATGTCCGACCAGTCCACCTCACCCAGGCCGCGCCCGTCGAGCACGTCATGGCAGGCCGAGCAGGCGTAGACGGCCACGGTGTCGAAGCCCTTCATGCCCATACCCTTCTGGCCGCATGGCAGGTGCGCCAGCACGGTCGTCTCCGGGTTGAAGTTACAGATGCCGGGGATGCGGACCGTGCAGTCCTGGCCGCGCGCGCTGTCTCGCAGTTTCTTGCTGGTCACACGCACGGCTCGACCTCCCTGGCTTTCAGCTGCTCTGGCTCGAACTTTCCAGATAACGGCATGAGTTCACCATCACCATATGCGGTCATCTTCGGGCTCAGGCTGGGGCACGTGACGAACCATCCAGCAGTCGGCGCAACGAAGGAAGGACGGCCCTTGATGGAGAGCGTCTCACCCTTCGCAATTCCCTTCACGATCTCAACCTGGCTGCCTTGGGCGACTACTGCATCCGGGACCAGGGTCAGCGCCAGGTCACCTGGCTTGAATTGATGGCTCACGCTGCGGCCTCCCATTGCTCGGGCATTCGGCCCTTCGGTTCAGTCCAGTGCACCCCACGCTCGGCGCCGAACACATACATGCACTCGATCACGTCGCCCAGCTCGGCTACGGTCATGCGCTTGGTACTGACGCCCAACATCACCACACCGCCGTTGATGCCCGAAGCCATGCGCACCTCCTGGCGGGCAGCGGCGGTCATGAGCGTTTTCCAGTCCTCGGCGTCCAGCTTCTGCATGACCCCGTTCACCGGCCAGTCCACCTGGCGCGCTATATCGCCCAACATGGCCCATAGCTTGGCGTTCTGCTCGAGCGTGCGCCGGGACTTGACCGGGCGCACGATGATCTCGATGGCACCAGCAACAGCCAGCTCGGTAGCGAAGAGATAGGCCAGGCGGCAGACCTCCCGCACTCGAGCCGGCCCAGACGACCAGAAGTGTCGAGGTTTCGCGATTAGGTCAGCCATGGCTCGACTCCTTGGCCATGGCCGCGTCGATGAAAGCGTCAGTACGATTCATCGGGATCTCAGCAACCTCTTTCCAAGTACCTGAGCGCTGACGATTCAGCCACCGGTACCGCTCGGCATCCTTGCGCAGCGCATCGCAGTCAGCGCGCAGGCTTTGGATTGCGCGGAAATTGGCGCCATCGCGTAGTGCCTCGTTCTCGGCCTTGAGCTGGTCAAGCCGCCGCCCTTGAACCTTGAACTCTTCCCAGCAGGCCTTGCGGTCAGCGCCGATACGCTCGATCTCCACGAGCAGCTCCAGCATGTCATCGCCTGTGATCTCCATTGGGTGATGGCCCCAGTCGACGGCGGCTGCGCGTAGTTTTGCTTTGTCGATGGTCATGGCAGCACCTTCAGGCCCTGGGCCTCGATCGCATCAATTGCTTCTGCGCAGTAGTCGCCGGTGTCGTGTACCTCGTTAGGGTCTGGCAGCTCCACCACCACGGCGGCGCGAGAGGCCTGCCAGGCGTACCAGCGGTCCTCGGTTGCCTGCCAGACATAGCGATCGCCATCCATGTGGAAGTCGCACTCTTCGTAGCTAAGCTCGACGAGGTAGTGATGTTCGAACTGCTCTCGGCTGACGTCGCGCATCTTGTTGGTGTCCATCAGTGCTGCTCCTGAAATTGGCGCCGAGAGGTAGCGGTGTCCGGGTGCATCTCAAAGACGTTCAGCGGCTTGAAGCTGGCCAGGAATGACGGCTTGTGGTTGGTCAGCAGCCACTCATTGCGATACAGGTTGAAAGCGAATACCTGCCTGCCGACGCGCATCCAGAAAGCCTCGTAGTAAGAGCCAAGGGCGTAAGCATGGGTCGCACCGCGCGGGGATCGAATAACTGGCATCACTTGCACTCCCGCATGAAGGCGGCCATGTGGCCCATTTGCTCGACGATTGCGTTTTCCTCGGCTGCCACTGCCGCCGAGATTTTCTCCTTGCGGGCCAGGCAGCGCCGACAGTCAACCCGGGACCACTCGCCAGTGAGGTTGCTCGCCTCGCCCAGCCAAGTGCCGCAAGAAGCCTGCTCGCTCGACTCATCGCTCTGGGGCTGGGGATCAAAGTGCGTTTTCACTTGCACTCCTTGCCGGCCACAGGACCGCGCTTGATATTCAACTTGGCCAGCAGCAGCGCGCGGCAGGCTTGAGGGTTGGAGGGGATCGCCTGGCGGCTCATGGCCTGGCCCAGGCGCCACTCGCCGTACTCCTCGGCCAGCTGCAGCTCGGTTTTCTGGCTGTCGTGGCCGATCCCGGTCAGCACCGGCTCGAGTGGACGGCCCTCGACCAGCGCTCGGATGGTGATGTCATAAGCCCGGTCGAACACGGCGCGCGCCTTCTCCGGCAGCAGGTCGGCCAGGTTGTACATCTCGCATTGCAGGGCGGCGTGACGCACAGCTTCATGGGACCAGGTGCGGGCGCCAGACCGACTCGGGTGCAGGTTCACCAGCGCCTCACGAAATGCCAGGTTGTGGCTCGGGATGCCCAACGATTCGGCTGTGGGCAAGCACATGGCGATGAACTCGCCAGCGCTCGGTGCGAAAGGGCTGCCAAGGGCACGGCAACGCTGGATGCCGAAAACGATCTGGTCGATGTCGTGTATCTGCGCGTCCATGAACGCCTTCATCCAGCTGCGCTTGGCCGCGCCCAAGGCCAGATCATCCGGCCAGGCCTGTTTCCAGGCAGGGAAGATGGCCTGCAGCTCGCGGAACAAGCTGTTCACCACGTTGATAGTGCCTGGGTCCAGCTTCTTGGGCTGGGCCGGGGCTGCCGGCGCAGGTATGTTCCCCATCTTCTCAACGAGCTGGACACGATCGTTCACGTTGCCGATCAGCGCCTGAACGCTTTGTGTTGGTCTTGGCTTGCTCATAGATCACCCAAGTCGTTTGCCCAGCTGGTGTCGTCGAAGTCCGGGCCGTTTGTACGGCCAGAGCGCTGCTGTGCACCGGCCAGCACCTTGTCCGGGAACAGGCCGGTCCAGCCGTTGCTGATGGAAAGGTTGAGCACGGCGTCGGGCGCCGGGTGATTGGCCAGGGCCTTGGCCTGCTGCTCGCACGTCTTGGCGGTCAGTGGCTTGCGGATCTCCACGCGGTGCTGGCACCAGTCCGCCCAGGTCTGCTCGCTGACGTTGCAGGGCTTGGCAGTCAGGGGATCGAACTTCGGTGCCTTGCGCGAAGCGGGCGACGCTGCCTTGGCAGGGGCGCGCCCTACACCCTCAGATGTACTGTTGCTCTGTGTATTACTTCCCTGCGTGTTTTCCGAATAGGGGTCACCGCGTTTTCCGAATAGGGTCGAAGCGTTTTCCGAATAGGTATTCGATTTTCCGAATAGGTCAGTGAGGCGAACGCGGCGCTCCACAACCTGGCGACCATCGCGGATCAACTCGACCCGCAATAGGCCCTTGGCAGACAGCGAACTGATGATCTCGGAGACACGGGAGTTCGACAGGCCGAAGAACCTGGCGAAATGGCTGTTGCTGGCGTAGCAACCCCGCTTGGGGTCTTGCAGGCTACCGATCTCGACCATCATCACCTTCTCGGTGATCGACAGGGAGTGGTCCAGCCAGACCTCAGCAGGGATCCAGACGCCCTTGAACTGGCGCGGAATATCAGTCATTGGCCGCGCTCCGCTTCGATGAGCGCGTCAAGGCGCGCCAAGCTATCGCGCACACCTGGGCGGTATGCGTCGAAAAGCTCCGCGCGGATTCGCCCGCCCGGCCCATCTGGGTCGAAAGCATGCCCAGCTGCCCAGCGATCCATACATGCGCTTGCACGCGCACAGGTGTTGCGCAGGCTCTGAACCTCGGCCTTGAGCTGGTCATATACCTCGGCCATCACCACATCGGGCCCGTGAGGGCTGTAGGTGATTCGATTGCCGGCTTCAGAAAGCATCTTGACGGCCTTGTAGCGGTGCACTTCGTTCATGCTGCACCCCGTACGGCTTTGTCATGGGTGTGCAGGCCGTCCCAGTTCTTCTTCATGGGCAGCTCGCCGGCCAGGTACAGCTCGTATAGGCGAGCGGCGCCCTTGCGCAGCAGGATGGGTGTGTAGCTGATGAAGGCTTCGCGCCCGTGCGGGGTGATTTCCTGTTGGTACTCGGTCATGTAGCGGTCGCGGGCATACGAGCCCACGCGCCAGCGGGTGCTTGACTTGCTCTCGTTGTAGAGCCAGTTGCGGCGCTCGAGGAAGTGACCCACCTGCATCACGTTGACCCCATTGAGTCCCTTGCAGAACTGGGTGGCGGTCATGCCCTCCTTGAACAGGTTTTCCAGGTGGTCGATCTTCTTGGCCTGGGCCTGGACTTCGACGGTCAGCAGCAGGCGGGCCTTCTCGGCTTCCTGCTTCTGCTCGACCTGGTCCGCCCAGGCGCGCGCGGCGGCGACTGGGTTGGTGAAGTCGGGCAGCGCCAGGGCAACCTGTGCTTCCAGCTCGCGCCAGCGCTTGATGACGGCCAGCCGCATCTTGGCGCTGTAGCCGGTCAGCAAGGTGTCGGTCATCTCACGGTCGAGGTTAAAGCACGGCAGGCTACGCCCGGTGCTGTCTTTGTACTGAGCCGAAAGTTCGGCCCAGTCAATTTCCAGGTCAGTGAGCATGGAACGGATGTCGGCCAGCACGTGCTTGTGCGCCTTCCCGGTCAGCTCGGCAATTTCGAGCGATGACATCGTGCGCGCCACGAAATTGTGGTTCGCATTTTGTGGCGCGGGCCGGTTTAGGGCCTGTACACTTTGGGTCTGCATATGCATAATTCCCTGAACATGTTGTGTATTGCAGAGAGCCGGGCCGCAATCCCGGCTTTTTTGTCTCTGCGATTTGGTTGAGGCCCTCTAGAGGCCCCTTGTTGAGGCCCTCACCTATCCAGCAGAGGGTCTCTTGAGTCCCACCAGCTCCAGAACCGGTGCCTTTCTCCTGCCAGCAAAGGCAGTCCCGCCAGATGCAACTGCTTCGATAAAGACCTCGTTCACGGCCTCCTCGAATGTCCAACCTCGGGCTTCCATCAGGCGATGAATCTTGGCTCTGGTCTCTGGCGGCACGTTCTTCTCAGAAAATTCCATCGTGCCCTCCTGAGGGCCTCTAGCCCGCGATATCCTTCACTTCGTCGGGCATCAGCGCTTCGATTGCGCCGTTCACTGCCGCCCACTCGAGCATCTCGAACAAGTAGGTGGCATATTCGCGTCGGCTCTTGTCGGCTGCGCGTCTCAGCTGCCGATCAAGCAACGGATAGAGACGGACCTTCCTGGCGATGTCTCGACGCTGGGTTTCGGGGTCCATGAAGCTCATGTGGGTACTGCTCCTTGCTGGGTGGTGGGTTAGGCGGCTGTTTTCTTTGCGCCAGAAGCTGGCCGTGCAGGGTCTTTCAGGGCTTCTTCTTCGAGCGCCTTGAAGACCTCTGGGCGTGCTACGCGCAGAAACATCATTCGTGCACGGGGAATGCCGTGCTTTTTCCAATCGCTCACCGATGGCGGGCGCACCTCACACAGCTCGGCTACGCGAAATGTCCCGCCCAGGGCGTCAATAATTGCGCTGGGGTTCATGCCTGATATCTCCGGCTGGAATCTTAGGTAGGGATATTAGGCATACCTTTCACACAGGTCAATAGGAATACCTTAGATGGACAGTGTTAGGCTCGCCTAATGAGCACACTTCAAGAACGACTCCGACAAATCATGGCCGGGCCGCCCAAGGTTTCGCAGGCCGCGCTAGCCCGCGCCTGCAAGGTGAAGCCGCCGTCCGTGCACGACTGGCTTTCCGGCAAGACCAAGACCATTGAGGGGCAGAACCTGCTTGCGGCAGCGGATTTTCTGCGCGTATCGCCTACTTGGCTTGCCACCGGAAGAGGGCCGATGAAACGTGGCTCCTCGCAGGAGCCTGAGCCTTCTAACGTTGAGCTGACCCTTCAGCCCACAAGGGCTTTCTCGTATCCAGAAATCAGCTGGGTTCAAGCCGGCAGTGCCAGGGAGGCGATCGACATGGGAAATGTAGCGCTGTGCCCGCAGCACACCTCGGACGTATGGGCTGGCGAGGATGCTTTCTGGCTGCGCGTTTCAGGCAACTCGATGACGTCCACCTCTGGCACGTCTTTCCCTGAGGGCACTATCATCCTGGTAGCACCAGACATTGAGCCCAGATCCGGGCAGTTCGTGGTGGCCAGGATGATCGACTCGAACGAAGCGACCTTCAAGCAGCTGATTCGAGATGCGGGCGAGCTTTACCTGAAGCCACTGAACAGCGCCTACCCCACCAAGGCTGTGGACGACACATGGGAGGTTGTAGGGACCGTGGTTGACGGCAAAATGCCCAAGTCGGTGTTCATGGTGTAGGTGGTAGAATGAGGCCTTTACCGGCGTAAGAAAGGATCCCCATGCCGCTCATTGTCTGCCCTGACTGCCATCGCGAAATATCAGACTCTGCTGCTGCATGCCCTGGCTGCGGCAGGCCCATGGCGCGACCAAGGCAGAGATCCCTTGCCCTCTCTGCCCTCAAGAATTTCATCGTCGCGGGCGCGTGCTTCGGTGCCCTCTACTGGATCTTCTCTGCGGCTTCGCCCACAGCCCACCCCAACCCTCAGCCTGCTTCAGAATCAGCTGCTGGCTGGCCCCGCGGCCCGACTGTCGTGGAATTCTCGAAAGACTTCGACAAGCAAGGGAGGAGCGTTTGCTCTGTCTTTGTAACCCCGGTTGGCCGGGATAGCCCGATGCTGCTGGTCCAGAAATACAGCGACCAGAACCTGGTGCACATCAAGCTGCGTCGAGAGGGCTGGGACTACCCACGGAACACATGGGGCAAATTCGACGTAGAGTTTCCAGACGGCAATCCGCTGACCCTCAACGGTTTCCGGTCCGGCCAGGTGATCGACGCCACTATCCCGGCGGAAGCCACCGTAGCGTTCGTGTCCAAGCTCCGTGAAACAGGCTGGCTCATGGTGTCGCTGGCGGACGGACGCGAGCCAACCTGGCGCGTTGACCTATCAGGCATGGCGCCCAACATGGTCAAGCTGAACAGGTGCGCCATGGAGCAGAGGACATCTGCAGGCCAGTAGGTCAAATTTACGCTTCTCCAAGCCCGCCCAGTGCGGGCTTTTTCATGCAGCCTGAAAAAAAAGTTAGGGATGCCTATTGACTGCAAAAGAAGGAATGCCTAATGTTCACTCCATCGAGGCGCTACACAGCCCCTCGGGAGGCCCTCAAGCCTCACACCATCTGGACACGCCAGATAGCAGACGACAGCGAAGTGTCGATCCAGGCCCCGCAAGGCGAAAGCATCAAGCGGAACCGACCTGAAAAAGCTCTTTGACAGAACGATTGAAGCCAGCGACCGACGCCAGTAGCGGGTCGCGGCGAGACAGAAGATCGCCCGGTGCGCCTCAAGCGGGGCGCATCAGGGGGAATCCACTGAATCAACCGCCCTGGAGGGCAAGACGATGCAGATCGAGATCGAACTGGCGCCCAAGCCAGCCCCGCACCCAGCGATTGCTGCGTGGCTGCAGGCCGCTGATCAAGCTGAGCGCGCCGGCCTTACCTTCGCTGCGAACACTTACCGGAGCACTGCACGCAGCATTGAGCTGGAGCAGGAAACTGGCGTTGCAGTCTGCGCCTGCTGCTTCAAGCCATTTGGCCGGGGCGCGCTGCAGCACTGAACAACCAGCGCCACGTCCGCCTGACGTTAACTGCCCGATGCCCTGCTCCCCATCGCAGGGTGCATCGGAGCGCGCCTTGAGTACCGTCGACCTGCGCGATAGCAATGGTCGGCAAACGTCATGCAGGGCGCGCTCCGATGCACCCCCACACCATCTCCCTTCACATCGACCGCATTGGCGGGTACCAGGCTGGCTTTTCACGCCCAGTTTGGTCACTGCGCCTGGTGCCCGACCAATGCGGCCGCATCAACGCCCTGGAGGCGATCATGCAAGCACTTCACGCAGCACAGTTCGAGTTCGACAACCGCCTGCCCTGCCAGGTGAGCGAGACGGTCGAGGAAGCGGCCCAGCGCGCCTGGGTCGACAACGCGGTCGAGACCCTGCTGGACCGCCAGGACGTGACGTTTCAACGGCGCTTCCGCAAAGCCCAGGGCGTCACCCATCAGGACTTCGCCGAGGCGATCGACCACTTCATCACCGACGGCGGCGTGGACGCCAGCGCCGGGCCTGCTGCCTTGGGCCTGCTGGTCTTGGTCGGGCGCAGCGGCGTGCCGTGTGACGTTCGCGCCGCGTCGGCCCAGGTCATTCCAGAGGCCAAGCTGCGCGAGATCGCCCGCGAGCTGCTCGAGCCGCTGGCGGCCGACGGGGTTCTGGCCGAGGCCGAGTCCCTGTGAGCCCGTACATCCTGATCGACAAGGAGCTTGAAGCTCTTTCCGATCCGGCCACACCGGTTGGCTGCGCTGCCCTGGTGCAGCTTCAGCTGAACGCGATGATGGCCGACCAGCGCATCACCTTCCCTGAGTTCGACCACTATCACGAGCGCCTGAACAAGGTCGTTGACCAGCGCATGGAGGCAGCATGAGCACTCCCCTTTTCCCAACCTTGATCGACGAGCAGGTCGCCGAGCTGCCCGAGGCCCAAGCTCTGCCCGGTGACCGTGTGCTGATGCTGTTCAAGGGTCCGACCTTCGCTGCGGCGATGCACGCAGCGGCGCTGGCCAGCATTGAAAACCCGTTGGCCTGGAGCTGCCGCGCCTGCCTTTGCGGCGAGTGGACGGTCGGCTATGAGGTGCGGGCGTGAGCTTCTACGAGGACAACATCGAAGACGGCAGTCACTGCATGAGTTGCTGCGAGTACATCGGTGAGGACGTCGGCTACTCCAGGTGCTGCAGCAACTGCGGCGGAGAAGGTAGCTGGCCGAACGCTAAGGGCCACAAGAAGCGCATGAAGGCCGAGGCCATGCAGCGCTTTGAGGCCTGGCTGGTGCGCACTGGGGTCGCCCACAAGAAGCACAACAACGGTTTCCACGTTGTGCTGACCCTGCCTGATGGGCGGGCGATCGACTGCTGGCCCAGCACCAAGAAATGGCAGCTCCGAGGCGGTCGCATCAGCCGAAACGGCAAGGCCCTGCACGAGCTAGTGGCGGCGCAACTGAGGCCCGTGCCATGAATCGACAACAGGCCCGGCGCCTAGTCTTCTGGCGCGGCTCCTTCCGCATGCTCACCGCCTGCACCGCCTTGATGCTGTTCGGCGCCCTAGCCGACCTCATCACCCAGTAACCCCTCCCCCATCAGCGCCCTATCGTGACGACGGCGCGAGGTACAGCCATGTCCAACACAAACATGCGTATCTGGGATCAAGTCGGAACGACCGACCCCAGTGCTACCAAGAATTTCACCGGAATGGGCGGCTTCCGCGGTACCGCCATCAAACCTACCTACCTTATGCGCAAGGCCACAGAGGTGTTCGGCCCTTGCGGTGAAGGCTGGGGCTGGACGGTGCTTGAAGACCGCTTCGACGAAGGTGGTCCGCTCCAGGCTCCGACCAAGGAGTGGCCAGATGCGCCCAGAATCAACGCGAAGCTGCACACGCTGAAGGTACAGCTCTGGTACCTGGGCAAGGATGGCCAGAAGTGCACCGTCGAGCAGTATGGGCACACCCCGTTCGTTCACCTGCAGCAGGGAAAGATCATTACCGACTGGGAGGCTGCCAAGAAGTCGCTGACCGACGCCATT
The DNA here is from genome assembly GCA_001534745.1 of Pseudomonas monteilii. Taxonomy (NCBI): domain Bacteria; kingdom Pseudomonadati; phylum Pseudomonadota; class Gammaproteobacteria; order Pseudomonadales; family Pseudomonadaceae; genus Pseudomonas; species Pseudomonas alabamensis. The sequence goes on from CP013997.1 coordinate 2,768,200, forward strand.
GGCAAGTGCCTTCAGCCTCTTGGGTTCGCTGCTGACATCCACTTGGGTCTCTTCGACGATGCTGCGTATGTCGACGCGGTCCGGGATGAAGTGGCCATCAGCAAGGCTGATGATCGACTTGCCGAGGAGGAACGCCAGAAGCAGGAACGCCTGGACTACCTCAAGAACACAGTCGAATCCATGCAAGGCGCACAGAGCCTCTACGAGCTGAAGAAAATCCACGACTCGGCAGTGCGCCGCCTGGCTGCCCGCAAGGATGACACGGGCGTCCAGCGCATTGCGAAGGAGTTGGCGGACCTGACGCCTAAGTTCAAGCAGGAGAGCGCCGCATGAGCAGCCTCTACCCCCTCACCAAGCAGATGATGGAGTTGGCCGCCATGGCCGACACCGACGACGAAGGCCTCAAGCAGGCCATCCAAGACACCATGGATGGCATCGCAGGTGAGTTCGGCGACAAGGCGGACAACATCGTCATGCTGCGCCGCAACATCGACGGCGAGGTCCTGGCCATCGACGCCGAGATCGAGCGCCTGACCGAACTCAAGCGCATCAAGAAGAACGCGGTCACGCAGATCGGCGACTACCTGCGCCGCAATATGGAAGCCGCCAACCTCAAGTCGATCAAGCGCCCGCTGTTCACCATCACCCTGGCGGCGGCGCCTGAGAAGGTGATCGTCGACAAGCTGGACGAGCTGCCCGACGACCTGGTCCGGGTGCAGGTGACCCAAGATCCGGACAAGAAGGCGATCGCCGCCAAGCTCAAGACCTGCCGCGAGCACAACGATGCAGTGCGCAAGCGCATGGCCGCCGGCGAGGACTGCGAGCACGAACTGATCCCCGAACCGACCTGGGCTCACCTGGAACGTGGCGAAAGCTCGATCCGCATCAAGTAAGGAGGCCCCATGGCCCGTGGAGTAAACAAAGTCATCCTAATCGGCACCTGCGGCCAGGATCCCGACGTCCGCTACCTGCCGAACGGAAACGCGGTCACCAGCCTGAGCCTGGCCACCAGCGAGCAGTGGACCGACAAGCAGTCCGGTCAGAAGGTCGAGCGCACCGAGTGGCACCGCGTCTCGCTGTTCGGGCGCCTGGCCGAGATCGCCGGCGAGTACCTGCGCAAGGGCTCGCAGGTGTACGTCGAGGGTAAGCTGCAAACCCGCGAGTGGGAGAAGGACGGCATCAAGCGATACACCACCGAGATCATCGTGGACATGCAGGGCAGGATGCAGCTGCTCGGCGGTCGCCAGGATGACCAGGGTGGCGGTCAGCAGCAAGGTCGCCAGCAGCAGGCGCGGCAGCAACAACGACCCCAGCAGCGTCAGCAGCAGAGCCAGAACAATGGGCAGTACCAGCAGCACCAGCAGGGTATGGACGGCCCGGACAGCCCGAACTTCGACGACGACATCCCCTTCAAGCCGCTCCATCACCTCTCAGGTGCATAGCCATGAAGAAGCGAGCCCCGCGCCTCGAACACCCCACCGCCTACTACCAGGGCCGCGCCGATCGCCAAGCGGGCCGGTGCCGCCTCTCCCAGCCCTACGGCCACCTCACCGTCGACTGCGGCTGGTGGCTCGCCGGCTGGAACGACAAAGACATGGAGATACAGCTTGAACAGGAAGATTCAACGCGCCCTGCAATTGCACAGGCGGCGTGACCAATTCACCCTGCCGCCCAGCGGCTTGAAGGAGGCGCCGCATGGCGATGGAACAGGCCGAGCGCGACCGGCGCAGGCGAGAGAAATCGGCAAGGCTGCAGGAAGAAGACCTGCGCTTGAAGGTTCGACCAAGGACTAAGCAGGCCCTGCTGGAGCTGATGGAGTGGGCCGGTATCGAGGAACAGGGCGAGGCACTGACGCTGATGATTCATCACCTGCATGGGCTGGGCCCGGGGCGTGCACTACCACTTCTAGAGCCGCCGCGCCACGAAATCACGGTATCACCGGCTGTGGCGCGGAAGTTAGACTCCGCACGAATAACGCTAGAAATGCAGTCAGCGCTAACTCAAGAAGTTGATTAGCTGAGCGCCTAGTTGTGTGGTTCTAGAGGCAAGCATTCCAGACCTAGACATGGTCCCACCCATACTATCTGTGTCGACTAGTCCTCGCTGGTAAAGATCTTTCCAAATTGATAGGTACAAATCGCCTTGCCCTTTGAGCTCCGGCAATGCAAATTCAGCTACAGAAGATATCCCGCCCATACTCCAGTTTGGGAGGATCAAATTCTTATTCTGGCACCAGAGCACCGGATTGTGAAACAGATGTAGTAAGCGAATGTGAGTAACGGTGCATACATCAACGAAATTGAGAAACAGTTGTCGGTAGTCATCCGTAGGGCATCCCGGAAGCGCTGAATTCCTTACGGCATTCCGGAGCGCTTCAAGCTTTTCCTCTTGATGATTACGAAGAGATATTGCGCAAGCCTCAGCAACCGTGCTCACAAAGGCCTCATTATCCTGAAGGCCTTTTTCCGTCACCACGCCCTCATCTATCAACTGATTGATGATCCCACCGATTTGAATCATCGTTTCAGTTTTGCGTTTGTTTAGCGGGGCTTCAAAAACGGAGCCAAAAAGCTCAAGCATAGGGCCGCCAGCTACTGGGATTAAACCAATCCCAAGTCTCGCGACGCGATGAAGCTTATCTGCATCGCTTTCCAGAGCCGGATCCAGCGCATCTAAATCCACTTTTTGCATAGCAAATCCTCACTTTCGACCCCCATGCCGCATCCGGCCACGGGGAACAATGCATGCATTGGGGAAAGTTATAAGTACCCAAACGGCATGGCGTATTACTTGCCCGCAGTCAGCTTTTTGAGTTCGTCATAAATACCGGATAACACCAACCAAAATCCGGCAAATACGGCGCCGATAACTAACCCTCCAATTGCGCCCATGGCCCCCAACGATGCGTATCCGGCAAGGCCAGCGAACGCAATTGCTAAGTAGCAGAGATAGTCATTGAGACGAATGATCGAGTTTTTCATGTCAGCTTCCTTACAGACAGGGATGGCAATGAGACATCTATATTAGCACCGCATCGCTTTATCGCGAACGCCCGCTATCCCTTCCCATTCAGTCACGTCACCCGGCGAGGAACGTCCATGCCTGCACCACGCAAAAGCAACCCCTTCGACTTCAAGACCCAGTACGGCCTGGGCTTCGCCCCCCAGGACGACGAGCTGGTCGTGGACTTCTTCTGCGGTGGCGGCGGCGCCGGTACCGGCCTGGAGATGGGCCTGGGCCGCGCGGTGAACGTGGCCAAGAACCACAGCCCGGCCGCGATCAGCATGCACACCGTGAATCATCCGCACGCTCGGCACTTCACCACAGACGTGTTCGACGGTGATCCGGACGTCGAGTGCCAGGGTCTTCCGGTCGGCTGGTTCCACATGTCGCCAGACTGCACCCACCACAGCCAGGCCGCTGGCGGGCAGCCGCGCAAGCGCGAGATCCGCAACCTTTCGTGGATCGGGTTGAAGTGGGCCGGCAAGAAGCGCCCCCGGGTCATCAGCCTGGAGAACGTGAAGCAGATACTGCATTGGGGTCGGCTGATCGCCAAGCGTGACAAGGCCACCGGCCGCGTGATGAAACTGGACGGCACCGTAGCAGCCCCCGGCGAGCGCGTGCCGGTGCACCAGCAGTTCCTGGTACCGGACCCCAAGCGCCGCGGCACCACCTGGCGCCGGTTCGTTCAGCTGCTCGAGGGCATGGGCTACCAGGTGGAGTGGCGCATCCTCAAGGCCTGCGACTACGGTGCGCCGACCAGCCGCGAACGCCTGTTCATGCTGGCGCGCTGCGATGGTCAGCCCATCGTGTGGCCCGAGCCCACCCACGCCAAGAACCCCGCCAAGGGCCAGAAGAAGTGGCTCACCGCCGCCGACTGCATCGACTGGAGCACATCCAGCAAGAGCATCTTCGGCCGCAAGAAGCCGCTGGCCGACGCTACGCTGCGCCGGGTGGCCAAGGGCATGCACAAGTTTGTGCTGGACAACCCTACCCCCTTCATCGTGCCGATCGCCAACTGGTCAGGCGAGACAGTCCAGGCCCTGGGCGAGCCCCTGCGCACGGTTACCGCCTGGCCACGGGGCGGCACCTTTGCTGTCGCCAGCCCGACCCTGGTGCAGACCGGCTACGGCGAACGCCAGGGCCAGGCGCCACGCGTTCCCGGCCTGGACCAGCCGTTGGGTACAGTCGTCGCTGGCGGCGTGAAGCATGCCCTCTCGAGCGCGGTGATCATGCCGGCCACCCACCAGGGTGCCGATCGCGTGAATGACCCGGGCGAACCCATGCCCACCGTGACGGCCGCCAACCGCGGCGAGCTGATGGTTGCCAGCCCGGTGATGATCACCGCCGCCCATGGCGAGGGTCGCCCAGGAGGCGCCCAGCGCTGGGGCGCAGGCTGCAAGGACGCAGGCGCCCCGCTGGGCACCGTCACCGCGAGCAACGGGCACGCGCTGGCCTCGGCCCATCTGGTCAAGTTCCGCTTCGACAGCGAGGGTTCACCTGCCACCGAGCCGGTACCGACCATCACCAGCGGCGGCAACTACAAGCGGCCGGCGGGCGCGGCCCATGCCCTGGGCGTGTGCACTGCCTTCATGGAGCAGGCCAACGGCGGATTCAACACCACCCACGCCCTGGCCATGGATGACCCCATGAGTACCATCACCAACTCGGGCAGTCAGCAGCGCCTGGCCACGGCCTCCCTGGTGCACCTGCGCGGCAATTGCGATGCTCGGGACACCGAGGATCCGCTGCACACCATCAGCGCCGGCGGCACGCATCACGGAATCGCCACCGCATTCCTGGAGCGCCAGTTCGGCGCCAGCATCGGCCAGGCCATCGACGAGCCTGCCCCGACCATCACGGCAGGCGGTGGAGGCAAGAGTTCGCTAGTCGAGCTGCACCTGTCGCCCGAGCATGAAGCGGGTGCCCTGCGGGTCGCGGCCTTCCTGATCCGCTACTACGGCACCCACAACGTCAGCCCATGCGACGAACCGCTGTCGACCATCACCACCAAGGACCGCCTGGCGCTGGTCACCGTGTACGTCCAGGGGACGCCATACGTGATCGTCGACATCTGCCTGCGCATGCTGCAGCCGAACGAGCTGTACCGGGCCCAGGGCTTCCCCGCCGACTACGTGATTGATCGCGGCGCCGACGGCAAGCCTTTCACCAAGACCGAGCAGGTGCACATGTGCGGTAACAGCGTCAGCCCGCCGCCCATGGCTGCATTGGCGCGCGCCAATGACCCGTGGAAGGTAACTATCGGCGAATCATCAATCGCCGCTTAGGAAATGCGATCAGCTATCGACTGCAGAGCAATTTCGATCCTTTCGGCAGCCTCTTGCACTGCAATTGCTGAAATGCATGTGTTGTGACCGTCTCCAGCGGCCTTCAGAAACGCCGCAACGAGCCCAGGGTTCTTAGCTGCGTACCCGTCTCCGAAAGTGAAATCGATGTGCTTCTTTGCATCAAACAAATGGTCGGCCGCTATGTCGACCGCTATCTGAGGGAGAAGTGAAGGGTCAGCTTTGATTGCCATATGGAAGCTCCTTTGAAGGGAGCTCACTCTCTCACATAGGTATCCTCATGCCCATAGAAAACCCATCCGGCAGCAACCACGGAGCGCGAACCTTCACCCTCGACTCGCTCACGGCTGCGCTCGAACAGGTACAGGCGCTTCATGAATCAGCGCGACAGGACTAGGTGGAGGTGGAGGTGGAGGTAAGCTAACACTATAGCAGTTTATTAGCTCTCAACTTATCGCCAGACAGGTACTACTGGCCATGAAAACCAGCAGCTAGATAAATTACGCCCTGAACTCTTCAGCATATTTATGTATGAGTTTTCCGCCGAACCACGCTAACTTAACCGGATAACCTTCTCCAACCCAATCGATTATATCAGGCCACGCCCCATTGGGGCGAACATGGTGGGGCGTTTGATAGTCGGTCTTCCACCATCTATTATAAACCACGATAGGTCGCTCTGGAGGACTTTTCTTCTTTTGAGTGTTCAATGGCAGCTGTAAGAAATACGCGTGAGCCCACTCCGCCAAATCAAGCATTTGATCGGTCGCTTTAAGCTTTTTGCCTGGGGTGCGAGGAGAAACCACCTCACCTAGCCATAGCCCTCTATAGTCCGGATGTTCAGCTAAAAACTGCGCAAGCACTGGATGCCTAGCATTCAGCCTAGTCCTCAAATTTTTCGCAATACCAACATACTGAAGCTTTGACCTTCCCTCCCCAGAAAGCCTTCCAATAAACATATACAATCCATCCCCGTAATCTTTAGCCATTGCCTGCTTGGCCTCGGCAAAACTATATGGACCAAACCACTCAATAATCGCAGTAATAGACTTCATGAATCCAACTTATTGACACCTATAAAATTTACCGACGTAGCAATGAAAGTGCTAACCATCTATAAATACAAGCCAGCCACTTGGAGATAATAGTGATCTGCTCAATCTATCTCACAAAAAAAAACGATGCTCGACTAACCAAGCATCGCTTTCTGAACCGACGTTTCCCTGATCACTATTCAGGGCATCGACTCAGCATGAGTGTAATACCGCCAGCGTCGCCTGTCACGGCTAAACCGCTGATGCTCTCCCACCTCTCTATTCACTGTCGCTGTGTGGCGACAAAGGAGTTCCTGTGCTCGACACAAAAATCCACGAAGCTCTCAACACCCTCAGCGCCAGCCAGCTGGCCATGCTGCTCATCATGCGCAAGGGTCTAGAGTTCGGCTACGAATACACCTTCACCGACGATGATGGGCATGAGGCCGATGTAGACCTGGCCTTTCTGGCCGCGGCGCCAGGCGACCTGCTCGAGGCCATCTTCGAAGAAAACGAGCACGACGACGCCATCAACGAAGTCCGCTACGGCGCCGTTGACGCCAGCGGCATCCCCGAGTGGAGCCATTACAGCTGGGGCAGGCACTACGAGGTCAACGTGAAGGCCTTCATCCTGCCCGATGGGCGCGCCCTCGCCTTCTGTGAAATGAGCGGCGGCGGCCATCATAGCGATCCAGGCTCCTACCCATGGATCAAGGAAGCCAAGTTCATCAAGGTCGCTGGCGTGCAGGAGCGGGTCATCAAGACCTACTCGTTCGAGGAGCTGCCAGAAGCCGCTGAGGTGCAGCCATGATCGAACAATTCACTTTGGTCGAACTGGAAGGCATGCTCAAAGGCCGCGCTATCCCCGGCGACTTGCGCTGCGGCGAGTCCATCGTCCACTACCTGCACCGCCAAATCCAAGGCCTGGCCACCGAGCGCGACAACCTGCGCGAGGATCGCGACGGCCTGCTCGAGGCCGGCGCCCATCTATAGCGTCGCAGCCTCAACACATACCACCAACCTGCCGCTGCGGCGGCTCGGAGATACTCATGAACGAAGTCGAAATGATCAAGCTGCCTGAGGTTCGCCGCATCACTGGCCTGGGCACCACCTCGATCTACAACAAGATGGCCCGCGGCGAGTTTCCCCGCCAGGTGAAGCTGAGCATTCATGGCGTGGCCTGGGTGAGGTCTGAAGTGGTCGCCTGGGTAAACGAGCTGGTCAGACTCAAGCGCGTCAGCTGATCGGCTCTACCCTATCCTCCAATCCGTCGAGATAGTCTGCCCATTCCTGCATCATCTTCCGCCGCTGCTCCACGTACTGTGCGTGGTTATAGGTCCCACGGATCTTGTTGTCTCCAGCGTGCGATAGCTGCGCCTCGATCCAATCCGAGTTGTAGCCCATCTCGTTCAGTGCCGTCGACAGCGTGCCGCGCAGACCGTGGCCGGTTAGCCTGCCCTGATATCCCATGCGCTTAATTGCAATGTTGATCGTACCGTCGCTGATCGGCTGCGTCTGGTCGTGCCTGCCCGGCAGAATCAGCCGATAGCGACCGGTCGCTTCATGCACCTTGCGCACCTCTTCCACCGCCTGCCGTGACAACGGCACCAGATAGGGCGGAATTCCCCCGCTTTCTGTACGTACCCTCGATCTCAACTGCTTTACGTGGTCAGCCGGCACCGACCAAAGCATTTCGTCGAAGTCGAACTGATCGATGGTTGCCTTGCGCAGCTCGATAGTCCTCACCCCGGTCAGCAGCAAGATTTTGATGGCGCTGCGGGTGTATTCCTTGATCGGGGCAGCGCGAAGCTTCTGCATAAACTCCTTGATCTCATCTCCGCGCAAGATCGGGTTGTGCTGGGCTGGGGGTTCTAACCTGGCCACGATATCCAGATCAGCGGCGGGATTGGTTTCGATCACACCTTCAGCGATGGCGAACCGGAAAATCTCGTTGAGCCACGTCCTGGTCTTGCGAGCGATGTTCAACGCCTTGCGCTGCTCGATCCTCTTCATGACCTGCAGCACATCGCCGCGTGAAATCTCGATGATGGGCAGCTTGCCCAGCACCGGCAGGATGTCCTTGTTCAGGTACAGGCGCAGTTGAAAAGCGGCTCCCCGCTTCGAGTCTGAAGCCAGGCGATCGCACTTGAAGTCATACCACCGCTCTACCACTGACTCGAAGACGTTGGCGACGTTGGCCTGAGCCTCCATGCGCTGCTCGCGGCGATGGGTTCTCGGGTCCACACCCTTGGCCACCAGCGCACGACTCTCATCGCGCAGGCCGCGCGCATCGCGAAGCGTGATCTCAGGATAGGTGCCCAGCGATATGCGTGGCTGTTTGCCGTGCCACACGAATCTGAAGTGCCAGGACTTCGTACCATTGGCCTTCACGAACAAGGACAGGCCGTCAGTGTCGTTCAGGGTGTAGTCCTTGTCCCGCGGCTTGGCCTGCCGGACGGCGGTATCGGTGAGAGGCATCTAGTCCATCCGTATCGTGATGTACTAGCTAATGTACTAAAAAATCGTGGCAGGGAGCGAAACGAAGTGAAAGGAGGTGAAGGAGATTTACAAGGTAGGCCGTGGTTTCACGGGGATTAGTGGAAGGGGGTGAAGGCGGGCGAAACTCAGTTCGATGCCGGCTCGGGGCACCAGATTAAGACGAAAAGCCCAGTTTTTACTGGGCTTTTTCGTTTGGACTTGGCAGCGTACTAACCGGTGCAGTATTTCGTTAACGCTGCGCCTGGATGGGGTTTCAGCGTAAGCGTCCAGCGAAGTCATCTACCCGATGCAGCTATAAGCACGATGATGGGCATCTGCTCACAATTGGAGTGCATTAGCGCTATCATAGGATTTCTAGCCCTCGGACACTCAGAACAGATGCTTTATCTATATGTAGATGGCAGCGACAACGACGCTGTCGAGGCAGAGCTTGTGGCTGCGTTCAATGGTCTCGTTTGCGAATGGTCTGAGCTGGGAGCATTCCTCGTAAACCAAAAACACGAACGCGATGAGAGCGTATCTGAGATTGATTCGCCCGATTGGTCTATTGGGTTGAATCTTCCTATTGAGAACTATGGCATCGAGCAGGCCAACCGCTTGATTCCTTTTGCGCAGAAGCTCGCTGTATCTACGGGACGAGAGTTCGTCTTAGGTGTTTCTAGCTCTCAGGGTATTAGTCAGGATATGGTTTTTCTTGATGCGAATTCTGGGGAGCACGAACACTCCCTCCTTATAAGCCTACTGAGTGCGAGCGTCCGGTGAAGACAGTGTTCCTGCTTTATAAGCGCCGGGGCATCTCATCTCGCGCATCTAAATTAGTTGCCATCGATGCGGCAGCAGCTCTTCGATCTCACTCGCCCGCTGTGTCGGCAGCCGTGTCAGCACATCTTTCAGATAAGCATACGGATCATGCCCGTTCATGCGTGCCGACTGGATCAGACTCATGATCGCCGCCGCCCGTTTGCCACTGCGAAGCGACCCGGCAAACAACCAGTTCAAGCGCCCAAGGGCCCATGGTCGGATCTGGTTCTCCACTGGGTTGTTGTCGATGGGCACGGCCCCGTTTTTCAGGTAGCGCGTCAGCGCTACCCAGCGTTTAAGGCTGTAATCGAGGGCCTTGGCCGTTGCTGATCCGTTGGGCACCAGATCACGCTGGGCCAACATCCAGTCATGCAGCGTTTTGATGATTGGAGCTGCCTTGTCCTGGCGTATTCGCCAGCGATCCTTATCGGTCATGTCCCGAGCTTGACGTTCGACTTCGTACAAGCCGCCAATGAAGTACAGCGCTTGTTCAGCCAGTTGACTTTTGTTCGCCACGTGCAGATCGAAGAACTTGCGGCGGGCGTGGGCCATGCAGCCAATTTCGGTGATGCCTTTCTCGAAACCGGCTTTGTAGCCAGCAAAATCGTCGCAGACCAACTTGCCGCTCCATTGCCCAAGGAAGTTGCGCGCATGCTCGCCTGCACGGCTGGGACTGAAGTCATAAACCACAGCTTTGAGTGCCGAAAACGGCGTGGTGCAGTAAGCCCAGACGTAAGCGCGATGGGTTTTCTTCTCGCCTGGCGCAAGCATCTGAACCGGAGTTTCATCGGCGTGGATCACGCCCTGGGCCAACACTTGTTCACGCAGCGCATCGATTAGAGGCTGGAGTTGCACACCGGTCTGTCCGACCCATTGCGCCAGTGTCGAGCGGGCAATCGCCAGCCCGACCCGACCAAAAATCCTCTCCTGCCGGCACAGCGGTAAATGGTCGGCGAACTTCGCCACCATCACATGGGCCAACAGGCCTGCGGTCGGGATGCCCTTGTCGATCACTTGGGCCGGTACAGGCGCCTGGATCAGTGTTTCGCACTGGCGGCACGTCCATTTTCCACGCACATGCTGCTCAACGGTGAACACGCCGGGTGTGTAATCGAGCTTCTCGCTGACGTCGTCGCCAATGCGCTGAAGTTGGCAGCCGCAGACGCACTGGGTGTTTTCTGGCTCGTGACGGATCACTGTACGTGGGAACTGCGGTGGCAGCGGCGCACGCTTGGGTTTCCGACGTAGCTCGTCCGGTGCAGGTGGCGGATTGACCGCCTTCAGCTCAGCCTCGATGGCTGCGATATCGGTATCGAGCAGATCGTCGAGCAGACTGCCTTGGTCGGGACTCAGTTGCTCGCTGCGCTTGGCGAATTTGTGTCGCTTGAGGATGGCGATCTCGTGAGCAAGTTGCTCGTTGACCGTTTTAAGGCGTTGGATCCTCTGGCCCATCGCATCGACCTGGGACAGCAACGGCATAGCTTGTTCGGCTAAGGCTCAAAGCTGTTCGGGTGTCATCTGATCGAGGTTGGGCAAGGAAGTCATGCTGCTGATTGTGCCAAGACAGGCGATCAGCGGCGATAAACCGATGGGCTAATGGCAGGTGCTAAAGTACTGTGATCGCACCGCCCGTGCCAACTCGTTGCCAAGGCAACCCCAACACTAAAGCCTGAAGTTGCTCGCTGTCGAGTTCGACTTCCGAGCCGTGCCGGATACCTGGCCAGCGAAACTTGCCCTGGTTCAGCCTTCGCGCCGCAAGCCAGATGCCCACGCCGTCATGCACCAGAACTTTCATCCGATTTGCGCGGCGATTGGCGAACAGATAAGCACAGTGCGGCTTCGCCGCACCGAACACGGCAATGACCCGGGCTAACGCCGTTTCGGTGCCGGCGCGCATGTCTATCGGCTCGGTGGCGAGCCAGATCGCGTCGATTCGAATCACCGCAACAGGTCCCGCAGAAAGGTGGCACAGGCGGCAGCGCTTTCGGTCGGCCAGTTCACCTTGACGGTGCCACGTGGGTTCTGTATTTCAATGCAGATGCTCGATGACGGAGCCTGGGAATGCCCTCCGGCGAGTTGCAAAGGTAGCGGAATGAAAGCAGGTTGCAGCCCCATGGCTTTGTTCGTTTGTACCCGAATCCATTTATGGACGAGGTTCGCGTCAAGGCTGTGGTGCTGCGCGACGCTGGCAATCGACGCGCCGGGCTGAGCGCACTCTTGGACAACTTGAGCCTTGAAGGATTTGGAATAGGAACGGCGTTGTGGCTGCATGGAAAGACCCGCTTAAAAGGCTAGAAATGGTGTCCACTTAAATTAGGTGGACACCATCGCCTTTGGCGTCGGGATCAGGAAGGTGAGTTGGCCGGACGGTTACGTTTCAGCTAGACGAATGATGATGGGACGTTGTACGCGCCTCTAGATAAGCACGACGGAAGTCCCTGGCCTGCCGGTACAGCGGAGGGTCCGGCATCACTTAGTTGCCCGCCCCTATCATCCTGCTCCCTCGGTGAGTTGTCGTTTAGCCCAGGCTGGCCGCCTGGCACTGGTAGCCGATCGCATCTTAATAGGCCGAGTCAGCCAGCACCTGCAGGCGTGCCACTTCCTCCTACATGACGCTCACTCTGAGCTCATCCTGCTCGAAAGATCTCCACACAGGCATCGCGGTCTACTAGGTTCAGGGCATAGTCTCTCCCTGAGCAGGCGCTAATCTAGGGATGCCGCCCTCCTTCGTCTCTGCTTCAGATCGCACGCAGCACAGCTTTTCGAATGAGGTATTCAATCAACGGTTGAATGCAGGGAAAAGGAGCGTATACTCGATCTTAACGAATAACGTTAAGCCTTACGCATCATGATCAGAAGCTTTAGATGCAGCGACACAGAAGCACTCTTCACCACTGGAGGTACCCGGCGCTGGAGCGACATCAAGTCAGTCGCAGAGCGCAAACTGGCTGCACTCGATGCCGCTACAGAGTTTCGGGATCTGCGCTCCCCGCCCGAAATCGGCTTGAGCTTCTTCGGGGAAATCGTGCCGGACAATACAGCATAAGAATCAATGATCAGTGGCGTATCTGTTTTGTATGGACCGAACAGGGTCCTGAAAACGTTGAAATTGTTGATTATCACTGAGGTACATCATGTTCAAAAACGGAATGCGACCCGTACACCCTGGCGAGGTGCTTCGCGAGGACTTTCAAAATGAAATGGGCTTTAGTGCTGCTGCTTTGGCGCGTGCGCTAGGCGTTTCGACGCCGACCGTAAACAACATTTTACTTGAGCGGGGCGGGGTTTCAGCGGACATGGCCCTGCGCTTGGCCATCTGTCTGGATACGACTCCAGAATTCTGGCTCAACCTGCAAACCGCTTATGAGCTGCGCAAAACCGAACAAGAGCATGGGAAAGCGATTGCGATGACGGTACATCGCCTGGTCGCTTGAAAGAAAACACCAAGCCTGACGTGGGAGCAGGCTTTTCGTGTTGCTAGACGCAGGAGTCCAGTGTTCGGTTGGGCTTGCAGTAGCGGTAGAGAATAATCGAACCGGAAGCCTGCAGCCCCCGGTTCCAGACAACACGACTCAGATCGCGTGGCTGTAGAACAGCGAGAACGACTCGATGCCGTCGTTGGGCTGCTTGATGCCCGCGTTGGAGTAGTGGATGGCGCGCAGACCGACGCGCTGGGTCTCGCCGATCTTCAGGCCTGCGCCGATGCGGTCTTCGAAGTTGAAGGCCGAGCCGAAATCCTGGTCGCCTGCCGACGTGCCGGAGAACACCGCCACCCCGATACCGGCCTCGATGAACGGCTTGACGTTGCCACTGCCGAACTCATAGACGAACACCGGCGCGAACGACAGCGAGTGCGCGCCGCCCGAGGCATCGCCCGCTTCCCAGTAGGTGTAGCCGGCGTCCCAGTAGCCGGTCAGACGGCCGGTGTCGGTCTCGAACCAGGACTTGTCCCAACCGAAGCCCATCCCGACGCGAGCGGTCAGGCCGCCCTGGCTGGTGGCACCCACGGCGCCCGAGATCTCGGCGGCAGACACCGAAAAGGCCGAAAGAGACAGCAGTGCGGCGACGATAGTTTTTTTCATTTCACAGTGGCTCTGAATGGTGTTGTTTGAACGTAGCCCATCAGAAGCATAGTGCCATCAAATCGTTCCCTGACAACGTGAAAAATTTTGAAACGTCTGAAATCGGACCGAAAAAGGCACCTCAGTCATCACAGTCGTCGAACCAGGCAGGATGGTCCCGCTCTTCATCGTCGAGGTCCAACAAGTCATCTTCCTCGTGCCCGTCCTGCTCATCGAGGTCGTCGAGCCTGTCGAGGGCCTCGTCGTCGTGTTCATCTTCGAGAAAATCGTGGTCGAGCAGATGATCGTGCTCCGGCTCGTGCAGGTCATCGTCGTCTTCATGCATGGGGCAAGGGCTCCAGATCGGGCCGGCCTGTATAGGCCGATCCATGGGCCAGGTCAACTGGCCCGCCTTGAGAGGGTCGACATTGAACCTCGACGTCAGTGCGCTTTGCCGGATCGCTCAGGCGCCTCCTGCTCGCTGATCGCCTGACGTTGCAGGTGCGGATCGGCGGCGATCTGCGCTTCGGTGAACGGCAGTTCATGCCACTGCCCCTTGGCGAACGCCTGGGTCTGGTCGTCGGCATGGGGCGAGGCCGCTTCGCTGGACAGCGAGAACGCCAGCAGGCCTTGGGCCTTCGGTCCCTGATCGGTGAAGCTGACCACCTGCATGTAGCTCGACCCACTGACCACCAGGCGCTTGCCGGGGCCGTGCGGCACGCTCTGCATGGCATTGTAGATCCCCAGCTCTTGCGGCCCACCCGGGACGGGAGTGCCCAACACAGAACGCTGGATCTGACCCCAGGTGGCCTGCTCGTCGATGCCCAGCGCTGCCAGGTTGGCCTGTGACGCCAGCGCCGCCTCGTGCAACACCGCACGCGTGGCAGCGCGCTCGATCGCCAGGCCGCGTGGCGTATGCACAGGGTCGGCCGGATCGAAGGGCACCCGCCAGCTGTCGGGATAGGCCGCCACGGCCTCGGCCAAGGCCTGCAGGTGCAGCAGCCCCACGCCACTGTCGAGCCCGGCCTTGCCATCCCAGGCCCGCAGACGTGCGCACACCACCTTCACGTCGACGCCGGCCTGCTCACACCAGCGCAATACGTCTGGCAGGATGAGGTCGGCCAGGTACACGTCGTTGTCGGTCACCAGTGCTTGCAGACGCTGCGCGGTGAGCGTCTTGCTGCCTTGCAACTGATGCAAGGCGTAGCGCCCCCGCAGGCCCATGGGCTCGCCGTCGCGGCTGACGATGGGCGAAAAGCCCGTCAGGGGACGCGCAGGGTTGGTCATCCAGGCCGATTCGTTGGAGTTCTGCACGAAGTCATGGCGTTCCAGGCTTGGCAGCAGGCGTGCCGGGAAGATGCCTGGCTGGGCGGCCTTGGGATCGGTCTTCCATTGGCAGGCACTGCGCGAGCCGTCGAGCACGACCAGGGCCATGGCCTTGCCGCGCGGATCTTCGCAGCGCTCGAGCAGTGCACGGTCCACGTAGGGAACGACCGACTGGGTCATGTACAGCGCCTGGCCGCCGCCATCGACGGCCAGCGTGTTGACCCACGGCATGCCCTGGATCGTCTCGGCCGAGGTCTTCAGGCTGGCCAGGCTGTCGGCGTGGTTGATGGCGTACCACTGCTGCATCACGCGGGTGTTGTCCAGGTTGGCGTCGCGCAGGGCATAGGCGTGCCCAGTGTCCCAGTCCAGACGACCGGGCCATTGCACGATCGGCCCCTGGCGAGAGGCGTACACCTGGCGCTCGACCTGGCGCAGTTGCCCATCCTCACCCTTGACGCTCACGACCACGCGCTGCTGCGACAGCGGCAGCGACTGGCCGTCCCAGAGGTAACGGGTCGGGTCCTTGGGGTCCAGGTCCAGGCGATAGAGGGTGAAGTGGCGCGCCGTGTCGACGGTGTGGGTCCAGGCAACATGCTCGTTGAAACCGATATTGATCAACGGAAAACCGGGCAAGGCAGCTCCCATCACGTTCAACCGGCCCGGGATGGTCAGTTGCATCTGGTAGAACCGCAACCCGCCCATCCATGGAAAATGCGGATTGGCCAGCAGCAGCCCTCTGCCGTTGGCGGAACGCTGGCCGCCGACCGCCACGGCATTGCTGCCGCGCTCCAGGGCAAAGCGTGCCTGGCGCATCGCTAGGGGCGTGAAGTCTGCATTCGCCCGCTGGGCCGTGGTGGTCGGTGGCGAAGCGCCCACCAGCGCCTCGGCGAATTGACCCAGCCCGCCCTCGGCCAGCACGCGACGGGTCAGCTTGATCACATCGTCCGGCGTGATCGCACGCACCCAGTTCCCTGCACCGCACGCCTCTGGCAGCCCTTGGGCCCGACGCTCGACCAGGGCTCGGTTGTAGCCACGCGCATAGCCGTCGAGCAAGGCGCGGACCGAGGCAGGCTGGGCCTCCCAGAAAGCCTTCACTGCCTGAGGGGTGTTGAGCCAGGTGAAGAACAGATCGCTGTCGAGGTTGCTACGCTGCTCGAACGTCTTGCCGTCGGCGCCCAGGTATCGAGAACGCTCGCCATTGACCGTCAACACTTCGTTGGCCAGCAGGCACAGGTTGTCCTGGGCGTAGGCATAGCCGATGCCATAGCCCAGGCCACGCTCGTCCTCGGCCAGGATGTGGGGCGTGCCGAACCCGGTCCGGCGGATCTGCGCCGAGACCTCGCCGGACACGTCCCGGGCCTGGGCGGTCAGTGACGCCAGGGTCAGCGCGGCGATGAGGGCGAGACGGGGCACGGAGCGAGAATGGCGGGTCACGAGGCTCTCCTGGAAGTCTGGGATCATCCCGACCTGACGAATCGGCCACGCCATTGTTTAATCGATACGTCGCACGGATGCATCAATGGGACGCTCGCAGCCCATTTATTTCACGCACGCCTTGCAGATCGACGCGGCTCGTTCGTCTTACTGCTTAAGGCCAGGATTTTTCGGGACCGCCCACGAAAAGGAGTATTCGCATGCACAACCCGCAGCCGTCGCCGTCTTCTGCTGTGAAAACCGCCACGCCCGTGGCGAACGATGCCCAGGACCGGGTCTGCAACGAACAGATTCGCGAACTGTTGCGCGTCTACGGACTGCGCACCAGCCTGATCCGGCTCAAGGTGATCGACGCCCTGTACCGCGCCGAACGCGAGGGGCGACGCATCGGCGTACGGGGCGTGCATGGGCAGCTCGAGCAGCTGGACATCCCCTTGTCCTTCCTCAGCGTGCGCGAGGTGCTCAAGCGTCTGTGCAGTGAAGGCGTGATTCACCTAGGCGACGACAAGTGCTATGCCTTGCACGCCCAGGCCAGCGAGCTGCTCGAACGACCGTTGCGCTGACCGCCAGGCCGACTCACTCGGCGTCGGCTTGCCTCATGGCTTGGGCTTGACCTTGCGTCGCAGGATTCCGTTGATCACCACGACGACCACTGCCACGGCAATGGCCAGGTACTGGAAGGTCTGTTCGCTGATGGTGCCCTGTTTCTGCAGGTGCGACAGGCCCAGCATGATGCCCAGTACCACCAGGATGATCAGGAGCGAGTATTTCAAGCGCTGCACATGTGTCATTGAAGAATTTCCATTGCGTTGAAGCCACTTGGCCGTTTTGCGCGGCAGCATAGCTCATCGATCCCCCACATGACATGTCTGCCCCCAGATCAGGGCCTTTCACGGTGCATGCCATGATGTGCCTGTCCACCCTGAGGGTAGGCGAAGCTTCCTCATCAGGTATCGTGGCCGCCCTAGGAAAATCCTCTCCTGCACGGTTCCAATGCAGCAACTTCCTACGCCGGAAGCTCTCACTGCCTGCAAACCCAGACTGCCCTAACTACAACTCCAGGGCCAGATAGCGCCTAGTAGCCCGTCGAGCGCTCGTCGAGAATCATCACGCCACCCCATCAGGGATCGGCAAACCCAAGGCGTGCCGACTCGGGCCACGCCCTGGCATCCATCTGTCGAAGGGAGCCTACCCATGGAACTGCATGACTTGAAATTGATCGACGTTGAACAGCTGCCCCAGTCGCTGCAGTCGCTGATCGAGTGCATCGGAATTGAAAATGCCTATCGCCTGACCTGCGCCTATGGCGGACGTCCGAAATACATTCCCAAGTACCGTGAACGCACGAAACTGATCGACATCCTGCCCGCTGAAGCCTTGGATGCCCTGATCAAGCGTTACGCTGGCATGGCGCTGGAAATTCCCAAGGCCGATCATTTCGAGCGCCAGGTGCGCAACCTGCAGATCCAGCGCGAAAGCGCCGACGGCCTGTCGCGCAGCCTGCTGGCCGACCGCTACGGCCTGAGCCTGCGGCAGATCGGCAACATCCGCCGCCTCGACAACGGCCACCGTCCTGCACATTGAAGTGGGCGGGTCGTGTGGAATATGAGCGGCAAGCCCTCAAACAGCAAAGCGGGATTGAGACGATGCTCGATCCCGCTTTTGCTTGCCGCTTATCGCCTTACCGCTCAAAAATCTCGCTTGTAGAAGATATCCAGCGAACTGGCCACCCCGCTGGCCGCTTCCACGTACACTTTCTGGCTCAGCTTGTAGCGCAAGGCGATGGTATTGGCCGGTTCGAAGACGCCGACACCGTAGCGCAGGCTGAGCTTGTCCGTCAGGTTGCCACTGGCGACCACGCTGGTCGCATCGCCGCTGCCTTCGGTATCGAGCTGGAAGTCTTCGATGCCCAATCCGGTCGCCAGCTTGCTGGTGATGCCGGCGCTGCCCGCCAGCCCCAGTCCCAGGGCGGCCTGGGCCAGCATGTTGTTGTCCTCGCCGGTGTTGCCCAGAGGGCGCCCCAGCACCAGGTACGACAGTGCCTGTTCCTGGCTCATGGCGGGCTCCGAGAAGACTTCGGTGGTCGGCTGCTCGGCATTACCGGTCAGGCGAATACCCGCCGTCACATCGTCCACCTGGCGAATGGCCTCGATGTCCAGGTACGGCTGGTCGAGGGGGCCGGCGAACAGCAGACGGGCCCGTCGGATGGTCAATCGCTGGCCATAGGCGCGGTAGCGACCGTCGGCCAGTCGCAGTTCACCGCGGGTGTCGAGGTTGTCACCGATGTGCACATGCCCCAGCAGGTTGGCGGTCAGGCCAAAGCCGCTGAACGCCAGCTTGTCGCGCCCTACTTCCACGTCCACGTCCATGGCGATGGCCATCGGTGGCTTGCCCTCCTCGGTCTGCTGCCCGACGATCACCGTGTCGTCGGACACCTTGACCGTCGAAGGCGGCAGCTGGCGAATGGTGATCTGCCCCTTGGGCACCTGCACCTTGCCGGTGACCGCGAGCTTGTCGTCCACCAGCCGGATGTTCAGGTCGGGCGCCACGTCGAGCGTCGCATACGGTTCGACGGTGACCGGCAGCTGCTGGCCGGTCAGGCGCAGGTCCATCGCCAGCGCCTGGCCCCAGGTCAGGTTGCCGGTCAACTGCCCACGCCCGGCGCTACCGCTGCGCCAGTCACCATTGAGCTGGACCTGTTCACCGGCGATGGCTGCCCGCAAGGTCAGGCCTTCGACGCTGATTGGCAGCTCGCCGCCTGCGACCTGCCCTCCGGTCAGGGCGACGTTGCCGTTGACCTGAGGCGCCATCAGGGTACCGCCCAGTTGACCGGCGCCGTTGAGCTGGCCCGCCAGTTGCTCGACCATCGGCAGGAAGGGCCTGGCGATGGACAGGTCGAGCCCGGCCAGGTTGAAGCTGCCGGACAACGGCTTGTCCTTGCCCAGCGGATCGAGACGGGTGTCGAGCGTGAGCTCGCCCAGGCGACCGCCCTGGAACGTCAAGCGCGTGTCCACGCGGCGCGGGGCCAGGGTGCTGGACAGGCGCAGGGCGCGGTAAGGGAAATCCACCCACTGCCCACGCTGCTGTTCGCGCACACGCAAGGTGCCGCCGCTGGCATCTACCTGGACCGTGCCCTTGGGGCCGCTGGCAGGAATATCGACGTTCAGGTCGGCGTTCAGCAGGCCCTGCCAGCGGAAATCGTTCGGCATCCACTGCGCCAGGCTGTCCAGCGGGAACTGCTTGAGGTGCATGCGCAGGCGTGGCTCGGGCGCCAGGCGCTGCTCGTCGCCACACAGGCTGGCCGAGCCCGAGCGCCAGCAATGGGCGCCGACATCGATCTGTCCATTGGCCAGGTACTGCACCCGTGCCGGAGACTGCAATTGCCAATCCTGGCCGCCGGCCTGGACGCGCCCGCTGCCCAGGCGCCCTCGCCAGTTGCCCTGATCGAGCTTGCCATCGGCGCCGAGCGCCAGCTTGAGCTGCGGGCCTTCCAAGGCCAGTTGCATCGCCTGCTGCACGCTGTCGCCACGGCCGGTTACCTGCAGGTTGCCCAACGCGGTCTCGCCCGCCTGGATGCCGGTGGCCTTGAGGTCCACGGTCGCCCGCTGCTTGCCGTCCAATCGCGCCTGCAGGTCGAGCCGTTGCAGACGGTTCTGTTCCTGGGCCAGTTGCAGCCCGCGCAGGTCCAGCCGCCCTTCTGGCGCCTGGAGCGTACCGGCCACATCGAGCTGACCTTTGACCTGGCCTTGCAGGCGTGGCCACAGCTGCCCCAGCCGTGGCAGGTCGATGTCGATGCGCCCGGCCAGCCGCTGCTCGAGGCTGCCGCTGCCCTTGATACGGTTGTCGCCCAGCTGGATCGCCAGGTCGGCCAGGGTCCAGCGCTCACCGGCACCGCCCGCCTGCACCTTGAGTACCGCTGGCTGACCGCGCAAGCGGCCTTTGAGGTCGAGCTGCGCGGTCAGGTCGAGCCGATCGCCCTGCTTTTCGCCCTGACTGCGCAGTGGCCCGCCCAGGGTGCCAGGCAGTTCGGCGACCCAGTAGGCCGGGTCGAGCTTCGACACCTGCAGGTCGACGTCCCAGGCCAAGGTATCGGCGAACCGCAGCGCCACCTTGCCCGCCGCGCGCCCCTGCCCGGCCACCAGCGCCAAGGCCGGCAGGCTGACCTGGGTGAGATCGCCCTTGAACGGGCTGGCCAGGCTGAAGGCACCGGCCGGGCCGTTCAAGTCGCTCTTGAATTCACCTTCGTAGGCGCCATCGCGGTAATTCACCTGCCCACTGAAGCGATGCAGGCTGACGGCAGGCGCCTGCTCCATCGGGTAGAGCCGCTGCCAGGGAAAGTCCAGCCAGTCGATGCGGGCATCGGCGTTCACCCCGGAGGACCAGTTGGCGTTGGCCTGAAGCTTCAGGTGTTGTTGATCACCGGCCACCAGGTCGAGCCCGGACAATTGCGCCCCTTGGGCATCCACGCGCCCCTTGAGCAGCAGCGGGATCGCCCCCTGCTCGGCAGGCAGGGAGGCCGACCCCGTCAACGCGAAGCCCTTGAGCAGGTCGCCCTCGGCGTTGAGGCTCAGCTGGTTGAAGGCCAGGGTATCGGGCAAGGCCGCGCTGGGCTTGAACGCCTCGGACCGAAGGTGCAGCGAGGCCGGCAGGTGCTCGGCCAGCGCCTGGACCTGCCCGTCGAGCCGACCGTCGAGGTAGCCGCTGCTGTCGGCGACTACGTTGAGGGTCTGTTTCAAGGGCCCGTTCACGTCGACCTGCAACTGCCAGTCACGGCCATCGACGGCGGGCAACTGGACCTGCCCTGCCACCTGCAACGGCCAGTCGCCCACCGGCTTGACCAGACCCTTGAGGTCGACACGCAGGTCATCGCGCTGCAGCTTGAGCGTGTCGATGCGCAAGCCGGCCGGCTCCCAGTGCGCCGCCAGCTGCAGATCCCCCAGCAGCTCACTGCCATCGAGCCGCAACTGGCCGACGCTCAGTTCACCCAGCTCAATGTCCAGGGGCAGATCGAGGTCCGGCAACTGCAAGGGGCCACTGTCCGGATCGGCCTGGCTCGGCGCGAACGCCATGTCGATGCGCTCGGCCCGCAATTCGTCGATGCACAGCGTGGCGCGCAACAGACAGGCCGGCGACCACTCGAGCAACGGGGCCTGCAGCTCGATGCGTGTTTCGCCCTGGGCCCACTGCACATGGCGAGCCTGCCAGCGCCCACCCAGGCGACCCTGAAAATCGTCGACCGTCAGGCCCGGCACCAGGCCCAGCGCCCAGCGACTGCCGGCCGCGGTGCCCAGGATCAGGCCAAGGGCCAGAAGGATCAGCACCAGCAGGGCCAGCACGCTCAACAACACCGGTTTGAGGAAACGCCTCACAGTTCAGGCCCCATGGAAAAGTGCAAACGGATCCCGCCGTCATCATCCAGCGCATGGGCCAGGTCCAGGCGCAGCGGCCCGACCGGCGACACCCAGCGCACGCCGACACCGACGCCGGTCTTGAGGCTGGGCAGGTCGAGGCTGTTGAAGGCGTTACCCTGGTCGATGAAGGTCGCGACACGCCACTTGTCGGCCACCTCGTATTGATACTCGGCACTGGCGGCGATCATGTAGCGGCCACCGATGCGGTCGCCGTCGCTGTTCTCGGGCGACAGCGTCTGGTAGTCGTAACCGCGCACGCTCTGGTCGCCACCGGCGAAGAAGCGCAGTGACGGCGGCACGCTGTGGGTGTAGTCGTTGGTGAAGTTGCCGCCGAAGGCCAGGCGCCCGAGCAGGCGGTGACGGTCGCCGACGGTGGTCAGGCCCTTGAGCAGCACGTTGCCGTACAGCAGGTCAGTGTCCGACACCAGCCCTTCCTTGGCCGCACGGACGTCGAACTGCAGGCGGTAGCCATTGTGCGGATCGATCTTGTTGTCGCTGCGCAGGAAGGCATAGGTCACGCCTGGCATCAGCAGGTTGCTCAACCCGGAATCATCGCCCAACCGGTACTCTTCGCGCTGGTACTTGAGCGAGATCACCCGGTTCCAGCCACTGGGCAGCTTGCTGTGCCATTCAGGGCCGACTGTGAGCAGCTTGCTGAGCGTATCGGTGCCGGCGATCTCTTCGTTCTGGTAGCCACCGGCAAAGCGCAGCTTGTCGGTCAGCGGCGGATCGAGTGGCACGTCGTACCACAGACCGACGTTCTGCCGGGGCGCAGACAGTTCTGCTTCCCAGCCATAGCTGTGACCTTGGGGGTTGACCCAATGGCGCGTCCAGTTGGCCCTGCCGCGCGGCCCGACGTCCGTCGAGTACCCCAGGCCCAGGCCCAAGGTGCGTGGCTTGCGGGTTTCCAGCTGGACCTGCACCGGCACTTCGTCGTTGACGGCCGCTGCCGGCGAGGCATCGACCCGAACGCCCTCGAAGTAGCCACTGGACTGCAAGTCGTTGTTCAGCTCGGCGATCAGTTGCGAGTCGTAGGGCGTGCCGGGCGTGAACGAGACCATGCGCTGCAGCAGGTCCTGGTCGAGCGGCGTGTCGCCACCGAAACGCACTGCCCCCAGGCGATAGCGAGGGCCGCTCTGGTAGACCAGATCGATGTCGGCGACACCGGCACGCGGATCGACCGCCAGCCGCTGCTCGGTGAAGCGACCGCTGAAGAACCCATAGCGCGAAGCCTGGTTCTCCAATTGATGCTTGGCGTTCTCGTAGTTGCCATGGTTGAGCACCGCGCCCGGACGCAGCCCGGGACCGTCCGGGACGCGGAAACGGTCGAACGTGCTGGCCGGGCCCTCGACCTTGAGGGTGACATGGCGCAGCCGCACCGGCTCGCCCGGCACGATCTTGATCACCAGGCGCGCCGGCGTGTCCGGCCCGGCCGCAGGGACCACTTCGCTGTCGATCTGCGCCTGGTAATAGCCCAGTGCCTGGGCCGCCTTGCGCGCCTGTTCTTCGGCACCGCGGCTGAAGCGCGTCAAGGCCTCTGCGTCCCGATCGCCCAGGCTACCGATGTAGCCTTCGACATTGGACCTGAGCGCCTTGTTGGCGGGTTTGACCTGGACGCGCAACTCGCTCTGAGCGCTTGCGGCCAGACTGGTGGCCAGCAGCGCCAAGCCCCAGATGATTCTTCCTGTATGCGTCATGCGGGGCATGCTACCAGAGCTGAGTACGAGGGGAAGCCTGACATGTCTGCCAGGTCAGGCCTGAGGCACCTCGGCCGACGACGGCAACGGGTGATGGAAGACCCGCTCGCGCACCGGGCCCAGGGCCACTTCGCCGACCTCCTCGTACCCCTGCTGCAGACAGAAATCGAGGTAATGGGCATTGCCGGTCGCCAGCACGACACCGTGCGAATCGGTATCGTCGGCACACCAGGCATGGACCGCCTGCAACAACTGCTCGCCGTAGTGCCGACCCTGGAAGCGTGGGTCGATGCCCAGCCAAGGCAGCAGGTGCACCTGAGGGCTGGCCAGGCAGCCGTTGATCGCCCATTGGTAGTCCAGGTAACGCCGTGTACGTCGCAGCCCCACCCCTGACCACATCCACAAACGCCAGACCCAGCTATCGGTGACACCCAGCCGACGCAGGGGTGGTGTAATCAAGGCGACGCCTACCAGGTCGTCGCCGACCATCAACCCGAGGGCGGGCAATTGCAGGTAGTAATGCTGACGCACCCAGGCACGGATCACCGTGCGCAGACGGCGCTCGAAGCCGGGTCGGTCGGCGTCGAGCAGGTGGCCGACGGCCGGCTCCCGGCGATAGGCCTCGAACAGCAAGGCACGGGTTTCACGGCGATAGCCTCGGTCGAGCAGGCAGAGGCGCGCGGGTGGGGCAATGGTTTCGGGCATGGCGGGCTGGCCTCCTGGCAGCGGCATCGTGAGAGCCTTGGAGACTCGCGCAGGGCCAATCGTTCACCCCTGACTCGACCGAAACAGGGCCTGAGTCCATCGAGCCTGGCAGCACCCGTGACCCGGCGTCGCGCTGGTGAGCCACGCCAATGTCCGTTAGGATCGGCACCTTTTTCTCAGGATGGCCCAGCCCATGAAGATCATCTCGTTCAACATCAATGGCCTGCGCGCCCGCCCGCACCAGTTGGCCGCGCTGATCGAGAAACACCAGCCCGACGTCATCGGCCTGCAGGAAACCAAGGTCAGCGACGAGCAGTTCCCCTTCGCCGACATCGAAGCCCTGGGCTATCACGTGCATTTCCATGGGCAGAAGGGTCATTACGGCGTCGCCCTGCTCTCGCGCCAGGCGCCCCTGAGCCTGCACAAGGGCTTTGCCACCGACGAGGACGATGCACAGCGGCGCTTCATCTGGGGCACCTTCGCCGATGCCGATGGCCTGCCGATCACCATCATGAACGGCTACTTCCCCCAGGGCGAAAGCCGTGACCACCCCACCAAGTTTCCGGCCAAGCAGCGCTTCTACCATGACCTGCAGCAGCTGCTGGAAGGCCAGTTCACCCCTGACCAGCCGCTGGTGGTGATGGGCGACGTGAACATCTCGCCGCAGGACTGCGATATCGGCATCGGCCCGGACAATGCCCGGCGCTGGCTCAAGACCGGCAAGTGCAGCTTCCTGCCGGAGGAGCGCGAATGGATGCAGCGGCTCAAGGACTGGGGGTTGACCGACAGCTTCCGCCACCTGCACCCCGAGGTGAACGACTGCTTCAGCTGGTTCGACTACCGCAGCCGCGGCTTCGAGGACACCCCCAAGCGCGGCCTGCGCATCGACCTGATCCTGGCCTCCAACGGCCTGTTGCCACGGCTCAAGGGCGCAGGCGTGGACCTTGAATTGCGCGGCATGGACAAACCGTCGGATCATGCGCCGATCTGGCTGGAGCTGGCCTAAGCCTCATGCCCGAAATCCCTGCCCTGCGCACAGCGCGCCGTGCGGCGGAGTGTGTTTTAATGCTCCGCCCATCATTTTCGATACCTCTCATCTAAGGCGGCTATGGACACGGGGACACGACTCAAGCTGGTACGCGAACGCAGCAACCTGTCGCAACGCGAGTTGGCGCGCCGCAGCGGCCTGACCAACTCGACGATCTCGCAGATCGAGCAGAACCGGGTCAGCCCGTCGGTCAGCTCGCTGAAGAAACTGCTCGAAGGCATTCCCATGTCCCTGGCCGAGTTCTTCAGCTTCGACGAGCCTGCGCGCGAAGAGCGCTACGTGTTCCGCGCCGGCGAGCAGCCGGACCTGGGCCGCAACGGGCTGCGCATGCTGCTGGTCGGCGCCAGCGTCGAGAACCGCCAGATGCGTCTGTTGCGCGAGCTGTACGCCCCCGGGGCCGACTCGGGCGAGCCGATCGTGCACACCCAGGGTGAGGAGTGCGGGCTGGTCACACGCGGCACGGTGGAGCTGTGGGTCGATGGCCAGGTCAGCGTGCTGGGGTCGGGGGATGGTTATTACATCCCCACCACCTTGCCCCACAGCTTCAAGAACATCGGGCCTGACGAGGCCGAGATCATCAGCGCCAACACGCCGGCGAATTTCTGAGAAGGGCCCTCGTGCCTCAGAGGCGTCTGCTTGCTCGTGACAAGGTCTGGTTGCTCACTGCCTGCATCGCGGGCAAGCCCGCTCCCACACCCATAGCCATACCGCGGCGTTACAGGTTATCGCGGCGCCCACAAGCTCTTTGCGCAGCCATGACTACATCGATGGCTGCAGAGGTCTGGGTGGGAGCTGGCTTGCCAGCGATAGGGCCCTGCCAGGCGCCGCATGCGGTCGGGCATGTACCCAGTAGAAAAGACAGTTGCTCCCACCTGTTGATGCCACGGACTGACAAACGCGTGGAACCGAGACCTGTGGGAGCCGGCTTGCCGGCGATGAGGCCTGCGAAGGCACACCGCCTGACAGGCCTGCCACAAGGCCGGCTTTCATGTCGGGGCCGCCAGGCTCTCCTCCCAGAAGCGTTTCAACAGGGCGTGTGACGATGCCTCTACCTGATCCAGACTCCCTTCCCGCCCCCGCCTCGCCACCCCTGACCAGCCGCGAGGTCTGCCAATGGCTGCGCGATGCAGCCCTGGGCACCGCGCACCTGAACGTGCTGACGGCTCATCCAGGCCGCCTGAGCCTTGCCATCGACGATTGCACACTCGTGCTGCTCAGCGATGAACAACACCTGTCCTGCCTCCAGGCGCGTGACGCGCAAGGCCGTCAAGGCACAGCCGAGCAGTGGTCCCGCCTTGGCACCGACCCCATCGAGCTGCTCAGCACCTGGGAACGCGCACGGCTCGAACACTTGATCGGGTAGCCGTCGCGCGATAGTCACGTCGGCCCTGCCCTGTCTCCAACGAGCTGCCTTGAGTCCCTCACACGACTTCATGGACCTGCTGGCCTCCAGCTCATACCCGTCTACGCCCGCCAAACCGTTTCATATTTGAAACACGTCAACCAAGGACCTTCCCCCACCCTCGCCTGCTAAATTTGTCTAAAAAATAAACAACCTTTCAAAAAAGACGTTTTTTTGACGATAAAACCAGTTTGTAAGTTGGCGCCTGTTTATTGCGTCCAGAACCCCTCTCTATCAGCAGAAACCCCTATTTTCAGCCACTTACGACCGTTCATCGGATCGATGACCACGTTCCGTCAAATAAGTTTCACCGCCAAACCCCCGTTTCAGAAGGGTTTGATGGCAAAGAGCCTTAATCTGACCCGGTGTAATCCCCGCTTAACATGCCATTCATTTGACGCAAAGCCGACAAGCTGCGCTATAAAGAATTTCACACAGTCAGTTCGCCCTTTCCTTCAATCCTTCAATGCGAGGCACGCCGACATGGACGTGAGCGTATTTGGCACCGGCTACGTCGGTCTTGTACAAGCAGCCGCCCTGGCAGACGTCGGGCACCGAGTCCTGTGCGTGGACATCGACACGCACAAGATCAACCAGTTGAGCATGGGGGTACCGCCGATCAGCGAGCCCGGTCTGCCCGCCATGCTCGAGGACAACATCAAGCAGGGTCGCCTGCTGTTCAGCACCCAGGCCAGCGACGCGGTCGCCCATGCCGAGCTGATCTTCATCGCGGTCGGCACCCCGCCCGACGAAGATGGCTCGGCCGACCTGTCCCACGTGCTCGAGGTGACCCGCCAGATCGCCCAACTGATGGAGGCCGACCGTACGCTGATCTGCAAGTCCACCGTGCCGGTCGGCACCGCCGACAAGGTGCTGGCCCTGGCCCGCGACGAGTTGCAGGCGCTGGGCAAGGCGCACCTGCAGGTGCGCGTGGTCTCCAACCCGGAGTTTCTGAAGGAAGGCAGCGCCCTGGCCGACTGCATGCGCCCGGACCGGATCATCGTCGGCACCCCGGACGAGGTGGCACGCGCGCAGATGGCCGAGCTGTACGCGCCGTTCTGCCGCAATCACGAAAAGCTCATGTTCATGGACAACCGCAGCGCCGAGCTGACCAAGTACGCCGCCAACGCCATGCTCGCCACGCGCATCAGCTTCATGAACGAGCTGGCCAACCTGAGCGAGACCCTGGGCGCCGACATCGAGGCGGTCCGTCGCGGCATTGGCTCGGACCCGCGCATCGGCTATCACTTCATCTACCCCGGCTGCGGCTTCGGCGGCTCGTGCTTCCCCAAGGACATCAAGGCGCTGCTGCACACCGCCGAGCACAGCGGCATGCCCCTGCGCCTGCTGCAAAGCGTCAGCGACGTCAACGACCGTCAGCGGCACGTGCTGTTCACCAAGCTCAAGCAGCAGTTCGGCGGCCAGCTGGCAGGCAAGTCCATCGCACTGTGGGGCCTGGCGTTCAAGCCCAACACCGACGACATGCGCGAAGCGCCCAGCCGCTACCTGATGGAAGCGCTGTGGGCCGAGGGCGCCAGCGTGCGCGCCTACGACCCCGAGGCGATGGATGAATGCCGGCGCCTCTACGGCTACCGCGACGACCTGCACCTGTGCGCCACCCGTGACGACACCTTGCAGGACGCCGACGCCCTGGTGATCTGCACCGAGTGGAAGAACTTCAGGGTGGTCGACTTCGCCCTGCTGGCCACCAAGCTGCGGGCCAAGACCGTCATCGACGGCCGCAACCTGTACAACCCCGAGCACCTGGCCGCCCAAGGCCTGCACTATGCCGGGATCGGCCTGCGCCAGCTCGCCCCGCAAGGTGTCGCCTCGTGAAGGTCCTGGTCACCGGCGCGGCCGGTTTCATTGGCGCGCATACCACGCTGCGCCTGCTGCGCGATGGCCACGAGGTCATCGGCCTGGACAACTTCAACGACTACTACGACCCTGCGCTCAAGACCGCGCGGGTGCGCTGGATCGAAGCGCAGGTCGGCCCGTTCGCGCTGCACACGCTGGACCTGGCCGACCGTGATGGCGTGGCCCGGCTGTTCGCCGCCGAGCGTCCGGACGTGGTCGTGCACCTGGCGGCGCAAGCCGGGGTGCGCTACTCGCTGCAAAACCCCCAGGCCTACGTCGACAGCAACTTGTGCGGTTTTCTCAACGTGCTCGAAGGCTGCCGCCGCAACCCGGTGCAGCACCTGCTGTACGCCTCGTCCAGCTCGGTGTACGGCGCCAACCAGAACACACCCTACCGTGTGCAGGACGGCGTCGACCACCCGCTGTCGCTGTATGCCGCCACCAAAAAGGCCAACGAGGCCATGGCGCACAGCTACAGCCACCTGTTCGGCATCCCCTGCAGCGGCCTGCGCTTCTTCACCGTCTACGGCCCCTGGGGCCGTCCGGACATGTCGCCGATCCACTTCGCCCGCTCGATCAGCGAGGGTCGGCCGATCCAGCTGTTCAACCAGGGCCGTCACCAGCGCGACTTCACCTACATCGATGACATCGTCGAAAGCCTGGTGCGCCTGATCCCGCATCCGCCGGTGGCGCGCCCCGACTGGACCCCGGCCCAGCCGGATCCGGCCAGCAGCCAGGCACCGTGGCGGCTGTTCAACATCGGTGGGCAGCGCCCGGTGGAGCTGATCGACTACGTCGCCCTGCTCGAGCACCACCTGCAGCGCGATGCGGTGATCGAGCTGCTGCCCCTGCAGCCGGGCGATGTCCTGGCCACCTGGGCCGATGCCAGCGCCCTGGAGCAGGTGACCGGCTTCACCCCACGGGTTTCCCTGGACGAAGGGCTCGGGCGCTTCGTCGCCTGGTTTCAACAGTACTACGCGCCAGGGGTCGGCCAAGATCCGACGTTCGGCGAGCAGACCGACCATCGGAGGCTGGCATGACCGGACCGGCAAAAAGCATGACCCTGGAAAGGCTCACACATGACAAGCGCCTGGACCCGGCGCATCGCCAGCGCATCGACGCGGCGATCCACATGCAAGGGCGCGGCTGGCTGACCGGGCGGGCCGGTGGGCGTGCCTGGACCCTGTCGCGCACCAACCGCGTGCTGTCGTGCCTGGGCGCGCTGCTCCTGCTGCTGGCGATCTCGCCGCTGCTGCTGGTGGTGGCCGTGCTGGTCAAGCGCAGCAGCCCGGGGCCGGTGTTCTTCGTGCAGAAGCGCACCGGCTACCGGGGCCGCACCTTCGGCATGTTCAAGTTCCGCACCATGGTCGCCAACGCCGAGGCGTTGAAGGACTCGGTGCGCCACCTGAACAAGCATGGCGCCGACGCCATCGACTTCAAGATCGACAAGGACCCGCGCGTCACCCGCATCGGCGCCCTGCTGCGCCGTACCAGCCTCGACGAGCTGCCCAACCTGCTCAACGTGGTCGCCGGTGACATGCGCCTGGTCGGCCCTCGTCCGACCTCGTTCAACGCCTACCGCTACGAGGACGCCCACCTGGCCCGGCTGAGCATCTACCCCGGCATGACCGGCCTGTGGCAGATCTCCGGACGCAGCGACATCGACTTCGACCAGC
The DNA here is from genome assembly GCA_001534745.1 of Pseudomonas monteilii. Taxonomy (NCBI): domain Bacteria; kingdom Pseudomonadati; phylum Pseudomonadota; class Gammaproteobacteria; order Pseudomonadales; family Pseudomonadaceae; genus Pseudomonas; species Pseudomonas alabamensis. The sequence continues at coordinate 2,798,457 of CP013997.1, forward strand.
GCGTGCAGCTGGACCTGAGCTACATCCACGAACAGAGCTTGATGCTGGACCTGAAGATCCTGCTCAAGACGCCTTTCAAAGTCTTCAGCGGCCACGGAGCAAGTTGAGATGGACGGTTCTATATCCCGGCGCCTGAGCATCGCCACCCCCAGCGAGACCAACCTGACCGCCACCGTGCTCGACCTGGAGCAGCGCACCTTGCTGCTGACCTCGGCCAACAGCGGCAGCGGCACCAGCACCAGCGCCCTGGCCTTCGCCAGCCAGTTGGCCTTGATGAGCGCCGGTACCGTGCTGCTGATCGACACCTGCGCCGGTGTCGGCAGCCTCAGCCAGCAACTGGGCCTGGGCAAGCTGCGCGGCTTCACCGACCTGCTGTTCGACCGCGACACGCCCCCCCTGGCCCAGGACTGCGTGGTGCGCCTGCCCGACCAGCCCTTCGACGTACTGCCCGGCGGTACCTGGCTGCGCGGGCGCGAGCGCCTGGACCCGGACCGTCTGCGCGTGCTGCTGCGCCAGTTCAGCAACCAGTACCGCTTCGTGGTGATCGACGGCGAGGCCATCTACGTCAACGCCGACAGCCTGGTGATCGGCACCATGGTCGACGGCGTGATCCTGGTGGTGTGCGCCGAGCAGACCCGCCTGGAAGTCGCCCAGGCCGCCAGCCTGCGCCTGACCCAGGCCGGTGCGCGGCTGATTGGCAGCGTCTTCAACCGACGCAAGTACTACATGCCCCAGTGGCTCTACAACAACCTCTGAGCCAGGCCCAGGAGACGACCATGAACTACCCGACCATCGCCCTGTGCGTGCTGGCCCTGAGCGGCTGCGCCGGTCAGCAGAGCCGCGAGATTCCGGTGCAGATCCTCACCGCCGCACCCGCCGAGGCGCAGGCCTCCGAGCTGGGCGGCCGCGAGCAGGTGCTGCGCCCGCAGGACGTGCTCGAAGTGATCTTCCACTTCCCCAACACCAGCACCGGCACCTACACCCTTCAGCCCGGCGACACGGTGGACCTGAACTTCCTGTCCGCCAGCGGCCTGAACGGCAGCCAGCTGGTGCAGCCCGACGGCAGCATCACCCTGCCCAGCACCAACTCCGCCGTGCGCGTCGCCGGCCTGACCGCCAGCCAGGCGGAAGCGGCGATCCAGCAGGAGTTTCGCAACAAGCGGGTGTTCCAGAACAACCGCGACCAGGTGACCCTGCGCGTGCTCACCCCCATGAGCAGCGACGCCAACCTCAAGAGCGCCCTGAGCCACCCCGGCAGCGGCATGAGCCGCGACATCATCGTCGGCACCGATGGCCGCGCGACCTTCCCGGAGATCGGCTCGGTGCCGCTGCAGGGCCTGACCCTGGACCAGCTGCGCGACCACCTCAACCAGCGCTACGCCAACCTGCCCGGCCGGATGACCGTCGACGTGCTGCTCAAGGCCACCGCCGCCAACGAGATCTACGTGCTCGGCGAAGTCGCCCAGCCAGGGTCGTTCCCGATCCGCCGCCCGGTCTCGGTGCTCGAGGCCCTGACCCTGGCCCGTGGCCCGACCCTCAAGGCCAAGCTCGGCTCGGTGGTGATCATGCGCCGTACCGGCAACCACGTGCAGGCCGTGCACTACGACGTCGACAAGGCCCTCGACGGCAGCGGCGCGCAGATCGCCTACCTGCAACCGGAAGACATGCTCTACGTGCCCAAGACCGCCCTGGCCAGCGCCGGCGAGCTGAGCCGCCAACTGGCCGACGTGGTGCTGTTCCAAGGCGTCAACTTCGGCTTCAGCTATCGCGCTGACAACAAGAACAGCATCGGCAATTGACCAGGGACATGTTCATGATTACCCAACCCAAAGAGAACTACGTACACGAGTTCTTCAGGATCTTCTTCGCCAACCAGCAGTTGGTGAAGCGTATTTTCCTGGTCTTCGCCGTGTTCGCCCTGATCCTGCCGTTCGTGCTCAGCGCGCGCTACGACATTCCCGCACAGGTCATCGTGCAGTCCAAGAAGCTCTCGCAGAGCGACACCAGCTCGGCCCTGGGGCAGCAGGCCGACACCTTCATCCCGCCGAGCCTGGCGGACATGGAAACCGAGAGCAACATCCTGCGCTCGCCGGCACTGATCCGCGAGACCATCAGCCAGCTGCGCACCGAGGGCTACTACCAGCCTGAGCCGAGCTGGGTGCGCGACCACCTGCTGACCCCCGTGCGCGAGCACGTGATCGCACCGGTGCAGGCCCTGTTCGCCGATGAAGAGGCAGTGCCACGCGACAGCGAACTCGACGGCCTGACCGACGAGGCGCTGAGCAAGCTCGACATCGCGGCGCTGCCCGGCTCGAACGTGATCTCGCTGAACTACTCGGCCAAGGATGCGCACCTGGGCACGGTGTTCCTCGGCCGCCTGCTGGAGAACTTCCTGAAGAACCGTCAGGACCTGCAATCCAACGAGCTGCCGGAAGCCTTCTACCAGCAGAAGAAGCTGCACTACCAGACCCGCCTGGGCGAGCTGGAAACCCAGCGCCTGAACCTGCTCGAGGCGATCAGCTCGTCCGACCCGCGGGAAGAGATGACCTTCCGCCTCAACGCCATCAACACCGAGGAGCAGGCACTCAACGCGGCCCGCGACCGTCTGCTGCAGAACCAGCAGTGGCTGGACTACCTCAAGGCCAGCCGCGCCGCGGCCAACTCGGCCAAGCTCGCCGACTACAGCTTCCCGTACACCTTCGTCACCACCGTCGACAACCTGGCGCTGGAAGACCGCGAGATCAAGCAGCTCGGCGAACAGCTGACCAACCAGATGACGCGCTACAGCAGCGACCTGGCCATCTTCCAGGCCGGCTCCGACCCGATGCTGTTGCAACGCGAGCAGCTCAACGCCACCCGTAGCCAGCTGCTCAAGGTGGTCGACAACCGCATCCGCGAGCGCACCCAGGACCTGGCGGTGACCCAGCAGGTGATCGACCAGAAGTCCGCGCGCATCGCTGAGTACACCGCCCGCATCCATCAGCTGCGCGAGACCCAGAGCCAGACCCGCCAGCTCGACACCGAGATCGAGGCCCTGCACCGCGCCTTCTCGACCTACGCCCAGCGCTACGAAGAAAGCCGTGGCCAGGGCCTGCTCGACGGCAGCCAGTCCAACGCCCGTATCCTCAGCGCGCCATACGAGCCGACCAGCGCGGCCTTTCCCAAGCCGGGCCTGATCATCCCGTTCGGCCTGCTCACTGGCCTGCTGCTGGCCATCGCCGTGGTCTACGTCAAGGAGTTCTTCGACCATCGCTTCAAGCACCCTGCACAGATCGGCCAGCAACTGGGCCTGCCGGTGCTGCTGGTGATCAACGAACACACCCCGGTCCTGGCCAACCCGCACCGTCGCTGGAGCCTGCCGCGCCTGATGCACTGGGTGCGGCATTGAACGCCGCCGCGCCCACTGCGCCACGCACCGTCCTGCACCTGCTCAACAGCGGCGGCTTCTACGGCGCCGAACGCATGCTGCTCGACCACTGCCAGGCCACGCCAGGACGGCATCGGGTGCTGTTCCTTGGCGCGCCGCCGGCCCTGCTGACGCGCTTTCGCCAGGCCGGCATCGAGTGCCAGAGCTGTGCGAGTCTGCTCGCGCTGCTGCGGTTGCTGGCGCGCGAACGCCGCCAGCGCCCGCTGCTCAACAGCCACAATTTCAAGGGGCTGCTGCTGGGCTGGGTCGGCGCCACGCTGTGGCGCCTGCCGATGGTGGTCACCCAGCACGGCTTTACCCCGCGCAGCCGCAAGCAGCGTTTCTACACCTGGCTGAGCCTGCAACTGTGCCGGACCCCGACCGTCGACCAGGTGGTGTGCGTGGCCGACAGCATCGAGCGCCTGCACCAGCAGGCGGGCGTGGCGGCCGGCAAAGTGCGGGTGATCCGCAACGGCCTGCCCGAGCTGCAGGGCGCCACCCCGCGCAGCAACGGCCATGCCCACTGGCTGGCCGGCTTCGTCGGGCGCCTGAGCAGTGAAAAAGGCCCGGACCTGTTTCTCGACACCTTGATCCCGCTGTGTCAGCGCGAGCCGCGCGTGCGGGCGGTGATGCTCGGTGACGGCCCGGAACGGGCGGCCCTGCAGGCACGCATCGATGCCGCCGGGCTGACCGAACGCATCAGCTTGCCGGGGTTCCAGACCGACATGCGGCGCTGGATGGCACGCCTCGATGCGCTGGTGATCAGCTCGCGCACCGAAGGCACACCGATGATCCTGCTCGAAGCCATGCAGGACGGTGTGCCGGTGGTGGCGTTCTCGGTGGGTGGCGTGCCTGACGTGATTCGCCACGGGCACAGCGGGCTGCTGGCCACGCCACTGGACACCCATGAACTGGGCCAGCAGTTGCAGGCCCTGCTGGACGACCCGGCCCAGGCCGAAGAACTGGTGGCCCGCGCCCGTCAGACCCAGCGCGAGCACTTCCATTTGCCGACCCTGGCGCGCCAATGGGCGCAGGTGTACCGGCTGGCTGCACGGGAGGCCCTGGCATGATCATCCCTCTGTCGCTGGTCGGCCTGGTGGCCCTGGTCAGCCTCGGCCTGCTGGCCAGCCCGTATCCGGCCCTGGCGCCAGGCGCGGTCCTGGGCCTGGCAGGCACCCTGGTGCTGTACCGCAAGCCGGCCTGGGGGCTGCTGGCGATTGCCGCGCTGGTCCCGCTGGAAGGCATCCTCAAGGACAAGCTGCTGTCCGGGGCCAAGCTGGTCGGCGTGGGCATGATCCTGATCCTCACCCTGCAACTGGCCGTGCGCCAACTGCCCGCCAGCCGTCTGGCCAGCAACCAGTGGCGGCTGCTGCTGCCGTTCCTGGCGCTGTACCTGCTGAGCCTGTGGACCAGCGACCTGCTGCCGATGTCGCTGGCGCATCTGCGCGAAATCAGCGTGGGCCTGATCGTCTTCGGCATCACCTTGCTGGTGGCCCGCGAACTGAGCCTGCCGATGCTGGCCCGGCTGGTCACCGTCACGGTGTGCATCAGCTGCCTGTTCGCCCTGTTCATGACCAAGTACCAGCAAGGCGGTCGGGCCTCGGCGTCGCTCGACCCGAACAACTTCGCGCTGCTGATCACCTTCGCCATGCCGTTGGCGCTGTGGCTGGCGATCAAGACCCGCTGGCTGCCGCTGCGGCTGTTCTGGATCGGTTGCTGCGTTCTGTTGCTGGCGGGCATCACCAAAACCGAATCGCGCTCGGGGCTGGTGGTGATGCTGGCGAGCCTGGGCATCCTGCTGGTGCACTACCGGGAACAGGTGGCACGCATCCGGCCGCGGCACCTGGGTTTCGCCATGCTCGGCCTGGCCGTGCTGATCCCGGCCGGCGCGGCGCTGATGCCCGAGGGCTACGCCGCACGGATCCAGTCGCTGATGCTGCTCAAGGGGGGCGTCAACGCCCACAAGGACGAATCCCTCGGGCGCCGTGCCTCGTACCTCTTGGTCGGCCGTTCGATGATCGCCCACAGCCCGGTGCTGGGCACCGGGCCCGGCACCTTCCCGCTGCACTATGCCCGCAGCGGCTATGCCGTGGCCTTCGCCCCGAGCAACAAGGCCGCCGAGCTGTACCGCGCCGCGCACAACACGTACCTGCAGGTGACCAGCGAAACCGGCGTGCCGGCCGGCCTGCTGTTCGTCGGCATGGTGCTGCTGGCCATCCGCAACTTCTGGCACGCACGTCGCCTGTGGCTGGCACGGGGTGATCGAGAGAACGCCGACCTGATGACGCACCTGACCATGAGCATGATGGCCATGGGCATCTTCCTGATGTTCCTGACCGCCTACAACCACAAGTACCTGTGGCTGATGCTGGCGCTGTCCGGCGTGCTGGTGCGCCAGGCCGCCGAACCCCGTCAACAGGAGGTCGCACTGTGCAACTGATCAGCCTCGTAATCCCGATGTTCAACGAAGCGCGGCACATCGTGCGCACCCTTCAAGCGGCCCGTCATGCGGCCACGGTGGCCGGGCTGCGCTGCGAGCTGGTGGTGGTGGACAACGGCTCCAGCGACGAGGGCCCGCGCCTGGCGCGCCAGCACGGTGCACGGGTGCTCAGCGTCCCCGGCCTGCCGATCGGCGCCCTGCGCAACCGTGGCGCCCAGGCCAGCCGGGGTGACTGGCTGGCGTTTCTCGATGCCGACATCGAAGTGCCAGGTGACTGGCTGCAGCGCCTGCTGGACCTGCACCAGCGCGGCGAAGGCGACGTGTTCGCCCTGGACTGCGACACGCCGCGCCAGGCGCCCTGGTTCGCCTATGCCTGGCAGCGCCGCACCCTGCGTGCCGGCGCGGCGGTGCAGGACAGCCAGTGGCTGCCGACACCGAACCTGCTGATGCGCCGCACCTGGTTCGAGGCGGTCGGCGGCTTCGACGAGCGCCTGCGTACCGGCGAGGACAAGGACTTCACCCTGCGCCTGCACGCAGCCGGCGCACGCCTGCGCGCCGTGCGGGCGCCGGTGGTGCTGCACTGGGGCTTCGAAGGCAGCTGGTCGGAATGGATCGGCAAGGAGCTGTGGCGCCAGGGCAGTCACCTGGACCTGCTGCGCAGCCACGGGGCCAGCCTGCGCCTGCTGCGCTTTCCCCTGCTGTCGATGGGCATCTGGCTGCTCGATGCCTTGGTCCTGGCGCTGCTGTCGGCCGGTCATGCCGGTCTGGCGCTGATGCTGCTCGCGTTCGGCGCCCTGCCCGCACTGGTGCTGAGCCTGCGCCAGAGCCTCAAGCACCGTGCCCCCGTGTTCGTGCTGCAGCTGTGGGGGCTGCATTGGATTCGTCTGCACCTGGCGGGCGCGGCCTTCGTGCTCAGCCTGTTCAATCGCACCGCAAGGAGGCCCGCTCGTGGCTGAACTCGTATTCTGGATGTGCCTGCTGCTCCCCGTGTATGCCTGGATCGGCTACCCCGTGCTGCTGACCCTGGCCGCGCCGTTCTTCTCGCGTCGCCGCCTGAGCCCGCTCGCGCCGCAACGGGTCAGCGTGGTGATCGCCGCGCACAATGAAGCGCGCCACATCGTCGACAAGCTGCGCAGTGTGCTGCGCCAGGACTACCAGGCCGCCGACCTGCAGGTGGTGGTGGTCAGCGACGGCTCGACCGATGCCACCGTGCAGCTGGCACGCAGCCTGGGCGACCCGCGGGTGGAAGTGCTCGACCTGCCGCGCCTGGGCAAGGCCGGTGTGCTCAATGCCGGGGTCGAAGTCAGCCGCGGCGAGCTGCTGGTCTTTACCGACGCCGACAACCAATGGGCCGACGACACCCTGGGCCTGCTGCTGGCACCGTTCGCCGACCCTGAAGTCGGCGCCAGCGCCGGGCACATGATCATCCCGGTGGTCGGCAAGGGCCTGAGCCTGGGTGACAGCCTCTACCGGCACTACGAAGCCTGGGTGCGCAAGGTGGAGAACCGCACCGGCTGCATGGTCTCGGCCGACGGCGCCTTGCTGGCGCTGCGCCGCACGCTGTACCAGGCGGTGCCCAAGCAAGTCAACGACGACTTCTTCATCAGCACCTGCGCGCCGGCTGCCGGCAAGCGCATCGTCTACGTGCCCGAAGCCATCGTGCTCGACCAGGGGGTGGACGAGGCAGACAAGCAGTTCCGCCGCCGCCAGCGGGTCACCGTCGGGGGTCTGTTGAGCCTGGCAGCGCGGCGCGAGCTGCTCAACCCGGTACGCCATGGCCTGTACGCCATCGCCCTGATCAGCCACAAGCTGATCCGCCGCCTGGCCCCGGTGCTGTTGCTGCCGCTGCTGCTGGCCAACCTCTGGCTGGCGCTGGAGCCTGGCCTGTTCCGCTGGATGCTGGCGGCCCAGCTGATCGGTTACGGCGTGGCGGTCCTTGGTCTGCTCGACGTACGTCGGCGCCTGCCCAAACCCTTTCGACTGGCGGCGTTCCTGCTGGTGACCCTGGCGGGCATGAGCGTGGGCCTGTGGCAGTTCCTGCGCGGGCACAGCTACAGCCAGTGGAACCCGAACCAGAACCGTTGAGGCCAGGACATGCCGCTCAAGACGTTGCTCAAACAGGCCAGCGGATGGTTGTATTTCCATTCTCCGTCCGGCCGCAAGACACTGCAGCACAATGGCGTGATCCTCATGCTGCACCGGGTGCTGCCCGACGATGCCAGTGCCGCCCTGCCGCACCGCAACGAGCTGTGCATCGGCCAGGCCACCTTCGATGGGCTGCTCGGCTGGCTGTCGCGCCACTTCGACTGCGTCAGCCTGATGGACCTGCTGCAAGGGCATGGCCAGGCCGACCGCCCGGCCCGTCCGCGGGTGGCGCTGACCTTCGACGACGGCTGGCGCGACAACGCCTCCAATGCCTTCCCGCTGCTGGTCAAGCACCAAGTGCCGGCGAGCATCTTCCTGTCCACCGACTACATCGGCAGCCGCCAGCGGTTCTGGTGGGAAAGCGTTGGCGAGACGCTGTGGGGCAGCCACGGCGAAGCGCCGCGCTATCGGTTGATCGAACAGCTGCGTCAGCTCGGCCGGCCCTTGCCGGTGAACTACTTTCTGTACGCCCAGCCGGCCGCACGCAGCCTGTTGCTCGCGCGCTACCTGCAAAGCCTCAAGACCCTCAGCCCGCAGGCCTTGCACCTGCTGACCGACGTCTGCCCGCCCGAGTCCCTGCCCCAGGCCATGGACTGGGAGCAGGTGCGGGAAATGGAGGATTCCGGGTTGGTGCGCTTCGGCCCCCACGGCGCCAGCCATGCCCTGCTGCCGCTGCTCGACGACGCTGCGCTGGACGAGGAGCTGCGCCGCAGTCACGACGCCCTGCGCGCCGGCTGCCAGGCCCCGCTGCCGGTGTATTGCTACCCCAATGGCGACCATGACGCGCGGGTCCGCGCCCATGTCGCCGGACACGCCTACCCCTGGGCCTTGAGCACGCGCATCGGCGTCTGCCAGGCCCATGACGACCCGCTGGCGCTGCCACGCATCGGGGTCAGTCAGCACAATGCCAGTCGTCCAGCGTTGCTGGCCTGGCGCATCAGTCGAGGGAACCGGCCATGAGCGGTAACAGTTATGTGCGTCATCTGGTGCTGAGCGTCGGCACCAAGCTGGCGATGATCGCGCTGCGTCTATTGCGCAACATTCTTCTGGCCCGGATCCTCGGCCCGAGCGAGCGCGGCCTGTTCGCCCTGCTCAGCTCGCTGCCGGAAATGATCAGCGCCATCACCAGCGGCGGGCTCAACAGCGCCGTCAGCTACCAGGCGGCCAAACAGCGCTCGATGGGCCTGCTGCTGACCCAGGTGCTGGTCTACGGGTGCCTGCTGGCCCTGTTGCTCACGCTGTTCTGCGTGGCCCTGGTGCGCGAGTTCGCCACCGACCTGGAAGTCACCCTGCAACTGGGCCTGCTGGCCTGGCTGCTGCTGATCGCTGTGCCGATGACCGTGCTCAAGAGCGGCCTGCTCAACCTGCACAACGCCAGCGGCAACGTCGATGCCTTCAACGCCTTGCGCCTGACCGAATCGCTGGCCCCGCTGCTGCTGTTTTTGGCGATGTTCTGGATGTGGGGCGGCCAGGCCCTGGAAGCGGCGCTGATCAGTTGGCTGATGGGCCTGGCGGTGGTGCTGGCCCTGGGGCTGTGGTGGTTGTCCCGGTCGCACTCGCTGCGCCTGTGCTGGGACCGCGCCGGCCAGCGCGAACTGCTGACCTACAGCGCCCGCAGCCACCCGGACGTGATCTTCCAGCAGATCATCCTGCGCTCGGACTACCTGTTCATCGGCGCCCTGATCGGCAGCACCGCCGTGGGTCACTACGCCATGGCCAGCGCCGCCGCCGAGCTGTTGCTGATCGTGCCCGAGGCGGTCACCACGCCGCTGATGAAGCGCCTGCTGCAACAGGACGAGAGCATGCGCAAGCTGACGCCGATCGCCCTGCGCCTGACCGGTACGGTGATGCTCGGGGCCTGCCTGAGCATGGCGCTGATCGGCAAGTGGCTGATCGTCACGCTGTTCGGTGCCGAGTTCGAACCGGCCTACCCGGCCCTGCTGGCGCTGCTGCCGGGCATGTTCGCCATGTGCTACACGAGCATCCTGCGCCTGGACCTGCTGGGCAAGGACAAGCCCGGCACGGTGTCGCTGATCATGGGCACGGCGGCAGTGCTCAACCTGCTGCTCAACGTCATCCTGATCCCGGCCTACGGCATCCTCGGCGCGGCCATCGCCACCTCGGCGTGCTACCTGCTGGTGACCGGCTGGATGCTGCTGGTCTACTGCCGCCTGGGCAAGGTGCCGGTGTGGCAGACCCTGATCGTGCTGCCGAGCGACTACGCGCCGCTGCGGCAGATGCTGCAAGGACGCCCGGCATGAGGACGTGGCTGCTGGCCTGCCTGCTGGCCCTGCCGGTCAGTGCCCAGGCGCTGACCTGGGACGGGGTGCGCGACGCCAGCCTGTACCTGACGCCAAGCCGCGCCGATACCCTGCGCATCGCCTGGCGCCCGGCCTGGCAGGCCCGTGCCAACGCCGAGCAGCTGTACCTGCTCGACGGCCGCGGTCGGCTGGTGGCCCAGCAGGACATCGCCGCCGACCAGCCACGTGGCGAGCTGAGCTGGCCGATCACCCCCGGCCAGGGACCTTACCGCCTGGAGGTGCCTGGCTACAGTTTCCGCCGCTACCAGATCAGCCATGACGACAGCACCGTGGCGCAGCTGGCGCCGGCCAAGGTGCACTTCAGCCTGGACACCCGCAGCGCACCGGTCTGGTACACCCAGGTCGCCGCCGGCCAGCAGGCCGTGCTGGGCGGCAAGTACCACGGCGGTGCCCGGGCCATTCTGGCCGAGCGCTTGAGCGACGGACGCAGCCTGCGCCTGTGGCTCAACACCTACTCGCGCTACTGGCAGTTCGACCAGGTGCCCCTGCCGACCAGCACGCGTGACGAAACCTGGCGCCTGACGGTGATCGGCCAGGGCAAGACGGCGTTCTGGCTCGACGGCAGCGACAACCTGTTCGCCCAGACCCCTGAAGCCGCGGCGACCCGCGCCCAGCCGCCCGCGCCTGCCGACGGCGAGGTGAACCTGACCTGGCGCGGCACCGTGCTGGGCCATACGCCGGACCTGGGCGTCGCCCTGCCCTATGAACCCTTGCCGCCGGTGGCGCATGCGGCGATCGACGCCCTGGCGCCGACCGCGGGCGGCTTCTACAGCCTGGTCGACATCATGGCCGAGCGGCCCCACTACGAGGACCGCTGGCGCGACCTCTACCTCAAACGCTTCGGCATCCGGCACGACATCACCCTGCTCGCTGCCCGTGGCCGGGTGGCCGAGCTGTCGGCCGATCGCACCACCCTGGCCGGCCTGGACGCCTGGCTGGCCGCCACCCGTGCGCGCGGCGGCGGTGGCCTGCACTACCTGGCCTTCGCCGACGAGCCGAACCTCAACTACCGCAGCTTCGAAGCCTTCGAGGCGTATTTCCAGACCCTGGCCGAGCGCGTGCAGCAGAGCCCGGGTGCGCGCGACGCCGGGGTGCGCATCGCCATGCCCGCCTCCTCGCGGCTGCTGGACGGCCCCTTCGTCGAGCAGGCGCGGACACGTCGCGGCATCGACTGGGCACGTCGGCTGCTGGCGGCCCACGAGGCCCGCATCGACGCGCTGGCCTGGCACGAATGGATGGTGCGCGACCTGCTGGCCACACGGCGCTACCGGGACAGCGTCCAGCAGGCCGCCGACCTGGTCGGGCGGGACGCCCAGGGGCGTCCGCGCAAGGCGCTGCTGCTCGACCAGACCAACATCTCCAGTGGTGCGAGCCTCAGCCCGTACGACCAGAACACCCAGTACGCGGCGCTCTGGTGGACCTCGGTGGTGATCAACGCCTCGGCCGACGGCCTGCTGGACATGCTCAACTGGTTTCACCTGGCCGACGAACCTGGCTGGCCGAAGGGCATGCTGGCCGTCCGCTCGCCTGCGGGGGTCAGCCTCAAGCCCGTGGGCCAGGTCCAGCAGTTCATCGCCCGTCACTGGCTCGACCAGGTGATGGCGCTGGACAACGATGCCTTCGAAGTCGACGCCCTGGCCATGGCCCGCGACCAGCAGCGCACGGTGCTGGGCGTGAACAAGGCCGAACGTTTGCAGCGGATCAGCCTGGCGGCGCTGGGGTGCCCCGCCGCACGCCTGGCGCTGTTCGGCGCCGATGCCCAGGTGCGCGAGGCCACGCCGCGCTGCGAGCACGATCGACTGCGTTTCGAGTTGCCTGCGCAGACCGTGTTCGCGCTGTCCTGGAGCGCACCATGACGTTCAATACCGGCGCGCTGCCGGCCTGTGTCCTGGGGGCTTGGCGCGCACGCCCGCCCCGTCATTCCACCGTCGAGGAGCCTTGACATGAACCTGCGACTGACTTGGTGCGATTCGCTGCACGACGCCGCGTTTCCGGCCGACGAGTACGAGCAATTGCGTCAACGCCTGCCTGACAGCACCCCGTTCAACCACCTGGGCTGGCTGCGCGCGGCCGAAGACGCCCTGCAGCCCGGCCAGCGGCTGCAGGTGCTGCTGGGTTATTGGCACGAACGGTTGTGCCTGTGCCTGCCGCTGGTGCGCGAGCAGGAACGGGCCGGCCCCCTGTCGGTGCCGGTGGTGCAGCACCTGGGGCATCCCTTGAGCGACCGGATCGCCTTGCTGATCGATCTGCCGCCCGCCTTGGCCGGGCGTGTGCTGCAAGCGATCCGCAAACACCTGCCCCATGCCGTGCTGCGCCTGAGCGAAGTGCCCGACGGCACCCCGCACCGCAGCTGGCTGGACACCTGGGCCGCGCGCAGTTCGACCTTCGAGCGGCGCCTGACCTGCCAGGTGCCGGTGCACCGGATCAGCGACGCCGACCGCCAGGAAGTCAGCGGCGATCCCCGCTACAAGCTGCGCCGCGCGCGCAAGCGTATCCAGGCCAGCGGCGCCAGCATACGCCGGGTGATCGCCAGCCCGGAGACCATCGAAGCCCTGCTCGACGCGGTGAGCGCCGTCGAAGCGGTCAGCTGGAAGGGCGACGACGAGGTCGGCATCTTCTCCGGTGCACAGCGCCGTCAGTGGATGTACCAGGCCTTCACCGCCCTGGCCCGCGAGGGGCTGGTCTGCCTGGTGCTGCTGGAACTCGACGGGCGTTGCATCAGCTACCGGCTGGGATTGCTGGAGCGCGGGCGCGTCTACGACTACAACCTGGCGTTCGTGCCGGAGTACCGTGACCTGGGCAGCGGCCGTGTGCTGCTCGAGGAGTTCATCCACTGGGGGCTGGACGCCGGTTGGGAGTGGGTCGACGCCTCGCGGGTCAGCCTGGCCAACTCCAGTCACCAACTGCACGAACGCATGACCGGCCAGGTCGATCAGTGGCGCCTGAGCTGCTACAGCTGGCGTCTCGACGGGCTGCTGCTGGGCGGTGCCCTGCGTGGCTGGCGCTGGCTCAAACCGCACCTGGCCCGGCGCCAGGCCGCCCAGCCCGTTCCCACCCCTTCCTCCCCCCTTGCCAAGGAACAACCGAATGCCGTCTCTGGTCATCGTCAACGCTGACGACTTCGGGCTCGATGCGCCCACCAACGCCATCATCCTGCATGCGTTCCAGCGCGGCGTGATCAGTTCGGCCACGGCCATGGCCAACATGCCGGCCTTCGCCGAGGCCTGCGTGCTGGCGCAACAGCCTGCCTTGCGCGACCGGATCGGGCTGCACTTCAACCTGACCTACGGTCGCCCGTTGGGCCGGGCCCTGCTCGACCAGCCTCGGTTCTGCACGGCGGACGGCGAGCTGGACCTGTGCGTACCCCGCCGCGCGCTGCGGCTGAGCGCTGGCGAGCGCGCAGCGGTCATGGACGAGTTGCACGCCCAGTGGCAGCACTGCCTGGCCCAGGGCCTGGTGCCCAGCCATATCGACTCGCACCAGCACGTGCACAATATCTGGCCGATCGGCGCCATCGTCGCCCGTTTCGCCCGTGAACGCGGCGTGCCGATCCGCCTGGCGCGCAATGTCGGCAGCAACATCGGGCTCGTCAAACGGGTCTTCAAGACGCTGCTCAATGCCCGCCTGAAACGCCTCTGTGGGGTGACCGCCGACCATGTCTGCACGCCCGCCGACCTCACGTCGAGCCGCGTGCCCGCCCAGGGAATCCTGGAGGTGGTGGCGCACCCCAGCGCCCTGGCCCACGGCGACATCGGCGATGAATACCTGGCGCCAGGGGAATCGCTCACGCAGGTACTCGCCCGCCACTTGGACGGTGTGCCGGCCTTGAGCTATGGCCAGCTTGGCATCAAGACCCGACCCGTGCGCCAACCGGTACGCCCCTGGGCCGATTCGGGCAGCGCCGGGTAGCGCATAGCCACTGCACGTCATCGTCTGCACTGCCGTTCACTGGGGTCGCCCTCACTTCAGGAGACCCTACCGTGCACTCACTCGACGCACTCAACCCGCATCAGGACCTCATCCGTCAGCAACTGCCCGCCTGGAGCCGGTACGCCGGTCGCGCGCAGTGGCAGGCATTGCTCGACAGCCAGACGCCCGAGCAGGGCTTGCCAGGCCAGGAAGCCGCCTGGTTCGCCAACGCCGCCCCCGACCTGCGCGAGGCGGTCCTCGCCAGCCAGGCCGTGCGGCGTCAGGCCGAGCAGGCCTTGGCGCGCAGCCTCAGGGGGCTGCAGCAGATCAATGCGTTCGCCGAACCGTTGCTGCGCGAACGCCTGGCTGGCGTGCCTGGCCTGACCGGCCCGCTGGAGTATTACCAGCTGTTGCAGGTGCGCCGGACCTGGCACTGGCAAGGCGCCTGCTACCTCTACAGCCATACGCGCTGCGGTCTGCTCCAGGCCGCCCTGCAGAATTTTGCCGACGACGTCGTGTTCGACGCGCCCTCGGCGGTGGCCCGTCGGGAGGCCATCCAGGTCACGCCGATCACGGTCCAGGGCTCGGTGTTCGTCAGCCCGGACCTGCCCGGCGCACCGCTCGACCTGCCGTCGGAGCGCTACCAGGTCGACCCGTCGCCCCTGACCGCTCACGCCTTCGCCGACCTCTGTCGCCAGCTCGACCTGGGCGGGCGTTACCAGGCGCACCTGCGCGCCCACCTCGAGCCCGCCCACGACGGCGCCCGCGTGCGCGCGCAGCGCCTGGCCGTGCACCGGGCCCACCTGCAGGTGGCGAGCGACCTGGCCTACCTGCGCCATCGGCTCGACGGCGTCACGCACGACGAGATCGCCGGCTGGCTTGCCGGCGCGCCCATCACGGCCTGGCGACTGAGCCTGTTCGGCATCGACCTGCATGAAGTGGTGGTGCTGCACACGAACGCCGCCGGCCTGCTGCTGTACCTGCCGGGTCGCCCGATGGCCCTGCGCAGCGTGGGCGATGCGACGCGCCTGGGTGACGTGCTCGGCGCGCTGCTCGACGATGCCGGAGAACGCGCGGCCTTCATGATCTACGTCCCCCTGGCGCAGCGCGCCGCGTTCACCCGCATCCTGCGACAGAACCTGGGTGATCGCCTGCCGGTGCAGCAGTACCTGCTCGATGAAGGCCTGTTCGACTGGCTGCACCAGGACCACCTGCACCGCCTGTACGACGAGGCCCGGCAGATCGCCGTGCCGACCGCCCAGGCCGACGAGGCAGCGCACCGCCGACGCCTCGCCGACCTCGAGCATCTGGGGCTCGACGTGCTGACCGTGGCAGGGTTCTTCATCCCGGTCGTCGGCACCTGCCTGCTGACCGTCACCGCCTGTCAGTTGCTCGACGAGGTCTACGAAGGTTACGAGGCCTGGACGATCGGTGACCGGGAACAGGCCCTGCGCCACTGCCAGGCGGTGGGCCTGAACCTGCTGCTGATGGCGGGCCTGTACGGGGTCGGCCAGGTGGTCCCGAAGCTGTTCAACAGCCGGTTGATGGAGACGCTGGACGAGGTGCGCCTGGACGATGGCCGCCTGCGGCTGCGGCTGCCGGACCTGGACGGCTATGCCAGCGATGTCGGCCTGCCCGACTCGCTGATGGCCGATACGCAGGGTCAGTACCATCTGGCAGGGCGAGTCTTCGTGCGTCTCGAGGGCCACGTGTACGAGCAGACCTGGGATGCGCGCCTGGGCCAGTGGCGGATCGTCAAGCCCGGTCGGCCCGAGGCCTATCGCCCGGTGATGCAGCACGACGGCCAAGGCGCCTGGTGGGTCGAGCACGAGCAACCGCTGGCGTGGTCGCCGCTGCGTCTGGTACAGCGTCTCGAGCCAGGCCGCGGGGCGCTCGACGAGGCCGAGGTACGCCTGGCCAGCCTCTTCGCTGGCGTCGACCCCGCCCAGTTGCGCCGGGTCTACCTGCGCGGCGAGCCGGCACCGGCGCTGTTGCTCGACAGCCTTGATCGCCTGAGCGCGGCGCGTCAGGCGCAGGCGCAGCTGGCAACGGCACCGCAGGCCGCGTGGACGACGGCATTCGAACAGGTCTACCACGCCGCCGCGCCGGCCGATGCCGCCGTGGTTCGGTTGTGCCAAGCCTACCCACGCCTGTCACGCCCGCTGGCCGAACGCCTGTTGCGACGCCTGAGCAGCGCCGAGCGCCAGGCCTGGTGCGAGGACGGCCAGCTGCCAGCGTTCTGCCTGCAGACGGTGCGCGAGATCGACGACGCGTTGCCGCTGACCCGTGCCCTCGAGGGGCTGTATAAGCCACGGCTGGCCAGCCGCGCCAGCGAGACGTTGCTGTTCGCCTGCTTGGAGCGTTCGCCGCGCTGGCCGGAGCCGCTGCGCCTGGAATTGCGCGACGCCAGCCCCGACGGCCCGACCCTGGCCAGCGCCGGCCGTGCGCAGGCCACCGAGGTGCGGGTGCTGCTGCGCGTCCCTGGTGGTTACGAGCCCTGGCGGGGCGACCGTCCTGCGCCTCCGACACCCCGTGCAGACCTGTGCCTGGCCACCCTCGACGCCTTGACCCCCGTGCAGCGCAAGGCGCTTGGCCTGGGCGATGCCGAGGCGCTGCGTGAAACCGTCGCCCGGCAGGTCACCGTCTCGCGAGCCACACTGTCCCGCTACCTGAACCGCTCGCTCGGGGAGCGGCCTCGCCTGCGCGGCGGACTGCGCGGCGGCGCGCCGACCGACTACCCGGTGGCGTCGCCGCTGCGCACCTCCCTGCGCGAACGTTATCGCCGGCTCTACCCGCGCGTCTCCGACGATGCCTTCGAACGGCAAGTGCGCGCCTGGCAAGCCGCACTGCGCACGCCGGAGGTCGAGTTGCGTCACCTGGAAGCGCGGTTGCAGTCGTTGCGTGAAGACCTGGCCCACTGGGTCGGCACTTCGCCAGGCCGTCAGCGGGCCGCCCAGAGGTTGATCAATGCCTGGCGCGGCGACCTCGACCTCCCCCTGGCCGATGGGCAGGAGGTGGCCACGTTGAGCCTGGCGGGACTCGAGCTTGAGGATGCCGACCTGGTCTCGCTCACCCTGCCAGACGACTTCGGCCACATCCGTCAGCTCGACTTCAGCCGCAACCGGGCCCTGACCCGACTGCCGGCCACGCTGCTGGCGCGCTTCCCCCGGCTGTATACGCTGCGTCTGGCCGACTGTCGGCTGGCCCACCTGCCGCAGGTCGCGACCCCGACGGAGCTGGCCTGGCTGGACCTGCAAGGCAATCGCATCACCTGGAGCGCCGAGGACCAGGCACGCCTGGACCACTACCCGAACCTGCGGCTGCTGGACCTGTCCGAAAACCCGCTGATCGATGCGCCCGACATCACCCGCCTCCCCCTCCTGCATAGCCTGCACCTGGTCAGGTGCAGCCTCACGCAACTTCCCGAGGGCCTGGCCAGTCTGCACGAACCGCTGGCCCTGGACCTGAGCGAAAACCAGTTCACCCACCTGCCCGATGACCTCGATCTGCCGGAAGACACAGGTCGTGCCCTGCGCCTGGAAAGCCCGTGGCTGTCCGCTCGCGTGCATCTGCAGATCGCCGATTATCATGCCCGCACAGGCATCGACCTGCTGGTGGCCGACGTCGAGTACGAGGACTTGCTCGACGAATCGTCGCCCCAGGACTGGCAGATCTGGACCGAGCTGCCGCTGGACTACAGGCGGTCGCTCCGGGTGCTGGTGGAGAGCGAGTTCTTCCTGCGGCATCCCGAGCAGGCAAGAACCGAACTGTGGCGCCGGCTGCGTCGGCTGCAGGCCGACCCGGCCCTGCGTGCTCAGGTCCTGGCGCAACCTGCGGGCCTGATCATGCAGCTACCGATCTGAACCCGACCATTGCAAGCCTGGAGGCTTTGCTGGAAGCTTCGTGCACCCCTTGGCGACTGGCACGGAGCATGGCATGCGGATCATCGAGAAAAGCGGCGACCCGGTACGCAGTCTGACGCTGGCCGAAGAGGACCTGCTCGCCGGCTTCGCCACCGCCACGTTGAGCGGGCCGCGGGTGTTGCAGGCCAACCAGCTGCTGATGACGGTGCGTAGCGCCGGTCAGTGGCTGGCCTGCGACTGCCGCCCCGACGAGGCGCCGGTGCTCAATGTCACGCTCAACGGCCACACCGGCACGCTGTTTCTGAAGAACAACCCAGGCACGCCCGATCATGCGGTCGGTTGCCCGTTCACCAAGGACGAACGTGAAGAGGCCGAGCGTGCGCAGCAGCCCCAGGCGCCGGCCGCCTGGCTGCCACCGGACACGCCGCTGCAGCTGATCGGACCGTACCGGTCCGGCGTCGCCAGTGGCGCCGGACCACGCGTCGAGGGTGGCGAGCGGCGCGATCCCCAGCGCCTGCTGTCGTTGCTGCTGACCTGGATCGAAGCCAGTGGCCTGAACCTCTACGCCACCTCCCTCAAGCGTGACCTCACCGGCCAGTTCGCCGAGCTACGCCGGGTGGCGGCGCGCTATCCGCTGCTCGAGCGGGTGCCAGCCAGCAACTACCTGGAAACCCGCCTGGACATGAAGCACATGATGATGCTCAAGGCGCGGTTGCGCGAGGCCACGGTGTTCGGCAGCCAACGGCGGCATGGTCTGCTGCTCGACTGCATCGACACGGTCAAGGCACGCAAGGTCTTCACCACCCGTGACAGTGCCGGTATCGATGTGCAGGGGCATCACCTGTTCTGGGGCGGCGCACGGACGGCCGGGCCCTTGCTGGCCCTGGCGGTGTATTCGCCGGCGACGCCAGGCAGCCAGTACTACGAGGTGATCCACGTGGCCAGCGTGCCGGTGCTGTCGCGCAGCCAGCTGTTCCCGGTGTACCGCGACGAGGAACGCGAACCGCTCAAGGCACTGGTGTCGCTGATCGACTGGATGGCGGGCAAGGGCGTCAAGGTGCAGATGCGCCGCCCGGTGATCGGCGCGGCGGTGATGGACGAGCTGGTGCTGACCTCCGACCGGGACCGGGTGCTGTCGGTGTCGCTGCTGGAGCAGCCCATCGGTCCGGAGCCGGACAGCGAACACTTCAAGCGCTACGCGGATTTCAAGAGCCTGGAGACGTTCCGCCGGTTCGTGGCGGGGTTCTTCATGCGGGAGCGGTGAGGCGGGCGTGGCTATCCGGGTCGTATTGACCTGACTGAAAAGCGTGCCTGATCCTGTGGGCCTTGCAGGCCCAATCGCGGCCGGTCCGGCGCCACGGCAGGGGCCCTCCACAAGCTGCTCGCGCAGCCATGCCTACACCAACAGGCTGCAGCGGTTTGGGTGGGAGCTGGCTTGCCAGCGATAGGGCCTTGTCAGGCGTCGCCTGCATCGCGGGCAAGCCCGCTCCCACAAGCTGCTTGCGCAGCCATGCCCACACTGAACTGACAGGCTGCAGCGATCTGGGGGGGAGCTGGCTTGCCAGCGATAGGGCCCTGTCAGGCGCCGCCTGCATCGCGGGCAAGCCCGCTCCCACAAGCTGCTTGCGCAGCCATGCCGACACTGAACTGACAGGTTGCCGAGACCTGGGTGGGAGCTGGCTTGCCAGCGATAGGGCCTTGTCAGGCGTCGCCTGCATCGCGGGCAAGCCCGCTCCCACAAGCTGCCTGCGCAGCCATGCCGACACTGAACTGACAGGCTGAAGCGGTCTGGGTGGGAGTCCACCCGTCGCCTTGGCGCCGCGCTGTCGCGCAGAGAACATGGCGATAGCTAGCAGGGTCCGGGGCTTTACTGCTCATCGATTTTAGGGCCGCTTTGCGGCCCATCGCGGCCGGTCCGGCGCCCCGGCAGGGGCCGCTCCTACACCCGTAGCCCCACCGCTCGGGGTTGCAGGCTATCGCGGTCACCTGTGGGAGCGGCCCCAGCCGGGGCGCCGGACCGGCCGCGATTGGGCCCGTAGGGCCCATGAAACCCGTCAATTTCATCTGCCAGATCAGCGCTGCGATCAATGGCGCTCACACGATGAGGATCGAAGAATCCCTGAAACCGCCCTCATCAATGCTCCTCCGCATACCGACTCCTACCCCAGAAACAACCGGTACGCCGGATTCTCCGTCTCATCCCAGTAGTCGTACCCCATGTCTGCCAGGGCTGCCGGCAGGCCCGGCTGTTCATCCTCCGGCACCTCCAGCGCCACGAACACCCGGGCCTGCGCCGCGCCGTGGTTGCGGTAGTGGAACAGGCTGATGTTCCAGCGTCGGCCCAGGCGCTCCAGGAACCCCAGCAACGCCCCGGGCCGCTCGGGAAACTCGAAGCGCAGCACGCGCTCGGACGCACCGGGCGCGGCATGCCCGCCGACGGTGTGGCGCACATGCAGCTTGGCCAGTTCGTTGTCGGTCAGGTCCAGGACTTCGTAACCCTCGCCACGCAGGGCCTCGATCAGGCGTTCGCGCGGATCGCGCTGCGGATGCGTCTGGACACCGACGAACAGGCGCGCGTCCTTGCCAGGGTGGTAGCGGTAGTTGAATTCGGTGACCTGACGATTGCCCAGCGCCTGGCAGAACGCGCGGAAGCTGCCGGGCCGCTCGGGTACGGTGACGGCGATGACCGCCTCGCGCTGCTCGCCCAGCTCGGCTCGTTCGGCCACGTGGCGCAGCCGATCGAAGTTGATGTTGGCGCCCGAATCGATGGCCACCAACGTCTGCCCCCGGACCCCTTCACGGGCCACGTAGCGCTTGATCCCGGCCACCGCGAGCGCGCCGGACGGCTCGGTGATCGAACGGGTGTCATCGTAGATGTCCTTGATCGCCGCGCACAGCTCGTCGCTGCCGACGGTGATGACCTCGTCGACGAAATGCCGACACAGGTCGAAGCAATGCGCGCCGACCTGGGCCACCGCGACACCGTCGGCGAACGTGCCGACCTGCGGCAGGATCACCCGCTCACCGGCCGCCAAGGCTGCCTGCAGGCAGTTGGCATCGTGCGGCTCCACGCCGATGACCTTGACCTCCGGGCGCAGGTACTTGACGTAGGCGGCGATCCCGGCGATCAGCCCGCCACCACCGACCGGCACGAAGATCGCATCCAGCGCACCGGGCTGCTGACGCAGAATCTCCATGGCCACGGTGCCCTGCCCGGCGATCACGTCCGGATCGTCGAACGGCGGCACGAAGGTCGCCCCCTGCTGCCGGGCCAGGGCCAGCGCATGGGCCAGGGCCTGGGGGAAACTGTCGCCGTGCAGGATCACCTGCCCGCCCCGCGAGCGCACGCCTTCGATCTTCAGTTCGGGGGTGGTGGTCGGCATGACGATGCAGGCCTGCATGCCCAGGTGCCGGGCTGCCAGCGCCACCCCCTGGGCATGGTTGCCGGCGGACGCGGTGATCACCCCCCGTGCACGTTGCTCAGGCGTCAGCCGTGCCAGCCGCGTGTAGGCGCCGCGGATCTTGAAGGAGAACGTCGGTTGCAGGTCCTCGCGCTTGAGCAGCACCTGGTTGCCCAGACGCGCCGACAGCGCCGAAGCAGCCTGCAGCGGTGTTTCGAGGGCGATGTCGTAGACCGGGGCGGCGAGAATGCGGCGGACCTGCTCCGACAGCAGCTGGCGGACGGGATCGGGAACGGAAGGCGGGGTGCCGAAGCAGGTCATCGATGACTCCTGGTCGTTTCATGGGCCCGGGAGTCGGTCGAAGAACCCGCCTCCAGGGCGGGTTCGGTGCACGTACGCGCTAGCCCGCCAATTCGATGATGGCGGTAATAATCAGGGCGAGTGCGTGGCACGGCGTGAAGGTGTTCATGGGGTCGGACGTTAGCCTGCGCCACGCCCGGCCGTCAACACCCTGTGCACGGTCGACTCAGCGTGGGACGCCTGCCGTGGCGGCAGGCAGACGGATACGGAAACACGCGCCACCGAGCGCCGAGGGCATGACGTCCAGGGTCCCGCCCTGGCTTTCGATCGCCCGTCGGCTGATCGCCAGGCCCAGGCCAAAGCCGCCGGTGGCGCGATCGCGGCTGCGGTCAAGCCGGTAGAACGGCTGGAAGATCCGCTCGCACTCCTGCACCGGCACCCCGATCCCATCATCTTCCACCGTCAGGCGACAGGTGCCATCGGCCTCCAGCACCAGGCTGACGCACAGGTAACGGTCACAGTAGCGCATGGCGTTGCGCACCAGGTTCTGCACGGCGCGGGCGGTCAGCCGAGGGTCGAGCACGAAGGGGCGCAGGTCGTCCCCCAGGCGCACGTCCCACTGCACACCTCGGTTGTCCAGTTCCTCGGCAAACGCCCCGAGCACGCTGTCGAGCAACGCCGGCAGGTCGACCTCGACCTGTTCGCGCGCCTGCTCGGCGTCGTGCAGGCGGCTGTAGGACAGCAGCTCCAGCACCAGCGCATCCAGCTCGCGCACATGCCCGACCATGTCCAGCAGGCGCTTGCGGCTGCCGGCGGGCACTTCGTCGAACAGCAGCACCAGACCGAAGTCCAGCCGCGCCAAGGGCGTGCGCAGCTCATGGGAGACCGCGTCGAGCAGTTCACGCTGGTGGTTCAGGTGGCGTTCCAGGTCGCTGGCCATGGTGTCGAACACGCTGGCCAGCTCACCAATGTTGGAATGCCCGCCGATCCCGGTGCGCGCCGCCAGCTCCCCCCGCCCCAGGCGCCGGGCAGTGTTCTTCAGCCGCTCCAGATCACGCCAGTGCGGCCAGACCCAGATCAGCAGGCAGCCCAGCAGTGCCGCGCCGATCAGCACCGTGACACCCCAGGACAGCACATTGATGTCCAGCGGATCGGGCGGTGAATGCAGGCGGACCAGCCACGTCTCGTTCAAGGGCGCCAGGATGGTTTCGTAGTAGCCCCACTCGCCGACGCGGACCGTGAACAGGCCCTGGTCCAGCCGCGCACGCTCGGCTGCCGAAAGCGCCGCCTGATCGCGCCGCAGCACCTGCAACTGCAACGGCGCGAAGTCCTCGGCCAGTTGCTGCTCGACCGCGCCCCAGCGGGCTTCGGGCACCTGTTGGAACTGGCGGACCACCAGCGCCTGCACGCCCTTGGCCTGCTCCAGGTTGTAGGCCATGAAACGCGCCTGGAACGTGCCGTAGATCGCCTTGGGCACCAGCAGCAGGGCCCCGGCATAGGCGATGATGATCAACAGGTACAGCCGTACCAGCAGCTTGAGCATGGTCGATCAGCACTCCCACTCGCTACGGCTGAACAGATAGCCCTTGCCCCACACCGTCTTGATCTTGCGCGCTTCCTCGGCATTGTCATCGAAACGGCGGCGCAATTTGGAAATCGCCACGTCCACCGAGCGGTCGGTGCCGTTGAACTCGATCCCGCGCAGCTGCTGGAGAATGCGGTCACGGCTGAGCACTTCACCGGCATGCCGGGCCAGCACCACCAACAGGTCGAACTCGCCCCGTGACAGCTCCACCGCGACACCGCCCCAGGTCACGTGGCGCTCGGTCAGGTCCAGGCACAGACCGCCGATGACGATGCGCGTCGGGTCCTGACGAGGCTCGTGAAGGCTGCTGCGGCGCAACAAGGTGCGCACGCGCGCCAGCAGGACCCGTGGCTCGCACGGCTTGGTCACGTAGTCGTCGGCGCCCAGCTCGAGCCCCAGCACCTGGTCATGGCTGTCGTCCTGGGCAGTCAGCATGAGGATCGGCAGGCTCTGCGAGGCCTGGCGCAGCTGGCGACACACCTGCAGACCGTCGAGCCCTGGCAGCATGAGGTCGAGAATGACCAGATCGGGCGGGTCGCGGCGTACGTCGTCCAGCACCTGGTCGCCGCGGGCCAGGCAGCGGACCTGGAAGCCGTTGCGGTGCAGGTAACGGGCGATCAGTTCGGACAGCGCGCTGTCGTCTTCGACCAGGAGCAGAGTGGACATGGGGGCGATCACATGGCGTCGAAGGCAGGCAGGATAAAGAATCCTACCGCTGTACCGGATATTTCTTCACACTTTTTCACACATGACCTACAGAGGTTCACAGGCCTGACCGGGCCCAGTGACGTAGCATGGCAGCGTTGCCCAGGCAGGTGGCGCAGGGTCACCGACGCGCCACTGCCTGCAACCCTTCGCGCCGCGTTGTGCGGCGATTGGCATGACCCTTTTTCGGACCCTCTCTATGTTGCCCTTGCCTTGCACCTTGCGCGCCTGCGCCGTGGCCCTGTCGGCCCTGCTGTGGCTGACCGGTTGCGACGACGCCGCCGAGCCGACGCCGCCGACGCCGCCTGCCGAGGTACGCGTCGAAACCCTTCACACCCAGCCGCTGGCCATCAGCAGCGAACTCAACGGGCGTCTGCGCGCGCCCCGGGTCGCCGAGGTGCGGGCACGGGTGGCCGGCGTGGTGCTCGAGCAGGTGTACCGCGAGGGCAGTGACGTCAAGGCAGGCGACGTGCTGTTCCGCATCGACCCGGCGCCGTTCAAGGCCGACCTCGACAGCGCCCAGGCCGCCGTCAAGCGCGCCGAAGCCACACGCTACCAGGCGCGTCTGCAGGCGCGGCGTTACGCCGAGCTGAGCGAGGTCGAAGCGATCAGTCGGCAGGAGTACGACAATGCCCGCGCCACCCTGATGCAGGCCGACGCGGCTGTGGCCGAGGCCAAGGCGGCGTCGGAGCGGGCCCGGCTGAACCTGGGCTATGCCACCGTCACCGCCCCGATCGCCGGGCGCATCGGGCGTGCCCAGGTCACCGAGGGCGCCCTGGTCGGCCAGGGCGAGACCACACCGCTGGCGACCATTCAGCAGCTCGACCCGATCCATGCCGATGTCACCCAGTCGCTCGGCGAGCTGACCGCGCTGCGCCAGGCGCTGCGGGATGGCGAACTGCGCAAAGCGAACGATGCGGTGGCCACGGTCACGCTGGTACAGCCCGACGGCAGCGTCTACCCGCACAGCGGCACGCTGCTGTTCACCGACCTGCAGGTTGACCCCAGTACCCAGCAGGTGACCTTGCGCAGCGCGTTCCCCAACCCCGACCTGGACCTGCTGCCAGGCGGCTACGTGCGCGTTCGCCTGGCCCAGGCGGTCCAGCCCCAGGGCCTGAGCGTGGCCCAGCGTGCGATCCTGCGCGACAGCGCCGGGGTACCGAAGGTGCTGGTCGTGGACGGCGACGATCGCGTCAGCGAACGGACGCTGGTGCTGGGCAGCGCCCAGGGCGACCGCTGGGTAGTGCTCGAGGGCCTGAAGGCCGGCGAACGCGTGGTGCTCGAAGGCCTGCAACACGTCAAGTCCGGCGATCGCGTGCAGATCGCCAGCGAGCCGACGTCATCGGCGTCCGCCGCCACCGCGCCATGAGGACCTGAACATGCCGAATTTCTTCATCGACCGTCCGGTGTTCGCCTGGGTGGTCGCGCTGTTCATCCTGCTGGCCGGTGCCCTGGCCCTGCCGCAGTTGCCCGTGGCCCAGTACCCTGACGTGGCGCCGCCGCAGATCGAGATCTATGCCGTCTATCCAGGCGCCTCGGCGGCGACCCTGGACGAGAGCGTGGTCAGCCTGATCGAACAGGAACTCAACGGCGCCGACCACCTGCTGTACTTCGAGTCGCAGAGCAGCCTGGGCAGCGCGACCATCAAGGTCAGCTTCGCGCCGGGCACCAACCCCGACCTGGCCCAGGTCGACGTGCAGAACCGCCTGAAGGTGGTGGAGTCACGCCTGCCACGCCCGGTGACCCAGCAAGGCCTGCAGGTGGAGAAGGTCTCCACCGGTTTCCTGCTGCTGGCGACCTTGACCTCCGCGGACGGCCGTCTGGACGAGATCGCCCTGAGCGACTACCTGGCACGCAACGTGATGAACGAAGTGCGTCGTCTCGAAGGCGTCGGCAAGGCGCAGCTGTACGGCTCGGAACGGGCCATGCGGGTCTGGATCGATCCGCGCAAGCTGATCGGCCTGGGCCTGACGCCCACCGACGTGGTCGACGCCATCACTGCGCAGAACGCCCAGGTGGCGCCCGGCAGCATCGGTGACCTGCCAGGTCGGCCAACCCAGGAAATCACCGCCAACGTCATCGTCAAAGGGCAATTGAGCGACCCGGCCGAGTTCGCCGCGATCGTGCTGCGGGCCAACCCCGACGGGTCCGTGGTGACCCTGGGCGATGTCGCCCGTGTCGAGATCGGCGCGCAGGAATACCAGTACGGCACGCGCCTGAACGGCAAGCCTTCCAGCGCCTTCGCCGTGCAGCTGTCGCCCGGCGCCAACGCCATGGAGACCGCGACACGGGTGCGCGAGACGCTGGAGCAGCTGTCGCGCCAGTTTCCGGCGGGCGTGAAGTACGACATCCCCTACGACACGTCGCCCTTCGTCAAGGCCTCGATCAAGCAGGTGATCATGACCCTGTTCGAGGCCATGGTGCTGGTGTTCGCGGTGATGTACCTGTTCCTGCAGAACCTGCGCTACACGCTCATCCCCACCTTGGTCGTACCCGTGGCCCTGGCTGGTACCTTCGCCCTGATGCTGGCGCTGGGGTTCTCGGTCAACGTGCTGACGCTGTTCGGCATGGTGCTGGCCATCGGCATCCTGGTCGACGATGCCATCGTGGTGGTGGAGAACGTCGAGCGCATCATGGCCGAGGAAGGCCTCGGCCCGCGGGAGGCGACGCGCAAGGCCATGGGCCAGATCAGCGGCGCGATCATCGGCATCACCCTGGTGCTGGTGGCGGTGTTCCTGCCGATGGCCTTCATGAAGGGCTCGGTGGGGATCATCTACCAGCAGTTCTCGGTGTCCATGGCGGTGTCGATCCTGTTCTCGGCGTTCCTCGCCCTGAGCCTCACGCCGGCCCTGTGCGCGACCCTGCTCAAGCCGGTTCCTGCCGGCGGCCATGGCCACCGCCGCGGCCTGTTCGGCGCCTTCAACCGCGGTTTCGAGCGCCTGAGCGGCGGTTACCAGCGCTGGGTCGGCCAGGCCCTGGCGCGCACGGGCCGCTACCTGCTGGTGTACCTGGTGCTGCTCGGGGTATTGGGGTACGGCTTCAGCCAGTTGCCCAGCGCATTCCTGCCCACCG
Organism: Pseudomonas monteilii; assembly: GCA_001534745.1. Taxonomy (NCBI): domain Bacteria; kingdom Pseudomonadati; phylum Pseudomonadota; class Gammaproteobacteria; order Pseudomonadales; family Pseudomonadaceae; genus Pseudomonas; species Pseudomonas alabamensis. Next base: position 2,825,604 of record CP013997.1, read on the forward strand.
AGGACCAGGGCTACACCATCACCGACATCCAGCTACCGCCGGGCGCCAGCCGGATGCGCACCGAACAGGTGGCTGCACAGATCGAGACGCACAACGCCGGCGAGCCGGGCGTGGGCAATACCACGCTGATCCTGGGGTTCAGCTTCTCGGGCAGCGGCCAGAACGCCGCGCTGGCGTTCACCACCCTCAAGGACTGGGCCGAACGCGGCGTGGACGACGGCGCCCAGGCCATCGCCGACCGTGCCAACCAGGCGTTCAGCCAGTTGAAGGATGCGATCGCGTTCTCGGTGCTGCCGCCGCCGATCGATGGCCTGGGTGAGTCGGGCGGTTTCGAATTCCGCCTGCAGGACCGGGGTGGCCTGGGTTACCAACAACTGATGCAGGCGCGCGACAGCCTGCTGGCCCAGGCTGGGGACAGCGCCCTGCTCACCAACGTGCGCGAAGCATCGCTGGCCGAAAGCCCGCAGGTCGAACTGCAGATCGATCGCCGTCAGGCCAATGCGCTGGGCATCGCCTTCAGCGACATCGGCACTGTGCTCGACACGGCAGTGGGCTCGACCTACGTCAACGACTTCCCCAACCAGGGGCGCATGCAGCGGGTGGTGGTGCAGGCCGAAGGCGACCAGCGCAGTCAGGTCGAAGACCTGCTGAAGATCCACGTGCGCAATGCCAGCGGCAAGATGGTGCCCCTGGCAGCCTTCGTCCAGGCGCGCTGGGTCAGCGGCCCGGTGCAGCTGACCCGCTACAACGGCTATCCGGCCGTCTCGATCTCCGGCGAGCCGGTGGCCGGGGTGAGCTCGGGGCAGGCCATGGCCGAGATCGAACGCCTGGTGGCCACGCTCCCGACCGGGGTGGGCCTGGAATGGACGGGGCTGTCGTTGCAGGAGCGGCTGTCCGGCAACCAGGCGCCGCTGCTGATGGCCCTGTCGCTGCTGGTGGTGTTCCTGTGCCTGGCGGCGCTGTACGAAAGCTGGTCGATCCCGACGGCGGTGCTGCTGGTGGTGCCCCTCGGCATCCTCGGCGCCATGCTGGCGGTGAGCCTGCGCGGGATGCCCAACGACGTGTTCTTCAAGGTCGGGTTGATCACCTTGATCGGCCTGTCGGCGAAGAACGCCATCCTGATCATCGAGTTCGCCAAGCACCTGCTCGACCAGGGCCACGACCCGGTCGATGCCGCGCTCCAGGCGGCCCGTCTGCGCCTGCGGCCGATCGTGATGACCTCGCTGGCCTTCATCCTCGGCGTGGTGCCCCTGGCCATCGCCGGGGGCGCCGGCTCGGCCAGCCAGCAGGCGATCGGTACCGGGGTGATCGGCGGCATGCTCAGCGCCACGCTCGCTGTGGTCTTCGTGCCAGTGTTCTTCGTGGTGGTGACGCGCCTGGCGCAACGCCGCCGCACGGCCACGGCCCCTGCGACGCCGGAGGCTGAACGCTGATCTGGACAAGCCACGCCTGACATGGGAGGGTTTGCGCAGTCCGTGCCAGGAAACCCGCCCATGTCCACCGCCCTACCCCCCTACTCAGTGCTGATCATCGCCGGAGGGCGCGGGCAGCGCATGGGCGGTCGCGACAAGGGGCTGGTGGAGTGGCAGGGAGAACCGCTGGTGGCGCACCTGCATCGCGTGGTGCGTCCGCTGACCGACGACCTGGTGATTTCCTGCAACCGCAACGCAGTGCAGTATGCCGCCTATGCCGATCGGTGCGTGGCCGATGCCGAGGCGGACTTTCCGGGCCCGCTGGCTGGCGTGATCGCCGGGCTGGCCGCCACGCGTCACGCCTGGACCGTGTTGCTGGCCTGCGACACGCCTCGCCTGGACCGCCAATTGATCGACGCCATGGTGGGCCTGGCGGTGGCCCATGACCAGCCTGCCATGGTGCGCCAGGGCGGCTACTGGCAACCGATGTTCAGCGTGTTGCCGCGCACGGTGCTGCCTCGCCTTGAGCAGGCCTGGGCCCAGGGCGAGCGGAGCTTGCAGCGGATCCTGCGACAGATGCCCGTGCAGGCGCTGGATTGTGCCGAGGGCGATGCGCGGCTGGATAACTTCAACAGCCCGGCATGGTTGTAGGACACCAGGGTGCGGATCGGGCGTCGTCATCCCGCCTTGGCAGCTGCGGACATGACGAACTCGACCGCGCTGCCCCTGCGCACCCTCACCCCGCCCGCACCACACCCTGCCCCACCTTCTCCAGCAACTCACCGATCTGGAACGGCTTGATCAGCATGTCCATGCCCTCGCCCAGGAACGCCTGGCGGTCCAGGGCGGTCTCGGCGTACCCGGTCATGAACAACACCGGCAACGTCGGCTGCAAGGCCCGGGCGCGGTCGGCCAGTTCGCGGCCGCTCAGCACCGGCAACCCGACGTCGGTGAGCAGCAGGTCGATGCTATCGTCGGCTTCCAGGTGCATCAACGCCTGGGCCGCGCTCTCGGCCAAGGTGCAGCGGTAGCCGGCATCGCGCAGCACTTCGGCCACCGACAGCCGCACCGAGGCCATGTCCTCGACGATCAGCACGTGCTCGCCCGCTCCGTGACGATCGGGCAACGGCTCGGCGCGCACGTCGGCCGCCGGTTGCGCACTGGCCGGCAGCATCAGCATCACCTCGGTGCCGCGCCCGATGGTACTGCGAATGGCCACGTGGCCGCCGGACTGGCGGGCGAAGCCGTAGATGGTCGACAAGCCCAGGCCGGTGCCCTGTCCCAAGGGTTTGGTGGTGAAGAACGGGTCGAAGACCTTGTCCAGCACCCCAGGATCGATCCCGGTGCCATCATCGCGCACGGTCACCGTGACGTAGGTGCCATCCACCAGGTTCGGATCGCCCAGCGCCCGGGTGGTCGCGGTCTCGACCCAGATCCGCCCACCCCGGGGCAAGGCATCGCGTGCGTTGATGACCAGATTGAGCACCGCGCTTTCCAACTGCACCGGGTCGACCAGGGCCACCACCGGCTGCGTGCTCAGTTGCAACCTGAGTTCGACCCGTTCGCCAATGGTGCGCCCCAGCAGTTCTTCGAGCGACTGCACGTGTTCGTTGACGTCCACCGGCCGGGTGTCGAGCGGTTGCTGACGGGCGAAAGCCAACAGGCGATGGGTCAGGGCCGCGGCGCTCATGGCCGAGTTCAAAGCGGCCTCGGTGTACATCGGCACCCGCTCGCTGCGGCCATCGGCCAGACGTTTGCGGATCAGCTCCAGGCTGGTGATGATGCCGGTGAGCAGATTGTTGAAGTCATGGGCGATCCCCCCGGTCAGGCGCCCCAGGCCATCCATCTTCTGCAGTTGCAGCAACTGCGCCTCGGTCCGCGCACGCTCGGCCACTTCATGGGCCAACTGGGTGGTGGCGTCATCGAGCCGGGCCAGGTGCGAGCGTTCGCGGTGGCGGTGTTCGGTGACGTCTTCGATGAACGCCAGGCTCAGGCCCTGCTCACGGTAGGGCGACAGCTGCCATTCGGCATCACGCCGTTCGCCCTGCACGTTCATTACCAGGGTGCCCTTCCAGCGCGTGCCTTGCACCAGGTGCGCGCGAAAGTCGTCCAGCACGGCAGCCTGGCCTGGAGCAAAGCAGGCCTCGAGGCGTTCATGGCCGTGGTTGTCCTGGATCATCTCGGCGAAGGCTTCGTTGCACTCGTGCACCTTGAAGTCGGCGTCGAGCACGGCGATCGGTGCCGAGACGTGGGTGAAGATCTCCCGAAAGCGCGCTTCGCTTTCACGCAGTGCGCGTTCGGTATCACGCACCCGCAACAGCGTGCGCAAGGTCGCCAGCAGCACGTCCGTGTCCACCGGGTGCACCAGGTAGGCGTCGGCGCCAGCGTTCAGGCCGGTGATGATGTCGCCGGTCATGATCGAGGCGGCCGACACATGGATCACGGGCAGCAGCGCGGTCCGGCTGTCGGCGCGCAGGCGGCGCACGATGTCGAAACCGCTCATGTCCGGCAGGTTGACGTCCAGGATCAGGGCATCGATCGGCTGGCTGTCGAGCAGCGCCAGGCCCTCGGTGCCGGTGGCCGCCTCAAGGATCTGGTAGCCGTGCTGGTCCAGTCGACGACGCAAGGCGTAACGGGTAGCGGCGTTGTCGTCGACGATCAGCAGGCGAACGTCAGAGACCATCGTCGCTCTCCTGGGCCAGCGCCAACGGGATGATCACCGAGAAGGTCGAGCCGACGCCGGGCACGCTTTCGACCCTGACGCTGCCCCCGAGCAGGGCGGCGAACTGCTTGCACAGCGACAGCCCCAGGCCGGTACCGCGCAGTTTCTTCTGCAAGGGCGAATCGACCTGGGCGAAGTCCTCGAACAGGGTGCCATGCAGCTCTTGGGCAATGCCGATGCCGGTATCGCTGACGGCGAAGCGCACTTTGTCGGCGCCCTCGAGTTGGGCCGAGATGCGCACTTCCCCGCGCACGGTGAATTTCACCGCGTTGGAAATGAAGTTGCGCAGGATCTGCGCCAGCTTCTTGTCGTCGGTGTACAGCCGGGGCAAGCCCACGGGCTCTTCGAAGATCAGGTCGACCGCCTTGGTGTCGACGATCGGCCGGAACATCCCGCGCAAGGCGGCGAACAGGTCGAACATGTCGAACCAGGCGGGCGAGATGGTGATGCGCCCCGCCTCGATCTTGGCCAGGTCGAGCAGGTCGTCGACCATGTCGCTCAGCTCGCGCGAGGCGTTGCTGATGAAGGCCACCTGCTTGTGCTGCTCGGCGCTCAACGGCCCGTCGAGTTCGTCGGCCAGCAGGCTGGTGATGCTCAGGATCGAGCCCAGGGGCGTGCGAAACTCGTGGCTCATGTAGGACAGGAAGCGGCTCTTGAGGTCCGAGGCCTGGCGCAGCTGCTCGGCCTGGGTATCCAGCTCGGCATAGAGCGCCAGCACGCCCTGGTTGGTCTCGTCGAGCTCGGCGCGCAGGGCCTCGTTCTCGGCCAGCAGGCGCTGGTTCAGCGCGGCCTGTTCGGTGGCGTTCGCGCAGGGCTCAGCCATGAGGGCTCTCCAGGTCGATGATCAGTACGGTCACGTCATCGCGTCCTCGGCAGAAGTCGCGGTGCAACACGGCAGCGATCACGGCCGGATGGCAATGCACCAGGCCAGGGTAGTCGTTGAGGTTCCAGCGCGACTGCAAACCATCGCTGTGCAGGATCAGCCAGCGCGCGCTGGGCTCAGCGTAATCGAACACATGCACCTTGCGGTAGTGCCCGCCGACGATCCCGGGGTGCGAGGCCAGCCCTTGGCTACGGGTGCCCTCGATCAGGCTGGCGCTGATGTTGCCGATACCGGCGAAGCTGAAGCGCCGCTGGGCCCGCTCGTAGCGGGCCAGGGCCACGGCGCCGCCACGGGTACCGGTCATGGCCTGGTGCATCGCACCGATCGCGACCTGAAGGTCGGCGAACGGCGCGGCCTCGAACACGTCGGCACCCGCGCGCGCCGCCTGTTCGGCATCCTCGCCGTGGCCCAGGCCATCGATGACCAGCGCGGCGATGCCCTGTTCGGTCAATGCCAGCGACCAGGTATCGCCACACGCCGGGTCATCGTGCAGCGAATGCTGGCTGACGCCGAAACGCAGATCGACACAGGCGCCGGTCCGAGGGTACAGACGCGCCAGCACCACGGTGCCACGGGCGTCGCTGTAGTGGTCGCAGACCTGTGTCAGGCGCGAGATGCTGCCCAGGCCCAGGCCTTGGGTGCCACAGGTGGAGTAGCCATCGGTCATGCACACGGCGGCGTCGAACCCTTGGCCATGGTCGATGGCCAATAACTCGAGGCCGCTGGCTGAAGGTCCGGGCAGCGTGCGCACGTGCAGCACGCCTTGCCCTGCATGCTTGAGCAGGTTGGTGGCCAGTTCGGTGACGACCAGCGCGGCGCGTCCGGCGTCCGTCTCGTCGAACCCCTGCTGCTCGGCCAGACGCTGGACGCTGCGCCGGGCATGACCGACCTGACTGTCGTCGTCGATCACCAGCACCTGGGTCAGTGAAGCCGAAATGATCATGTCCATCGGGTGATCGTGATCCGAGTGCCCTCGCCGGGCGTGGTGTCCAGTTCGAATTCATCGACCAGGCGACGTGCGCCGGTCAGCCCCAGGCCCATGCCGTTGCCCGAGGTCCAGCCGTCGGTCATGGCCAGCTTGAGGTCGGGAATGCCGGGGCCTTCGTCGCGGAACAACAGGCGCACCCCTACCTGCACGCCATCCTCCAGCACGCTCCAGTCCATGTCGCCACCACCGCCGTAGACGACCGTGTTGCGGGCCAGCTCACTGACCGCCGTCACCAGCTTGGTCAGGTCGACCAGGCGCATGCCGGCCTCGCTGGCCAGCTTGCGCACCAGTTGCCGGGCCAATACCACGTCCTGCTCGAGGCGCACCGGCAGCGTTCCGCTGTCGCGCACCCTCATCGCGCGTTCACCCGCAGGCGCAGCTGCGCCATGCCGCGCTCGACGTTCAATGCCGTGCTCACACCGGGCAAGGTCAGGCCCAGTTCGACCAGGGTGATGGCCACCGCAGGCTGCATGCCCACCACCATGGTCTCGGCGTCCATGATGCGGGCCAGCGCAGAGATGTTGGCAATCATTCGGCCGATGAACGAATCGACCATGTCCAGGGCGGAGATGTCGATCAGCACGCCACGGGCGCCGGTTGCACTGATGCGCTCGCTCAGGTCGTCCTGCAGGCGCAATGCCAGCTGGTCGTACATGTCAACCTGGATGGTCACCAGCAGGAACTCGCCCATCTGCAAGATCGGGATGCGCTCCATGCCGTTACGCTCGCTTGCCGATGTCGACGCCCAGGCGGCTGAGCGCCAGCTTCAGGGCATCGGCCAGGCTGGCCTTGGTGGTCAGGGCACCGAGGTCCAGCCCCAGGTGCACGATGGTCTGGGCAATCTGCGGCCGCACGCCACTGATGATCGCATCGGCGCCCATCAGGCGGATGGCCGTGACGGTCTTGAGCAGGTGCTGGGCAACCAAGGTATCGACCGTGGGCACGCCGGTGATGTCGATGATGGCAATTTCCGCACCGGTGTCGACGATGCGCTGGAGCAGCGACTCCATCACGGTCTGGCTGCGCTGCGAGTCGAGGGTGCCGATCAGCGGCAGGGCGAGCACGCCGTCCCACAGTTTGACGACCGGCGTCGACAGTTCGAGCAGCTCTTCCTGCTGGCGCTTGATCACGCCCTCGCGGGATTTCTGGTAGGTCCGCAGGGTGTGCAGGCCAAGGCTGTCGAGCAGCTCCGACACGCTGAGCAGCTGGCTGGCCAGCTCGTTGGGCTGATCGCGCAGGGCTTGCTGCAGCAGGCCGAACAGCGGGCCCTTCAGGGCGAAGATGAACGAGGCGGCCTGATGCGAGTCATGCCCTTGCTGCGCGCGCGACGCCGAAAGCTTGTCGAGGAAGCGCCGCGTCTGCTCCCAATGGACGGAGCCGACATCGGCGTCACCGCTCAGGCCATCGAGCAGCAGTTGCAGAAACTCGGTGGTCTGCTGGCGGACGTCGTGTTCCCGCAGGTTGCGCGTCGCACCGCGGGTGTCGAGGTCGGCGATCCAGTCGTTCAACAGTTGCGCCTGGTGCTGCTTGAGGGTGTGCAACGTGCTGTCGTGCAGTACTGCCATGGTGCGCTCCTGAATGATGGGGGTGGTCCCTGCCAATGGGCATGGGCCAACGTGCTGACAGTGACCACCGCGCCACGAATTAGTTGTGTACGCGGTTAAATAATTGCATCGGGCCATCTTAACCTACGGCACAACGGTTTGCCGCTGCGCACGAACCCATGTCATACCTGTGCGGTCCACCGTTTCACGCGACCTTTTTCGATCACAGGAGACCGATTGCATGAGCGACACCGACTACGTTCCCCCACGCGTCTGGAAAGCGCCCTCCTCGCCCGATGGCAAGTTCGCCAGCACCAACCGCGCCGTGGCAGGCCCGACCCACGACAAGCCGCTGCCGACTGGCAAGCACCCCTTGCAGTTGTATTCGCTGGCCACCCCCAATGGCGTGAAGGTCACCATCGCCTTGGAAGAGCTGCTCGCCCTGGGACATGCAGAGGCCGAGTACGATGCCTGGCTCATTCGTATCGGCGAGGGCGATCAATTCTCCAGTGGTTTCGTCGGCGTGAACCCCAATTCCAAGATTCCAGCCTTGCTCGACCGCAGCGTCGAACCGCCGGTGCGGGTGTTCGAGTCCGGCTCGATCCTGCTGTACCTGGCAGAGAAGTTCGGCGCCTTGCTGCCCCGCGAACCTGCCGCACGCACCGAAACCCTGAACTGGCTGTTCTGGCAGATGGGCTCGGCGCCTTACCTGGGGGGTGGCTTCGGGCACTTCTATGTCTATGCACCGCAGAAGATCCAGTACGCCATCGATCGCTTCAGCATGGAGGCCAAGCGTCAGCTGGACGTGCTGGAACGGCGGTTGGCCGAAAGCGCCTACCTGGGCGGTGACGACTACAGCATCGCCGACATCGCGGTCTGGCCTTGGTACGGGCAACTGGTGCTGGGCAACCTGTATGGGGCGGCGACCTTCCTGTCGGTGCAGGAGTACCCGAACGTGCAGCGCTGGGCCAAGACCATCGCCGAGCGTCCAGCGGTCAAGCGAGGGACGCGGGTGAACCGGGTATGGGGTGAGGAAGACGGCCAGGTGCCGGAGCGGCACTCGGCAGCGGATCTGGATTGACCGACGGTTGACCGCAGTGCCGGCTTGCCCGCGATGGCGGTGGCAAACCCGACACATGGCCGCCAGATTGAACACTGGTCTGTCAGCCCTGGGGTGAATGCGCAGGCCCTATCGCTGGCAAGCCAGCTCCCACAGGTACCCATTTCAAGCAGGCGGCAGCACGAGGGCTCAGCCACCTGTGGGAACATTGGCCTGTCAGCTCAGAGGTGAATGCACAGGCCCCATCGCTGGCAAGCCAGCTCCCACAGGTAGCCATTTCAAGCAGGCAGCAGCACGATGGCGCCGCCACCTGTGGGAGCGGGCTTGCCCGCGATAGCGGTGGCAAACCCGACACATGGCCGCCAGATTGAACACTGGCCTGCCAGCCCTGAGGTGAATGCACAGGCCCTACCGCTGGCAAGCCAGCGCCCATAGAACATGAAATATGTTGTTGATTTCAAAGCAAATAACTTAAGGACTTTGTGGCCTCTGCGGGCCCAATCGCGGCCGGTCCAGCGCCCCAGCAGGGGCCGCTCACACCCGTAGTCCCACCGCAGGGTTGCAGGCTATCGCGGTCACCTGTGGGAGCGGCCCCAGTGCCGCGATTGGCCTCGCAGGGGCCATAGAGCCCGACACCACGATGCTTGGGTGAAGTGCCGCAGGGCAATCCTCCGTGCGGCCCTCCACATTCACCGAGCAGGTGTTCACACTCTCCCGGCAAGCCCCGTACAGGCGACTCGCCAGGATGCTCTCACCCGACCAGGTGCAGGTAATGCATGTGCCGTTCGAAGTGGTCGAGGATGTCGCCGATCACTTCGTCCTTCGACCACCCCATCACATCATGGTCCTGACCGCCTTCACGCAGGTGCACTTCGGCACGGAAGTACTTGCGCTCTTCATTGGGCGTGTCGCTCATCACGAAGCTCGGCATGGCGTAGGCATGGGGCCGGATTTCGTAGAGGAACGGGTCGTCGGTCGGGCCGACCTTGAGGATCACGCTGCCCTCCTCGCCCTCGTCCACGCTGCACTCGTACCCCTGACGGCGCCATTCCTCGGCGACCGATTCACAGGCCGGGCGACCCACGTCGGCGATGAAGCGCTGCACGTGCGACCGGCGCGGGAACATCGCCAAAGTGCGCAGGCGGCGCTGCCAGTTGCTGGCATTGCGCGAGGCCGTCGGCGAGATGGCCAGGGCCTGGTGACGCAGGCCCCGCTTGGTGGCGTCGAGCTTGAGCGCCTTGAGCAGGCCCCGCATGCTGAACAGCAGCGCAATGGTGAACGGCAAGGCACTGGCGATGGTGGCGGCCTGCAACGCCTTCAGGCCGTCGGCCAGCAGCAGCGCGATGGCCACCAGGCCCATGCTCGAGGCCCAGAAGATGCGCTGGCGTACCGGCGTCTTGTCCTGGCCATTGGACGCGATCATGTCTACCACCATGGCGCCGGAGTCTGCCGAGGTGACGAAGAACACCACGACCATGACGATGGCCAGGGTACTGATGGCGGACGCGAACGGGAAATGCTCGAGGAAGGCGAACAGCGCCAGCGAGGTGTCCTTGTCCACGGCCATGGCCAGGTCCGTCAGGCCTTGGTCAAGGATCATGTGGATGGCGGTATTGCCGAACACGGTCATCCACAACAAGGTGAAACCGCTCGGTACCAGCAGCACGCCCGTCACGAATTCGCGAATGGTGCGACCACGGGAAATCCGCGCGATGAACAGCCCCACGAACGGCGACCAGGCCAGCCACCAGCCCCAGTAGAACAGGGTCCAGCCGCCGATCCAGTCAGTGGGCTGATAAGCGTAGAGGTTCAGGGTACGGCTGACGATCTCGCTCAGGTAACCACCGGTGTTCTGCACGAAGGTCTGCAGAATCAGCACGGTCGGGCCGAGCACGATCACCATCAGCATCAGCAGCACCGCCAGGCCCAGGTTCAGCTCGGACAGCCGGCGCACGCCCTTGTCCAGACCGGACACCACCGACAAGGTCGCCAGGAACGTGGTCCCGATGATCAGCACGATCTGGATCGGCGTCGACACCGGTATGCCGAACAGGGCGTTGAGACCCGTGTTGATCTGCGCGACACCGAAGCCCAAAGACGTGGCCACTCCCAGCACCGTGCCGATGATCGCGAAGATGTCCACGGCATGGCCGATCGGCCCGTAGATGCGCTCGCCGATCAATGGATAGAGCGCTGAACGCAAGGTCAGCGGCAGTCCGTGCCGGTAACTGAAATAACCCAGGATCAACGCCACGATGGCGTAGATCGCCCAGGCGTGCAGCCCCCAGTGGAAGAAGGTGATGCGCATGGCTTCACCGGCTGCCTGGACCGTCCCGCCATCGCCGAAGGGCGGCTTGGCGAAGTGCATCACCGGCTCGGCGACGCCGAAGAACATCAGACCGATGCCCATGCCGGCCGAGAACAGCATGGCGAACCAGGTGGTGCTGCTGTAGTCGGGAGTGCTGTGGTCGGGACCGAGCTTGATGTCGCCATAGCGACTGAGGGCCAGGAACACCACGGTGCCCAGGATCACGGCGACGGCGAGAATATAGAACCAGCTGACGTTGGTGATGATCCAGCCCTGGATCGTGGCGAACAGGTCCTGCGCGTGGGTATGGAACAGACTGGCGTAGAGCACGAGTACCAGTAGCAGGATCGCCGATATCCAGAAGACCGGCGGGTTGACTTTGGCAAGTTCAGCGGGTTCGTTCTTCTTATTCATTAATAGGCAACTCCTTGATGCGACGGCAACGCTTTATGCTTGCGCTAACACTCCGACCGACGGCGTGGCAGGACGTTCGCCCCCAGGAAGCGGGACGGTGGACGACGTCTGATGCACGGACTGCAGAGCCGCTCGACAACGATGAGCGTGCGTTGCCCTGGGTACGATTCACCACATCCGTGGCCTCCCGAGGGGGTGGCATGAAAACACAGGACACGTCGATAGACCACCGGCAGGAACGTCGCAAGGCGCGAGCAACGCCCGTGGCCCCGATTGCCCAGCGCACTATCCGCCTGCGACAACGGGTCGCGCACAGGCAGGGGCACGCTCAGCAGACCTCTGCCGATACCTGGACTAGGGCAGGCGAACGCGTAACTGACACCCCTGTCTCCGACGAAAATCACTCGCCTTGCGCCGGTCTCTCGGTGCACCCTATGGCCTGGTCAGCAGATGATTGAACGAACGGGAATCACGATGTACAGGGCACGATGGCTGGAAGGCGGCGGTTTCATGGCAGACCGCATCGCGAATCACGTGTGGACCGAGTCACCGCTCGGGCCACTCGAATATTGGCCCGACACGCTCAAGACCACCCTGGCACTCTGCCTGGCCTCCCGCTTTCCCCAGGCCGTGCTGTGGGGCCCGAACCTGCTGACGTTCCACAACGATGCCTTCGCCACCATCCTCGGCGACAAGCCTTCTGCCCTTGGCCGGCCGTTCAGCCTGGTGTGGGAAGAGGCCTGGAACGACATTGGCGACATGGCTCGGCGCACCCTGCAAGGCGAAGCCTTCTACATCGAGGATTTCCCGCTGACCATCGACCGCAGCGGCAGTCCCGAACGTGCGTATTTCACGTTTTGTTACAGTCCTATCCGTGACCACGAAGGTCAGGTGGTCGGCCTGCTCGACACCGTCACCGAGACGACCGCCACGGTGCTTGCCAACCAGCGCCTGCATTTTCTCGACACCTTGGGCCGCGCCGTCGCCAGCGCCACGGACCCGGCCCTGATCATGGCCATCACCACACGCATGCTCGGCGAGCACCTGAACCTGTCCAGCTGCGGCTATGGCATGGTGGACCCCGACCAGGACAGTTTCAGCATCGATGGCGACTGGGTCGCGGACGATGCACCGCGTCTGGTGGGGCGCTACCACCTGTCGCACTTCGGCAGCCTGGCGATGAGCCGTCTGCAGGCGGGCGCGCCACTGGTCATCAATGCCCCCGATGAATTGCCGCCTGCGGACTACGTCTCCTACCAGCAGATCGGCGTCTGCGCCTCGGTGTGCATGCCGCTGTTCAAGGACGGTCGACTGATCGCGCTGATGGCCGTCAACGACCGCCTGCCGCGGCGCTGGAGCGTCTACGAGCAGGCGTTGATCCGCGAAGTCACCGAGCGCTGCTGGGCGCACATCCAGCGCGTCCAGTCCTTCGCCGAAGCCCGCGCGGCGGCCACGGCCCTGGCCACCCTCAACGCCACCCTCGAACAGCGCGTCGGCGAGCGCACCGCGCAGCTGCAACATGCCGAGGCCGCCCTGCGCCAGTCGCAGAAGCTCGAAGCCATCGGCCAGTTGACCGGCGGGGTCGCGCACGACTTCAACAACCTGTTGACCATCATTCGTTCGTCGATCCACTTTCTCCAGCGGCCGGACCTCGACGAGGTCCGGCGTACACGCTACATCAAGACCATGGCCGACTCGGTCGACCGCGGCGCCAAGCTGACCGGCCAACTGCTGGCGTTCGCGCGGCGCCAGGCGCTGGTGCCGGAAACCTTCGCCGCGGCACCGCGCCTGGCAGCGATCGCCGACATGCTCGACACCGCCACCGGCGCGCGCCTGCACGTCGAACTGGAGCTGCCCGAGACTCCCTGTCACATCCATGCCGACCTAGCGCAGCTGGAGACCGCCATCGTCAACCTGGTGCTCAACGCCCGCGACGCCATGGGCGGCGAAGGGGTACTGCGCTTGTGCCTGCACCCCGACCAGGCCATTCCCAGCGTACAAGGGCAACCCTCTCTGCCGGGTCACTTTGCGGCCATTTCGGTGATCGACACCGGCACCGGCATCGCCCCCGAGCTGCTCGAGCGCATCTTCGACCCCTTCTTCACCACCAAGGCCTCCGGTCAGGGCACCGGCCTTGGCCTGTCACAGGTCTTCGGCTTCGCCAAACAGTCGGGCGGCGAAGTGCAGGTGTTCAGCGAGCCTGGCCAGCACACGACGTTCACCGTGTACCTGCCCCAGGTCGCGCAGCCCGAGCCCCCGGCGCAGGTGCCCCATGAGGCCGTCCAGCCGGCCGCCAGACACGCCACGCGCCCTCATGTACTGGTCGTCGAGGACAATGTGGACATCGGCAGCTTCGCCGAGCAGATTCTCCAGGACCATGGTTATCAGGTCAGTTGGGCACGCAATGGCGAGGCGGCCCTCGAGCGGCTGGCCGACCACGCCACCGACGTGAGCGTGGTCTTTTCGGATGTGATGATGCCAGGCATGAATGGCTTGGCGCTGGCCACGGCGATCCGCCAGCGTTACCCCCGGATGCCGGTGATCCTGACCTCGGGCTACAGCGACGTCATTGCCGAGCGCGGCGTACAGGGCTTCCCGTTCATCGCCAAGCCGTATTCGGCCGAACAGGTCTGCGGGATGCTGGAGAGAGCCCTGGATCGGCTCGATGCCTAGGACGTGACCGACAGGGCGCTGGTCAGGCGCGCCAGGCTCTGCGCCAGCTCCGCCCGGCGGAACGGCTTGCGCAGGATGGCGAAGTCCTGCAGTTCGTCGGGTGACAGGTTGGCGTAGCCGGTGATGATCAGCACCGGCAGTTCAGGCCGTTGCCGACGCAGCAGGCAGGCCAGGCGTGCGCCAGTCATGTCCGGCATGATGTGGTCGGTGACCAGCACGTCCACCTCCAGTCCTTGCTCGATCAGCGCACGGGCGCCGGCCGCACTGGCGACATCGGTGACGTCGTACCCCAAGGTGCGCAGCTGCAGGCCGGTGGCGTGTCGCACGATGTCTTCGTCATCGACCAGCAGCACCCGGATCGCCTGTCGGGCCATGGGCGTCTCGCTCGAGGGCTCGCAGGCCGTGGCGCACTCGGTGTGGCTGGCCGGCAACCAGATGATGACCTCGGTGCCCTGCCCTAGCGAGGAGCGGATGCTGAAGTCGCCCTGCGACTGCAAGGCCAGGCCCTGTACCATCGGCAGACCCAGGCCCGTGCTCTTGCCGACGGTCTTGGTGGAGTAGAACGGCTCCATGCAGCGGGCGAGCACTTCATCGCTCATGCCGACTCCCGTATCGGCCACCCGCAGCCAGACACTCGGCGTGCCTTCTGCCGTACGGGCCTCCAGGCCTGCGCTGAGGGTCAGCCGGCCACCCTGGGGCATGGCATCCCGTGCGTTGACCACCAGGTTCAGGATGGCCAGTTCCAGCTGATGCGGATCGACGGTCACCGACGGCAGGCAGGCATCGATGGCCAGGCCGATCTCGATGGTCGGCCCCAGAGAGCGTCCGATCAGCTCGCGCATGTCGCCGATGAGCGCCGCCAGGGAAACCGGCTGGGGCTTGAGCGTCTGGCGCTGGGCGAAACTCAACAGGCGACCGACCAGGGTGCGGGCACGGTCGGCAGCTTGCAGCGCGCCGTCGGCCAGCCGGGCGCTGCGCGGATCGTCATGACGAAGGCGCAGCAGTTCCAGGGAAGCGATGATGGGCGTGAGCATGTTGTTGAAGTCGTGGGCGATGCCGCCGGTCAATTGACCGACCATCTCCATCTTGCGGGTCTCGTGCAATTCGGCCAGGGTCGCTTCGCGTTCGGCCAATGCACTGGCCACGCGCTCTTCCAGGCTCTCGTTCAGGGCCAGCAGTTCGGCCTGGGCCTGGACGCGCGCGGTGACGTCGATGCACATGCACAGCATGCCGGCCAGTTTGTCCTGCTCGTGCAGCAGCCGGGTGACCTGCAACTGCACCCACACCGGTTGACCGTCGGGACGCAGCACGCAGCGGGTGACCTGGCGGGGGCCTGCGTGTCGGGTGGTGCCCAGATCGGTCATCCAGGCATCGGGCAGGTCCTGAAGACGGGTACCGAGCACATCGGCGCGCGTGCGCCCCAGCATGTCGCAGTAGCGGTCGTTGGCACGGGTGATGGTCCAAACGCGGTCGCACAGGACGATGCCCGCGCTGGCCTGCTCGAACATGGCCGCCAGCTGGGCGGAACTGGCCTTGAGCGCCTGCTCGGCGCGCGCATGCACGACGGCTGCCCACAGGTGCTTGCCCGCCTCGTCGAGCAACTGCACTTCCTGCTCGCGCACCAGCCGCAGGTCACGCAGGTGCACCACGAGCAAGGCCTCCAGGCCCTCGGCACGGATGATCGGCACGTACAAGGCGGTTGCGCGGTGCCCCTGGCTGATCACCTGATCCTGCACCACACGATCCTGATGCAAGGCCTCGAGCGTCGCAGGGTCCAGCGATGGGCACAGCGGAACATCCGCAGGCCACGCAGCTGCCTCGGTCCATGCCTCGCACACGTGCCAGGCCGCACCACCCTCGTCGCATTGGAGCAGGCTCAGGCGTGCGGCCTCCAGGTCTGCGCCCAACTGGCACAGCCCTGCCCGCTGGATCTGCTCAGGGTCGCTGAGCGTGGGCAGCAGCCGGCCCAGCGCCAACAGCGAGGCCTGGCGCCGCTGGAACTGCACCCGCTCGGTGGTTTCGGTGACGATGCACAGCACCCCGCCGACCTCGCCGTGCTCATCGTGCACGGCCGAATACGACACATCGAACCAGGCCGTCTCACCCAGCCCATGGCGCTCGATGTAGAACGGACGATCCGTGGCCGCGAACGTCTCGCCGGTCTCGCGCACGCCCCGCAGCAAAGGCTCGAGGTCGTCCCACAGCTCTCGCCAGTGCTCGATCGCCGGACGGCCCAGGGCGTGCGGGTGCTTGGCGCCGATGGTAGGTGCGTAGGCGTCGTTGTACAGCGCGAGATACTCAGGCCCCCAGAACAGCACGATCTGCGCCTTGGACGGCAGCAACGTGGCCATGACGGTCTTGAGCGCCATGGGCCAGTCCCGCGGCGCGCCCAGGGGCGTCGCCAGGGGATCCTGATGGCACAGCAAGCGCGCGACCTCGCCGCCATGGCGCAGGAAGCCCGGTTGTTCATGGTCGGTGCGGTTCATGTCTGGGGCGAAGGATCGTGTCATGTCAGCGTGCCCGGTGTGCTTCAGTCTGGGCATCTGGTTGCCGTCTGAGCATAGGAGCGCATTGTTGGCCGGACGTTCAATCTGTCCGCACGCTGCCGTGCGGCAGATCGTCATGGGTGCGATACTGCCTTTCTTTTCCTGCGACACGGAGTAGGTCATGCACAGTAAATCAGTACTGGATCACAAGGACATCGCGCGCATGCTGCAGGCCGCCCGACAGCATGCCGACGACCATCACTGGCCGGTGTGCATCGCCATCGTCGACGATGGCGGCCACCCCCTGGCCCTGGACCGGCTCGACGGCTGCGCCCCGGCCAGCGCCTACATCGCCTTGGAGAAAGCGCGCAGCGCCGCCCTCGGCCGACGTGAGACGGTCCAGTACGAGCGCATGGTCAACGAGGGTCGCACCGCTTTCGTGACCGCGCCTCACCTGACTTCGCTCGAAGGCGGCGTGCCGGTGCTGGTCGACGGCCTAGTCATCGGCGCGATCGGCGTATCGGGCGTGCAGGCGGCGCAGGACGCCGAGGTTGCCAAGGTCGGCGTCAGCGCCCTCTAGGCCCGTCGATTCAACCCTGGGGGTCGATCACCACGGGCTCACCAATGGCATAGAATTGCCCGCCTGCGACGTAGTGCAGGCTGCGCCAGTCCGGTGAAGCCTGCCCGAACAACCAGTGCCCGTCGCGGAACGCTCGGTCGTCGGCCCAGGCCGCCACCACTTCGACGATGAACAGGTCGTAGGCCTGCTGATTGTGGGGCTCGTCGATCACTCGGCACATCAGCCACGCCGAACAGCCGTCGACCAGGGGCACCGGATACCCTTCCAGGGTGTGCAGCGTCACGCCACTGGAGGCCAGTTTGTCAGGTCGGTCGAGCAGGCTCTGCGTACCGACCCGATGCGTCAACGCCGCCTGACCGACCGTGGGCACCTGGATCGCCAGCCAACCGCTGGCTTCGACCAGGGCGCGCGTGTGGGCGATCTTGTCGAGCACGATGGTGACCTTCGGCGGATCGAAGTCCAGGGCGCAGGCCCAGGCAGCGGCCATGACGTTGTCGACACCGTCGTGCCGGGCCGAGACCAGCACGGTCGGGCCATGGTTGAGCAGGCGGTAGGCTTTTTCCAGCGCTACCGGCTGGACATGTTCGTTCATCGTTCGTGCCCTGCGTGTCGTTCAGGCGCCGTGGCGTCAGCGCAACTGGTCGTGGATCTTGCTGCGCAAGGTGTCGAGGTCGAACGGCTTGGCCAGGATCGGCGCCTTGCGGGTGATCGGGCTATTGGATTCGAGGATCTCGGCCGGGTAGCCGCTGATGAAGATCACCTTCAGGTCAGGCCGCAGCTTGACCGCAGGTTCGGCAATCTCCACGCCCGAAATACCGCCCGGCAGACGGAAATCGGTGACCATCAGATCGAGGTGCGGCTTGCTCGCCAGAATGGCGAACGCCTGTTCGCCGTTTTCCGCCACCAGCACGTGATACCCCTCGCCGGCGAGGTAATCGCGCAAGATCATGCGGATCGCCTCCTCGTCCTCGACGATCAGTACGACATCTTGTGCATCTTCACTCATTTCAAAACCTAGATATTCGACAGGATTGGCCATACGACCTTGGGGTCACGCAGAGGTTGCCTGCGTGCGACCAGTTTCATGAAGGGTTTTCGGCAGCGGCAGCCAAATGCTGAACAACGACCCCCGGCCTTCCTCACTGTGGACCTCGATGCGCCCGCCATGGGCCTGGACGATCTGGTCGGAGATGTACAACCCCAGCCCCAGCCCGGCCACCGAACGGCTCTGGGCCACGCGCTCGAACTGCTGGAAGATCCGTTGCTGGTTGGCCAGGCTGATGCCGATGCCCTGGTCCTGGACCTGCACGCAGGCCATGCCGTCCTGCTCGAAGACGCGCACCTGGACGGGGCGCTGCTCGCCATAGCGCAGGGCGTTGGACAGCAGGTTGGCCAGCACCTGCTCGATGCGCAGCGCATCCCAGCAGCCGCACAGGGTTTCGCACGGTTCCAGCTCGATGGTGGTGCCGAGTGCAGCGGCCTGGGCTTCGAAGTTCTCGACCAGCGCCCGCACCACGCGGTCCAGCTCACAGGTGCTGGGCCTGATCGACAGCTTGCCGGTGCGGATGCGCGACACGTCGAGCATGTCGTCGATCAGCCGGATCAGGCTGTTGATCTGGCGCTCGTCGCGCTCGTTCATGGCCTTGAGCTTGTCGAGCGAGAACGCGTCCAGGTTGCCGTTGGTCAAGTGCATCTTGCGCAGCTGGGTTTCGAGCACGAGCCCATTGAGCGGTGTGCGCAGTTCGTGGGAGACGATGGACATGAAGTCATCGCGCATGCTCACGGCCCGCTCCAACTCGGTCTGGGTGGCTTGCAACTGCTCCAGCAGCACGGCCTGCTCCTGCCGACTGCGCTCGATCGCCTCGAGCTGACGCCCCAGGATCTGCCGCTGGCAGTACAGGTCGACGAACACGGACACCTTGCTTTTCACCGCCTGGGTATCCAGTGGCTTGTGCAGAAAATCCACGGCGCCGCTTTCGTAGCCCTTGAAGGCATAGTTCATCTCGCGGCCGGCGGCGCTGACGAACACGATCGGGATGTGCTTGGTCTTTTCCGCGCCGCGCATCAGTTCGGCCAGCTCGAAACCATTCATGCCGGGCATCTGCACGTCGAGGATGGCCAGGGCGAACTCGTGCTCGAGCAGCAGCATCAGCGCCTGCTCGGCGGACAGCGCCTGATGGACTTCGCGGCGGTCGCCACGGATCAATGCGTCGAGTGCCAGAAGGTTCTCCGGCAGATCGTCGACGATCAGTAGCTTGGCAGTGATGGTGTTCAACATGCGCTTGATTCCAGGGTAGCGAGCAACTGCCCGATACCGCTCAGGGTAAGAATATGGTCAGGCTGGTGCAGGGCCAACGCGGCCTCCGGCATCAGACTGACCTCGGCATCACGAGGATCCTGGACCACGGTCCGACCACCCTTACGTTTGATACAGGCCAAGCCATGGGCGCCATCATCGTTGGCACCCGTCATCACGATCCCCAGCAATCCGTCGCCATAGGCATCGGCCGCCGACTCGAAGAGGATATCGATGGCCGGACGCGAATAGTGCACGGGTGCCTCCTGACTCAGCGAAAAACTGAAGTCGCGCTCGATCGACAGGTGATAGCCCGGGCCGGCCACGTAGATCCAGCCTGCTTCGAGCATGGCTTTGTCGAGGGCCTCGCAGACGGGGCGCGAAAGACGCCGCTGCAAGACTTCGGCCAGGTGGCTGGTCCGGCCTTCGGGCAGATGCAGCACGCACACCACAGGCAGGGCGAATGCCGGTGGCAGCGCACCGAGCACCTGGAACAGCGCGGAGACGCCGCCCGCCGAGGCGCCGATGACGATGGCTCGTATCGCGCTCATGACTTGCGGTAGATCCGTTCGGGCTTGACCAGCTGCGTGAACCGGTCGCCGTAGGCCGAGAAGTCGACCGACTCCTTGCTGCCGAGCAACAGGAAGCCGCGATGGCACAACGAGTCATGAAACAGGCCAAAGGCACGGTCTTGCAAGCTTTTATTGAAATAGATCAGCACATTGCGGCAAGACACCAGCTGCGTTTCGGAAAACACACTGTCGGTGGCCAGGCTATGGTCGGCGAACGTGACGTTCTCACGCAGGCTGCCATCCATGATCACGTGGTCGTAGGCGGCCGTGTAGTAATCGGCAAAATCGCGACGGCCGCCGGCCAGGCGATAGTTGTCGGCGTACAGCTCGATGTCGTTCAGGGCATAGATGCCCTGCTTGGCCTTTTCCAGGGAATGGGGATTGATGTCGGTGGCATAGAGGATCGTGCGCTCGAGCAGCCCTTCCTCGCGCAACAGGATGGCCATCGAATAGACCTCCTCGCCCGTGCTGCACCCGGCGATCCACACCTTGATCGACGGCCAGGTGCGCAGCAGCGGGACCACCTCGGTGCGCAGTGCCAGGAAGTGCCCGGGGTCGCGGAACATCTCGCTGACCGGAATCGTCAGGTACTGCAGCAGTTGCATGAACATCGCCGGGTCGTGCAGCACGCGCTCCTGCAGGGCCGAGACCGTACGGCACTCGAACTGGCCGAGCGCGTGCTGGATGCGGCGCTTGATCGACGCACCGGAATAGTCGCGGAAATCGTAGCTGTACTTGAGGTAGATCGCCTCGATCAGCAGCCGGATCTCGATATCGGTGTTGCTGTGGGTACTCAAATTCGCTCCAGTTGCGGCAGCCAGACGCGGATCAGGGAGAACAGGCGGTCAAGGTCGATCGGCTTGGCCAGGTAGTCGTTGGCACCGGCCTGCAGGCAGCGATGCTGGTCGTCCTTCATGGCCTTGGCCGTGACGGCGATGATCGGCAGCTTGCGCCACTCGGGGCGCTGGCGGATCAGGCGGGTAGCCTCGTATCCGTCCATTTCCGGCATCATCACGTCCATCAGCACCAGATCGATGTCATCGTGCTGCTCGAGGCGCTCGATGGCTTCGCGGCCATTACGGCCGATCTCGACGCGGGCACCCTTGTGTTCCAAGGCACTGGTGAGGGCAAAGATGTTGCGCACGTCATCGTCCACCAGCAGGATCTTGCGACCCTCGAACACCTTGTCGCGGCTGCGGGCGGTCTTGAGCATGCGCTGGCGTTCGTGCGAGAGCTGCGACTCGACCTTGTGCAGGAACAACGTGACCTCGTCGAGCAGGCGCTCGGGCGACCGGGCGCCCTTGATGATGATCGAGCGCGAGTACTTGAGCAGGTCGGCCTCCTCGTCCCGGGTCAGGTTGCGCCCGGTGTAGACGATCACCGGCGGGAAGGCACGGATGTCTTCAGTGGTCATGCGCTTGAGCAGTTCATTGCCGAGCATGTCCGGCAGCTTCAGGTCGATGATCATGCAGTCGAAGACATGGACGTGGAGCAGTTCCAGGGCTTCGCCAGCCGTGCCGACCGCGGTGATCTCGACGTCTTCGTCGCCGATCAGCATGGCGATGCTCTCGCGTTGCAGGGCATCGTCCTCCACCAGCAGGATGTGCTTGAGCTTCTGCGTCAGCTTGGCCTCCAGACGACCGAAGACCTCCTTGAGCTGCTCGCGGCTGGCCGGCTTGACCGCATAGCCCACTGCGCCCATGTGCATGGCGGCCTCGACCCGGTCCTCGACCGAGATGATGTGCACCGGGATGTGCCGCGTCTCGGCCTGCTCCTTGAGCCGTTGCAGCACGGTGAGGCCAGAGTGGTCCGGCAGGCGCATGTCCAGCAGGATGGCGTCGGGCACGTAGCGGGCGGCCAGCTCGAACCCATCGTCGGCGGCATGGGCGACCAGGCAGTGGTAGCCCAGCTCGTGGGCCAGATCGTAAAGGATGCGGGCGAAGTTCGGCTCGTCCTCGACCACCAGGATGCAACGCTTGTCGAAGGGTGCGTGCTGCCGGTCATCGGTGAAGGTCGAGGCGACGCGCACCACCGGCGCCTGCGGCAGCGCCACGGGCAGCACCGGCGCAGCGGGCAGGGCCGCAGGCACGGCCATGTCTTTCTTGGACACGACCGCTTCGTCGACCTCGTAGTGTTCTGGCAGCGTCAGGCTGAACAGGCTGCCCTCCCCCGGCGTGCTGCTGACCTGGATCTGCCCGCCGAGCAGGCGCGCCAGGTCGCGGGAAATGGACAACCCCAGGCCGGTGCCGCCAAAGCGTCGATTGCTGGTGCCATCGACCTGGTGGAAGGCCCCGAAGATGGCCTCGTGCTGATCGGCGGGAATGCCGATGCCGCTGTCACGCACGGCGAACACTAGGCCCTGGCCGGGCGCCGGGCTGACCGTCAGGCTGACGCGCCCCTTGTCGGTGAACTTGATGGCGTTGGACAGCAGGTTCTTGAGGATCTGCTCCAGACGCTGGCGATCGGTGAACAACGCCGCCGGCACGTTCGGTTCGAGGTTGACGTCGAAGGTCAGGCCCTTGTCCTTGGCCAACGGCTCGAACATCGATTGCAGACCGCCCACCAGGCGCGTCACGGGCGTATGCTCCGGGCGCATGTCGAGCTTGCCGGCCTCGACCTTGGCAATGTCGAGAATGTCGTTGATCAGGTTGAGCAGGTCGTTGCCGGCCGAGTAGATCGATTCGGCGAACTTCACCTGGTCGGCGCTGAGGTTGCCCTGGGCATTCTCGGCCAGCAGCTTGGCCAGGATCAGCGAGCTGTTGAGCGGCGTGCGCAGCTCGTGGGACATGTTGGCGAGGAACTCGGACTTGTAGCGGCTCGACTGCTGAAGCGCATCGGCCCGGGCCTGCAGCTCGACCTGCGCCTGGTTGAGTTCGTTGTTCTTGAGGTCGAGCGCATCGGTGCGTTCGGCCAGTTGCTCGTTGGTCTGTTCCAGCTCGGCCTGCTGCGTTTCAAGGTACGCCTGGGATTCCTTGAGCACGCGCGATTGCTCTTCGAGCTCTTCGTTGGCGGTCTTGAGCTCCTCCTGCTGGACTTGCAACTCTTCGTTGAGCTGCTGAGTCTCGGCCAGCACTTCCTGAAGACGCTGGCGGTAGCGGGCCGTCTCGATCGACAGGCCGAGGTTGTCGGCCACCTGCTCGAGCAGTTCTGCGTCACGGTCCGACAGCGGGCGCAGGAAGCCCAGTTCGAGCACGCCATTGACCTGGCCATCGTCCCGGGTCGGCACCAGCAGCGCGCTGCGCGGCAGGCCTTCGCCGATGCCGGAGCTGAGCCGGTAATAATCTTCCGGCAGCGTATCGAGCCGCAGCAGCCGTTCCTGCCCCACTGCCTGGGCCAGCAGGCCTTCGTGACCTTGGTACAGCTGCTCACGGGCCTGCGCTTCGGCACCCAGGCCATAACTGGCCACGCGCGTCAGCTGGCCGTGCTGGTTACGTACATAGAAGGCGCCGACCACGCTGCCCAGGTAACCGGCGAAAAAGCGCAGCGTGTTGTCGCCGAGCATCGCCAGGGTGAGCTGGCCGAGCACCTGCTCGGCCAGTTGCGTCTGCCCATTGCGCAGCCAGGCCTGATGCTCCAGGCGTTCGGCGGCGCGCTGCTGGGCCTGCAGGTTGGCGACGTAGCTGTCCGACAGGGCCAGCAGATCGCGGCGCCCCAGGTAGGCCAGCAGGCCGCTGAGCGAGACCAGCAGCAGGATGAAGGTGGTGATGCCGGTCACGGTGGCCGTGCTGACCGTGTCGTGGCGCATGCTGCGCAATTGCTGCTCGCTCGTGATGAAGGCATCGAACTCGCGGCGGATCTCGTCGGTCAGGCGCTTGCCACGGCCATTGCCGATCGCCTGCTGGTAGGCGCCCTGGCTGCGGCGCAGCGCGATCATTTCGCCCGCGAACTGGTTCCAGGCGTTCTGCAGCGCGATCAGGCGATTGACCCGATCGACCTGCTGCGGGTTGTCGTCGACCAGGTCACGCAGGTCCTTGAGCCCCTGAAGCACACGCGGCTTGGCCACTTCGTACGGGTCCAGGAAGCTTTCGTTGCCGGTGATCAGGAAGCCGCGCATGCCGGTTTCAAGGTCAATCGACAGCTTGACCGCTTCGTTGGCATTACCGATGGTGCGGTCGGTGTGTTCGACCCACTGCATTGCGGACAACAGGTAGGCGACCACGCCGACGAAGGCGATCGTACCGAGCAGGCCCAGGCCCAGCGGCAGACCGACGTTGCGCGCCAGCAGCTTGCGAAAACTGCGCTGGTCCATGGAGGCGGCTTGAATCATGTAGAGAGGCCCGAACGAGAGGTCCAAAGAAAAATGAAGCACGATCGAACTGCGAGAGGTTTGCGCTCTCAAAGCTGGCGTTGACACCTGTCAGGTCCCGGATCAGGGCATCGGACAGGGCTGCCTTCGACCGGAATCAGAAACCCGCGTGTGGCAAACGTTCCCTCGCTGCGACGGCAACGTTATGCTGACGGAACTTCTGCCCCATCGCGGGGCACAGAATATAGAATATTTGCGTACAGGATTCTAATGATGCCCACCCTGCTCGTCGTCGAAGATGACGATATCGTCCGCATGCTGACGGTCGAAGTGCTCGACGAACTGGAGTATTCCGTCCTCGAAGCCGAGGATGCCGCCACGGCGCTGAAGATTCTCAGCGATGCTGGAACGGTGGTCGACCTGATGATGACCGACGTCGGCCTGCCCGACATGAAAGGCACCGACCTGGCCCTGCAGGTGCGGGCCGAACGTCCGGACCTGCCCATCCTGTTCGCCAGCGGCTATGCCGACAGCCTCGAGGTGCCTGAAGGCATGCATTCGATCGGCAAGCCCTACAGCATCGACGCCTTGCGCGACAAGGTGCAGAGCATCCTGTCCTGATGGCGCACGCCTGACGGATGGCCCTGCTCAGATCCGTCTGAGCAGGTAGACGTCCATGATCCAGCCTTTCTGTTCCCGCAAGCGCTTGCGAACGTCGAGAATCCGCTCGCGGACCTCGAACAAGGGGCCGGCAATGAGCACTTCGTCTGGACTGCCCAGATAAGCCCCCCAATAGATGAGCACGTCAGGCTCGTCGAGTTCGGCAAAGGCGCACTGCCCATCGAGCATCACCACCCGGTCGTCATCCGATGGGTAGCGTGCCAGCTGCCGGCCAGGCAGGATCGTCAGCGGTTTACCCAGTCGGGTCAAAGGCACCTGGTGCCGCGCCGCCAGGACCTGGACGCTGCTGATGCCTGGAATGACCTCCAACCTGTACGCCCCACCTTGGCGGGCAACCTCCTCGAGCACGCGCAGCGTGCTGTCGTACAGCCCTGGATCACCCCACACCAGGAATGCACCGACTGCCCCCGTCGTCAGTTCGTCCTCGAGCGCCTTCGCATACAGGACGGCGCGCTGGCGATGCCATTCGCGTACCGCGCCGGGGTAATCGTCCACGGGCGTTTCGCGCTGCGGATCCTGAAGCTCGACCACGCGGTAGTGGTCGGGCGCCAGGTAGCGACGCAGCATTTCGTGGCGAACCTGCAGCAGTTCTGCGGTCCGCGGCCCTTTGTCGTGCACGAAGAATACCGAGGCACGGCGCATCGCATCGACCGCCTCGTAAGTGATCTGTCGCGGGTCGCCAGGCCCCATGCCGATGAGCAATAGATGTTTCATGAAGGCGTTTTCCTGAAAGAAGGAGAGGCACTCGCCCGCCCCGACAAGTGTGCAGGCTAGTGCATTACACAGCGCACGTATGAAAGTTCCTTTCAGATACACAGAATGTTTTAGTTTACCTGGCGTATCGGCGCTACTACACTCGATGTTGTCCACGCGTTTGAAGTAGCGTGCCTTCACTTTCTTCGTACTTCATCTTATTGATCGCCGCCCAGGAGTATCCCTCGTGTCCAGACTTGTCGAGTTCCGTGCTGCCGAAAAAGCCCTGCAGGCGCAAATTGCGCAACTTGAATCGATGAAACAAGACAGCAGCCTCAAACGCGAAATCGAGTTCGAAGAAAAACTGCTGGAATTGATGAAGGGCTACAAGAAAGGTTTGAGCGACATCGTCGACATCCTCGATCCGCACCAGCGCGAGCAAGCACCGACCCGGTCCGGTGGTGCAGCCAAGAAGGCCACGCGCCGCGCCCGTCAGGTCAAGGTCTACGAAAACCCGCATTCCGGTGAGTTGATCGAGACCAAAGGCGGCAACCACCGCGGCCTGAAAGCCTGGAAACAGGAATACGGCGCCGATACCGTAGAAAGTTGGGTCCGCTCATGATTCATCGACGCATGCTTCACACTTTTTTCACAGCGCCGCTTGCATCATTGAGCCAGCTAACGGATTAGCGACCCCATCACGCGCCCGCACATGCGGGCCTCTCTTCCAGCGCCCTGCTCGCCTCGAGCAGGGCGCTTTCATTTGCGCAATCGATTCACTGCCGTATCATGGACCTTCGTCCAATCGCCGGACCTGCTGTTCGGCCCAGCCCTGGAGCTTCCATGAGCCTGCAAACCCTCGCCAACCTGCCTGGCGTCACCGCGCAACCGGATGCCGCCACTGCGAAATTCGTCTTCAACCACACCATGTTGCGGGTCAAGGACATCACCCGTTCGCTGGACTTCTACACGCGCGTGCTGGGGTTCACCCTGGTCGAGAAGCGTGATTTCGCCGAAGCGCAGTTCAGCCTGTACTTCCTGGTACTGGCAAACACCTCCGAGATTCCGCAAGACGACGCCAAGCGCACCGAGTGGATGAAGTCGATCCCGGGCGTACTGGAACTGACCCACAACCACGGTACCGAGAACGAAGAAGGCGCCGTATACCACGACGGCAACAGCGATCCGCGTGGTTTCGGCCACATCTGCGTCTCCGTGCCGGACATCAAGGCTGCGTGCGAGCGTTTCGAAGAACTCGAGGTGCCGTTCCAGAAGCGCCTGACCGATGGCCGCATGAAGAGCATCGCGTTCATCAAGGACCCGGACGGCTACTGGGTCGAAATCATCCAGCCTACTGCACTGTAAGCACGTTCGTCGGGCCAGGCTTCCCTGGCCCCGTTCGCGTGGTATATCGAAGAGACCGCACTTCCCGACCATCTTTCACGAGGTAAGGACGATGCACACTCTACGTTGCCACTACCGCGACCATCTGATCACCGCACGCGTCGAGACCCACCCTGGGCTCATCACGCCATACGCAGGCGGTTGCGCCATCACCGACCCGGACGGCCATACCAGCCGACGCATGCCCTTGCCCTACAGCGGCCACTTCATGGCCGACCTGGACAATGCGCAACATGCCTCACTTGCCCATGGCCGCTGGCTGGTGGACCAGAAGCTCGATCAGCCTCATTGACCTCGAGCGGTCCTGACATCAGGCCTGGCGTGCATGGGCCACGGCAGCGGCCACCTGCTCGTCGTCCGGCCGAATGCCGGTGTAGAGCACGAACTGCTCCAGCGCCTGCAAGGCGATCACGTCAAGCCCGGTGATGACCGGCTTGCCAGCGGCCTGGGCGCGCCGTACGAACGGTGTCTGGGCCGGCAGCGCGACCACGTCGATCACCCGTTCGGCCGCGTCGACGGCGTGTTCCGGAAACGCCAGTCGCTCGGCTTCAGGGCCACCGCTCATGCCGATCGGCGTGACGTTCACCAGCATGGGCGGGCACAGGTCGCCCAGCTCGTGCTGCCAGCGGTAGCCGCACAGATCGGCCAGGTGACGGCCAGCCTGTTCGTTGCGCGCGATGATCATGCCCTGGGTGAACCCTGCATCGCGCAAGGCGCAGGCGACGGCCTTGGCCATGCCGCCGCTGCCCCGCAAGGCGAACGCCGTGGACGGGTCGATCTGGTGCAGGTCGAGCAGTTGGCGAATGGCCAGGTAATCGGTGTTGAAGGCCTTGAGGTGACCGTCGGTGTTGACCAGCGTGTTGACCGACTCGATGGCGGCTGCCGAAGGATCCACCTCGTCCACCAGGGCCAGGCAGGCCTCCTTGTAAGGCATGGACACGCCGCATCCGCGAATGCCCAAGGCCCGGATGCCCGCCACGGCCGCAGGCAGGTCGTCGGTGCTCATGGCCTTGTAGTAGTAATCCAGGCCGAGCTGCTGATACAGGTGATTGTGAAAGCGCACCCCGAAGGTGCCAGGCCGGCCGGCCAGCGATATGCACAATACGGTGTCTCGGCTAGGGGGGACGGCGGTCATGGAGGCTCCTTCGAGTGACAGGTAGGTGACGTCGGCCGCTGGTCGGGCCTTACACAACCTTTACCCATCACGCGTGTTCCGGCAAGCGGTTTGACGGTCAAATAGACAGTCCCCGAACATGGGGTTTAGCGAGGATAGCAGCAATGAACCGTCTTCTTCCCGGCGTGGTCCTGTTGACCGGCATCCTGGCCTTCAGCGGTCCGGCGGCCGCCCACGGTGGCGGCTGGCGCGGCGCGGGCCCGGTGCTGGGCGCCGCCGTGGTGGGTGCCGTGGTCGGCGCCGTGGTCTCAGGGGGGCATGACCGGCCGACGTACGTCGAGCGGCAACCGGTGTACATCGAGCGACAACCGGTCTATTACGAGCCTGCACCGGTGTACATCCAGGCGCCACCGCCGCCGGTGTACTACCAGCCCCAGCCCTATGTGGTAGAGCGTTATACCCGTGTACTGCCGCCGCCACCGCCGCCGCAGTACTACCGCCATTATGGCCCGCCGCCGGTCTATTACGGCCCGCCGCGCTGGTGAGGGGGTAAGCTGCAAGCTCCAAGCTCCAAGCTCCAAGCTCCAAGCTCCAAGCTCCAAGCTCCAAGCTCCAAGCTCCAAGCTATCAGGTGAACCTGTGGGAGCTGGCTTGCCAGCGATAGCGATGGTGCCGACACCGCCGTCATCGCTGGCAAGCCAGCTCCCACAGGTTGCTTGCAGCTTGCAGCTTATGGCTTATGGCTTATGGCTTATGGCTTGAGCTTGAAGCTTGAAGCTTGAAGCTTGAAGTCTGCGGCCTACTCTCTCGATTAACTTTCCTTCATCTATCCTGCTTCTTTCACGCGGCAATCGACAGCCTCTCGGCCATCCTCCAGAATGCCAGCGCTTCGTCAGCGGGCCCTCCCTGACAGGCCAATGACAGACTCTTTTCTAGTGAGCTTCGATGTGAAAACCGCTCTTCCTTTGCTCAGCCTGCTTGCGTTGCTCACGACTTCGACCCTGCTGCCCGGCACGGCGCTGGCCGCCCAGCCGGCGACGGCGACCCAGCGCGACCCGAGTGCGCTGCACCTGGCCTCGGGCAGCGCCTTGTTGATCGACCTGAACACCGGCAAGCAGCTCTACGCCAGCCACGCCGACCGGGTCGCGCCCATCGCCTCGGTGACCAAGCTGATGACCGCCATGGTCGTGCTGGACGCCAAGCAGCCGATGAACGACATGCTGACCATGACCATCGCCAACAACCCCGAGATGAAGGGGGTGTACTCACGCGTGCGCCTGGGCAGCGAGCTGGACCGCCGCGAGACCTTGCTGATCACCTTGATGTCGTCGGAAAATCGCGCCGCCAATACCCTGGCCAACCATTACCCAGGGGGTTACCCGGCCTTCATCAAGGCCATGAACGCCAAGGCGCGCAGCCTGGGCATGAGCCACACGCGCTACGTCGAACCCACGGGATTGTCGACCCAGAACGTCTCCACGGCCCGCGACCTCAGCAAGCTGCTGCTGGCGGCGCGCAACTACCCCCTGCTCAGCGAGCTGTCGACCACGCGGGAAAAGACCGTGGCCTTCCGCAAGCCCAACTACACCCTGGGCTTTCGCAACACCGACCACCTGGTCAACAAGAGCAACTGGGACATCAAGCTGACCAAGACCGGTTTCACCAATGAAGCGGGCCACTGCCTGGTGCTGTTGACGCGCATGGACAACCGCCCCGTCGCCATGGTCATCCTCGACGCGTTCGGCAAGTACACCCACTTCGCCGATGCCAGCCGCCTGCGCCAATGGCTGGAAACCGGCAGCGCCAAGCCTGCCCCGGCTTCCGCCCTGCAGTACAAGGCCGACCGTCATGCGCGCAATGGGTTGGCGGCGGACTGAGCCACAAGCCACAAGCCACAGCATCGCGATAGAGATCTCCTTCATCTACATTTCTCTCATCGCCCTGCTGTTCGCTTGAAGCTCGAAGCTCGCGCCCCCTGCCCCCATAAATTTACCCGAAGACCACTCGTTCCCCTGATGACCCGAACCCTGCGCAGCGTGCTGTCTCGCGCTGGCAGGCCGTTCTGCATCCGCCCGCAACGAGATGGCCATGACCCCGACCCGTTCTCGCAACGCCCTGCTCATCGGCGCGCCACTGGCCCTCGCGGTCGCCGTGGGCAGCGCGCTCGCCTACCACTTCTGGCCCCGTGAGCCGGCCTACCCGGTGAAGATCGTCGAGCAGGCCGAGCGCCTGCACCGGCACATGCTGTCCTTCGACAGCCGGGTCACCGTGCCGCTGGGCTTCGGCAGCGCCGGGCAGGAGGCGGACAAGGACGGTCCGGATCAGTTCGATCTGGTCAAGGCCGGCAAGGGGCGTCTGTCGGGTGCAGCGCTGGCCATCTTTGGCTGGCCGGAGATCTGGAACGGGCCGAACGCCCCGCACCGGCCCACGGCCGGATTCGTCGAAGAAGCGCGCCATCAGCAGGAGGTGCGCTACCAGATCATCACGGGCATGGTGCGCGACTTCCCGCACCAGGTCGGTATCGCCTACACCCCGGCGGACTTCCGGCGCCTGCACGATGAAGGCAAGTTCGCCGTGTTCATCAGCCTGCTCAACGCCTACCCGCTCGGCCATGACCTGTCGCAGCTGGACCGCTGGACCCAGCGTGGCATGCGCATGTTCGGCTTCAGCTACACCGGCAACAACGACTGGGCGGACTCCTCGCGTCCGCTGCCGTTCTTCAACGACACCGCCGATGCCTTCGGTGGCCTGTCCCCACTGGGCGAGCAGGCCGTCACCCGGCTCAACGACCTGGGCGTGATCATCGACGTGTCGCAGATGTCGACCCCGGCCCTGGAGGACGTCGCGCGCCTGAGCCGTGCGCCCTTCGTGGCCTCGCATTCGGCGCCGCGTGCCCTGGTGGACATCCCGCGCAACCTCAGCGACCGGGAAATGCGGCTGATCAAGGACAGCGGCGGGGTCATCCAGGTGGTCGGCTTCGGCCAGTACCTCAAGCCACTGAGCGCGCCGGTGCTGGCCAAGCTCGGCACCTTGCGCGAACGGTTCGGCCTGCCTCCGCTGCAGGGCAACCTGACCAATGCCTTGATGCCAGGCGATGCGGTCATCGCCGGCTGGTCCGAAGCACGCTTCGGCGACTACGCCAGCCAGCTGTACGGCATTCTCGAAGAGGAGCCCAAGGCCACCGTCGCCCAGTTCGTCGACGCCATCGACTACACCGTCGCCAAGGTCGGCATCGACCATGTCGGCATCAGCTCGGACTTCAACGACGGCGGCGGGTTGGACGGCTGGAAGGACGAAAGCGAGATTCGTAACGTGACGGCGGAACTGCTCAGCCGAGGCTACAGCGAAACCGACATCGCCAAGCTGTGGGCGGGCAACTTCCTGCGGGTCTGGGAGCAGGTCGAACGGCTGGCCAGGCCTGTGGCGATGCGAGCGCCCTGAGGGTTCGTCGCACCAAGCCAAGCGCGCGCTTTTTGCGCGCAGCCATGACAAAGGGGCCATGGACAGCCCCGATACTGCTGCTCAGCGACGGCAGGTGGACTTTGCACAGACACGAAAACTGCGGCGAGGCCCCTGCCAGGGCCCTCGCCTCGCTCGCCTACCCCGCTGCCGCCAGCCGTGCCTCCTGCCGCGCCTGGGCATGGCTGCGTGCGCGCTCCTGCTCGTAGAGCGACGCCGCGATTTCGTCGGCGCGCACTGGCAGGATCGACAGCAAGGTGTCGCTCAAGCCATGGCTGGCCTGGCTGAAGCCCTGCATGTAGATGGCTGCCTGGCAGCGTTCGTCGGTCAGCACACGGTAGTCGCGATCCACTTCGAAGCCCTTGAGGTAGCCTTCCAGCGGTGCCAGCAACTGACGGTGCAGCTGCCGCTCGTAGCCGGTGGCCAGGACCACCGCATCGTAACGTTCGACATGGACATCGCCGGTGGCATTGCTACGCAGGGTCAGTTCGATGCCTTGATCGGTGGCACAGGCCTGCTGCAGCGTGGTCAGGGTGCGGAACGCGTGGCGCGCCACGCCGGAGACCTTCTGCCGGTAGAAGATGCCGTAGATGCGCTCGATCAGGTCCAGGTCCACCACCGAGTAGTTGGTGTTGTGGTACTCGTTGACCAACCGCTCGCGCTCGTCGGCAGGCTGCTGGAAGACCAGGTCGGTGAACTCGGGCGAGAAGACTTCGTTGACGAAGGGGCTGTCATCGGCCGGCTTGAGCGCCGAGCCACGGATGATCATGTCCACCTGCACGCCGGGGTAACTATCGTTCAAGTCGATGAAGGCCTCGGCCGCGCTCTGCCCGCCGCCGATGATGGCGACGCGCATCGACTGGCCGTCGGCGCAGGGCTGCTCGGCCATGCGTGCCAGGTAGTGGGAGTGGTGGAAGACGCGCGGGTCGTCCTTGAGCCCAGCGAAGGCCTCCGGGATACGCGGCGTGCCCCCAGGGCTGACCACCAGCGCTCGGGTGGTGCGAGCGATCTGTCGGCCCTGGACGTCACGGGAGACGACACGCAGCGCCTCGACCGTCTCACCGCGCAGGACGGGCTCGACCCTCAGCACTTCTTCGCCATAGCGGCTGTGGGCCTCGAAGTGTGCGGCGACCCAGCGCAGGTAGTCGTTGAACTCCATCCGGCAGGGGTAGAACGTGCCCAGGTTGATGAAATCGACCAGGCGACCGTGGTGCTTGAGGTAATTGACGAACGAGTATGGGCTGGTCGGGTTGCGCAGGGTGACCAGGTCCTTGAGGAAGGAGATCTGCAACTCACTCTGGGTGACCAGGGTATTGCCATGCCAACGGTAGTCGGCCTGCTTGTCCAGGAACAGCACGTCCAATGGTCCTTGGACCTGCCCGCGCTCTTCCAGCGCGATCGCCAGCGCCAGGTTGGAAGGGCCGAAGCCGATGCCGATCAGATCGTGCACGACGGTCGATTCGGTTGCCTGAGTCATGTCCAGCGTCCTCTAGATGGATCTCCCCGAAAGGAGGAAGAAGTTGACCTTGTGACCGGTCGGCCAGGAATCAGGCGGCAGGTCGCATGTGTCTAGGGGACGACGCAGATGTAAGAAAATTTAACTGACAGAAGTGGCAGGCGACGGGTAGGTGGCAAGCCCTCATTGCAGTGATGCAGTCCGAATGCCCTCGACCACGCAGCGGCGAGACCGGCCGCCACGGACCTGTGGGAGCAATTGCCTTTTCTACTCGGTACATGCCCGACCGCATGCGGCGCCTGGCAGGGCCCTATCGCTGGCAAGCCAGCTCCCATAGAACAAAAAATAGCTTGTTGATTTCAAAGGAAATAATTTTAGAATCTTGTGGGCCCTTTGGGCCCAATCGCGGCCGGTCCGGCGCCCCGGCAGGGGCCGCTCCCACAGGTGACCGCGATAGCCTGCAACCCCGCGGTGGGGCTACGGGTGTAGGAGCGGCCCCAGTGCCGCGATGGGCCGCAAGGCGGCCCTAAAATCGATTAGCAATGAAGCTCCGGATCCTGCCAGCTATCGCCATGTTCTCTACGCGACAGCGCGGCGCCAAGGCGGCGAGCGGACTCCCACACAGACCTATGCAGCATCGACATAGGCATCACTGCGCAAGCAGCTTGTGGGAGCGGGCTTGCCCGCGATGGCGTCCGGTCCGTCGCCGCCTGCATCGCGCACAAGCCTGCTCCTGCAGGTTCTGGGTTCCAAGCGCGCATTCGTCGATGATCGAATACGCCTAAATTTTCCGCGTGCACGCTCGTTCATCGAGCAGCTCCTCTATTTGCCCCACGAGACCGCCCCGCATGGCCATTTCCCGTCCCCGCTGGCGCGTACGCGCGATCCTGGGCTTGCTGCTGGTGCTGGCAGCGACCGTCGCCTGGCTGACCTGGATCCCGGACAACCCCGGCTACTCGCGGGCGATCATTCGCCAGGCCGACGCCTTGCAGGCGCGCCTGCTGACCTTCGATGGCCATCTGGCCGTTCCGCCCGAGCTGAGCAGCCCGGGCATTCGCGGGGGCAGCGGCGGTCGTCCTTTGTTCGACCTGCCCGCCTTGGAAAAAGGCCCTGTGTCAGGCGCGGTCTTGAGCCTGAGCGATCGGTCCCCTGCCTGGCGAGACGACGGCACGCCGCCTCGAACCCAAGCCCAGTCCGTCGAACCTGATGACGCGCAACCGCTTGCCCGCTTCACCGTTCTCGCCGATCAGGTCCGCGACCATCCCGAGCAGCTGGCATTCGCCTACGGCCCTGACGATGTGCGTCGGCTGCACGGCGAAGGCCGCTTCGCCGTGGTGCTCGGCCTGCGCGATGCCGGCTCTCTGGGCACCGTCCTCGATCAGCTCGACGCCTGGGCGGCGCGCGGCATGCGCTTGTTCGGATTCACAGGCGCAGCTCACATGGCCCGGCCCGACGGCGCACAGCCGACGCCCTTCGTCGACGCGCCCATCGCGGCGCCGGATGGCCTGTCGCCCTTGGGCGAGCAGGCTGTCACCCGGCTCAATGACCTGGGCGTGATCATCGACGTGTCGCGGCTCTCGAGTCAGGCCCTGCGCCAGGCAGCACGGCTCAGTCGCGCTCCGCTGGTCGCCTCGCGATCGGCACCACGTGCGGTGCCGGG
This sequence comes from Pseudomonas monteilii, assembly GCA_001534745.1. Taxonomy (NCBI): domain Bacteria; kingdom Pseudomonadati; phylum Pseudomonadota; class Gammaproteobacteria; order Pseudomonadales; family Pseudomonadaceae; genus Pseudomonas; species Pseudomonas alabamensis. The sequence goes on from CP013997.1 coordinate 2,860,255, forward strand.
TCTGCCCTATGACCTTGGCGATGAAGACCTGCGGTCGATCGCCGCCACCGAGGGCGTGGTGATGATCCCGGTCTACGACGAAGGCCGCCCGGCGAATGCCAGCCAGAAAACCACGCTGCGCGACTATGGCGATGCCATCGACCAGGCGGTGAAGATCGTCGGCATCGCACATGTCGGCCTGAGCTCAGGCTTCCACGAGAGACGTGACGCCATCGGCTTCGAACCGGTCGGCCAGGCACGCAACGTCACCGCCGAGCTGCTGCGCCGTGGTTACGACGAAGCCGACATCGTCCAGCTCTGGGGCGGCAACTTCCTTCGCGTCTGGGCGCAGGTCCAGCGTTCTTCCACCTCCCTGGTCACCCGTTGACAGGCGTACGGCGCACTCTCCATGTCCAATCGCAGAACCTTCATCAAACAGGCCGGCCTGCTGGCCGCCTCGTTGCCGTTCACCAGCCTGGCCAGCGAGCCGGCCATGACGAGCGCGCCCCAAGGCCCGGCCAAATGGACCTGGCTGCGTTCGCTGTTCGAGCAGGATCCGCGCTACCTGCACTTCGCCAACTTCCTGATCACTTCGCACCCACGCCCGGTGCGCGACGCCATCGCCCGCCACCGCGCCGACCTCGATCGCAATCCGGGCCTGTTGATGGACTGGGACCTGGAAGAAGGCTGGAAACGCGAGGACCAGGTGCGCCGCGCAGCCGGTGCCTACCTCAAGGCGCACCCTGCGCAGATCGCCCTGACCGGCAGTACCACCGACGGCCTGGCCATGGTCTTCGGCGGCCTGCAGGTGCGCCCTGACCAGGAAATCCTCATCACCCACCATGAACACTACTGCGTGCAGAACGTGCTGGACTTCCGGACGGCGCGTGAAGGCACGCAGGTGCGTCGCATCAGCCTGTTCGACGACCCGCAGCGGGTGAGCACCGACGAGATCCTCGGCAACATCGCCAAAGGCGTGCGCCCCAACACGCGGGTACTGGGCATGACCTGGGTGCAATCGGGCAGCGGGGTCAAGCTGCCGATCGGCGAGATCGGCCAGCTGGTGGCCGAGCGCAATCGGGATCGCGACGAAAAGGACCGCATCCTCTACGTGATCGATGGCGTGCACGGGTTCGGCGTCGAAAACCTGGACTTCCCCGACATGCATTGCGACTACTTCATCGCCGGCACGCACAAGTGGTTGTTCGGCCCGCGCGGCACCGGCATCGTCTGTGCCCGTTCGGCCCAGGCCAGGGACATCACCCCCCTGGTGCCGACCTTCTCGGCCGACAAGGACTTCGCCACCCGCCTGAGCCCAGGGGGCTACCACAGCTTCGAGCACCGCTGGGCCCTGGACCAGGCCTTCGACCTGCACCTGCAATTGGGCAAGGCCGACGTGCAGGCACGGATCCACCAGCTCAACGGCTACCTGCGCGAGCGGCTGGTAGCGATGCCCCAGGTGGAGCTGGTGACGCCTATGAACCCTGCCTTGTCCTCAGGCTTCAGTTTCTTCCGGATCAAGGGACAGGACTGCGACCACGTGGCGAAGCAATTGATGCGCCAGCGGGTGGTGGTTGATGCGGTGGACCGGGACGTCGGACCGGTAGTGCGCACGGCGCCGGGACTGCTGAACGACGAAGCGCAGGTCGAGGGGCTGCTCAAGGCGTTACGGTCGGTGGGGTGAGACGAACGCGCGCAGTGGACACCGGACGGCGCTTTCAAGCCCTCAGGCCCGAATCACGGCGCACGGGCCCTGCCCGCCAGCCGTTCACCGTAGAAACATTTGCTTGCACTTAACCTGCGAGGAATTTCGATTCTCGTTCGTCTTTAGGGTTAAATCCCCAGGCTTCGCCCAGGGTGCGCTTTTCCCCGCGTCCCTGCGCCAAGCCCATTCATCGATCTCGCGACATCCAGGTTGCCCGTTCATCATGTCCAAAAAATCACGCTCGAAACTCTGGTTCCTGGTCCACAGCTGGCTCGCGCTGCCCATCTGGTTCTTCGTGCTGATCGTCTGCTTCACCGGCATGCTGGCGGTGGTGAGCCAGGAGATCGTCTGGCTGGCCAACCCGGACGTGCGGGCCAGCAAGCCGAACGACGAGGCCGAGCGCCTGAGCTATCAGCAGATCCTCGATGCGCTGCACAAGGCCGAACCGGACATGGCCGTGCGCTCGCTGAGCCAGCCGGACGGCTCGCACTTCGCGCTCAACGTCGGCGTCACCTTCCCCGACGGTACTGCCCCGACGCTCTATGTGAACCCCTACACCGGCGCGATCCAGGGCAAGAGCCCGGACTTCAGCTTCGAGCAGTTCACCCGCGCACTGCACGGCTGGTGGCTGGTGCCCTTCACCAACGGCTACAGCTGGGGCTGGTACCTGGTCTCGCTGCTCGGCCTGCCGATGCTCGCTTCGCTGGTCACCGGCCTGGTGGTGTACAAGAAGTTCTGGCGCGGTTTCTTCAAGCCTGTACGCACCGGCCATGGTTCACGCATCTTCTGGGGCGACGTACACCGCCTGGCCGGCGTCTGGTCGATCTGGTTCATCGCAGTCATCTCGATCACCGGCACCTGGTTCCTGATCCAGGCGATTCTCGGCGACAATCACATCACGATCTCCAGCGAACCGGTAGTGCCCGTGATCGCCCGCGAGGACGTGCCGCGCACCACCGACGGCACCCCGGCCCCACGCATCGACCTGGACGAAGCGGCGCGCATCGCCACGGCACAGATCCCGGGCCTGGACATCAGCTTCGTCTCGCTGCCTGCCACGGCCTACAGCCATGTCAGCCTGGGCGGTCGCGGCTGGTACCCGCTGATGTTCCAGAGCGCCGACGTCAACCCCTACACCCGCCGCGTGGACAGCCAGTTCCTGCTCGAGGACCGCTCGGCGCTGGAATTCGTCACCGAGTCCATGCGCCCCTTGCACACCGGCGACTTCGGCGGTCTGCCGATCAAGCTGATCTGGTTCTTCTTCGGCCTGGTCCTGACGCTGATGGTGCTGAGCGGGCTGCTGATCTGGACCAAGCGCACCGCCCAGGCTACCGCCGCCGCGCTCAAGCGTAGCGAGCGCGGCGTTCGTCCACGTACCCCGCGTCTCGAGACCGCCGTGGAGGCGCAATCATGAGCCAGGCCCCTGCCCTGCAGTACAGCCCCGTACGCCAGTTCTGGCTGAAATGGCGGTTCCACCTGAACATCCTGCTGATCCTGATCCCGCTGGGCTTCATGCCCAAGTACTTTGCCGATGCCAAGCTGTTCCGCGGCGAAGGCGGTCTGGGTGCGAACCTGGTCAAGGACATCCAGGTCGGCCCTTACCGCATCGACCTGGCCGAGTTCCGTGACGAAGCCCCCGTGGCCGACGGCCCCGCCGGGCATTTCAAGCTGTTCAACGCAGCCCTGTGCACGACCTGCACCGACGGCGCCAAGGCCGTCTACCTGCGCATCGGCAAGCCGCGCAGCCTGCGCACGGCCGGCACGATCTTCTTCGGCCCGCCCTACCGCATGATCACCTCATTGCCCATCCCGCCCCGTACCCAACCCGATGCCGAACTCTGGATCAGCATCGAAGGCTGGGACGGCAGCCTGCACCAGGCCTCGATCCCGCTGGCCCAGGCCTCGCCGGCCACCGTCGCCTGGCTGAACCGACAAGGAGCCAAGAAATGACCCCTGCATTGCGCATCCTCACCCTGCCGCTCCTGCTACTGGCCGCGACCCCTGCCCTGGCGCACAACCCGATGTGCGAGTGCTCGCCGGTGGACGCCGAGCAGATCAAATGCACCGGCGGCTTTTCCGACGGCAGCGGCGCGCCGGGCGTGACCCTCGACGTGATCGGCTACGACGAGCAGGTGCTGGTCGGCGGCAAGCTGGGCGACGACTCGAGCCTGACCTTCAAGCGCCCCGACGGGGAGTTCTACGTGCTGTTCGACGCCGGCCCCGGCCACGTGGTGGAAGTCGATCACGCCGATATCGGTGAGCCATGAGCCGCACCCAGGTCGTTCGCCCGGCCGGTGCCGGGCATGAATCGTTGTACGTCCTGCTGGTCGCGCTGCTGATCGTGATCGTGGCCGGCACGGTGGTGACGCTGCGCGGCGAGCGCGAGGACGAGGTGCGCTTCGCTGCGCACCAGATCGACGCGCGGCGCGACTTGAGCGCTGCCGAGCAAGGCCTGTTCACCGACCTGCATGTGGCCTTCGACGAGATCCGCCTGCTGCAGGAGGAGCGCGGTGAGCTACCCGACGTCGCGCAGCTCGCCGACGAGGGCCTGCCGCCCTTCGTCACCGACGCCAGCAGCGTCAGCCGCGGCGGCCATCGCTGGACGCTGCTCGACTCGGGTGCCTACCTGGGGCGCAGTCAGGACCGCCAGGTCGCAGGCGATCTGCTGATGCTGCCGCCTGGCGCGCCCGAAGCGTCGGCCGACGTCTGGCTGCTGCGCGCGTCCGGTGGACCGCTGCCCGACGCGCTGACGTCGGAAGCGCTCGCCGCGCAAGGCTGGCGCCAGGTCACCACGCACTACGACGCCGGGGTCACCCGCCAACACCGTCACTGAACCCAAGGACTCCCCATGCTCCGCTCCGCCTTCGCTCGCCGCCTGCTCGGCCTGTTCCTGGCCTGTGCCCTGCCCGCCCTGGCCCTGGCCGACGGCGCCAAGCCGCTGCGCATCGGCATCACGCTGCACCCTTACTACAGCTACGTGAGCAACATCGTCGGCGACAAGGCCGAGGTGGTGCCGCTGATTCCGGCCGGTTTCAACCCCCATGCCTACGAGCCACGTGCCGAGGACATCAAGCGCATCGGCACGCTCGACGTGATCGTGCTCAACGGCGTCGGCCATGACGACTTCGCCGACCGCATGATCGCCGCCAGCGAGAGACCCGACATCAAGACCATCGAGGCCAACGCCAACGTGCCGCTGCTGGCGGCCACCGGCATCGCCGCGCGTGGTGCCGGCAAGGTGGTCAACCCGCACACCTTCCTGTCGATCAGCGCGACCATCGCCCAGGTCAACAACATCGCCCGCGAACTGGGCAAGCTGGACCCGGACAACGCCCGCTACTACACCCAGAACGCCCGCGCCTACGCCAAACGCCTGCGCGCCCTGCGTGCCGAGGCCCTGGCCAAGGTGTCCCAGGCCCCGGATGCGACGTTCCGGGTGGCCACCATCCATGCCGCCTACGACTACCTGGTCCGAGACTTCGGCCTGGAAGTCACGGCGGTGGTCGAGCCGGCCCACGGCATCGAACCGAGCCCGGCTCAGCTGAAGAAAACCATCGATCAGCTCAAGGCGCTGGACGTGAAGGTGATCTTCTCGGAGATGGACTTCCCCTCCGCCTACGTCGAGACCATCCAGCGCGAGTCGGGCGTGCACATCTATCCGCTGACCCACATCTCCTATGGCGAGTACACCGCCGACAAGTACGAGGTGGAGATGAAGCGCAACATGGACACCGTGGTCCGCGCCATCGAAGAGCGCCGCACATGACCGCCGCCTGCCAGATCGCCGAACGCGCCCGCATCGCCTGCGGCCCGCGCATCGACTTCGATGGCATCGACCTGACGCTCGGGCGCACGCGCATCCTGGACCAGGTGCGTTTCAGCGTCGCGCCCGGCAGCGTGCATGCGATCGTCGGGCCCAATGGTGGTGGCAAGAGTTCGTTGATCAAGACGCTGCTCGGGCAGATGCCGCATCGTGGTCGCCTGACGCTGGAGTGGCCGGACGAGGACCAGGTGATCGGCTATGTGCCTCAGGCTCTGGAATTCGACCGGGGTCTGCCGATGACGGTGGACGACTTCATGGGCGCCTTGTGTCAGCGCCGCCCGGCCTTCCTGGGGCTGTCCCGACGGGTGCGTGCGCCCATCGACGACGCCCTGGCGCAGGTGGGCATGCTCGACAAGCGCACCCGGCGCATGGGTGCACTGTCGGGCGGTGAGCGCCAGCGCGTGCTGCTGGCCCAGGGGCTGGTGCCCGCGCCCCAGTTGCTGGTCCTGGACGAGCCGATGTCGGCGCTGGACGAGGCGGGCATCCAGGTGTTCGAGCAGCTGCTCGAGGGCTGGCGCCGGGCGGGGACCACGGTGCTGTGGATCGAACATGACCTGCAGGCCGTCCTGCGCCTGGCCGACCGGGTAACCGGGCTGAGCCGTCAGGTGCTGTTCGACGCACCGCCGGCCCAGGCCTTGACGCCCGAGCGTCTGCTGACGCTGTTCTCCGTCCATCCCCGTCATGAGGACACCGCCCGATGAGCCTCGATGCCTTTCGCCAACTGGTCCAGGACTGGGCACAGGCAGGCTGGTTGCCCGAGGCCTTGGCCTATGGGTTCGTGGTCAACGCCCTGCTCGCTGGCGTGATGATCGGGCCGGTGCTGGGCGGGCTCGGTACGCTGGTGGTGGTCAAGCGCTTCGCGTTCTTCTCCGAAGCGGTGGGCCACGCGGCGCTGACCGGTGTCGCCATCGGCATCCTGCTGGGCGAGCCCTACACCGGCCCCTATGGCAGCCTGTTCGGTTACTGCCTGCTGTTCGGTCTGCTGCTCAATTACCTGCGCAACCGCACCGGCCTGTCTCCCGACACCTTGATCGGCGTCTTCCTGTCGGTCTCCCTGGCCCTGGGCGCGAGCCTGCTGCTGATGCTGGCGGGCAAGATCAACGTGCACATCCTCGAGAACGTGCTGTTCGGTTCGGTGCTGACCGTCAGCGGCCAGGACCTGCTGGTGCTGGGCATCGTCGCGCTGCTGGTGCTGGGCCTGGCCCTGCCGTTGTACAACCGCATCATCCTGGCCAGCTTCAACCCCCAGCTCGCGGCGGTACGGGGTGTCGCGGTGAAGCGCCTGGACTACCTGTTTGTGGTGCTGGTGACCTTGGTCACGGTGGCGGCGGTCAAGGTGATCGGGGCGATCCTGGTCGGTGCACTGCTGGTGATCCCGGCCGCCGCTGCGCGCCTGGTCAGCCAGTCGCTCAAGGGGTTCTTCTGGTTGTCGGTACTGATCGCCACCCTCAGCACCCTGCTGGGGATCCTGCTGCCGATCATGTTCGACCTGCCCGTGCCCTCGGGCGCCGCGATCATCCTGGTGGCCGGCGCCTGCTTCGCCCTGGCCGCCCTGGCCCGCGCCCTCGTCCCCCGCCTGCAAGGAAACCCGGCATGACCTTCGACCTCAAGCCCCTGACCCTCGCCCTGGCCTTGTCGCTCTGCCCTGGTATGGTCCTGGCGGCCGCGCCTGCGAACGGCCACGAAACGGTCAACGTACTGACCACCCTGCCCGTCACCCACAGCCTGGCCAGCGCCTTGCTCGCCGGGACCTCGGTGGAGGTGAAGCGCGCGGCGCCCGCCACCTTGCCGGCCAGTCGCCAACCGTCGTATTTCGAAGGGCGCGGAGGCGCCAGCCTGGTCAAGGCCGCCCAGCAGGCGGACGCGGCCATCGGGCTGCGCTCGATCTGGCAGGACGACCCGCTGTACCCCATGGCCCGGCGCAGCAACATCCGTATCGTCGAGATCGACGCGGCCCGCCCGGTCGACGGCGCTCTGCCGGGCATCGCCGTGCAGGGCGAGCAGGCCTTCGCCCACTACCCTTGGCTGCACCCCACCAACCTCGGGCGCATGGCCGACGTGCTGGCCAACGACCTCGAGCGCCTGGCACCGGCTGACAAGACGACGATCCAGGCCAACCTGGCAGGCCTCAAGCGTGAGCTGCTGACACTGACGGCCACCAGCCAGACGCGCCTGGCCGAGGTCGACAACCTCAGCGTGGTGAGCCTGTCCGAGCGCCTGGGGTACCTGGCCAGTGGCCTGAACCTGGACGTGGTCGAGCAGCCGCTGCCGGCTGATGACACCTGGGACGAAGCGTCGCTCACGGCACTGACCGAGCAGCTCAAGGCGCAGGACGTGGCCCTGGTGCTGCACCACCGCCAACCGCCGCCTGCGGTGGTGAGCGCGATCGAGGCAGGCGGTGCGCGCCTGGTGGTGGTGGACAGCGATGCGCCGGATACGCTGGCCGGGCTCAAGGGGGCGGTGGATCAGGTGGTGAAGGCGCTGGTGGAAGGTTGATTGCATGGGCGGTGCTGGGCAGGTTTTGATCACCCGAGAGCCGGCGATAGCGTCCGGTTCGTCATCGCCTGACAGGGCCCTATCGCTGGCAAGCCAGCTCCCACCCCGATCTCTGCAGACTGTCGATGTAGGCATGGCTGTGCCAGCACCTTGTGGGAGCGGGCTTGCCCGCGATAGCGTCCGGTCCGTCACCGCCTGACAGGGCCCTATCGCTGGCAAGCCAGCTCCCACCCTGATCTCTGCAGACTGTCGATGTAGGCATGGCTTGCAATCACCTTGCGGGAGCGGGCTTGCCCGCGATAGCGTCCGGTCCGTCACCGCCTGACAGGGCCCTATCGCTGGCAAGCCAGCTCCCACCCTGATCTCTTCAGCCCGTCGATGTAGGCATGGCTATGCCAGCACCTTGTGGGAGCGGGCTTGCCCGCGATAGCGTCCGGTTCGTCACCGCCTGATAGGGCCCTATCGCTGGCAAGCCAGCTCCCACCCCGATCTCTGTAGCCTGTCGGTGTAGGCATGGCTGTGCAAGCGTCCTGTGGGAGCGGGCTTGCCCGCGATAGCGTCCGGTCCGTCACCGCTTGCATCGCGGGTAAACCACAGAGGGGTTGTGTCGGCCTGACAAACCAGTGTTGAGATCAACCGAGGAGGCATGCCAAGGCGTAGGTCCACCCCCGATCGGCCTGGAATGCCTGCAGCTCGACCAGGCCGAAGGGGCATGACAGACAGCGTCTACCGTGCCATGCATCGCTGGTAGCGCTCATCCACCCGTTTGGCGAACCAGGCGGTGGTCAGCTTGCGGGTGATCTTGGGGCTCTTCAGTTCGATGCCCGGCAGAATCGCCCGGGGCACGGGCTTCCCAGCCTTGGCATCGGCCAGGGCGAACACGCGCGTGTGAACCACCGTCTGCTCGAAGCTCAGGTCATTGCCCTTTTCCAGCTGGCTGCGGATTTGCGGGTTGCGCAGCCCCAACTGGCGCCCCAGCAGGCGCGCGGCCTTTTCGGTCGAGCCCGGCAACAGCGAGCCGGGTGCGATCAGGTCACCGTCCAGCGCCAGCTCGACCCCGGTGACCTGGCTCAGCGCGGCCTGAAACGCCGCGTTGCGACTGGCGTACCAGCCGGCATTGAAATCGGCGAAGCGGTACAGCGGACGCGGATAGTTGACCGGATACCCCAGCAGGTGCGCGATGCCGAAGTACAGGCCGCCGCGCCGAGTGAACACTTCCTGGCGAATCGTGCCCGGCACGCCGTAAGGGTAATCCTGGGCATGGTGTTCGGCGAAGTCGACGCTGACCTGCATCGGACCACCCGTGTGCACCGGGTTGAGGCCACCAAGCAGGGTGTTGCCCAGGGGCAGGCCGCTGATCACGTCGTCATACAGCGCACTGAGCTGCTTCTCGCTGCGCACTGCCTGCAAGCGCTCCTCGTAGGTCTTGCCGTTGTTCGAGCGGGTACGCAGCGCAGCATCGACCAGGACACCCGGAACCAGCACACGCCTGGCTCGTCGCTCGATCTCGGCGCGGGCGATGCGGCCCAGGCCCGGCACCTGGGGGTCGGCATTGAACGTGGACTCCTGCTCGGCCACCGCCAGGACGGCGCACAGGTTGTCCTGGCTCGGCTCGAGGCGCTGGGCCGCGAAGGCCACCTGGATGTCCTGTGCCCAGCCGGCCCGATCCTTCACGTTGCCCGGCAGCAGGCGCAGCACGGTCTGGCGGACCTCGGCCGGGTCGGCTTCCGGCACGCGGTCCTGACGCCCGGCGCAGCCTTGCAGCAAGGCCAGGGCCACCAGCAGCCCACCCAGGGCACGGCGGTTCAGGGCTGTTCTCCGATCAGGTAGGTCTTGCTGATGTGACGAAACGCCGGATGCGCCGAGCTGCCAAGCACTTCGAACAGCACCATCTCGCGGGTGACGATCTGCGCACCGGCATGGCGCATGCGGGCCAGCCCCAGCTGCTTGTTCTCCGCCCGGCGACTGTCGCAGGCGTCCTCGACGACGAACACGGTCTTGCCCAGGGCCAGCAGGTCCATCACCGTCTGCAGGACGCAGACATGGGTTTCCATGCCGCACACGATGACCTGCTGGCGCGCCAGCAACGCGGCAGGCAGACACTCGCCGGCCACGCAGGAAAAGTGCAGCTTCTCCACCACCTCGGCCTGCGGTGCCACGGCCGTCAACGCGGCGACGGTCGGCCCCAGGCCTTTGGGGTATTGCTCGGAAATGACCATGGGCAGCGCCAGGTCGGTGCACGCCGCCAGCAGCCAGCGCGTGCGCGCCAGCATGCCGTCGGGGTCACTCATGGAGCCGATGAGTTTTTCCTGGACATCGACGACCAGCAACGTGGCCTGTGCGGGATCGATCAACATGTGCGGTCCTTGCCTGGGTGCGGTGCCGCCAAGCCTCCATCAACCCAGGGGCCGGCGTCAATCCAACCGCCGAGGGCGGTGGAAGTTCCCCCGGCTCAGGCGTGCCCGCGTAACGGCTCCAGCGCGGCGGTGAGCGCGCCCAGCACGTCGGCTTCCTGCTCATGGATGAAGAAATGCCCGCCAGGGAACAGGCTGAGGGAGAAGTCGCCGGCACTCTCCCGACCCCAGGCCCGCAATTGCGCTTCGTTGGCCTTGTCCTGCTCGCCGGCGAACACGTGCACGGGGCACTGCAGCAATGGCCGCTGGCGATAGGCATAGCGGCCGCACAACAGAAAGTCTGCGCGCAGGACCGGCAAGGTCAGGCTCATCAGCTCCTCGTTGGCCAGCACTTCTTCAGGCGTGCCTTGCAAGGTGCGCAACTCGTCGATCAGCTCGGCATCGGACTTGGGCTCGCGCCAGTTGGCGCCGTCGTAGCCTTCACGGCGCGTCGGCGCAGCCGTCCCACTGGCGAACAGGGCCACCGGTGGCGGGCATCCCAGCGCGCGCAAGGCATGCACCAGCTCGAACGCCAGCAGCGCGCCCAGGCTATGACCGAGCACGGCATAGGGCGGCTGTGCGTGATGGCGGACCTCTTCGGCCAGCTGCCGAGCCAGCGCCGCCAGATCGGTCTGCAAGGGCTCGCCCAGCCGCGCGCCACGCCCCGGCAACTCCACGGGCGTCACCCGCACCCAGGCGGGGAGCGTGCGCCGCCAGCGGCTGTAGACCATGGCACTGGCGCCGGAATACGGCAGGCACAACAGGTTGAGGACGGACATCGCGGTTACGGCGCGCTGGCCGATTCGGCCATCTTCTGGCGCAGGCTCAGCGGACGCATGTCGGTCCAGACCTCTTCGATGTAGGCCAGGCAGTCCTGCTTCAGGCCACTCTTGCCGACCGCGCGCCAGCCGCTGGGGATCTCCTTGTAGTCGGGCCAGATGGAATACTGCTCTTCATGGTTGACCACTACCTGGAACACGATGTCGTCGCGATCGAATACGGAAGTCATTGCCTGTCTCCTTGATTGTCAGGGGCGCGCGAGGCGGTTGGGCGTTCGGCGGCTATGGGGGAGACGAGCCTGGCGGTCGGGAATTTACCCCGTCCCTTCACGCCCCTGTCACGCGGCCTGGCTCAACCCAGCCCCCCGAGCAGGTCGTGTGCGTCGAGCAACCGGAACGCGACCTCCGGGTTACGCTCCAGGCCGCGCCGGATCGCGGCTGGGATCGCCTGGCGCGTACGCCGGCACAAACCTGGCTGAGGCATGATTTCGATGACGATGCCACGCATGCTGCGCACTTCGTTCATACCGGGCGCGATCCGCACCTCGATACCCAGCTGCTCGCGCAGACGGCGCTGCAAGCGCTGCAGGTCGTCGAAATCCCGCAGGTGCTCGAGGCGCTCGATCAAGCGTTTTTCTTCCGGGCGCGTCAGCAGCAGCACCCGGCAGGCTTCGCTGGAAGCCTGCTCAAGGAGCGCTCGGCCGCAATCGCAGACACCGGCCGGACAGGAGGGACGCACAGGCGTGGAAGACGTCATGGGACTGAGCATAGCGTGATTCGAGTGCGTGGGGTGGAGTCGCCAACATCGCAAGAAACGGCGCGAAGTTGTCGTTTGTACTTTTTATTGACGTCAATAAAGGCTTTTTATTCATTTCATTCTTCACTGCCGACGATTTCACACGTGAAACACACAGTTTTTCAGTCAAATTGACGCCATTAAATCGGCACGTCTCATCAACTTTACTGACGTCAAAATAGTGTAAATAAAACATTACACGATTAATGGCGCATTGCCATTTTCTCGCATACAGTGGTTCCAACTTCACGGAACTACTGCCCCTTATGAACGTCGCCGCCCTGACCACTGTGATCGCGTTGCACCTGTGTGCAGTGTCCGTTGCACAGGCGCAGACCGCGCTCGATGCCACGAGCAGCCTGACCGACCAGCGCACCCTGAACCGTGAGCACTTCGGCGGCCTGGTGGTCGGCCAGACGGTGACCCTGGCAGGCCGCGCGTTCTACGACAGCTTCGCCGCCGCCTGGCAGGAGCTGGACGAGCCCGGTCGGTTCAACGTGGCCATCAGCGAACGGCCGACCGCTCGCCTGGGCAGCCAGGTGTTCGTCGACTACGGCAACCGCCGGCTGTTGCAGATGTTCATTCCGCCCAACCGCGCCTTGATCCCGGCGATTGGCGCGGAAGCCGCGGCGCAGGTGTTCCAGGCGATTCTCGATTACCAAGTGGCCCAGGTGTTCGGCGACCCCGACCTGGCCCGTGACGAACTGTGAAAGGAGGTCGAATGTCTCGCCTATCCCCTGCCCTGCTTGGCCTGGCGCTGAGCCTGGCGATCGGCGCCGCGGCCCAGGCCAGCGAGCTGGTCTACGTGCCCAACAACCCGTCGTTCGGCGGCAACCCGCTCAACGGCCCGGTGCTGCTCAACCAGGCCACGGCACAGAACAAGTTCACCGAGAAGTCGGCGTCCGGCTCGGCCTCCGCGCAGAACGCCCTGACGCAATTCAACAGCATGTTGCAGAGCGCCATTCTCAGCCGCGTGTCATCGGCCGTGACCTCCAGCATCGTCGGTGCCGATGGACGCTTGACACCGGGCACGGTGGAAACCACCGACTTCACCATCAACATCACCAACTTGTCCGGCGGACTGTTGCAAATCGTCACGACCGATAAAACCACCGGACAAACGACCCAGTTTCAAATCAATCAACCCTGACCGGTTTGTTGTAACCCCCGTTGTACCGTTATGTGATGCGTAGTGCTGTGCAATCGACGGGCAGGCCCGCCTGTGCAAGAAAAACCGACACTCACTTGAATACGAAACATAGGAAGTCAATCATGAACGCACGTAAATCCCTTCTGTCCATGGCTGTCCTGGTTGCCGTCTCCGGCGTGGCCTTCGCTGACGGCGGTTCGGTCAACACCTCGCAGACCGGCGACAAGAACCTGCTCAACGTCCTGCAGTCCGACGCCAACGGCTCGAACGTCACGGTCAACCAGACCGGCGCGCGCAACGACTCGATCGTCAACCAGAACGGTGCCCGCAACAGCGCCAGCGTCAACCAGAACGGCGGCTCGCTGCAGGACGGCGTCGAGCAGTCGGCGCGCCTGAACCAGGGCGGCGATCACAACGATGCCAAGATCCGCCAGGAAGGCACCACCGCCTCCAAGGTCGGCGCCACCATCAACCAGGCCCTCAATGGCGGCAGCTTCAACAAGGCGAGCATCACCCAGGTCGGTGGTCGTGACGATGCCCAGGCCCGTGTCGACCAGGCCGGCAACGCCAACAAAGGCTACATCTACCAGGAACAGACCGTCGGCGGTGTGGCCAGCGTCAACCAGTCGGGCCAGTTCAACCAGTCGCAGATCAACCAGAACGACAGCTACTACAGCCAGTCGGTCAAGGTGAACCAGAACGGCTTTGCCAACAAAGGCCTGATCACCCAGACCGACACTGACTTCAAGAATGCCAGCATCAGCCAGAACGGCCATGGCAACTACGGCTACGTCGAGCAGACCGGCACCAACTTCGGCAGCGCCGACATCACCCAGAACGCCTGGGGCAGCGAAGCGACCGCCACCCAGCGCAATGGCAACAACCTCAACGCCAGCATCTCGCAGACGGGCCTGGGCAACCGCGCCATCACCGACCAGACCGGCCACAACCACACCGCCACGGTCAAGCAGGAAGGCGCCAGCCTGGGCTTCGCCTCGGTCGACCAGAGCGGCCTGAACAACACCGCCAGCGTGACCCAGAGCTGGGGCAGCAACAACGCCGGCTACGTCACCCAGTCCGGTACCTACAACGAAGAAGCCCTGCTGCAGAGCGGCCGCAACAACACCGCCAGCATCACCCAGAGCGGCTTCGGTGGCGCCGGCCAGGCCATGGTCAACAGCGTGAGCGTGACCCAGACCGGCAACCTGCACTCGGCCACCGTCAGCCAGGCCGGTGGTGCCAGCAACAGCGCCGTGGTCGTACAGCGCTGATCGCCCCACCGTTCTCGATGATGCCGTTCCCTGCCGCGCCATGCGGCAGGGATTTCACTGGAGTAGACCCATGCGTGCCCGCACCTTTTCACTGATGATCCTCGCGGCGGTTCTGGCCAGCGGCTGCGCCACGTCCCGCCCGGCTGGCACGACCTCGGCGGCCAGCATTTCACCCCCGACCCACAGCACCCGTGACCTGATGCGCCTTCCGGCCCCTGCCGGCCCGATCGCCGTTGCGGTGTATGGTCTGCGCGACCAGACCGGCCAGTACAAACCGTCCCCGGACAGTTCTTTCTCCACCTCGGTCACCCAAGGCGCCGCGTCGCTGCTGGTGACCGCGCTACGCGACTCGCGCTGGTTCAAACCGGTCGAGCGTGAAAACCTGCAGGACGTGCTCACCGAGCGCAAGATCATCCGCGCCCTGGAGCAACCCCAGGATCAGGCCCAGGCCATGCTGCCGTCGTTGCGTCCGGCCAACCTGTTGATCGGCGGCGCCATCGTCGCCTACGAAAGCAACGTGCGCACCGGCGGCATCGGCGTGCGCTACCTGGGCATCGGCCCGTCGGAGCTGTACCGCCAGGACCAGGTCACCATCAACCTGCGCGCGGTCGACATCCGCAGCGGCGAGATCATCCAGAGCGTGACCACCACCAAGACGGTGTACTCGACCCAGGTCGACTTCGGCGTGTTCAAGTTCGTCTCGCTCAAGCACCTGCTGGAAGTCGAGACCGGCTTCTCGCGCAACGAACCGGTCCAGCAGTGCGTGCGCGAAGCGATCGAAAGCGCACTGATCCACCTGATCGCCCAAGGCGCCCGCGATGGCAGCTGGCGCCTGCGTGACCCCGAGGCGCTCAAGCAGCCGCTGCTGCAAGGGTACTTGAGCAGCTACGACGAACAGACCATGACCCAACCGGTCGCACCGACCCAGGTCAACTGACGTGACGGAGGCATCCATGACTCAGCACAGGCTACGCTGGTCTACGGCCCTGGTGGCGGCCCTCTGGCTGTACACCGGGTCAGGCCAGGCGAACGACCTGGTCGCCGAGGGCCGCTATGCCGGCCTGGGCAATGGCCATCGTGTCGAACTGGAGCAGGCGGGCGGTCTCAACCGTGCGCGCATCGATCAGGCTGGCGTGGCGCAACGGCTGGTGCAGTCGCAGGCCGGCCTGGCCAACGTCGCCCGGATCGACCAGAGCGGGGCCCATAACTTGGCAGCCGCCTACCAGGTCGGGCTGGGCAACACCCTGAACCTCGATCAGTCCGGCAGCTACAACCAGGCCGCCATCGTCCAGGCCGGGACCCGCAACCAGGCCAACGTGGTGCAGAGCGGCGCCTACAACCAGGCGTTCGTCGGCCAGTACGGCCAGGGCAACCAGGCCAGCGTCACCCAGAGCGGCTTCGGCGGCACGGTGTCGGTCACGCAATACGGCAACCATTCCACGGCCACGGTGACGCAGCAATGATCATGGACTATTCGCACCTGACGGTGAGCATCGACACCGAGCGCAGCGACAACGCCGTGCTGATCCGTCCGCGCATCGACAACCCGGTGCCGCTGACCCTGGGCTACCGGATGACCATCCGCCAGGACAGCGGCGGCAACACCTCGAGCATCAACCAGCAGGGGCAGTTGCAGACGGGACAGGCTTCGTCGAGTGTGCGTCTGGGGTTGGCCGACGGCGGGTCGTGCTCGGTGCACTTGGAAGTGTTCGCCGATCAGACCCTGATCACGGCGATCGACCGTGATTGCGCGGTGCGCTGAGGGGGATGGGTCTGGCGCTGTCGGGGCACTTTCCGATTTCCGAGGTTGGCTGCACCGGCCTCATCGCGGGCAAGCCCGCTCCCACAGGCCAGCATTCCAGGCTGCCGACGCAGCGCAGCAGGTTTTGTCGTACAGCTTGCAGGCCCCTATAGATCAACACCTCAACCTGCCAGCGCAGCTCGGCAGGCCTGTGGGAGCCCGCCCACCGCCTTGGGGCCGCGCTGTCGCGCAGAGAACATGACGATAGCTGGCAGGTTCCGGAACTTTATTGCTAATCGATTTTAGGGCCGCTTTGCGGCCCATCGCGGCACTGGGGCCGCTCCTACACCCGTAGCCCCACCGCAGCGTTGCAGGCCATCGCGGTCACCTGTGGGAGCGGCCCCTGTGCCGCGATTGGGCCCGCAGGGCCCACAAAATCCTGAAGTTATTTCTTTTAAAATCAACAAGATATTTATGTTCTATGAGAGCTGGCTTGCCAGCGATGAAGCCACCCTCTCTCTCCAGGTGGACGGCTCCTTGGATGCCAAAGCACGCCTTGATCCTCGACCCTGGACTTACTGCTCACGCAGGCCGCAGACGCGCCACGGCGCGCTTTCCTGCCAGACGCGAGGCACGGCGCTCGCGGTCGCCATCGCACATCGAGCGCAGGTTCTGCTCGATGGTCCGGCACAGGTCTTCGGTGCGGATCCGGTGCTGGCTGTCGCCGAACGGCGCCTGCAGGTCGGTGCCGATACGCTCCATGGCCAGCAGCATGCAGCCCACCACGGTAGACACCACCGGCGTGAACCAACCCAACGACGGCACCAGGCTCAACGGCATGATCACGCAGAACAGCGTGCTAAACAGGCGCGGAAAGTACACATACGGATAGGGCAACGGGGTATTGGCGATGCGCTCCATGCCGCCCTGCCAGTTGGACACGTCCACCAGCGTCGACTCCAGCCGCGCCAGTCGTACACTGTCCAGGTGGCCGGCCTTGAAGGCCTGGGCGATGAGGTCGGCCGAGCCGCTGAGGATGTCGTTGGGCAGGTTGCTGGCCCCGTCGAGCTGGCGCAGCTCCTGTTCACCCAGCAGCCCCACCAGCGCCGAAGGATCGCGCTCGCCCTTGAGGTGCAGACGCAAGGCATGCAGGTAGGCCACATGGCGCTGGATCAGGCGGGCCTTGAGCGGTTGGGTGGTACGGTCATCATCGATCAAGGTCAGCACCTGCCGACCGAAGCTGCGCGAGCTGTTGACCATCGCCCCCCACAACGTGCGGGCTTCCCACCAGCGGTTGTAGGCGCTGGAATTCCTGAAACTGATCAAGACCACCAGTGCCGAACACAGCAAGGTCAAGGGCATCAGCGGCAACTCGAGACCCAGCCCTTCAGCCAGCATGGCCTCGGCCGTGACCACCATGTCCCACAGCAGCAGCCAGAACAGCGACCAGCCCACGTACCCGAACGTGCGCACCAGGCATTTCCATTTGTCTTCCAGTGCGATTGTCATCGCCTCACTCCTGTCCGAACCGTGCGACGCTGCGTCCCGGCTTCCTGACTGGCATCGTAAGGCGCGATGCTTAAATGCAGCTTAATCTCATTTTCAGCTGGCATTCCCTTCCGGCAGCAGGCTGCGCTCGAAGGTGAAGACCTCTCCGGCGCAGGGGGTATGCACGTAGACCTGCTGCGGTCGGCCGAGCCTGGGCTGCAGAGTCTCGCCGGTGGCCTGGATCCAGCCCGCCGTCCGTAGACGCTCGAGGCGCTTGCGCAGCGAGGTGTTGTTGACCGGTGCCCCCAGGCAGGCCTGAGTCGCCTGCAGCGCGTCGAGCACGGTGAATCGCGTGGGCGTCAGGTACAGCGGCAGGCTGCTGTAGACGGTCTTGCTCGCCAGCCGCTCACGGGCCAGGCGCACCAGCAGGGCATGGTCGAACGGCAACGCCAGCTCACCGCCGAGGATGCGCTCGAGGTCGAAGAAGGCCAGGCCCTCCCCCTCCACGGGCTCTTCAGGGTCGAGCAGCGCCAGGTAGTACGTGCTCATCGACCAACCCCGCGGATCACGTTGGGCATTGCCTTCGGTCCCGACCTGTTCGACATGACGCGGCACCACGTGGGCTTTTTCGCGCAGCGCACGCTCGGCCGCCGCCGCCAGGCTGGCATCGGCGCTGCGACCGTTGACCAGGACACCCGGCAGCGCCCACTGGCCTTGGTACGGCGTGCGCTCCCGCCGGTGCAACAGCACTTCCAGGGCCGGGGCACCGGCGACCTTGCGCATGGCCACGATATCCACGCTGGCCAGGACTTCGGCACTGCTCATCGTTCACTCCTACGGATTCGGGCTGACATATTCCACCAGGAACACAAAGTTTGGCAAGCCGATGCACAAAGGCTTGACAGACTTATATCACCAGGTGAAATATATAGCCATTCCCGCACAGGAGCTTCCCGATGAAGATCGCCAGTTTCGACGTCGATGCCCAGAACGGCTTCACCCACAACGCACCGGACGAGCTGCCCGTGCCCGGCGGCCACGAAATCGCCCCGGCGCTCAATGCCATGGCCCGCCGTGCCAGTCTGCGCCTGGGCAGCAAGGACGCCCACCCGCGCAACGCTGTCTGGGTCGTGCCCGAACATGCCCAGATGCTGCAGCCGCTGACCTTGCCCAACGCCGACCTCACCTGGGTCAGCCACTGCGTTCCCGGCACCTACGGCTTCGAACTGCTCGAAGGCCTGCCGGCCCCGATCGACTACGACTACTTTGTCTGGAAAGGCGTGGAGCCCGACCTGCACCCTTACGGCGCCTGCTACCACGACCTGGCCGAGCGGCGCTCGACCGGTGCCATCGAATACCTCAAGGCCCAGGGCGTCGGCCTGGTGATCGTCGGCGGTCTGGCCCTGGACTACTGCGTCAGCACCACCGCCCGGCAGCTGCGCGAGGCCGGCTTCGAGGTGCTGTTGTTCCTGCCCGCCTGCCGGGCCCTGAGCGAGGCGGGTGCCGACGGCGCCTGCACCACGCTGGCCACGGCCGGCATCCGCCTGTGCGCTGATGAAGCCGCATTGGACCAGGCGATCACCGATTATCAGGAGGCACGACCATGAGCGAAGGCGTCTTTGGCGAGCGGATCGTCCAGAACCTGCTGGACACCGACTTCTACAAGATCACCATGATGCAGGCGGTGCTGCACAACTACCCCAACGCCGAAGTGGAGTGGGAGTTCCGCTGCCGCAACGACGAAGACCTCTCCCCCTACCTGGCCGAGATCCGCTACCAGGTGGAGCAGCTTGCCGACGTTTCGGTGACCCACGACCAGTTGGCCTACCTGGAGAAGATCCCGTTCATCAAGCCGGACTTCATCCGCTTCCTGAGCCTGTTCCGCTTCAACCTGCGCTACGTGCAGATCGGCCTCGACGACAGCGGTCAGCTGGCGATCCGCGTGCGCGGGCCCTGGCTGCACGTGATCCTCTACGAGATCCCGCTGCTGGCGATCGTCTCGGAAGTGCGCAACCGCTACCGCTATCGCGACGTGACCCTCGACCAAGTCAACGAACGCCTCTACGAGAAGCTCGACTGGCTACGCCGCGAGGCTGGCCCCGATGAACTGGCTGGCCTGCAACTGGCCGACTTCGGTACCCGCCGGCGCTTTTCCTACCCGGTGCAGGAAGAGGTCGTGCACACCCTCACCCGTGACTTCCCGGGCCGTTTCGTCGGCACCAGCAACGTGCACCTGGCCCGTGAGTACGATCTGCGGCCCATCGGCACCATGGCCCACGAATGGTTCATGGCCCACCAGCAACTCGGCCCCCGCCTGGTCGACAGCCAGGTCGCCGCGCTGGAGTGCTGGGTGCGCGAGTACCGCGGCCTGCTGGGGATCGCGTTGACCGACTGCATCGGCATGGACCCGTTCATGCGCGACTTCGATCTGTACTTCGCCAAGCTGTTCGACGGCTTGCGGCATGACTCGGGCGACCCCCTGGTGTGGGCCGAAAAGGCCATCGCCCACTACCAGCGGCTGGGGATCGACCCGGCGAGCAAGACGCTGATCTTCTCCGACGGGCTGGACTTCGCCAAGACGCTGGAGCTGTACCGCGCGCTGCACGGGCGGATCCACGTGAGCTTCGGGATCGGCACGAACCTGACGTGCGACATTCCAGGGGTCAAGCCGATGAACATGGTGATCAAGATGACGGCGTGCAATGGGGCGCCGGTGGCGAAGATCTCGGACAGTCCTGGGAAGACGCAGTGTCGGGACGAGAATTTCGTGGCATATTTGAGGCATGTGTTTGGGGTGCGGTGAGAGGGGTTGCGCTACGTTTTGAATGGAAAGGGCCCTGCACGCCGCAGGGCATGATTCCATAGAGTCGTGGCAGCGCGACCTTCATGAACGTGCGAGGCCTGCGCGGTTCAGCGGCTTCCTCAGTGGCCGAACAGGCACTCAATGACTCTGCCAGGTCACGTTCGTGACGTCTGCCACATCGGTAACCCCACGAGATGAGGCGTGACCTCTATCAACCTAGCATCCGATGCTGCACGCCGAACGTCCGCCAATGCGCTTTCCTTAGCAGCCTGCGCACTTGCCGCTTCGCGCGTGAACGTGAGGGCCAATCTTCCCAGCTGCCCAATGCCTACCACTGCATCTTCACAACCTTCCTCTCCCAAACGCTCGATCAAGACATCGGTATCGATATCGTGGGTAGGTAGCTGGTATTTAAGCGTGAAAGTAAATTCCATCTTCGTTAGCTCTGTCCATCGTTAGGGTCTATCTGATTGTTTTAGTACAAGACTGCATTCGGCATGCACCTCTACCACCGTGCATTAGAACTCCACCTTCCCCCGCCCCGCCTTGACCGTACCGCGCCGGGCCTTCCCCTCGAGGCGACGGGTCTTCGAACCGAGGGTCGGCTTGGTCGGCCTGCGTTTCTTCTCGGTCTTGCCGGCCGCGATGATTAACTCGGCAAGACGCGCCAACGCGTCGGCCCGGTTTTGCTCCTGGGTGCGGTACTGCTGCGCCTTGAGGATCAGCACGCCGTCGCTGGTGATACGACTGTCGCGCAGCGCCAGCAGCCGTTCCTTGTAGAACGCAGGCAGCGACGAGGCGGGAATGTCGAAGCGCAGGTGCACCGCGCTGGATACCTTGTTGACGTTCTGCCCCCCTGCACCCTGCGCGCGGATGTAGGTCAGCTCGATGTCGGCATCTGGGAGGTGCACGGTATTGGAGATGGTCAGCATGGCGTGGCCCTTGTGATTGCCTTCTATTATCACAGCCTTCACTGCGCTACCCCAGCATAAAAACGACGAGGCCCTGCTCCCTGCTATAAACCCCCTAGTAAATCTGCAAAGCGTTTACCTCTACTTGCTGAAACGTTTCCCCCGGTCTATAAAACGGCACAACCCCAAGAAAGGCCACCCGCCATGACCCTGCTCAGACTGTCCCTTGCCCTCGCTGCCCTGTCCGCCACGTCCCACGCCATGGCCTGGGACTACGTCCTGCTCGACACCGACAAGGCCGCCCAGCCCTGGCAGATCACCAGCGCGCAGCTGGGGGTCAAGACCGACAAGCCCTTCAGCGTCACCCTGCGTACGCTGCATGGCGGTCGCCAGGAAGGCGTCAGCATCGTCGACATCGACAACGGCACGATGAAACTCTCCGTGGTACCGACCCGTGGCATGAACGTGCTGCAGGCGTCGGTCGGTGACGTGCGCATGGGTTGGGACTCGCCGGTCAAGGAGGTGGTCAACCCATCCTTCATCGAACTCACTGGCCGTAACGGCCTGGGCTGGCTGGAAGGCTTCAACGAGCTGGTGGCCCGCTGCGGGTACGAATGGGTCGGCCACCCTGGCATCGACAACGGCGAGCTGCTGACGCTGCATGGTCGGGCGGCCAACATTCCGGCGAGCAAGGTGACGCTGCACATCGACGAGCAGCCGCCGTACGCCATCACCTTGCGCGGCGAACTGAAAGAGCAAGCGTTCAAAAAGGTCGATTTCTCGGTCGCGACCGAACTGGTCACCGAACCCGGCAGCGTGACCTTCACGCTCGACGACACCCTGACCAACAATGGCGACTACCCGAAGGAATACCAGGCGCTGTACCACAGCAACTTCGGTGCCCCGTTCCTGGAACAGGGTGCGCGCTTCGCCGCGCCGGTGAAGCAGGTGTCACCGTTCAACGACAAGGCCAAGGGCGATCTGGCCGATTGGCAGACCTACCGCGCGCCGACCCAGGACTACGACGAGACGGTCTACAACGTGGTGCCCTATGCCGACGCCAAGGGCGACACGCTGACCGTGCTGCACAACAAGGCTGGCAGCCTGGGCGTGTCGGTCGGTTTCAACACCGGCACGCTGCCGGTGTTTTCGCTGTGGAAGAACACCGATACTCAGGGCCAGGGCTACGTCACGGGGCTGGAGCCGGGGACGAGTTTTTCTTACAACCGTCGGTATCAGCGGCCGCTGAATCTGGTGCCGACCCTCGGCCCGAAAGCACACACGCAGTTCCGCATCCAGTACAGCTTGCTGGCGGACAAGGCTGCGGTAGACAAGGCCTTGCAGCAGGTGAGCGAGATCCAGGGCGGACGCAAAACCGAAGTACGGCAGACGCCGCTGGTGGACCTGACCAAAGAGTGACGCTGGCCCGCCTCGTTGGCGACTTGCCTGGCGCATTCAGGACACAAGGACAGGCAGCCTGAGCAGTCGAAGCTCAGGCCGCCAGGACCGTCACCCTGCCGACACCGGCGCTCGCTTCTGCTCAGAGAGCGCCTTGACGGCCTGATACAGCTCGCCCACCTTGATTTCAAGGTCCTTCAGGCATCGATCCTGCTCGGCTATCGAACCATGGTCCATGCACCGGGCAGCCTCTTGCGCGATCCCTTGCTGCCGAGCGCCGAGTGTGTAGGCAAGGACAACAGCGCAAAGCATGACGACCCCATACAGTCCATACCTTTTCTTCACGGCGATTCCTTCGGTTGTGCAGCACTGCTCAGTACGTTTGGCGCAGACGTGAGCCGGATGTTACGTCATTTGCGCCATTGGCCTCATGAAGACCCAGCCTAGGACAAGAAGCTCCGGTAGAGCATATACAGCCCAGTCAAGGCGATGACCGTGGCCGAGAGCGTGTTCAAAAGGCCCTTGCGTTGCCCCAGGCTCGAGGCACACCAAGCCCCTATTGCACCGCCCATACCGCCACCCAGGATGAAGCTCATGGCCAATGGCCAATCAACGAACCCGGAGCGTGCGTAATTGAAGGCCGTCATCAGGCCGAAGGCGGTGACGGCGACCAGCGAGCTGCCAACCGCAAAAAGTGCTGGCATGTGCGTCGTCGCGATGAGGCCAGGCACGACCAGAAAGCCGCCGCCGATGCCGAAAAACCCCGACACCATACCCGTAAAGGCACCCGCCGTGGACAAGCGAAGCGCATTGTCACGCCCCAGCGACGCCTTGGGGTCTTCACGACCGTGACGGGCGCGGAACGTGAGCGCCGCCACCACCAGCATCAAAAGCGCAAACAGCGTCAGAAGCTGGCGCCCATCGACTGCCTGGCCCAGGATCGAGCCGAAAAAGGCACCCGCCAGCCCCACCAGCGTGAACACCAATGCACAGGCCCATTTCACATGGCCTTGCCGCGCATGGTTGACGAGATTGAACGCGGCGTTCACGGCCACGGCCAACGCGCTCGTGCCAATCGCGACATGGGGGTCGTCGACGCCGACCAGATACACCATCAGCGGTACCGCAAGAATGGAGCCCCCACCCCCTACCAGCCCCAAGGTCAGGCCTACCACCGAACCCGCGAAGGCGCCCAGCACATAGTGCAGCAAACCGAGGGTCGCCATGTCGGGCTCACTCTGCGGCGCTTGAGGGGCGTACGGCCGGTGTGCACAGCCACTCTCGCCCCTTGAGCATGGCATGCCAATAGAGGCGCGGAAGGCCCTCGGCTTTCAGGTGCCAGGCCAAGCGGGAGGGCTTGCGACCGTCCAGCAACCAGGCCGGAAAGGACGGTAGCAGTTTTCCGCCATAGCCAAATTCGGCCAACACGATCTTCCCGCGCTCTACCGTCAGGGGGCAGGAGCCATAGCCATCGTATGCGGCGGGAAGCGGCTTGCCGTCCAGGTGCGCCAGCACATTTTCAGCGACGACCGGCGCCTGCTTGCGGGCCGCCGCTGCCGTCTTCGCATTGGTGGTCGAGCTGACGTCACCCAGGGCGAAGACATTGGCATAGCGCGTATGGCACAGCGTCTGCTCGTCCACCTCGACCCAGCCCGCCTCGCTCGCCAAGGGACTGCGGCGAATGAAATCCGGCGCCTTCTGGGGCGGGCAGACATGCAGCATGTCGAAGTGCTCGGTGCGCTCCACGGTTTGCCCCTGGGGATCGACCTGGCGGAAGGTCGCCAGGCGCTGTGCCCCGTCCACCGCGACGAGGGTGGACCCGAAATTGAGCTGGGCGCGGTAGCGTTCGACGTACTCCATGAGCGCGGGCACGTACGCAGGCACGCCAAACAGCGCGGTTCCCGGGGTATGGAATTCGATGCCGATGTCGGCCAGCACGCCTTGGCGGCGCCAGTGGTCGGCGGACAGGTACATCGCTTTCTGCGGAGCGCCCGCGCACTTGATCGGCATGGGGGGCTGAGTGAACAGCGCGCGCCCTCGACGAAGACCTTGCACCAACGTCCAGGTGTACGGGGCGAGATCGAACCGGTAGTTGGACGTCACACCGTTGTGCCCGAGCGTCTCCACCAGCCCTGGGATGGCCTCCCAGTCCAGCGTGAGGCCGGGCGCCACGATGAGCACGCTGTAGCCCAGCGAACGTCCGTCATCCAGGGTCACCTGATGGCGCTCAGGGTCGAACGATGCAGCCGAGGCGCGCTCCCAGCTCACCTCATCCGGAACCAGCGAGGCCATGGGCCGCTCGGTGGATGCCGGCTCGAAGACGCCAGCACCGACCATCGTCCAGCCCGGCTGGTAGTAGTGCGAGGTTGCCGGATCCACGATGCAGACCCGCACGCTCTTCCTGCGCTTGAGCAGGCTGGCGCAGGCCGCGATCCCCGCAGCGCCGGCCCCGATGATGACCACATCGTAGTGACGCGCCTGCGGCGTCGGGTCATCCTGCCGCCGAGGGTCGCCCTGGAAGTCATTGTCTAAAGGACTACGGTGCATGCTATCTCCTGCCAGGTGAGCCTCGGGGCGATACGCGCTCGATCGCCAGGCGCCTGCCTCAAAATTGATCGATCGGGATTTTCAGGTAACGGATGCCGTTCGATTCCGGCGCGGGCAGATGCCCGGCCTGCAGGTTCACTTGCAGGGAAGGCAGCATCAGCCTGGGAATGGTCAAGGTCGCATCACGCGCGTCGCGCATGGCCACGAACTCCGCTTCACCGACGCCCGGTCGCACATGGACGTTGTCAGCACGCTGGGCGCCGATCGTGGTCTCCCAGGCGTAATGGTCTCTGCCAGGCGCTTTGTAGTCATGGCAGAGGAAGACTCTCGTCCGTGCGGGCAAGGACAGGAGCCGGTGAATGGAGCGGTACAGCTGGGCACTGTCTCCGCCAGGGAAGTCGCAGCGGGCCGTTCCATAGTCGGGCATGAACAACGTATCGCCCGGAAAGACCGCATCCCCTATCACGTACGCCACACAGGCGGGGGTGTGACCCGGCACATGAAGCGCGCATGCGTGAAGGGCACCGATTCGAAACGGGTCCCCGTCGTGGAACGACCGATCGAATCGCCGCGCCCCGTCATCGTTGAAGACACCTCCCATCGTGGTCTGAACCTCGGCGATCCTTGCGCCGATGGCGACAGTGCCACCCACACGCGCCTGCAACAGCTGCGCTGCCGACAGGTGATCAGCGTGCACATGGGTTTCCAGCAACCACTGCACCTTCAGCCCTTGCTGGCGTACGAAGTCGATCACGGCTTGGACGGACTGCTCGCTGACCCGCCCGCGGCACAGGTCGAAATCCAGCACACTATCGATAATCGCGCAACTATCACTCTCAGGATCCTTGACCACGTGGGTCACTGTGAAGGTTGCCTGATCGAAAAAGGACGTCACCTCAGGCGACAGGGGGCCGCCAGGCCTGGCGCATTCGACGATCGTGATAGCGTCGGCGAGTGCGATGTCGGAAGGGCGGCTCATGGAATGCCTCCTGGATAAAGCAATCAGGTATAGTTTCACTATTACGTTAACTGACTAACTGATCTTGATCAAGCGCCTGGGATCGACGCCATGGGGCGTGAGCGATAGCATGTGGCCTGTTCATTCAAGGAAACTTTGCTGTGGAAGCTCCCTCTCGCGCCCCTTCGACCCTGCCCCCACTGCGCCTAAACGAGCCCGCGCCAGACTTTCAAGCCCGTACCACGTGCGGCGATGTTTCGCTCAAGGACTATCGGGGCAGATGGCTTCTGCTGTTCTCGCACCCTGCCGATTTCACACCGGTCTGCACCAGCGAATTCATGGCCTTCGCCAAGGCCCAGGATCGGTTCGAGGCACTGGACTGCGCGCTGCTGGCCCTGTCCGTGGATGGGCTGTACTCGCACCTGGCCTGGCTCAGGGACATCCAAGAAAAACTGGGCACGCGTATCGGTTTTCCCATCATCGAAGACCCTTCGATGGCCATCGCTCAGGGCTATGGCATGATCGCCACAGGCGCGCCCGACAGCTCTACCGTGCGCGTCACCTACGTCATCGACCCTGAAGGGCTCGTCCGGGCCATGAGCTGGTATCCCATGAACGTGGGGCGGTCGATCGATGAATTGCTACGGCTTGTCGCAGCCTTGCAGACAGCCGACCGCGAGCATGCTTCGACACCCGAGGGCTGGCAGCCCGGTGGACGCCTCCTGGAGCCCGCGGCCGTCGAGGCTCGACAGGCCATGCAGATCGAGCCGGCCCCAGGCGAGACGTGGTACTACCGCTGGAGGCAGCCGTGAGCACAGCGAAATCTTCGACCCTTGAGACCCTCTCCAGCCGCTTCGACGAGCCGGCCGACCTGTTCCGGGTGCTCGCCAATCCGACTCGGCTGATGCTGCTGTGCCATATCGCCAAGGGCGAGTGCTCGGTCGGCCAGATGGAACGCGAACTGGGGCTGCGGCAGCCCGGCCTGTCGCAGCAGTTGGGCGAACTGCGCCAGAAAGGCCTGCTGCAGAGCCGGCGCGAATCACGCTCGATCTTTTATACGATCGCCGATGCTCGGATCCTGGCCCTGCTGGACACCCTGTCGTTGTGGGGCGTGAATGAGCCGCGTGCCAACCCCGTACCCGCGCCTGGCAGGCCACAGACCGAGGCCATCCAGACCCACACCCGCGCACCTGTGGGTGAACGCGCCACCTTCGCTCGCGTGACGCGTGAACTCAGCTGAGGGGTAGGCGAAACCGCCGCCTGGTCGTCATGCCCCTCGCGCTGAACAATCCCGTCAATCCTGGGCCCGAAGAAACAACGCGAACAGCTCGGACTGCGACTTGATGCCCAGCTTGCTGTAGATGTGCTTGCGATGCACCCTCACCGTTTCCGACGAGATGGCCAGCTTGCGGCCGATCTCCTTGCTCGAACAGCCACTGAGCATCATGCGCCCGACCTCCAGCTCGCGCGCCGTGAGAGGTGCCTCGAACGTGCCACTGCCCTGCTCCAGCTGGCGTTGCCACTGCGGTGCGGGCGCCACTTCAGGCGCGGCCCTTTCGAAGCGCAACCGCTGGCGCATCAGACCCACCACCCACGGCTGCAGCAGGTGCAACAGCGCGATCTGCGGCCCACTGAACGGCGAGCGGCTGCCCAACGACAGGCACAGCGTGCGCTCGCCCTCGAGCGGAACGTTGTAGTGCACCTCGTCGGCAACCACGTTGAGGCGAAAGTAGCGTTGGTAATAGTCGGTGCGTTCGAAGCACTCGGGGGCCACGTCGACCAGGTGGACCAAGCCACCGGCCCGCGCTTCGCGGCTGGCGATGTAGAACGGGTCGAGCAGGTAGAGGCCCTTGAGGTAATCCTGGAACAGCGGGTCTTCGCCGCCGTCCGCCCCTGGGCATTCCGCATACACCAAGGGCCGCCCTTCGCTGAAGAGCAGCGCCACCCAACTGTCGAATGCCACGTATTGCCCCAGCAGACGCACCAGGCGCAGCCAGAACGACGGTTGGTCCAGCACCTCGATCAATTGCCCGACCGAGCGGTGCCAGGCGATGTCCTGCAGTGTAAGGTTCATCTCTACCCCATCTGGGTTACCACAAGGGCGTAATTACCCCGGTCGGCGCTGCGGCGGCATACTCGGTCGAGCATGGCCGACCCCCGGCGCGCCGTGGCCATGTTACCTCAACGGTGCATGGACACCGTCGCCAGGCCTTTTCGCTGTCAGAACGTTCGGCCACCGCCGCGTTGTCAGGAGCAGACATGAACGTAGAACTCGTCCAACTGGCCGGTCGCGATGGCGACACGGCCCATAACCTGGCGCGCACCCTCGAGGCGATCCACGCCTGCGCGCCCGGCACCGACCTGGTGGTGTTCCCGGAAACACAGCTGATGGGCTTTCCCACGGCGCAGAACATCGCCCACCTCGCCGAGCCGCTCGATGGCCCGACCCTCACGGCCGTGGCGCACGCCGCGAAGGAAAAGAACCTGGGTGTGGTGGTCGGCCTCGCGGAAACCGATGGCAATGGCCGCTTCTACAACACGACCGTGCTGGTCACGCCCGAGGGCATTGCCCTGACCTACCGCAAGACCCACCTGTGGGCCTCGGACAAAGGCATCTTCACCGCGGGCGATCGCTACGCCACCGCGCTGCTCAAGGGCGTGCGGGTCGGGCTGCTGATCTGCTTCGACATTGAATTTCCCGAGAGCGCCAGGGCGCTGGGCCAGCTGGGCGCCGAGCTCATTCTGGTCACCAACGGCAACATGGACCCCTACGGCCCGACCCACCGCACGGCCATCAGCGCACGCGCCATGGAAAACCAGGCGTACGCCGTCATGGTCAACCGCGTCGGTGCTGGCGATGGCGACCTGGTGTTCGCCGGTGGCAGTGCCGTGGTCGATCCTTATGGGCAGGTACTGTGCGAAGCGGGGCGCGAGCCATGCCGGCTGCAGATGACCCTCGACCTGGCGCGTGTGCAGCAGGCCCGCCAGGACTACAGCTACCTGGCCGAGCGCCGCATCACGTTGCCCGGCCAGCACGTCGAGCACGCCTGCGGCTTGCGGGAGCTGCTGATCCAGACGAACTGATCGCCAGCGCCCTGCCGCTCGGATCTGCATGCGCCCAGGTCGTGGCTGACCTGGACGCCCTTACTCCATAACAACCACAATCCGGAGTCACGCACATGCCCCACTTGAAGCGAACCCTTTCGCTGGGCGCGGTTACGCTGTTCGGCATCGCCTACATGACGCCCATCATCGTCCTGGGCACCTTCGGCATCCTGGCCGACACCACCGGCGGCGCAGTGCCAGCCGCCTACCTGGCCGCCGCCGTCGCCATGCTGTTCACCGCCCTGAGCTATGGGAAGATGGCCAAGGCCTTCCCGGTTGCCGGCTCGGCCTACACCTACGTGCGAAAATCCATCAGCCCCAAGCTGGGTTTTCTCGCCGGCTGGGCGGTGCTGCTCGATTACCTGTTCCTGCCCATGGCAATCTGGCTGATCGGGGCGGCCTACCTGCACTCGGCGTTCCCGCACGTGCCCCAGCCCGTCTGGGTGATCACCTTCATCGTGGTCACCACGGCGATCAACATCGTCGGCCTGCAGCTGGCCAAGACGGTGAATGGGGTGCTGATGCTGCTGCAGTTCCTGGTGCTGGCAGCCTTCGTCGGGCTGGCCGCCCACTACGCCACAGGCAATCTGAACCAGCCGTTCTGGTCGCTCGCACCGTTCTACCAGGACGGGTTCCAGCTCCCGCTGGTCATGAGCGGTGCGGCCATCGCCTGCTATTCGTTCCTGGGGTTCGATGCAGTCAGCACCCTCACCGAAGAAACCCACGAGCCGCGCAAGACCATCCCACGGGCGATCCTGCTGATCACCCTGCTGGGCGGGATCCTGTTCATCGCGGTGAGCTACGTGGTCCAGCGGGCCCATCCCTCCCCCGAATTCGCCAACGCCGATTCGGCGGCCTATGAAATCGCCCGGAACATCGGTGGCGACGTGTTCGTCAGCCTCTTCCTGATCGGCTTGATCGTGGGACAGTTCACCTCGGGCCTGTCCGCCCAGGCCAGTGCCTCGCGGCTGCTGTTCGCCATGGGCCGGGACGGCGTGCTGCCCAAGCGCTGGTTCGGGCGCCTGAGCGAACGGTTCGGCACGCCCGTGATCAGCCTCGTCCTGTGCGGCGTCGTGGCCCTGCTGGCGTTGCGCATGGACGTGACCACGTCCACCTCGTTCATCAACTTCGGCGCGTTCCTGGCCTTCAGCCTGGTGAACCTGTCGGTGGTCTTCCACTACTGGATCGGTCAGGGCGAGCGCGGTGCCAAGGCGACGCTGGTCTACCTGCTCTTCCCGCTGATCGGCCTGGTTGCCGACCTGTGGCTGATGGTCAGCCTGGACCCCATGGCCCTCTACCTGGGTGGGGCCTGGCTGGTCATCGGTGTGGTCTATCTGCTGGTGCTTACCGGCGGCCTGCGTCGACAGCCGCCGGAAATGCAGTTCGAGGAAGGGTGAATCAGGGGCAGCAACGCGCTGGTGATCCTGCCCAAGGTTTCACGTAAGGGCATGCCCGCCTTAGCTTGATCGAGCAGAGGCTGCCAGTCTGCCCTGTGCGCCACCTGCCTTCATACAGCCCCTGCCTGGCCATCATTCGCTGGGCAAGGGTAGTTCA
Source organism: Pseudomonas monteilii (assembly GCA_001534745.1). Classification (NCBI taxonomy): domain Bacteria; kingdom Pseudomonadati; phylum Pseudomonadota; class Gammaproteobacteria; order Pseudomonadales; family Pseudomonadaceae; genus Pseudomonas; species Pseudomonas alabamensis. Next base: position 2,891,152 of record CP013997.1, read on the forward strand.
GACCCACCTCCACCGCTTCGAACACTTCATCGAGCACGTCAGAGTACATTCGGGTGCCAGCGGGCAGTTCCTTCCAGATTTCATACGCCGCGGTGTAGGCATATTCCAGAACCCCAGCGACCATGCCAGGACGCATGTCCAGCAGAGGGTCGACCCTCATTTTGCTCGCCAGTACGTCGACCAGCGTCTGCTTGCGTGCCTGGGTCCGCTCCTGGTTTCGAGCACAGACCAAGGGATGACCACGGATCAGATGCTTCAATACGTTGAACCTGTTCGAGTCGAGACCATACGACCCCATCTCGCATCCGTGCACCACCTCCACCACCGCATGCCGCAGTGTGGTAAGGATGGGCTCGCCTTGTGGACGAGCCTGCAGCGCTGCGATGACTTCATCGTGCTCGACCTCCTGGTAGTCGAGCACGACCTCTTCCTTGGACGAAAAGTAGCGGAAGAACGTACGCGATGAGACGTCGACTTCGTCGGTGATGTCTTCGACACGTGTCTCATCGAACCCTTTTTGCTCGAACAAGTTGTAGGCGGCTTCGATCAATGCCTCACGCAGCATCAATTTTTTTCGCTCCCGTCGCCCCAACACTTCTGTGGTCTTCACTGCGCCTCTCTACCGTCGAACCCGATCACCTACGGTGGGTATTCCACCCGCTTGCCGCAGCCATGGATGCTACGACACCGCATTTCTGACGCCTAGCGAATTCATTCCAGTCTCCTACACCCGGGCTAACGAGGCATGACACACGAGACGATGCTTCGTTGACATAAAATGTCTGTCGATGACATATTTCACAGGGCGCTATTTTTATCGCTTTGGACAGGCTTCTTCGTTGCTCATAGGACGAGAGCCGTCAACGCCCTCGCTTTCCTGACCCACGTGTGTCACCCAGCCCTACCTCCTCAATGCTCTACAAAGGATCAGAATGCGTGCCGATCCGCGACCCAGTCTCAGGTTCTTTCACTTAAAGGATATTCATCATGCAAGAAGCAACCCTCATGGCACCTGCCTCCAGGCACGCCTGGCTTGGCCTGTTCACAGTACTTGGACTTGTAGCGCTAGTGGCCATGGATGGCTCGGTGCTCTACCTGGCCATGCCGCACCTCACCTCTGCCCTCACCCCCACCGCCGATCAGGCATTGTGGATCCTGGACATCTATGGGTTCGTCGTCGGATCGCTGCTGGTAGCGTTCGGCAACATCGGTGACCGGTTCGGGCGACTGCGGCTTGTCATGGTAGGCGCGTGTGTCTTTGGGGCCGCGTCCATTGGCGCTGCCTTCTCGGAATCGGCCACCAGCCTGATCGCATTCCGTGCGCTCATGGGCCTGGGTGGCGCAACCCTGTTGCCGTCTGGATTGGCCATCGTTTCGAATCTCTTTCCAGATGCCAAGCAGCGCGCTCAAGCCATTGGCATCTTTGCAGCGACGTTCGCGGCAGGCTTTGCAGTCGGCCCTCTGATCGGCGGCATGCTGCTGCAGCACTTCACCTGGGGCTCGGTCTTCCTGATCAACGTCCCTGTGGTCGTGCTGTTCCTCCTGCTCGCCCCCCAACTGCTCAAAGAAGTGCATGCACCTGCCGAAGGCAAGATCGATGTGCCCAGCCTGGCGCTCTCGTTCGTGGGCATTCTGCTGTTCACCTATTCGCTGAAGACCGGGGCGGTGGAAGGATTGTCCTCCGAACAAATGGCCATTGGCGTCATGGGGATTCTGGGTCTGGTCTGGTTCGTCGTACGTCAACGTCACCTGGCCCATCCTCTGCTGGACGTGCGTTTGTTCAAGGACCGTATCTTCACCCTTGCCATCCTGACAGGCTTGCTGTCGCTGATGGTCTGGTCGGCTGCCGGCTACCTGGGGGGCGTCTACATGCAATCGGTGCTGGGGTTCGATGTGTTCCGCACGGCATTGCTGACCATCCCGGGCGCACTGGTGCTCACCGCGACCTGCGTATGGACCAGCGCGATCGTCGAACGCATCGGGCGCAAGTGGGCCTTGGTCGCCACTCACCTGCTGATCGCTCTGGGCATGGTGCTTCTACTGCTGACCACGACCGCCCACGGCGCGATCTTCTTCGTGGCCTCCACCCTCGTCGCCGGCGTCGGCTACGGCTTGTCCTTCAGTCTGGTGGCTGAAATCGCCGTATCGGCCGTGCCTCCAGAGCGTACAGGTGCCGCCGCGTCCATTGCCGAAACCAGCAACGAGATTGGCAACGCGCTCGGCATTTCCATACTCGGTTCGGTCGCAGCGCTGGGCTTCCGGTTGTACGGCCCTGGCGTAGCCGGCACCCTCAATGAAACCCTCGATCAGGCATCCCTGGGCGCCGACACGATTGGTCAGGCAAAAGAGGCTTTCCTCGCCGGCATGCATGTGGCGTTAGGCATCGCAGGACTGCTCACGCTTATCGTCGCTATCCTCGCCATCGTATGGCTTCCCCGCAAACTGCCCGATTGATCAGGCGCGACGCTCACTGGATTCACTGAAAAACGCCATAAAAAAACCCGCGCTCCCCCAAGGCGAGCGCGGGTTCTTCACGTCATCGGATCAGGCGCGCTTGGCACCCCGAATCTGATGCACCACACCCATGGCGACCACCAGGGCTGCCGCAGCGCCCGTGGAAATCACCAGGATCTGGTAGTCCGGCATGAAGGCCATCACCACCAGGCAGACCACGATGAACGCGATCACCAGGTAGGTCAGCCAGGGGAACAGCCACATCTTGAGCTGGATTTCCTTGCCCTCGGCGATCAGCTTGCGGCGCATGCGCAGCTGCGAGAAGGCGATCACCAGGTACACCAGTAGCGCGATCATGCCGGTGGTGTTCATCAGGGTTTCCAGCACGTCCTGGGGACGCAGGGTTTCGCTGAAGTTGATCAGGGCGCAGAACACTGCGACCAGGCACGAGCCGACGATGGCGAACACCGGCACGCCGGAGTTGGCACGGGTGCGCTTGAAGATCGACGGCGCATCGCCACGCTTGGCCAGGGAGAACAGCATGCGCGAGGCGGTGTAGTGGCCGGAGATCAGGCAGCTGCTCACCGAGGTCAGCACCACGAAATTCATCAGCAGCTCGGCGTACGGCACACCCAGCAGTTCCAGGGTACGGCGGTAGGCGCCATAGCCGGAGACGCCCAGGTGCGGGTCGTTCCACGGCACCAGGCAGACGATCAGGAAGATCGAGCCGACGTAGAACAGGCACACGCGCCAGACCACGGAGTTGGTGGCCTTGACGATCTGACGGGCCGGGTCCTTGGACTCGGAGGCGGCGATGGTGACGATTTCGGCACCGAGGAAGGCGAACATCACGCCAAGCAACGCGCCGACCACCGTGGTCAGGCCGTTGGGCATGAAGCCTTCGGCGGTCAGGTGGCTCATGCCGCGCACTTCACCGAACTGCCAGATGTTCATGACCGCGGCGGTACACACCACCAGGAAGCAACAGATCGCCACGACCTTAATCAGCGCGAACCAGAACTCGAACTCGCCGTAATGCTTGACGTTGAAGAAGTTCACCGTGATCAGCAGCAAGGTGGTCGCCAGAACGAACACGTTGACGCTCACGTCGGGGAAGAAGCCGTGCAGGATCTTGCCCGCCACGTAGGCTTCCCAGGCCATCAGGATCACCCAGTACCACCAGTACAACCAACCGATGGTGAAACCGGCCCAACGCCCGATGGCGCGGTCGGCATAGGTGGAGAACGAGCCGGTGTCCGGCGAGGACGTCGCCATCTCGCCAAGCATGCGCATGATCAGCACCACCAGGATGCCGCCGGCCAGGTAGGCCAGCACGGCGGCTGGGCCGGCGCTGTGGATCACGCTGCCGGAGCCGACGAACAAGGCGCCGCCGATGACCCCGGCGATCGACATCATCGTCAGGTGGCGCGGCTTGAGAGAAGCGCTAAGCTTGCTCTCGTGCTCCTCGTTCGCAGCGAGGGTGGAGGAAGATGTTGCGTCCATCAGTTGTGTACCCCATGTTTCTTTTTATCCAAGGAAGATCCGTGAAACCCCGATGGCTATCGGTTTCACCCGTACATCAGTGCTGGGCGTTGTACGGAAAGTCGCCGAGCGGCGAGCAGGCAAGGCGAAAACAGGTGAGGAAGCGCAGTTTACATAGGGTAAATGAGCATTCCGAGCCTGTTTTCAACGCAGCCTGATCGTCGCGCAGGCACTTTACGTACAACGCCTAATCGAGCAGGAGGGCGTGCACAGCGCACACGCAGGCCTTCCATGGCGGCCTGCCTACGCGGCCGAGGAGCGATCCCCGGACGAACTGAACCGTGCGACGGCCGAATGACGGCTAGACTCCGTCATACCGGGCCTGAAACAGGACGCGAGGCGGACCTCGACCGTACCGCGGCAGTGTCTTTGCTGTCGTTCATGACGCATTGTCGTGCTTGGTGTGGCGATAACTGACACCTAATGTAAAAATGTCCGTCGCAATGAGCCATGCACAGGCAGGTGAAATCCTCACTGCACTGTACAGGCCACCCATGCAATACACCCGCGATACCCTGCTGGCGCCTGGCTGCCACGCTCTCCCCTGAAGGCCTACCCCATGCTTGAACTTCACCCCGACTCCCCCATCCCGCTGGTCAACCAGATCATCGACGGGCTGCGCGAGCGGATCGACGACCAGACCCTCAAGCCGGGTGCCAAGGTGCCTTCGATCCGCGCCTTCGCGGCCACCTATTCGGTCAGCACCTTCACCGTGGTGGAGGCCTACGATCGCCTGGTGGCCCAAGGCCTGCTGGTGAGCCGTGGCAATGCCGGCTTCTTCGTCAATCGTGCGGTGAACGAGCTGCTCGAACAGCACGCGCATCGACCGGATACGCCGCGTCCGCGCTTCAATTCCGAGTGGTACCTGCAGCAGATCTTCGAGACCCGCCAACTGCCCTACAAGCCAGGCTGCGGCTGGCTGCCCAATGACTGGATGTACGAGGACGGTCTGCGCCGCGGCATGCGTCAGGTCGCCGGCAGCCCCCTGGAACTGTCGGGCTATGGTGATCCGATGGGCCTGCCCGAGCTGCGGGCGTTGACCGCGCAGAACCTGCAGCAAGAGCTGAGCATCGTCGCCAACCCGACGCAGTTGCTGCTGACCCATGGCGCCAGCCAGGCTCTGGACCTGGCGGTGCGCACACTGGTGCGGCCGGGCGATGTGGTGTTGGTGGATGACCCCGGCTATCCCAACCTGATGAGCATCCTGCGCTTTCAGGGCGCGACGCTGGTCGGGGTGCCTCGGACACCAGCCGGCTATGACCTGGACCAGCTCGAGCGCTTGCTGGACCAGTATCGCCCGACCGTGTTCTTCACCCAGCCGCACCTGCACAGCCCGACCTGCTCGCGTACGCCCCTGGCCCAACTGCACCGGCTCCTGCAGCTGGCCGCGCAGCACGGGTTCCGACTGGTGGAGAACAACCTCTACGCCGACATGATGGCCGAGCCCCAGCCTTGCCTGGCCAGCCTGGATCACTTGCAGCAGGTGGTGTACGTCGGCAGCTACTCCAAGAGCATCTCACCGAACGTGCGCGTCGGTTACCTGCTGGCCAATGCCGACTCGATCCAGCAGCTGTTGCGGTTGAAGATGCGTTCGGGATTGACCACCTCCCAGGTGATGGAGCGGGTGGTGTATGCGGCGGTCATCGATGGGCGCTGGCGCAAGCACCTCAAGCGTCTACGCCAGCGACTGGCCGACGCGCACCGTGTGGTCGGCCAGCAGTTGCATCGCCTGGGCTTCGAGCTGTTCGTCGAGTCGGACGAGGGCATGTACGTCTGGACGCGTCACCCTGACCTGCCCGACAGCGCCGCGCTGCTGGACGACGCGCTGGAGCACGGCATCATGCTAGGGCCAGGGCAGCTGTTCATGGTCGATGCCCAGGCGAGCGGCTGGATGCGGTTCAATGTGGCGTTCAGCACGGAGGCGACGATGTGGGGGTTGTTCGAACAGGTCCTGGCGCGGCATGTGCGCTCGGGGACGATGTCTGCCAAGACCTAGGATCAGTCCCGGAAGCCCGACGCACGGTCCGATGCGGCGGTGCGGTTCATCGCGGGCAAGCCCGCTCCCACAGGCGGACTGCGTCAGCCTGGCAGATCGGCCGTACGGACAGACGGTGAAGCCAGCCCACCCGCATCTCCATCCGAGATGACACAGGCAAGCGCGACCCTGTGGGAGCAACTGTCTTTTCTACTCCGTACATGCCCGGCCGCATGCGGCGCCTGGCAGGGCCCTATCGCTGGCAAGCCAGCTCCCACCCAGACCCCGGCAGCCGTCAATGTAGCATGGCTGCGCAAGCAGCTTGTGGGAGCGGGCTTGCCCGCGATAGCGGCGGTAGATTCGACACATGACCAACAGGATTAATGCTGGCCTGTCAGCCTTGAGGCGAATGAACTGGCCCTATCGCTGGCAAGCCAGCTCCCACCCAGACCCCGGCAGTCGTCAATGTAGGCATGGCTGCGCAAGCAGCTTGTGGGGCTTGCCCGCGATGACGGAGGCAACCGCGCCCCGATGCGAAGGTTGCTCCACGCGACCGGAAGCGCTTCTGCGCGCTACTCGCCGTACCCCATCGACCAGAAGTCGGCCTCCAGCCGTGACGCCTGGGCGAAGGTCGCGGTCAGTTCAGCGAAACGCTGTTCGGTCATGCCGCGACGGGCCAGCGCGTCCAGGTGAGCGCGGGCTGCCGCCGCGACGCCCTGGTAGGCTTCACCCGCGTATTCGCCGATCCACTCGCGGTAGGGATGGCCCGCCAGGTCCGAGGCATCGCGCGCCAGGCGCTCGCCGATCTCGGCGTAGCCCATCACGCAGGGCGCCAAGGCCACATGCAAGTCGAGCAGGTCGCCGGCGGCACCGCAGTCGAGCACGAACCGGCTGTAGGCCACGGTGGCGCGGTGCTCGGGGGCACGCTCGACATCGTCTCGGGACAATCCCCAGCGTGCACAGAGGCGCAGGTGCAGCTCGGTCTCGTCGAGGATCGCTGCCAGCCCTGCCTGCGCCGCCCGAATGTCGTCAGGCCGTCGGCTCTTGTAGGCGGCCAGGGCCCAGGCACGGGCGAACTGGATCAGGAACAGGTAATCCTGCACCAGGTAGGTACGAAACACCGGCTCGGGCAAGGTGCCCTCGCCCATCTGCCGAACGAAGCGATGATCGACGTAAGCGTTCCAGTCAGGGAGCGCAGCAGCCTTGAGGCGATCGAAGAGGTCCATGGGTCACGCCTCCTCGGCATAGGCAGCATCGAAGAACGCGTGCTCCAGCGCCACTGCGCGCTGGAAGAAGTCCTGGCTGATCTCGGCCTGCTCGGGCCCGACACGGTCCAGTTCGGCGCGCAGGAAGGCAACCACCTCTCGAAAGGCCGGGTTGTCGTGCAAGGTGATCCATTCGGCATGCTCGAAGCGCGCGGGCAGCGGTTGAGGCGCACGGCTGGCCCAGTCCAGGTACAACCACTCGGCCACCACCAGTACCGACAACGCAGCGGCATAGCAGCGGGTCTGCGCCGCTTCGCGCATCAGCGCCTTGAAGCCGGCGGTCGGCACGGCATCCTCCGGGGCATGACGCTGTACCTCGCTCACACCCAGCGCTTCGAAGGCCCGCAGGAAATAGGTGTTTTCCTCGCCTGCGATCAGCCCGACGAAGCGCCCCAGCCGCAGCCGGGCGTCGAAGCTGTCGGCGCTGGCGATGGCGGCGCCGAGCAAGGTCAGGAAGCTGTCGAGAAAACGGTGATCCTGCACCAGGTAACGGGCCATGACCGTATCGGCCACGCGGCCCTCGCACAGCTCGAGGACGAATCGATGCTCGACGGTGGCGGCCCAGGCGGGTGCGTTCTGGCGGCGTAAGGTATCGGTGAAACGTTCGGTCATCGGGCTGTCCTCCTACAGGTGACAGCGAGACCGTGGCGGGTCGACATGGCTGGCCTCGCAATGAAGCCGGCAGAAAGGCAGGTGCTTGCGCCCATCCCTTCGCCGGCATGATCCGGATCAGGTTCGAAGGGTCACCGCGCCAGCGGTCTCTCAGCCCTTTGCAGGACGCCCCTTGGTACAGGCCCTGTATACAGGAGGCGAGCGCCGGTGTCATGCACGGCTCCATGGCTCCTGCCTGTCGCGTATGGATACACATGCGCCGAAGGGAGAACTTGGATCCGATCCAAACCCAAGGTAAGCTGCGCGATAGCCATGTGCCACCAGCCACGCCAACGCTCTGCCGAGATCTCGCCTTGCCCAGCCACTCCACGCGCCAGACCCTCGCCCGACAATGGGCCATTCTCACCTTGTTGCCCGAGACGGGCCCTGGACTGAATGCGCGCGTACTGCAGCAGTTGTTGCTGGGTGTCGGTCACGACACCAGCAAGCGCACGGTGGAACGCGACCTGCTGGAACTGTCGAAAGTCTTTCCCTTGCGTTGCGAAGACCACACCCTGCCGTACAGCTGGTCCTGGCAGGCAGGCTGCAAACCGGCTTCGACAGGCTCCGTCGACCCGTCTGCCACACCCGACGCCTCCCAGCCGACCGTCGCGCCTCGGCACATCCGCGTGACCTTCAAGGCCGAACCCAGGCTGACGCAGGATTTCGCCCAGACTTTCGGCGTCTCGGACCTGACGCTCGAGCCGACCTCGGAAGGCGAGACCCTAGCCTGCGCCACGCTGGAGGACACACCGCTGCTGCTGAACTGGCTGCTGTCCCAGGCGGGTGCCCTGCATGTGCAGGCGCCCGTCGCGCTACGCGAGGCGATGCTCGCACGACTGCGCAAAGGCCTGGAATTGCACGAGTCCTGACGGTCGTCACCTCGGCGGCGCCCGACTTTCTGAAACACCCTGAAACGCTTGACCACCTTCTGGGTGCCGCTTGTCCGCACAGACGTGCGCGCTGCGCCATTGGACTGAACTTCTTCGATCGACGCCTCGTCCCCCGTTGTAGCGGCACCTGAACCGGCTGCGTGCCGGGACCACTCATCGAAGGGAGATCATCATGGACAAGACCGATCGCGATCCAGCCGCCTCGGCGGCTGCCGGGAGTACGCAAGATCACGTGCACGCCATTGCCGACGAAGCAGGTTCATTGCTCAACGAGGCCAAAGCGCAAGGGACCGAGCACTACGAGCAGTACCGGGACACGGCCGCCGAGCAACTGGAAACGCTCAAGCAAGGCGCGCAATCCGCTGCCGAGGCGCTGCAAGGCAACGATACCCTCGGACTGTCGCAGTACCTGGGCCAATTGGCCGGCTACCTGGGCAACTTCGCCGAGCAGGTCCGTCACCAGAGTGCCGAGGAGCTGCTGCAGAAAGGCTCGCGCCTGGCCAAGGACAACCCAGGGCTGTTCATCGCCGGCAGTGTCGCGATCGGGTTCGGACTGTCACGCTTCCTCCGCGCCAGCGAGCATGGCCACAGCGCGCCCTCTGGCAACCATCCGCCTGCGGCCTATGGGTCCAGCGAACCGTTCCACAGCACGCCACCGACGCCGGACCGCTCCAGCGACGTCTCCACGCACAAGCCCTACACGCCCGTCGATGCCCAGGGCAGCGCAGCCCCGGTCGACCCGATCGGTGCGACCCATGTGAGCCCGATCACCGGCTCGAGCCGTGACAACGACCCGCTCAAAGGAGGCCTGTGATGAACCATGATCCGCTCAACCCTACCCCGCCCACGCCTCCCCACGCGGAGGACTCGGTCGGTATCGGTGGCCTGTTGCGTCAGCTGATGCATGAAGTCCCGGCCCTGTTCACCAAGGAACTGGCACTGGCCAAGTCCGAACTGCAGCACAACCTCAACACGCTCAAGGCAGGCACCGCCGCCGTGGCGGCCGGCGCAATCGTGCTGCTGGCAGGCTTCATCATCCTGCTGCTGGCGGCCGTCTATGCCCTGGCGACCGTGGTGGCGCCTTGGCTCGCCGCGCTGATCGTCGGCGCGATCACCGTGATCGTCGGCTTCGTCATGCTGCAATCGGGCAAGAAACAGTTCGAGCCGTCGCACCTGACGCCAGACCGCACGCTCAACGCCATGCACCAGGACAAGGAAGCGATCAAGAGGAAACTGCCATGAACCCGTCGTTCGAACACGAGTCGCAAAAAAATCCTGACCAGCTGGAACAGGAAATCAACGCCAAGCGCGAGCACATCAGCCATCTGGTCGATGCCATCGAGCAGCGCATGACGCCGGGCCAGCTGTTCGACCAGGCGTTGGCCTACACCAAGGGCAACGGCGGCGAGTTCTACCATAACCTGGCGACCACGCTGAAGAACAACCCGGTGCCCACGACCTTGACGGCCCTCGGCCTGGGGTGGCTGGCGCTCAACCAGAACAAGCCGTTCAATCCGGGGCCAGCCTCCCCTGGGCCTGGACTGGGCGACAAGCTGGGCGACATGGTGGACACGGTCAAAGGCGCGTTCGCACAGGCCGGTGACAAGCTGCACGATGCGGGCGACACCGTCCGCTCCAAGGCGTATGACTTGCGTGACAAAGCCAGCGACATGTCCGAGAGCACGCGCCACTCCGCGGGCGACACGGCGGACTCGCTGCGTCGCACGGCCCACGATGCGACCGACTCGCTACGCCGGACGGCCCACGACACCACTGACTCGCTGCGCCGCACGGCCCATGACGCACGGGACCAGATCAAGCAGCAGACGGACGTCGTGAAAGGCCAGTTCGACACCTTGCTCAAGGAGCAGCCCCTGGTCCTGGCGGCCATCGGTATCGCGCTGGGTGCGGCCATCGGTGCTGCACTGCCGTCGACGCGCAAGGAAGACCAGCTGATGGGCAGTGCCAGCGATCGCCTGACCGACACCGTCAAGGCCAAGGGTGAACAGGTCTATAAAGAGGCCAAGGACACCGTGACGCAGACGGTGGCCGAGCAGAAGACGGAGCAGACGAGCGAGCAGCACGACACGACCAAGCCCATGAGCCATTCGGCAGGCGTGCAAACGTCGTCTACCCAGTCGGGAACCGATCTGTCTTCGGGGTTGGGCTTTGCGCCCGAAAATGACAAGACGTAGAGCTACGCGAAACCGACTCTGGGAGTGAAGCGAGCTTGCCAGCGGGATGATGGGGTGATCATTGGCCCTATCGCTGGCAAGCCAGCTCCCACACCCGATCCCTCTTGCCTATTCCAATAGGCACATTCCCAGAAACACCTTTGCCCATTCCAACAGACCCATTCCTGGAAACACCTTTGCCCGTTCAAATGGGGTACATCCTCCCGAAACACTTTTACCTTTCCCTGTAGGCATTCCTCTAGAAACGCTTCACCTACTTCCTCCAGACACCTCTCCAGAAACGCCTTGCCTGCTCCGACAGACCTCTCGTGTCGCTCTCTGCGCTTTCTCCTGGCGCTACGCCATGACCGCTCATCGCCCCATCCAAGCAAACAACGCGCCAATCATCCTGTGATGGCACATTTCATGGAATTTCGTCGTTGCACGGGCAGTCAGCTTAAGTACATGCAAGAGAAGTGACCAAAGCACAGGGGGTATTTCATGAGCCTTGCGATGATACTTTTCAGCCTGATCAGTGCATGGATGGCGATTGCGCTGGCGATGTTGTGGGGTGTGTTGCGGATTGCCAAACGGCATCAGGGACCGGCGACCGTGTCGCTTGTGGAACGCGAGAAACGACCGGCGAATCGCGCGACGCCTGCCTTGTCCCTGCACTGACGTACTGAGTCAAGGCAGCCAGGCGCCGCCAGCCGACTAGAGACCGTGCCGGCCAGAGACGTGAAGACGTCGACGCTGCGTCAGGCACAGACAGGCCAGGCCAAGCACGCCGGCCAGCAAGCAGCCCAGCAACCACAGCAGCGGCACGCGGTACTGCGCCACGTCCGCATCGAGCCCTGTGAACGCGCGGTAGACATGCAGGTCGGCCTTGCCCTCGGCATCCCGGATCGAAATGCTGCCTTGGCGGATTTCGCTGTAGTCACTGTCGAAATAGACCCAGACCTTCGCGCTCCCGCCTGATGTGATTTCAGGAATGTCCACTGCACTGGCGGGCAGCTCGTGGACCTCGTCGTCCCCGGCATCATTGCGCACCTGCACCAACCCTTTGGCCGGCAGACGGATGTGGATGTCCCTGACGGTCTGTTCGCTGGCGTTGTTCAAGTCGATGTACAAGGCTGTGCGGTGATCCACCAATCCGGCTTCGAACGGCTTGGCGAACATCTGCCGAAACGGGGCCTGGGAGACCTCGACCAACTGGGCAACCTGATCCTGGTCGAGTGCACCGGCACCGATGCGCTGCACCTGCCGCGACAACACGTCGTACTTGAGCTGCTCACTGGCCGCACTGATGCGTGCGCTGAACTGAGTCGGATAGGTCAGGCTGTCGTACGTCAGGTAGGCCTGCAGTCTGGCATCGCCTCGCGTGAGCACGAACCCCATGATCACGAGGACCAATACGGCCAAGACGCCCACGAGGGATTTTCCAACTTTTTCCCAGCTCAACGGTACGCTCCCTTTCTATGAACGGCTTGGGGGTGGTCGATTGCGGGCAAAGCGTGCCAACTTCGACGCGCCTGGGCAAGCACAGACTTGCATCCGGCGCAAAAAGCCCCGGGGCTTCGTCGCAATGCGCCGTTACAGACGGGTCACGCTGCAAGGGAACAGGCCTCTGCGCACGGCACTCCACTGTGTCAGCGTCGTCGTCATGCCCTGGAGGAGACCGAATGCTGTCCAAGACCGGATTCACCTGTAGGCAAGCGCTCTTCGTGGGCTTTGCAGGGGTCTTCATTCTCTGTGGCTGGGCCCCTCTGGACCGTACCACCTGGCTGGTGGAAAACAGCCTGGTCCTGATCGGTGCCGTGCTGGCCTGGATGTACCGGGACTACCTCGCGCTGTCCACCCGGGCCTGGGCGATGATCGTGGCGTTTCTCTGCCTGCACGAGATCGGCACACACTTCACCTACCCCAAGGTGCCCTACGACGCCCTGTCGCTTCACTGGCTGAACGTCAGCCTCGATCAGACTTTCGGCTGGCCTCGCAACCAGTACGACCGGCTGGTGCACCTGGCCTACGGCCTGCTGCTGGCCCTGCCCTTTCGCGAGCTGCTGGTGGCACGCTGCGCCCTGCAGGGGGCCTGGGCTTCGCTGATCGCCTGGTCCTTCATCCTGGCGACCTCGCTGCTCTACGAACTGATGGAGTGGATCGGAGGGGCCTACCTGGGTGGCGGCGATTCCTCGTTCGTCGGTGCCCAGGGCGACTTCTGGGATGCGCAGAAAGACATGGCATTGGCCACGGTCGGCAGCCTTCTGGTGCTCATGTTGCGAGGCCGACAGATCCGTGCCAAAGCCTCTGCGTTGTTCCAGCACTTTCACCGTTCTACGTGAGTGTCCTGCCTTGTCGTGACAATGCCTGAACATTTTTCTGAACCTCGCGCGCGCGCCTCCAGTCACACGAATGCGGACCCCACCGCCACATGGATATGACTTAAGGAGCTATCGCCCATGAACAAGAAACTTCAAGCTGGTATCTGCAGCGTCCTCTTCGCCTTCGCCGCTCAGGCCGTCATGGCTGCCGACCCTGCCGATTTCGTCGATGAAGCCTCTGCCAAGGGCATCGCCGAAATCGAAGCCGGCAAGCTGGCCCTGCAAAAGAGTCAGTCCGCAGACGTGAAGACCTTCGCCCAGATGATGGTCGATGACCACACCAAGGCCAACGAACAACTCAAAGGCATCGCCAAGACCAAGAACATCAAGGTCGCGACCGACGCCGAACTGATGGACAAGGCCAAGAAGCTGATCCTGGACATCCGTGAGGATTCGTTCGATCGCTCCTACGCCAACAATCAGGTCAAGGCCCACGAGCAGACCATCGAACTCTTCAAGGAAGAGGTCAAGGATGGCAAGGACGCGGACGTGAAGAAATTCGCAGCCGACACCCTGCCTAAGCTCGAAGCTCACCTGACCCAGGCCAAGAAACTGGCCGCTGCCCACGGCGGCGACGCTGCCCACGACAAGACCCAGTAAGACCCAAGGGTTGGTCGACGAGGCGCCGTGATCACGATCCGGCGCCTTTTTTCATTGTTCATTGCCTCGCCAGGACGCCCCCCGATGAATCCACCGCCTGCTCGTGCTCTCAAACGCGTCGTCACCCTGCCCCTGCTGGTGTTCTTCATCCTGGGCGATGTACTCGGCGCAGGCGTCTACGCCCTGGCGGGGGCCATCGCCGACCGGGCCGGTGGCGCGATCTGGGCGCCCCTGGCGGTCGGCCTGCTGTTCGCCCTGTTCACCGCGGCGTCGTACGCCGAACTGGTCAGCAAGTACCCTCGGGCCGGTGGCGCGGCGGTCTTCGCCCAGCGTGCCTTCGGCTCGCCGCTGCTGTCGTTCCTGGTCGGCTTCGCCATGCTGGCGGCCGGTATCACCAGCGTGGCGGGCCTGGCGCTGGCCTTCGCCGGGGAGTACCTGCGCGTGTTCCTGGACTGGCCGACCCACGTGCTGGCGCCGTTGTTCCTGTTGCTGATCGCGGCGCTCAACCTGCGGGGCATCAAGGAATCCCTGGGGGCCAACCTGGTGATGACCGTGATCGAACTCAGCGGCCTGGTACTGGTGATCGTCGCCGTGGCCGCGCTGTGCGGGCAAGGCCGAGCCGAGCCCGCGCGGCTGCTGGATTTCGGCGGTCACGCACCGGCCAGCGCGATTCTCGGTGCGGCCCTGCTGGCGTTCTACTCCTATGTCGGCTTCGAGACCTCCGCCAACCTGGCTGAGGAAGTGCGTGACGTTCGCCGCACCTACCCCAAGGCCTTGTTTCTGGCCTTGCTGATCGCCGGCCTGGTCTACCTGGCCGTCGGTGCCGGGGCGGCCCTGGTGATGCCCGCCGACGCGCTGATCGCGGCCAAGGCGCCGCTGATGGACATCGTCGGCGATTCGGGCCTGGGCATCCCCCGCAGCTGGTTCGCGGTGATCGCCCTGGTGGCCGTCGCCAATGGCGCGTTGCTGACCATGATCATGGCCAGCCGCCTGACCTTGGGCATGGCCCGTGAAGGCCTGCTGCCGGCCTGGCTGGGCCATGTACTGCCGAACCGGCGCACGCCGGCACCGGCCATCCTGGCGACCACCGCGCTGGCCGCGCTGCTGACCCTGACCGGCACCCTCGAAGTGCTGGCCGAGACTGTTGTGCTGCTCTTGCTGTTCGTGTTCCTGAGCACCAACCTGGCGGTGCTGGTCCTGAAGAAGGACAAGATCGACGAGCCCCATTTCAGCATCCATCCGGTGGTGCCGCTGCTGGGCATTCTCTCGTGCCTGGTGCTGTTGACCCAGCAGCCCGCCGGGAACTGGTTGCGGGCCGGTATCCTGCTAGCCGTCGGCGTCGGCTTGCATGCCCTGGCCCGCCGCTACGGTGAGCGGGCGGTTGCGCCCTGAGGGCGCCTCTGCCGTGTCCCGCTGCACGCGCCCCTTCATGACCCGCCGATGACTGCACCGGCCGAACGAGGACCTGTGAACGTGACCACTCAAGCCCCCTGGCGCTCTGCAGACACGATCGCGCAGATGCAGCGTTTCAACCGCACACTGGCCTGGCTGCCTCGCTTTCGCATCCGCAATCGCCTGGCCCCGACCGCGATCCAGACCCTGCTGCGCGCCGGCCAGTTCGCGGGCCTGCGAAGCCTGGCCAAGCATGGCTTGCAGGCGCGCACGCGCCTGGGCGGGCTGCCGGACACGCCCGTTCCGGTGCGCATCATCCGCCCGGACGGCCCCTCCAAAGGCCTCGTGCTGGACATTCACGGTGGAGGCTGGGTCATCGGCAACGCGCAGATGAACGACGACGTCAATGCCGCGTTGGTCAAGGCCTGCCAGGTGACGGTGGTGTCGGTGGACTATCGGCTGGCGACCACGACGCCGCTCCAGGGCCTGCTGGACGATTGCCTGTCGGCCGCGCGCTGGCTGCTGGAAAGCGAAGACGAGGCTTTCGCGGGCCTTCCGGTGATCGTCATCGGGGAGTCGGCCGGCGCCCACCTGGCCGCGGCGACCCTGTTGTCGCTCAAGGCCTGGCCCGATCTGCTCGCCCGGATCAAGGGCACGGTGCTCTACTACGGCGTCTACGACCTCACCGGGACGCCCAGCGTGCACAGCGCCGGGCCCGACACCCTGGTGCTCGATGGCCCAGGCATGGTCGAGGCGCTGCGGCGCCTGACCCCGGACATGAGCGACCAGCAACGCCGCAGCCCGCCGCTGTCGCCGTTGTACGGGGATCTGGACGGCCTGCCGCCGGCCTTGCTGTTCGCCGGCGAAATCGACCCGTTGCGCGACGACACGCGGCTGATGGCCGAACGCTGGTCACAGGTGGCACCCGCCGAAACGCACCTGTTGCCGGCCGCGCCCCACGGCTTTCTCCACTTCCCGGTGCCCCTGGCCCAGCAGGTGCAGGCGCACACCCATGCCTGGGTGAATCAGCGGCTCGCTGGCTGAGGCGCCGCCTTCACCCAGGCGACGGGCCTAGGCGTCATGCTCAGCCTCTGTCAGCTGTTCAGTCCCTCCCAGGTGCAATTCACCGTTTCGGCGTAGCCGTGGAGGTCCTGGCAAGACGGCGCGGGATCGTCGCCGAAACCCGGCAGCTCCAGCGTCTGCATGCGATGACGGACGTTTCGTCCCACCAATCGATCGCGCCGCCATTGCCTGCCAGCAGGTACATCAACGGTCGGTTCATCGGGGCACGCCTTGTGTGCGCGAGACCACTGGGGCAGCCTGTCGGCGGTCATACCGGTACAACCAGGCCAACGGTGGCAGCAGCGCCAGCAACGCCAATGCATCGATCACGCCGTGGGACCACAGGCCCACACGCAGCGAGAACCAAAGGTCCTGCGGCGCCCATAACAACAGCCCCGCCATCAGCCAGCCCCACACGCGGTGGTCGGCGAAGCGGTCGCCCACCTGGATCAACGCCAGCATGTACAGCGCGTAGCTCTGCACGGTGGCAGCGAACAGCGCCATCCACCAGACCTGCTGCTGACGCGCTGCCGCAGGCGCGGCCTGTGACCAGAAGACCTGCTCGATGCTGGCGAAATAGCCGTCGAACCAGGGCGCATACCCGGCCCAGGTCAGCACCAGGCCACCGATCAGGTGCGCCAGGGCCACCGCCTGCAGCCAGCGGACACACCGCCGCCGAAACCGGTCGGGAACGAGGGAAGAAGGCATCATGGGGGCTCCTGAAGGCCATGCGTAGCGACGTTACATGACCTTGAGATCGCCTCGCAAATCACAAGGCGCGGGGTCCCCTCCCCTGTCTTCGGGCAAGAAGGCGGTCAGGTCGTAAGGCAGCAGCACGGTGTCGAGCACGAAGGAGAACGGCACATCGACCAGCAACGGCCAGCCGCTGGGACCGCGGGCCGTGGCGAAGTTCCAGCCATAGCGTGTGCCGGGATAGACGCAGCGCTCGCCGTCGGCATGGATCATCAGGCTCCAGCAGCCGCTGAGCGACAGGGTCGCCAAGGCGAGCGTACCGTAGGCCGCGAGTGCGGTGAGTGGCCTGGGCAGGCGGGCAGCGCGCGGTGCGGCCACGTGGTGAGTCGAATCAGGCTCTGGTGCCATGCCGAAGGGTCATCCTTGATCGAAAGAAAACGCTGCCCGGCACCTGAGGTGTCGGGCGATGTCGTTCTGAGCGTCAGGGCTGCGCCACGTTCCCCGTGCGACGCTGCGGCTGGGCAGCCCTGTCACCCCCTCATTCCACGCTGTCGAGCACCCCTTGGTCCTCACCCAGGAAGCCCCCGCTCTGGTGTTGCCAGAGCCGTGCATAGACGCCGTTCTTGCGCAGCAGCTCGGCATGGGTACCCTGCTCGAGGATCCGCCCGGCATCCATCACGATCAGGCGATCCATGGCCGCGATGGTCGAGAGCCGGTGGGCGATGGCGATCACGGTCTTGCCCTGCATCATCTCGTCGAGGCTTTCCTGGATGGCCACTTCGACCTCCGAGTCCAGCGCGCTGGTGGCCTCGTCGAGCAGCAGGATCGGCGCGTTCTTGAGCATCACCCGTGCAATGGCGACCCGTTGGCGCTGGCCGCCGGAGAGCTTGATGCCGCGCTCGCCGACCAGGGTGTCGTAGCCGGTACCGCCCTGCCGGTCGCTGAGCTGGCTGATGAACCCATCGGCCTGGGCGTTGACCGCCGCTTCATGGATCTGCGCGTCGGTGGCGTCGGGCCGCCCGTAGGCGATGTTGTCGCGAATCGAGCGGTGCAGCAACGAGGTGTCCTGGGTGACCATGCCGATGGCGCTGCGCAGGCTGTCCTGGGTCACCTTGGCGATGTCCTGGCCGTCGATGCGAATCTGCCCGCTGTCGACATCGTAGAAGCGCAGCAGCAGGTTGATCAGCGTCGACTTGCCGGCCCCCGAGCGCCCGACCAGGCCGATCTTCTCGCCCGGGCGGATGTCCAGGTTCAGGCCTTGCAGCACCTGACGCTCGCCGTTGTAGTTGAAGCTGACGTTGTCGAAGGTCACCGCGCCGCCGTGGGTCACCAGGGTGCCGGCGTCGGGCGCATCCTGCACCTTGGGGCCACGGGTGAGCGTGTCCATGCCGTCCTGCACGGTGCCGATGTTCTCGAACAGCGAGGTCATCTGCCACATGATCCAGTGCGACATGCCGTTGATGCGCAATGCCATGGCGGTGATCGCGGCCACCGCGCCGGTGCCGACATCGCCCTGGTGCCACAGCCACAGGGCGTAGCCGCCAGCGCCCATGATCAACCCGACCACCAGCGCCTGGTTGACGATCTCGAACTGGCTGACCAGACGCATCTGGCGGAACCCGGTCTGCTTGAAATCCTCCATGGCCGCGCGGGCGAAGTGGGCCTCGCGCTTGGAATGGGAGAACAGTTTGACGGTGGTGATGTTGGTGTAGGCGTCCGAGACCCGGCCGGTCATCGACGAGCGCGCGTGCGCCTGCTCCTGCCCGACCTTGCCCAGGCGCGGCACAAAGTACGCCATGGCCAGGCCGAAGAGCACGATCCAGGCCAGGAACGGCAGCATCAGCTTGAGCGCGAAGCCGCCGGCCAGGGCGACGATCGCCACGAAGTAGACACCGATCCCCGGGATGATCTCGACCAGCGTGAACAGCACCTCGCGCACCGACAACGCGGTCTGCATCACCTTGGTGGTGACCCGCCCGGAGAACTCGTCGGAGAAGAACGACAGGCTCTGGCGCAGCATCAACCGGTGAAAGTCCCAGCGCAGCCGCAGCGGCAGGTTGATCGCCAGGATCTGGTGCTGGACCATGGTGCGCAACGCCACCAGCCCGACACTGGCCACCAGCACGAGGCCGATGCCCCAGAGCACACGCTGTTCCTGACCGGTCGCATCGCCCCCGGCCTGCCAGGTGGTCAGCAGGTCGACGACCTGGCCCAGAAAGGCGAACAGCCAGGCTTCGTAGATCGAGACGCCGGCGCTGAGCACGGCGAAGGCCAGGATGTACCGGCGTGCACCACGGGTGCAGGCCCAGAGGAACCGCGCCAGGCCAGCAGGCGGTGGCGGTGCCTCGTCAGGCGGGAAAGGGTCGAGCCGCTGCTCAAATGCACGCAACATGAAGGTCTCCAAAACGATCGAATCAAAGGCATTGTGCCACCGACGGGTTGGAATGCCGTTCGGGTAGGCCACGGGCGCCTGAAGGTAGGACCGTGTGCGGCGGTGTGTGTGCCGTTGGGCTGCAAGCCAGCGCGTCAGCGCCGCACCCACATCCTGTCAACACCTGGCGAACCGCACTGACGTCCGCTTGTAGCGTGTGCTTCGCCACTTACCCCCAAGCGCCGGCGACCTCGCGCATCGCTGCGGCAATGAGCGCACTGTCCCCAGGCGACGAAGGGTCGGGCCCTCGGGTGAACAGCACCACGATCCACGGCGCGCGGCCGGGTGGCCAGACGATCGCCACGTCGTTGGCCACGCCGTAGTCGCCCGTGCCGGTCTTGTCGCCGACGCGCCAGTCGCCGGGCACACCAGCGCGGATGCGGCTCGCGCCGGTAGTGTTGCCTTCGAGCCAGGCCTGCAACTGGTGGCGGCTGGGCACGGTCAGGGCTTTGCCGACCAACAGCCGTTCGAGGGTCATGCCCATGGCCAACGGCGTGGTGGTGTCACGCGGGTCATCCGGCAGCGCGGTGTTGAGCGTCGGCTCGTCGCGGTCCAGGCGAAACACGGCGTCGCCCAGGCGTCGGGCAAACGCGGTCAGGCCGGCCGGCCCGCCGACCTGCGCCAACAGCAGGTTGGCGGCGGTGTTGTCGCTGTACTGCAATGCGGCCGCGCACAGATCGGCCACGCGCATGCCGGTCTCGAGGTGATCCTGGGTGATGGGCGAATAGGTGACCAGCGTGGCGGCGTCATAGTCGATGTGCTGCGCCAGCAGGCCAGGTTCGGCCTCGTTGCGTTGCAGGATGGCGCCGGCGAGCAGCACCTTGAACGCGCTGCAGAAGGCGAAGCGCTGGTCGGCGCGGTAGGCCAGACGCTGACCGCTGCCGGTCTCGAGCGCCCAGAGGCCGAGGGTTCGGCCGTGGGTGCGTTCAAGCGTTGCCAGGCGTTGACGCACGGCGTCGTCGGCCCAGGCCGGTAGCGTCAGGGCGGCAGCACCACCCACGGCGCCGACCAGCAGGTGCCGGCGGCTGATGACAGGGCGCATCGTCTTTCCTCAAGGTGTCCAGGGGGCGTCGAGGCTAGAGCCTTGACGCGCAAAAGCCAAGCACGGGCGCATCCTCAGGCTGACGGTCAGCGGTTCGAAGGCTACAGTGAGCAGCACGTTGTCAGCCATTGGAGACCTGCCGAATGACCACCCCTGCCCCGTCCTCACGAAACTGGTTCGACCAAGGGGGCCAGGCCTACGCCAGCTTCAGGCCCGAATACCCCGCCGCGCTGGCCGCCTACCTGGCCAGCACCGTCCCTGAGCGCAGGCTGGCCGTCGACGTGGGGTGCGGCAACGGCCAGTTGACCACGTTGCTGGCCCATCATTTCGACACCGTGTGGGGGTTCGACCCCAGCCAGGATCAGATCGCCCATGCCCAGGCGCGCGGCAACCTTCATTATGCCTGCGCTCCGGCCGAGGCTTTGCCAGCGTCGGCCCAGGGCGCCCAGCTGATCACGGTGGCCCAGGCCGCGCACTGGTTCGACCTGCCCGCCTTCTATGCCCAGGTGCGCACCCGGGCCGCGCCGGGCGCCGTGCTGGCATTGATCAGCTATGGCGTGCCACGCCTGGAGGACGACCTGCAGGGACGTTTCATGGACTTCTATCACCACGAGATCGGTCCCTTCTGGCCGCCTGAGCGGCAGTTGGTCGACAGCGGCTACGCCACCCTGGACTTCCCCTTCGCGGAGTTCAAGGCACCGGCGATGAGCATCGAGTTGAGCTGGAACCTAGAGGCGTTTCTGGGCTATGTCTCGACCTGGTCGGCCGTGCGCAATGCGCGGGAAGCAGGCGAACAGGCCCTGCTCGAACGGTTCGCCGCCGACTTGGCGACCTGCTGGGGGCAGGCGCAGGTCGAGCGGTCGATCCGTTGGCCGATCAACTTGCGGATCGGCCAGGTGTGAGGCCAGACCGTCAAGGACTCGCCTCGCAAAGGGGCGAGCCTTAGTGTCGCACGGGCCTTCAGCCGTTCTTGGACGTGTTGTCAGCCATGGTCTGACGGTACAGCTCGATGAAGGGGGCTTCGGCCGGGTCGATGCGGTCCATCTTGGCAGCGATGCGGTGCCAGTAGGGGTACTGGGGCGCCAGGCGGGTCGCACGCTCGATCTGCTCGAGGTCTTCAGCCTGCAGGACCAGTTCGACCGCCTTGAGGTTGTCCTGTAACTGTTCCTCGGAGCGCCCGGCGGTGATCACGCTGGTGATGCCTGGGCGGTCCTTCAGCCAGGCCAGGCAGACGCGTGACGGCGAACAGTCGTGGCGCTTGCCGACCTCGATCAGGGTTTCGATGATGTCGTAGGCCCGCTCGCGGTCGTGCACGTAGGGTTCCGGCCAGTCGTTGCCCTGGCGCGTGCCGGGCGGGGTCTTCTGCCCACGGCGGACCTTGCCGGTCAGCAGACCTTCGCCCAACGGGCCCCAGACCAGTGTCGCGAAGCCTTGGTCGAGGGCCATCGGCAGCAGCTCGTATTCGGCCTCGCGGGCCTCAGGGGTGTAGTAGATCTGTTGCGACACCGGTTGCTGCCACCCGTTAAGGCGCGCGCTGCCCAGGGTCTTCATCATCTGCCAGGCGGTGTAGTTGGACGTGCCGAAATAGCGGATCTTGCCGCTCTGCACCAGGTGGTCCAGGGCCGCCAGGGTCTCTTCGATCGGCGTGACGCCGTCCCAGTTGTGCAACTGGTACAGGTCGATGTGATCGGTGCCCAGGCGCTTGAGGCTGGCCTCGCAGGCGCGGATCAGGTGGTAACGCGAAGCGCCGCTGTCATTGGGGTTGTCGCCCATGGGGCTGCGCGCCTTGGAGGCCAGGATGATCGACTGACGCCGCGCACCGAGCGCCTTGCCGACGATTTCCTCGGCCAGGCCTTGGGAGTACAGGTCGGCGGTGTCCACCAGGTTGACACCGGCCTCGAAGGCCAGGTCGAACATGCGGGTGGCTTGACCGACGTCCACACTGCCGGTCTTCTCGAAGGCGCCACGTCCGCCGAAGGGGACGCTGCCGATGACGAGCTCGGACACGAACAGGCCGGTATTGCCGAACGCACGGTATTTCATTGAAGCCTCCTGGATGCCGTTGAGTCATGAAGGCGGCCGGTAGGGCGTGGCGGCCTTCACAGGTACGGACGGCAAGGGAGGACGGAACGTTCAACTGGATACGGGCAGCGCCTGACCGGGCCCTATCGCTGGCAAGCCAGCTCCCACACCCGTAGCCACACCGCGACAAGGCAAGCTTTCAGACCTGTAGCCATACCGCGGTAAGCCAGGCTCCCATACCCGTAGTCATACCGCGACAAGGCAGGCTCCCACGGGCCCTGTGGGGGCTTGCCCGCGATGCAGACGGCGCATGACCGGCTTCTAGCTCGGCTGCACACCCTCACTCATACCGCAGCGCATATGCCGGCTCGACCTGCGAGGCGCGGTACGCCGGGTACAGGGTCGCCAGGAAGCTCATCACCAGCCCGGCAAAGCAGATCAACCCGACATCCCCCCACTGCAGCTCCGAGGGCAGGCTGCTGACGAAATACACGTCCGAGGTGAAGATGTGCTGCCCGGTGGCCCGCTCCAGCGCCCCGACGATCGCGCTGACGTTGAGCGCGGCAATCACCCCGAGCACGCCACCGATCAACGTGCCCACGATGCCGATCAGGCTGCCCTGGACCATGAAGGTCCCCATGATCTGCGCAGGCGTGGCGCCGAGGGTGCGCAGAATGGCGATGTCGGCGCCCTTGTCGTTCACCACCATCACCAGCGTGGCGATGATGTTGAACGCCGCCACGGCGATGATCATCAGCAGCAACAGGCCGATCATGGTCTTTTCCATCTTCATGGCGCTGAACAGGCTGCCCTGGGTGTGGGACCAGTCATCGGCATGGTAGCCCTCGCCCAACTGCGCGGCGATGGCCTTGGAGACCTGGGGCGCGGCGTACAGGTCATGCAGCTTGAGGCGCACGCCCTGCACCTGGCCAGGCGCCCAGCGCTGCATTTCGCCCGCATCGGCAACATGGATGTAGGCCTGAGAACCGTCCAGCTCGGCGCCGACCTTGAACACGCCGACCACCGTCAGGCGCTGCATGCGTGGGGTGATGCCACCGGGTGCGCTGCTGATCTCGGGCACGATCAGGGTCAGCTTGTCGCCTCCGCGCAGGCCGAAGCGCCGCGCGGTCAGCTCGCCGACGATCACGCCGTACTCGCCGGGACGCAGGTCCTGCAGACTGCCCCTGAGGATGTGCTGGCCGACGATGGACACCTTGCCCTCCTCGGCCGGGTCGATGCCGCTGACCTGGATCGGCTGCATGGCGCCCTTGTACGACAGCATGCCGTCCAGCTCCGTCAG
Organism: Pseudomonas monteilii; assembly: GCA_001534745.1. Classification (NCBI taxonomy): domain Bacteria; kingdom Pseudomonadati; phylum Pseudomonadota; class Gammaproteobacteria; order Pseudomonadales; family Pseudomonadaceae; genus Pseudomonas; species Pseudomonas alabamensis. The sequence goes on from CP013997.1 coordinate 2,915,029, forward strand.
GGGCGCCGCCGCCATCACCGCCGGGTTCTTCAAGGCGGTATCGGCGACGTGGCGCCAATCGTCGAGCGGGCGCTCGCCCAGCAGGCTGGCATGGGGCACCAGCCCCAGAATGCGCGAGCTCATCTCGCGCTGGAAACCATTCATCACCGACAGCACGACGATCATGGCCAGCACGCCCAGCGCCAGGCCGATCATCGAGGTCATGGAGATGAACGAGATGAAATGGTTGCGGCGCTTGGCCCGGGTGTAGCGGGCACCGATGAACAAGGGCAAGGGTCTGAACATGTACGTGAACACCAGTTGAACGGGTAGACGGGCCACGCGGTGGCCCGTGAGGTCGACTCAGAGCGGAACCCTTCAGATCGGCACCAGGCGGCCATCTTCCAGGCGCAGCACGCGGTCCATCTGCCGGGCCAGGCTGAGGTCGTGGGTGACCACCAGGAACGCCGTGCGCGAAGCACCGGACAGCTCGCGCATCAGCTCCTGGATCCCCTGGGCGGTGTGATGGTCGAGGTTGCCGGTCGGCTCGTCGAGCATCACCAGCCCTGGCCGGTTGACCAGGGCACGGGCGATCGCCACACGCTGACGTTCGCCACCCGACAGTTCGGCCGGCTTGTGGCTCAGGCGGTGACCGAGACCGACGCGCTCGAGCAGCGCCTGGGCCCGCTCACGCGCTTCGGGGATCGGCGTGCTGCCGATCAACAGCGGCATGCAGACGTTCTCCAGGGCGGTGAACTCCGGCAGCAGGTGGTGGAACTGGTAGACGAAGCCCAGCGCACGGTTGCGCAGCAGGCCACGGGCGCGCTCGCCGAGCGCCGACAGCTCTTCGCCGGCCAGCCAGACACTGCCCTCGGTGGGGGTGTCCAGGCCGCCCAGCAGGTTGAGCAAGGTACTCTTGCCCGAGCCGGAACTGCCGACGATGGCCACGCGCTCGCCCGGTTGGAGTTCCAGTTGCAGGCCGGACAGCACCTGCACCCGCTCCGGGCCTTCCTCGTAGGACTTGCCCAGGTTGCGGCAACTCAGTACGGCTTTATCACTCATGCGCGACTCACTCATAACGTAGCGCCTCTGCCGGTTGCGTGCGCGAGGCGCGCCAGGCCGGGTAGAGGGTGGCGAAGAAACTCAGGATCAGGGCGGCGCCGCAGACCATCCAGACGTCGCTGGCCAGGATCTGCGACGGCAGGTAATCGATGAAGTACACGTCGGCATTCAGGAACTTGTGGCCGATGAGCGTCTCCAGCCCGGCAATGGCGGCGCTGACGTTGAGCGCGGCGAGAATGCCCAGCACCCCGCCGATCAAGGTGCCGAGCACGCCGATGATGGTGCCCTGGACCATGAAGATGCCCATGATCTGCGCCGGCGTGGCGCCCAGGGTACGCAAGATGGCGATGTCGCCCTTCTTGTCGTTGACCACCATCACCAGGGTGGAAATGATGTTGAACGCCGCCACTGCGACGATCAGCAGCAACAGCAGCCCGATCATCGCCTTCTCCATGCGGATGGCCTGGTACAGGTTGCCGTGGGTCCGGGTCCAGTCGCGCGAGTAGTACTGGTCCTCGCCCAACTGCTGGGCGATCTGGTAGGCCACGCGTGGGGCCTGGAACAGGTCGTCGAACTTCAGGCGCAGGCCCTGGACCTGATCGGCCTTCCAGCGGTGCAGCCGGGAGAGGTCGGACAGGTTGGTCAGCCCCAGGTAGCCATCGATCTCGCCGGCCCCCACATGGAAGATGCCGACCACGGTGAAACGCTTCATGCGCGGGAACATGCCCGCCGGCGTCACGCTGACCTCCGGGGCGACGAAGGTGAGCTTGTCACCGACGCCCACGCCCAGCTTGGCGGCGGCCTTGTCGCCGATCATGATGCCCCAGCTGCCAGGCGCCAGCTGGTCCAGGCTGCCCTGGCGCACGAACTGGTCGATGATCGAGACCTGCCGCTCGCGGGCTGGATCGATGCCGTTGAGCAGCACCTTCTGCACCTTGCCGTCGCTGGTCAGCAGCCCCTGCATCTGGGTGAACGGCGCCACGGCCGTCACCTGCGGGTTCTGCTGGACCTGCTTGGCCAGCGCGGGCCAGTCGTCGATGGCCTGGCCGGTCTCCAGGGTGGCATGGGGCACCATGCCCAGGACGCGGGTGCGCATCTCGTGGTCGAAGCCGTTCATGACCGAGAGCACCACGATCATCACCACCACGCCAAGGGCGAGGCCGATCATCGAGGTCAGGGAAATGAACGAGACGAAATGATTGCGACGCTTGGCACGGGTGTAGCGTGTGCCGATGAATACGAAAAGAGGTCTGAACATGAGGGGGCTTGTTCGGATGAAAGGGAACGTCCTTGGTGGCGAGGCGCCCAAGGCAGCTTTACACTCGGACCATCATCGCCACCCTGGGTTCGCCATGACGACAACAGACGAAGAAGATCGCCGCGAATACTACCGCATCGAAGATCACGTCGCACTGCAAATCAGCCCGTTGAGCGCCGCGCAGGCCGATCCGGCCACCGTGCTGCGCGATGCCTCGCCGCTGTTCAATCTGCTCGGCGAACTGCACGTGGCTGAATTCGAATCGCAGCACTTGCTGCGCCAGCTGAGCGACAAGGACCGCACGCTGGCGGCCTTTCTGCGCGCGCAGAACAAGCGCCTGGACCTGCTCGGCGCCGTCCTGGCCCAGACGCTGCTGGGCGAGCTGGGCGAGCCGCGTCGGGTGATCCTCTCCGAAGGCGGCATCGAATTCACCCAGGCCGAGCCTTTGCAGGCCCAGGCGCGGGTGGCGGTGCGCATGCTCCTGATGCCCCAGGGCCTGGGCCTGTTGCTGCGCGGCCGCGTGGTGCATTGCCAGACCAATGCCCAAGGCCTGCAGGACGCCGCCGTGGAGTTCGTCGACCTCAGCGATGCCCAGCGCCAACTGCTGGCGCGCCATGTCCTGCAACGCCAGCAACAGCAACGCCGAGAAGCGCTCGACCACTCCGCGGCCCAGGCCGACTGAGCCCTCCCCCCTTTTCATCGATTGAAGGAACGAACGTGACCCTGATCTACGGCCATCGCGGCGCCAAGGGCGAAGCCCCCGAGAACACTCTGAGCAGCTTCCAGCAATGCCTGTCCCATGGCATCGACCGGTGCGAGCTCGACCTGCACCTGTCGGCCGACAACCAGTTGATGGTGATCCACGACACGACCCTCAAGCGCACCACCGGGCGTCGCGGCAAGGTGGTCGAGCACACCGCCGACGAACTGGTGGCCCTGGACGCGCGCGCAAGCGGCCCGCAGTGGCCCCGCCCCTGCCCCGTGCCACGGCTCGAAGAGCTGTTCGAGCGCTGCGCGTTCGCCCATTGGCAGCTGGAGGTCAAGAGCGCCTCGCGCACCCGGGCCGCCAGCACGGTGCTGGCGATCCGCGACATGGCCGAGCGTCATGGCTTGCTGGACAAGGTCACGGTGACGTCCAGCTCACGGACGGTGCTGCGGGCGGCCCAGGAGCTGGTGCCGGACCTGGCGCGCGGCCTGGTGGCCGAATACGCCTGGCTCGACCCGCTCAAGGTCGCGCGCAACTACGGGTGTACGCTGCTGGCGCTGAACTGGACGCTGTGCACGCCCGAGCGCCTGCTCAAGGCGCAGAAGCAAGGGCTGCATGTGTCGGTGTGGACGGTCAACGAACCGGCGCTGATGCGCCGGCTCGCTGACTTTGGCGTGGACAGCCTGATCACAGACTTTCCCGGTTTGGCCAAAACCACCCTTGGGAAGGACTGAAGCCACTCTCCCCGGCCGGCTCAGGCGGCCGGCCGGAGCCGCTCAAAAAAGCCGGTTCAGGCCGTCGTAGGCCGCGACCCGGTAGGCCTCGGCCATGGTCGGGTAGTTGAAGGTGGTGTTGACGAAGTACTTGAGCGTGTTCAATTCGCCCGGCTGGTCCATGATCGCCTGGCCGATGTGCACGATTTCCGAGGCCTGGTAGCCGAAGCAGTGCACGCCGAGGATCTGCAGGGTCTCGCGGTGGAAGAGGATCTTCAGCATGCCCTGCGGCTCGCCGGCGATCTGCGCGCGGGCCATGGACTTGAAGAACGCCTTGCCGACCTCGTAGGGCACCTTGGCCTGGGTCAGTTCCTGTTCGTTCTTGCCGATCGAGCTGATCTCGGGAATGGTGTAGATGCCGGTCGGCACGTCATTGACGAAGCGCCAGCTGCCATTGTCGACGATGCTGCCAGCGGCCGAGCGACCCTGGTCGTGGGCGGCACTGGCCAGGCTCGGCCAGCCGATCACGTCACCGGCGCCGTAGACGTTGGCGACCCCGGTGCTGTAGGTCTCGTCGACCTCGATCTGCCCACGGCTGTTGGGCTTGATGCCGATGTTCTCCAGCCCCAGGCGATCGGTGTTGCCGGTCCGGCCGTTGCACCACAGCAAGGCATCGGCCTTGATCTTCTTGCCGGACTTCAGGTGCAGGATCACCCCGTTGTCCAGGCCTTCGACCCGCTCGTACTCCTCGTTGTGGCGCACGGTGATGTGGTTGTTGCTGAAGTGGTAGCTCAGCGCCTGGGAGATCTCCGAGTCGAGGAAGCTCAACAGCTGGCTGCGGTTGTCGATCAACTCGATCAGGACGCCCAGGCCGCTGAAGATCGAGGCGTACTCGCAACCGATCACCCCGGCACCGTAGACGATCAGCTTGCGCGGCGTGTGGCCGAGGCTGAGGATGGTGTCGCTGTCGTAGATGCGCGGGTGGTTGAAGTCGATGTCCGCCGGGCGGTAGGGACGCGAGCCGGTGGCAATGATGATGTGCTTGGCCACCAGTTTCTCGACCACGCCATTGGGGCAGACCACTTCGATGGTCTGCTCGTCGGCGAAACTGCCGGTGCCGAAGAACACGTCCACCCGGTTGCGCGCGTAGTAGCTGGTGCGCGAGGCCACCTGCTTGGCGATGACCGTCTCGGCGCTCTTGAGCACGTCGGGAAAGGAGAACCAGCGCGGGTCGCCGATGGCGCGGAACATCGAGTTGGTGTTGAAGCGCATGATCTGCCGAACCGAATGGCGCAGCGCTTTGGACGGGATGGTGCCCAGGTGGGTGCAGTTGCCGCCGACCTGACGGCGGCTATCGACCATCGCGACCTTGCGCCCTGCCTTGGCGGCGTTCATCGCCGCGCCTTCACCGGCCGGGCCGGAACCCAGCACCACCACGTCGTAGTTGTAGACAGCCATGCGTACTCCTTCAGAACTGGCCTGCGGTCACGGTGGCCGCAGGACTCGCTCATGCCGCCATCGGCGCCATGAAAAAAATTCGCGTACAGTCTACTCAAGACCGGACGACGTGCACATTAACCCTTGGTCGTGTCGTAGGCCATTTTCGGCGCCACTACATCGTCTTGGAGCCGTTGCCGCTCGCCCCAACGAGAAACGGGAGCCCATGGGCTCCCGTTTCTCGTGAACGCATCGCTTAGCGAGGGAACGCTGGCGGGTTGACCCCGGCCATGTCTTCCATCACGCGCACGACCTGGCAGCTGTAGCCGAACTCGTTGTCGTACCAGACGTAGAGCACGACACGGTTGTCATTGCTGATGGTGGCTTCGGCATCGACCACACCGGCGTAACGCGAGCCGACGAAGTCGGTGGAGACCACTTCCTGCGAGCTGACGTAGTCGATCTGCTTGTGCAGTTCCGAGTGCATGGCCGTCTGGCGCAGGTACTCGTTGATCTCTTCGCGGGTGGTGGCCTTCTCGAGATTCAGGTTGAGAATGGCCATCGAGACGTTCGGCGTAGGTACGCGGATGGCGTTGCCGGTCAGCTTGCCCTTGAGCACCGGCAGTGCCTTGGCGGCGGCGGTGGCGGCACCGGTCTCGGTGATGACCATGTTCAGCGGCGCGGCGCGGCCACGGCGGCTGCCCTTGTGGAAGTTGTCGATCAGGTTCTGGTCGTTGGTGAACGAGTGAACGGTTTCGACGTGGCCGTTGACGATGCCGTACTGGTCGTTGACGGCCTTGAGCACCGGCACGATGGCGTTGGTGGTGCAGGAGGCGGCCGAGACGATCTTGTCGTCGGCGGTGATCTCGCCGTGGTTGATGCCATGCACGATGTTCTTCAGCGCGCCCTTGCCCGGTGCGGTGAGGATCACACGGTCGACACCCGGGCACTTGAGGTGCTGGCCCAGGCCTTCGGCGTCACGCCACTTGCCGGTGTTGTCCACCAGCAGGGCATTCTGGATGCCGTACTGGGTGTAGTCCACGGTGGTCGGGTCGTTGGAGTAGATCACCTGGATCAGGTTGCCGTTGGCGGTGATGGTGTTGTTGGCCTCGTCGACCACGATGGTGCCGTCGAACGGACCGTGCACCGAGTCGCGGCGCAGCAGGCTGGCGCGCTTGACCAGGTCATTGTCGGCGCCCTTGCGCACGACGATCGCACGCAGGCGCAGGCCGTCGCCACCGCCGGTCTTCTCGATCAGGATGCGCGCCAGCAGGCGGCCGATACGACCGAAGCCGTACAGCACCACGTCGGTGCCCTTGCTCGCCGCGGTGCTCTGCTGGCCCACGACATCGGCCAGCTCTTCGCGCACGAACTGCTCGGCGCTGCGGCCATTGCCTTCACGCTTGAACTTGTTGGCGAGCTTGCCCAGGTCGACCGAGGCGGCGCCCAGCTTCAGCTCGCTCATGGCCTTGAGCAGCGGGAACGTCTCGTGAACCGACAGCTCGGCTTCGTCGCTCTGGCGGTGACGGGCGAAGCGGTGGGCCTTGAGGATCGAGATCACCGAACGGTTGATCAGGCTGCGGCCATAGATCGAGCTCACCACGTTGTTGTTGCGGTAGAGCTGACCGATAAGCGGGATCATCGCTTCAGCCAGGGCTTCACGGTCGATCCATTCACCAAGACACTGGTCGGGCTTCTGATTCACGGTAACCTTCCACATGTAGGGACAGAAAAAAGGGGCTACATTATGACGCCCCGCGCTGCATCGGGCAATGCGTCCCTGCCAGGTGCGTGAAACCCGCGTCTCGGCCGCGCACGAACCTGACAGCAGGCCCGCGCACCGGTACAATCGACCTCTTTGCCGAAACGCTGGGAGTCCGAGAGACCGTGTCAGTTCTGCGCCTACCGCACCTGTCGGCCACGGCCGGCAAACAAACCTGGGGCAACCTCCCCGGAGCCTCCCTCAGCCTGGCCATCGCCGAGGCCGCCAGCAGCGCCAAGCGCTTCACCTTGCTGCTGACCGCCGACAGCCAGAGCGCGGACCGCCTCGAACAGGAGCTGCGCTTCTTCGCGCCCGACCTGCCGGTGCTGCCGTTCCCCGACTGGGAGACCCTGCCCTACGATCTGTTCTCGCCGCACCAGGACATCATCTCCCAGCGCATCGCCAGCCTCTATCGGCTGCCCGAGCTGCAGCACGGCATCCTCGTGGTGCCGATCACCACGGCCCTGCACCGCCTGGCGCCGACCAGTTTCCTGCTCGGCAGCAGCCTGGTGCTGGACGTCGGCCAGACCCTCGACGTCGAGCAGATGCGCAGCCGCCTGGAAGCGAGCGGCTACCGCTGCGTCGACACCGTCTACGAGCATGGCGAGTTCGCCGTGCGCGGCGCGCTGATCGACCTGTTCCCCATGGGCAGCCGCCAGCCCTACCGCATCGACCTGTTCGACGACGAGATCGAAACGCTGCGCACCTTCGACCCGGAGACCCAGCGCTCGATCGACAAGGTCGACTCGGTGCGCCTGCTGCCGGCCCGTGAATTCCCCTTGCAGAAGGAAGCCGTGACCCGCTTCAAGGCACGCTTTCGCGAACGCTTCGACGTCGACTTCCGGCGCAGCGCGATCTTTCAGGACCTGGCCAGCGGCATCATCCCGGCCGGCATCGAATACTACCTGCCGCTGTTCTTCGAAGAGAGCTCGACGCTGTTCGACTACCTGCCGGCCGACACCCAGGTGTTTTCCCTGCCTGGGGTCGAGCAGGCCGCCGAGCACTTCTGGAACGACGTCCGCGGCCGTTACGAAGACCGTCGTGGCGACCTGAGCCGACCGTTGCTGCCACCGGCCGAGCTGTTCCTGCCGGTGGAAGACTGCTTCGCCCGGCTCAAGCAATGGCCACGGGTGGTGGTCAGCGCCGACGACCTCGACAGCGGTGCCGGGCGCCAACGCTTCCCGGCGCGCGTGCTGCCCAACCTGGCGATCGAAGCCAAGGCCAGCCAGCCGCTCGCCGCGCTGGCGGGCTTCCTCGAAGGGTTCGACGGACGCGTGCTGTTCACGGCCGAATCGGCAGGCCGCCGCGAGGTGATGCTGGAGCTGCTCGAACGCCTCAAGCTACGCCCGCGCACCGTCGACGGCTGGATGGACTTCGTCACCGGTGACGAACGCCTGGCGATCACCATCGCGCCGCTGGAAGACGGCCTGCTGCTGGAGGACCCGGCCATCGCGCTGGTGGCCGAAAGCCCGCTGTTCGGTCAGCGCGTGATGCAGCGTCGCCGTCGCGAGAAGCGCGGCGAGGTGGCCAACGACGCGGTCATCAAGAACCTCACCGAGCTGCGCGAAGGCGCACCGGTGGTGCACATCGACCACGGGGTCGGGCGCTACCTGGGCCTGGCCACCCTGGAGATCGACGGCCAGGCGGCAGAATTCCTCACCCTCGAATACGCCGAGAACGCCAAGCTGTACGTGCCGGTGGCCAACCTGCACCTGATCGCCCGCTACACCGGCAGCGACGATGCCCTGGCGCCACTGCACCGCCTGGGCTCGGAGACCTGGCAGAAAGCCAAGCGCAAGGCCGCCGAGCAGGTGCGCGACGTGGCCGCCGAGCTGCTCGACATCTATGCCCGACGTGCGGCGCGCAAGGGCCATGCCTTCGCCGACCCGGCGGCCGACTACGCGACCTTCAGCGCCGGCTTCCCGTTCGAGGAGACCCCCGACCAGCAGAACGCCATCGAGGCAGTGCGCCTGGACATGCTCGCCGGCAAGCCGATGGACCGCCTGGTCTGTGGCGACGTCGGCTTCGGCAAGACCGAAGTGGCCATGCGCGCAGCGTTCATCGCCGTGCACAGCGGGCGTCAGGTGGCCGTGCTGGTGCCCACCACCCTGCTCGCCCAGCAGCACTACAACAGCTTCCGCGACCGCTTCGCCGACTGGCCGGTGACGGTCGAGGTGATGAGCCGCTTCAAGTCGGCCAAGGAAGTCTCGGCCGCCGCCGCGAGCCTGGCCGAAGGCAAGATCGACATCCTCATCGGCACCCACAAGCTGCTGCAGGACGACGTCACCTTCAAGGACCTGGGCCTGGTGATCATCGACGAGGAGCACCGCTTCGGCGTGCGCCAGAAGGAGCAGCTCAAAGCCCTGCGCAGCGAGGTGGACATCCTCACCCTGACCGCCACGCCGATCCCGCGGACCCTGAACATGGCCGTGGCCGGCATGCGCGACCTGTCGATCATCGCCACGCCCCCGGCGCGGCGCCTGTCGGTGCGCACCTTCGTCATGGAGCAGAACAACAGCACGGTCAAGGAGGCGCTGCTGCGCGAACTGCTGCGCGGCGGCCAGGTGTACTACCTGCACAACGACGTCAAGACCATCGAGAAATGCGCCGCCGACCTGGCCGAACTGGTGCCCGAAGCGCGCATCGGCATCGGCCATGGGCAGATGCGCGAGCGTGAGCTCGAACAGGTGATGAGCGACTTCTACCACAAGCGCTTCAACGTGCTGGTGGCCTCGACCATCATCGAGACCGGCATCGACGTGCCCAGCGCCAACACCATCGTCATCGAGCGCGCCGACAAGTTCGGCCTGGCCCAGCTGCACCAGCTGCGTGGCCGCGTCGGGCGCAGTCACCACCAGGCCTACGCCTATCTGCTGACGCCGGCCCGCCAGGGCATCAGCGCCGACGCCGAAAAGCGTCTGGAGGCGATCGCCAACACCCAGGACCTGGGGGCAGGCTTCGTCCTGGCCACCAACGACCTGGAAATCCGCGGCGCTGGCGAACTGCTCGGCGAAGGCCAGAGCGGGCAGATCCAGGCGGTGGGCTTCACCCTGTACATGGAAATGCTCGAGCGTGCGGTCAAGGCCATCCGCAAGGGCACCCAGCCGAACCTGGAGCAACCGCTCGGCGGCGGCCCGGAGATCAACCTGCGTCTGCCCGCGCTGATCCCCGAAGACTACCTGCCCGACGTGCATGCCCGCCTGATCCTCTACAAGCGCATCGCCTCGGCCGCCGACGAAGAAGGCCTCAAGGACCTGCAAGTGGAGATGATCGACCGCTTCGGCCTGCTGCCCGAACCGACCAAGAACCTGATCCGCCTGACCGAGCTCAAGCTCAAGGCCGAAACGCTGGGCATCAAGAAGGTCGACGCCGGCCCCAATGGCGGCAAGATCGAGTTCGAGCCCGACACGCCGGTGGAGCCGATCACGCTGATCAAGCTGATCCAGTCCCAACCCAAGCGGTACAAGCTCGAAGGCGCCACGCAGTTCCGCTTCATGGTCCCCATGGAGCGGCCGGACGAGCGCTTCAATACCCTGGAGGCGCTGTTCGAGCGCCTCGCCCCGCAGCCTGCCTAAGGACGAGTCATGCGAACCTTGCGTCTTCTGATCCCGTTGCTGGCGCTCGTCGCCCCCGCCGCCTTCGGCGACACGCTGTACCGTGTGGAGATGGTCCTGTTGCGCCAGAACGGCGTTCCGGCCGTCACCAGCCCCTATGCCGCGCCGCACTGGAGCGCCGATGTGCTGCGCCTGGGCGAGCGCGACAGCCGGCCTACCACGCTGGATGAACGTATCGAGCCATTGGCGACCAACACCGATTACAGCATCCTGCTGCACCGCGCCTGGCAACAGCCGGTGGGTGCCGAGCCGGTGACCGTGGCCGTCAGCGCCGGTGACGAACAGTTCGGACGCTTCCCCATCGAAGGTACCCTGTCGATCGCCCAGGCGCGCTTCGTCGAGGTGCAGGCGCGCGTGCGGGTCAACCAGCTGGACGGCAACGGCGGCGTGGTCCAGAGCGAGCTGTTCGAGCAGGACAACCGCACGGTCAAGCACAACCAGCTGATCTACCTCGACGGCGGGCACCTGGCCATGCTGCTGAAGATCGCCCCGGTCGGTGCCCGTACCGCACCCGCACCGGCCGAGCAGATGCTGGAGCCTTGAGGTGAGCGAAACCGACCTGCCGCACCGCCTGTTGAAGCACGACACCTGGTTCAGATCCTTCGACCGCGCGACCCTGGGCCGCGCTCGCAACTATGCGTCACAAGGCCGGGTGAGGCTGATCCAGGTGCAGGCGCATCACGTCGAAGCCACCTGCGAGGGGTCCGCCGATCAGCGCTACAGGCAGTTCATCGAGATCTCGAGCGGCCGCGACTTCACCATCATGGGCGCCTGCTCATGCCCGGTCGCCCTCAACTGCAAACACTGCGCCGCCGTGCTCTTCACCTTGCGCCAGGATGCCTTCCAGGGCACGCCTGTCGAACACGCCCCGACGCAATTGTCACCGCGCCTGAATCACTGGCTGTCGACCTTCACCTCGGCCGATGCCGACCCGTCGGTGCGCGTCGACAAGAAAGGCCGCGCGCTGTTCTACCGTGTCGGGATGGACGAAGACGTGTGCGTGCTGCAGGTCTGCAAAGGGACGCGGACGAGTAACGGCGAGCTGCAACTGGCACGTCAGGGCTCACTGGTCGACCTGCTCTACTACCCGCCCAAGTTCGTCACCGAGGACGATGCGCGGCTGCTGCGGCTGATGGAAACCCAGCGGGTCGAGCACCGTCACGCCGATGGCATCGTCCTTGACGGCAAATCCGGCGCCGAATTGCTCGAATACGCATTGGCCACCGGACGCCTGCTGCATGACGAGCAGATCCAGACGCTGCAGGCCGGCCAGGAGCAGTCGGCGGAGTTTCGCTGGGTGCGCCAGGACGACGGCAGCTACGCGGGCGCCTGGCACCCCATCGACGGTGCGTTCGACCACGTGCTGCCGCTCAATCCGCTGTACTACATCGACAGCGCGACCTCTCGAGTGGGCAAGCTGCGTCACGACTTCGACCCATTCATCGCCAGCCAGCTGGCCCGCGCGCCCCGGGTGCCCGAGCACCTGATCGTGCCACTGAGCCTGCGCCTGAACGAGCTGAACCGTCAGGTGCCGACCCCGACCCAGGTCAAGACCGAACAGCTCGACGACATCAAGCCCACCCCCTACCTGGCGCTGGGCAGCGTCGAATTCAGCGCCTATGCGCCCAAGAGCGGGCGCATGCAACGACAGATGCAGCACCGGGCCGCGCTGGCGTTTCTCTACGACGGCACGCGCGCCAGTGGCGACGCGAACCAGCCGCTGACGCGCATCAAAGGCGACGTCAGCCAGCGTATCCAGCGCCAGCCCGCCGAAGAAAAACGCCTGCGCCAAGTCCTCAAGACCCTGGGCTTCACGCCGGCCACGCGGCAGAGCAAGGCCCTGCCCGCGCAGGCCGGCGAGATGCTGCAACTGCCCGACGACGAGGCGTGGCTGCGTTTCGTGCGCGACGACCTGCCGGCTTTGCGCGAGGCCGGCTGGGAGGTGCACGCCCAACGCGACTTCGCCTTCGACCTGCGTCAGGTGCAGGACTGGTATGCCGACATCGACGAAGGCCAGGGCCGCGAATGGTTCGACCTGGAGCTGGGGATCGTGGTCGATGGCGAACGCCACAGCCTGCTGCCGATCCTGCTGCACCTGCTGCGCAGCAACCCCGAACTGCTCCGCCCCCACGAGTTGGCCAGGCGCGGTGATGACGAGCACCTGCTGATCGACCTCAATCGCGCGCGCCACGACAGCCATCCGCCTTTGCGCGTCGCCCTGCCCTATGGGCGGATCAAGGCCGTGATGGGCACCCTGGCCGGGCTGTACATGGACGACCCTGGCCATGGCCCGAGCATCCGCCTGGACCGCGCGGACGCCTCGCGGCTCGATGCGCTCGAAGACGTGCCGTTGCTGTGGCAGGGCGGCGAAAAGACACGCGCGCTGGCCACCGGCCTGCGTCAGGCACGCGAACGGCAGGTACAGCCGCCGGACGGCCTGAACGCCACTCTGCGCCCCTATCAGCTGGAAGGGCTCAACTGGCTGCAGGCCCTGCGCGAACTCCAGATCGGCGGCATCCTGGGCGACGACATGGGGCTGGGCAAGACCCTGCAGACGTTGGCGCACCTGTTGCTGGACAAGCAGGCCGGACGCCTGACCGCGCCGGCGCTGGTGGTCCTGCCCACCAGCCTGATTCCCAACTGGCTGGACGAAGCACAGCGCTTCACGCCGCAGCTCAAGGTGCTGGCCGTGCACGGCTCGGCTCGAGCCAAGCTGTTCGACCAGTTGCGCGATCATGACATCGTCCTGACCACCTATGCCCTGCTGCCTCGCGACCTTGAACACTTCAAACCGCTGACCTGGCACGCGCTGATCCTCGACGAAGCGCAGAACATCAAGAATGCCCGCAGCAAGGCCGCCCTGGCCGCGCGCGAACTGCACGCCGGGCAGCGCCTCTGCCTGACCGGCACGCCGATGGAAAACAACCTGGGCGAGCTGTGGTCGATCTTCCACTTGCTCATGCCGGGCTGGCTGGGTGACCAGAAGCACTTCAACCAGGCCTATCGCAACCCGATCGAAAAGCATGGCGACAACGAGCGCCTGGCGCACCTGGTGGCCCGGCTACGCCCGTTCCTGCTGCGGCGCACCAAGGAACAGGTGGCCCGCGAACTGCCTCCCAAGACCGAGATGGTGCACTGGGTCGAACTCAGCGACGCCCAACGCGACACCTACGAAACCGTGCGCGTGGCCATGGACAAGAAAGTCCGCGACGAGGTCTCACGCAAAGGGGCGGCGCGCAGCCAGATCGTGATCCTCGACGCGCTGCTCAAGCTGCGCCAGGTGTGCTGCGACCTGCGCTTGGTCAAGGGCCTCGAGGCACCGGCCAACCAGGCCGACAAGGGCAAGCTGGGCAGCCTTTTGCAGGTGCTGGAGGAATTGCTGGGCGAAGGGCGACGGGTGCTGGTGTTTTCGCAGTTCACCTCGATGCTGGCGTTGATCGAGCAGGAGCTGATCGAGCGGCAGGTGCGCTACACCGTGCTGACGGGCGACACCCGGGATCGGCGCACGCCGGTACGCCTGTTCCAGGAGGGCGAGCGTGACGTGTTCCTGATCAGCCTGAAAGCCGGCGGAACAGGCCTGAACCTGACGGCGGCCGACACGGTGATCCACTACGACCCCTGGTGGAACCCGGCCAGCGAGCACCAGGCGACCGATCGTGCGTACAGGATCGGCCAGGACAAGCCGGTCTTCGTCTACAAGATGATCACGCGCGGTACCGTCGAAGAAAAGATCCATGCGCTCCAGCAGGAAAAGGCCGCCCTGGCCAACAGCCTGCTCGAGGGTGGCGAAGCCAACCAGTGGAAGCTGGGCGACGACGACATCGACGCCCTGTTCGCCCCGTTGCCCAAGGCACGCTAGGCGTCGGACAACCATATCGGTTCGGCAAGGAATGCAGCCTGCGAGAGTGGGCTTGCCTGCGAGGTAGCCAGCGCCTGACAGGGCCCTATCGCTGGCAAGCCAGCTCCCACCCAGATCTCGGCAGCCTGCCGCTGTGGACATGGCTGCGCAAGTAGCCTGCGGAAGCAACTGTCTTTTTCTACTGGGTACACGCCCGACCGCATGGGCTTATAGATGGGCCCTACGGGCCCAATCGCGGCACTGGGGCCGCTCCTACACCCGTAGTGACATCGCAGTGGTGCAGGCGATCGCGGTAGTGTGGGAGCGGGCTTGCCCGCGATGCAGGCGGCACCTGGCGGGGCCCTATCGCTGGCAAGCCAACCACCGGACTCAGAGCGGGAACACTTCATCCAGCAGGTTGTACATGGCGCGGAACGCCCGTGCCGAGGTGCGGGGGTCGTACTGAGTCTTGCCGGGCACGTTGGCCTCTGGATCGGTGAACGAATGCACCGCGCCACCATAGCTGACCAGCTGCCAATCGACATGGGCGGCGCTCATTTCCTGCTCGAACGCCGGCAGCTGTTCCTTGGGAACCAGCGGATCGTCCGCCCCGTGCAGCACCAGCACAGAACCCTTGATGCGTCGGGCGTCGGCAGGATCTGGCGTGTCCAGCGTCCCGTGGAAGGATACCGCTGCCTTGAGCTCGGCACCGGCACGTGCCAGCTCCAATACACAGCAACCACCGAAGCAGAAGCCGAACGCGGCGACCTGCCCTGGCTCCAGCACGGCCTGGGACTGCCCGAGCAGTTGCGCCAGCGCAGCCTCCATGCGCGCGCGCAGCTCAGCGCGGTCGTCCTTCAAGGGCATCATGGCCGCGGCCGCCTCATCGGCATTCGAGGGCCGCACCGATTGCCCATACAGGTCGGCGATCAAGACCACATAGCCCTGCTCGGCGACCTCCCGGGCGATGCGTTCGGCGCCTTCGCCGATGCCCATCCAGTTCGGCGCCATGATCAGTGCCGGACGGGGCACGCCATCCTGCTCGTAGGCCAGACGGCTTTCGTAGGCCTGGCCGGCGACGTGGTACTTCAGCGATTCGACGATTACCTTGCTCATTGCATTCTCCTGGTCCATGAAAAAGGCCCGCCGGGGCAACGCGCTACGCGTCACCCCAGCGGGCCTCTTGTACGTCAGACGTCAATTCAAGCAGACAGCTCGACCAGCAGCTTGTTCAGACGGCGCACGTAAGCGGCCGGATCCTTCAGGCTGTCGCCCGCGGCCAGGGCAGCCTGGTCGAAGAGGATGTGCGACAGCTCGGCGAAGCGGTCCTCGCTCTGCTCGTGATCGAGCTTCTCGATCAGCGGGTGAGTGGGGTTGAACTCGAAGATCGGCTTGGATTCCGGCACCTTCTGCCCGCTGGCCTCGAGGATCTGGCGCATCTGCAGGCCCAGGTCCTGTTCGCCGATGGCCAGGATCGCTGGCGAGTCGGTCAGGCGGTGCGAGACGCGGACTTCGGCGACGCTGTCACCCAGTGCGCCCTTGAGACGCTCGACCAGCCCTTCCTTGTCCTTGGCGACTTCTTCCTGGGCTTTCTTGTCTTCCTCGGAGTCCAGCTGACCCAGGTCCAGGTCGCCACGGGCCACATCGACGAACGACTTGCCGTCGAACTCGCTCAGGTAGCTCATCAGCCACTCGTCGATACGGTCGGTCAGCAGCAGCACTTCGATGCCTTTCTTGCGGAAGACTTCCAGGTGCGGGCTGTTCTTGACCTGTGCGTAGGACTCGCCGGTGAGGTAGTAGAGCTTGTCCTGACCGTCCTTGGCACGGGCCAGGTAGTCGGCCAGGGAGACGCTCTGCTCGCCGCTGTCGTCGTGGGTCGAGGCGAAGCGCAGCAGGCCGGCGATCTTCTCCTTGTTGGCGAAGTCCTCAGCAGGGCCTTCCTTGAGGACCTGACCGAAGTTCTTCCAGAAGCCCTTGTACTGCTCGGGTTCGTTCTTGGCCAGCTTTTCCAGCATGTCCAGCACGCGCTTGGTCAGCGCCGACTTCATCGAATCGATGATCGGGTCTTTCTGCAGGATTTCACGCGAAACGTTCAGCGACAGGTCGTTGGAGTCGACCACGCCCTTGATGAAGCGCAGGTACAGCGGCAGGAAGGACTCGGCCTGGTCCATGATGAACACACGCTGCACGTACAGCTTCAGGCCACGCGGCGCTTCACGCTGATACAGGTCGAACGGTGCACGGGCCGGTACGTAGAGCAGCGAGTTGTACTCGAGCTTGCCCTCGACCTTGTTGTGGCTCCAGGC
The DNA here is from genome assembly GCA_001534745.1 of Pseudomonas monteilii. Taxonomy (NCBI): domain Bacteria; kingdom Pseudomonadati; phylum Pseudomonadota; class Gammaproteobacteria; order Pseudomonadales; family Pseudomonadaceae; genus Pseudomonas; species Pseudomonas alabamensis. Next base: position 2,931,704 of record CP013997.1, read on the forward strand.
CAGCGGGTTTTCGAAATCGTGGCCGATGTGCTTGTAGAACTCCTGGTATTCCTCGTCCTTGATCTCGGTACGCGGACGGGTCCACAGGGCGCTGGCACGGTTGACGGTTTCCCATTCCTGGGCCGGCTGCTCCTCGCCTTCGGCTGCCTCGGCCTGCTCCTTGGGCAGCTCGATCGGCAGCGCGATGTGATCGGAGTACTTCTTGATCACGTTGCGCAGACGCCAGCCATCGGCGAACTCCTGTTCGTCCTTCTTCAGGTGAAGGACGATGCGGGTGCCGCGCTCGGGCTTGTCGATGGTAGCGACTTCGAACTCGCCCTCGCCCTTGGAGGACCAGTGCACGCCCTCGGAGGCCGACGTACCGGCGCGACGGGTGTAGACGTCGACCTGGTCGGCGACGATGAACGCGGAGTAGAAGCCCACACCGAACTGACCGATCAGGTGCGAGTCCTTCTTCTGGTCACCGGTCAGGTTCTTCATGAAGTCGGCGGTGCCGGACTTGGCGATGGTGCCCAGGTGCGCGATGACGTCATCGCGGTTCATGCCGATGCCATTGTCTTCCAGGGTGACCGTGCCGGCTTCCTTGTCGAAGCTGACGCGGATCTTCAGTTCCGAGCCGCCTTCGAGCAGTTCCGGCTTGGCCAGGGCTTCGAAGCGCAGCTTGTCGGCGGCGTCCGAGGCGTTGGAGATCAGTTCCCGCAGGAAGATTTCCTTGTTCGAGTACAAGGAATGGATCATGAGGTGCAGCAGCTGCTTCACCTCGGTCTGGAAGCCCAGGGTTTCTTTTTGAGTATCCACACTCATGGTCTTCAAACTCCGATCAATGGCAGATGGCGCCACACGCTAAGGACGCGTGATGGGCGTGATGACTTCCAGATGGGGGCAGGCGAACGCTTTTCAAGTGCCGGGGCTATCAAGGTGCGAAACCGGTCGACCTCACCCTGCGTCACAGGCCACACAGGCCGGGTCAAAAGGAACAGGAAACGGTCGATTAGATATCTTTCGACACCGTGGAACTAATGCCACAGGCCCAAGCTCGAAGGAACAACTCACTTATTCAACAAGGAGAAACACCCATGCGTAAACCTTTTGCTTTTGCTCTGATGCTGGCTGCTGCCATGGGCCTGGCCGCGTGCGATAAGGCAAGCGAAAACAAGGCGCAGGACGCTCAAGAGCACCGTGAAAATGCTCAAGAGAAAATGAACGATGCCCAGGACAAAGTGAACGACGCTGCCGAAGAAAACGCCGAAGCCGCCAAAGACCAGGCCGAAGCTAACCGCAAGGCCGCTCAGGAAGCTTCGCCGAACACCACCGCTCCGGTGACTGCTCCGGCCGAGCCTGCTCGTCAGTAAGACGACACGCCGTTCAAGAAAACCCGACGCTGTCGGGTTTTTTTATGGGCGCGTTTTACCCTCCCCTGTATCGCCTACGGCGCGCTCGGTTCTTTGCCAGGCTCTGAAAGACGCATCTCCGTCGGGGTGAACACCATTACCGACAGGACGTCCGAGTGGAACTCGCGTCGGTACAGGATGAAGACCACGCCCATGCTCATCGCCATGAACAACCAAGGGCTGATGAACCAGCTCAACATCACCATGCCGAAGTAATACGAGCGCAGGCCAAAGTTGAACTGGTTGGCCGCCATCGACAACACGCGCGCGGCCCTTTTGGCAAACGCCTGGCGTTCGAGGTCGCTGACATTGCGTTCGCTGATCATCGGCGCCGACCCGACCAGGGTGGCGGCGAAGTTGTACTGGCGCATGCACCAGCTGAAGGTGAAGAAGGCATAGACGAACACCGTGGCCAGGCACAACAGCTTGAGCTCGGACACCCCTTGCGAGGTCGGCTGCACGAATGGCAGGTCGGCCAGTAGCGACAGCGCGCGATCGGACGCGCCAAGCACGGTCAGGATACCGGCCAGGATGATCAAAGTGCTGGAAGCGAAGAACGAGGCGTTGCGCTCCAGGTTGCCGATCACGCTGGCGTCGGCGATGCGGTTCTCGCGCAGCAGCATGCGGCGCATCCAGTCATGCCGGTACAGGTGCAGGACACTGGCCAGGCAGGCCGTGTCACGGGCTTTCCAGCTGGCATAGCGGGTATAGCCGGCCCAGCAGGCGATGAACCAGCAGGCGGCGAGCAGGTTGGCCAGATTGTTGTTCAGGTAGTCCATGGCGTTCTCGTGCGTGTTCGGTGCAGGGGAATGACGTCGGCATTCGACAGCGTGAAGGGCGTGAACGACACCCCGATGGGCATAAAAAAACCCCGCCTCTGCACGAGACGGGGTTGGATCGGCTTACCGAAGGGCGCGATAGGGCTTGTGGCCAGCGCCATTCGGGTTACCCATCAGGCCAGCACGTGGCGGGGCTTGCCAAGCATCAGGTCGATGACGAACACCACGGCGAGCGTCGCCACCGACGGCACGAGCCAGGCCAGGTTCTGTTCGCTCAGCGGCAGCTGGTTCACGACCTCCGGCAGGTAGGCCTTCAGGCCGGTGCCCTTGAGCGCATCGATCAGGCCGAAGATCAGCGAGACCAGCATGACCGGGCCGAAGATGCGCGCCGGCGACTTGAACAGGCCTTTGCAGAAGCTCAACGCCACCACCACGATGCACGGCGGGTAGATGGCCGTCAGCACCGGGACCGAGAACAGGATCAGCTTGGTCAGGCCCAGGTTCGACACCAGCAGCGAGAAGCCTGCCAGGATCACCACCAGGGCGCGGTAGGACAACGGCAGGACCTGGCTGAAGTACTCGGCGCAGGCACAGGTCAGACCTACGGCCGTGACCAGGCACGCCAGGGCGATCAGCACTGCCAGGAAACCACTGCCCAGCGACCCGAAGGTGTGCTGCACATAGGCATGCAGGACGGCTGCGCCGTTGCTGGCACCGGCGGCAATCGCGTGGCTGTCCGAGCCTAGGCGGAACAGGCTGACATAGACCAGCGCCAGACCGACGCCGGCGATCAGGCCGGCGATGATGGCGTAGCGCGTGATCAGCTTGGGCGACTCGACACCGCGCGAGCGAATCGCGTTGACGATGACGATACCGAAGACCAACGCACCCAGGGTGTCCATGGTCAGGTAGCCGTTGATGAAGCCGTTGGAGAACGGCGCCGCCACGTATTCCGGCTGGGCCTCGCCGACGCTGCCTGCCGGCAGCATGAAGGCCGCGATGCCCAGAGCCGCCAGGGCGACGATCTTCAGGGGCGCGAGGAAGCGGCCCACGGTATCGAGCAGCTTGCCCGGGTACATGGACACGGCCAGCACGATCAGGAAGTAGACCAGGCTGTAGATGAACAACGCCGTCGGGCTTTCACCGGTCAGCGGCGCGATGCCCACTTCGAAGGACACGGTCGCGGTGCGCGGGGTAGCGAACAGCGGCCCGACCGACAGGTAGCACACGGCCGCCAGCAGTCCACCGAAGAACTTGCCGATCGGGCTGCTCAGGGCATCCATGCCACCACCGACCTTGGCCAGGGCGATGACCGTGACGACCGGCAGGCCGACAGCGGTGACCAGGAAGCCAAGCGCCGCCATCCACACGTTCGGACCGGCCTGCAGGCCGACGATGGGCGGAAAGATGATGTTGCCCGCACCGACGAAAAGCGCGAACGTCATGAAACCAAGTGCCAGGATGTCCTGGCCTTTTAAGACTTTCATCGAAAGAAGTACCACACTGCTGAAATCGGGGTTCGAGAGGGGAATTCCCATGGGATAGCGGGAATGCTGCCCGGCTTGGTTGAGCCAGACCCGTTTAGCGTGTCGCCCCCTTTTGGGAGACGGGCACAGAGTGGCGCGTAGGGTACCGAATTTACCGGCTGAACGCACTGAAACAGTGACGGGAAGCGCGGTTTGGGGAGCCTTTGCCTTCTGTGCAGATGACGATGGGCACCATTATCGGGCGTTTGTCGGCGGTGTCTGTCGGAAAATTCCTATCATGGCGATAGAGGTGGGCTTACAGGCTCGCCCAAACGCAAAAGGCCACCCGAAGGTGGCCTCTCGACTGCGTGGGGGTGCTGTTTATTACTTGGCTTGCCAGCCAGTCAGCTCGGCCAGGGCCTTGCCGATGTCGGCCAGCGAACGGACGGTTTTCACACCGGCGTCCTGCAGGGCGGCGAACTTCTCGTCGGCAGTACCTTTGCCGCCGGAGATGATCGCGCCCGCGTGGCCCATGCGCTTGCCGGCAGGTGCAGTCACACCGGCAATGTAGGACACGACTGGCTTGGTCACGTGGGCCTTGATGTAGGCCGCGGCTTCTTCTTCGGCCGAACCGCCAATCTCACCGATCATGACGATCGCTTCGGTCTTCGGGTCTTCCTGGAACAGCTTCAGGATGTCGATGAAGTTCGAACCTGGGATCGGGTCACCGCCGATGCCGACGCAGGTCGACTGGCCGAAGCCGGCGTCGGTGGTCTGCTTGACGGCTTCGTAGGTCAGGGTGCCGGAGCGCGACACGATACCGACCTTGCCTGGCAAGTGGATGTGACCTGGCATGATGCCGATCTTGCACTCGCCCGGGGTGATGACGCCTGGGCAGTTCGGGCCGATCAGGGTCACGCCCAGTTCGTCGCACTTGACCTTGGCGTCCAGCATGTCCAGGGTCGGGATGCCTTCGGTGATGCAGACGATCAGCTTGATGCCGCCCAGGGCCGCTTCCAGGATCGAGTCCTTGCAGAACGGAGCCGGTACGTAGATGACCGAAGCGTCGGCGCCCGTGGCTTCGACGGCTTCTTTCACGGTGTTGAACACCGGCAGGCCCAGGTGAGTGGTGCCGCCCTTGCCCGGGGTCACGCCGCCGACCATCTGGGTGCCGTAGGCGATGGCCTGTTCGGAGTGGAAGGTGCCCTGCGAGCCGGTGAAGCCCTGGCAGATGACCTTGGTGTCTTTATTGATCAGGACGCTCATTACTTGCCCTCCGCAGCTTTGACAACTTGTTGAGCAGCGTCGGTCAGGCTGGTTGCAGCAATGATGTTCAAACCGCTTTCTGCCAGTACTTTAGCGCCCAGTTCGGCGTTGTTGCCTTCCAGACGGACGACAACCGGTACCTTGACGCCGACTTCTTTCACGGCGCCGATGATGCCTTCGGCAATCATGTCGCAGCGAACGATGCCGCCGAAGATGTTGACCAGCACGGCCGCGACATTGCTGTCGGACAGGATGATCTTGAAGGCTTCGGTCACGCGTTCCTTGGTGGCGCCACCGCCGACGTCCAGGAAGTTGGCCGGCTTGCCGCCGTGCAGGTTGACGATGTCCATGGTACCCATGGCCAGGCCAGCACCGTTGACCATGCAGCCGATGTTGCCTTCGAGGGCGACGTAGTTCAGTTCGAACTTGGCAGCGTGGGCTTCACGGGCGTCGTCCTGGGACGGGTCGTGGAAGGTCTTCAGCTTGGGCTGACGGTACATGGCGTTGGCGTCGATGTTGATCTTGGCATCGAGGCAGTGCAGGTCGCCATCGGCCTTGATCACCAGCGGGTTCACTTCCAGCAGGGCCAGGTCGTGATCCTTGAACAGCTTGGCCAGACCGACGAAGATCTTGGCGAACTGGGTGACTTGCTTGCCTTCCAGACCCAGCTGGAACGCCAGCTCACGGCCCTGGAACGGCTGAGCGCCGACCAGCGGATCGATGGTGGCCTTGAGGATCTTCTCGGGGGTGTCGTGCGCGACTTTCTCGATGTCCACGCCACCTTCGGTGGAGGCCATGAACACGATGCGACGGCTCGAACGGTCGACGACGGCGCCCAGGTACAGCTCCTTGGCGATGTCGGTGCAGGATTCGACCAGAATCTTAGATACCGGTTGGCCGTTGGCGTCGGTCTGGTAGGTCACCAGGTTCTTGCCCAGCCACTGTGCAGCGAACGCCTTGGCGTCTTCCTTGCTACGGACCAGCTTGACGCCGCCCGCCTTGCCGCGACCACCGGCGTGGACCTGGGCCTTGACGACCCACTCGTTGCCGCCGATCTTGTCGCAGGCTTCTGCGGCTTCTTCAGGGGTGTCGACCGCGAAACCCTTGGAAACTGGCAGGCCGTATTCAGCGAACAGCTGCTTACCCTGATACTCGTGAAGATTCATGCTTTTTACCGTCTTCGTTAGTACTGCGCTTCGGCGCTGCCCCATCGCTGGGGCCGCACCACCTGTGACCGTTAGCTCTCGGCCAGTGCCTCGGGCCCGATCCGGCGGACATTCCGCGGTGAGTCATGCACGCAAGACTCACGACGGGCAGACCGCCGTGGTTTCTTATGATTAACGCTTCTTACGGTTGGCAACGTGAATGGCACCGCCATTCACCGCCAGCGCGGCTTCGTGCAGCGCTTCGGACAGGGTCGGATGGGAGAAGACCATCATGCCCAGGTCCTCGGCACTGGTGCCGAATTCCATGGCGATCGCGCCCTGCTGCACCAGCTCTGCAGCCGATGGGCCGATCACGTGAACGCCCAGTACGCGGTCGGTCTTGGCATCGGCGATGACCTTGACGAAACCACCGGTGTCGTTGGCCGCCATCGCACGGCCGCTGGCCGCGAACGGGAAGGTGCCCACGTTAACCTCAACGCCTTCGGCCTTCAAGGTCTGCTCGGTCTTGCCAACCCAGGCGATTTCCGGGTGGGTGTAGATCACGGACGGGATCAGGTCGTAGTTCATCTGGGCCTTGTGACCCTTGATGCGCTCGACGACCATGATGCCCTCTTCCGAGGCCTTGTGCGCCAGCATCAGGCCACGCACCACGTCACCGATGGCATAGACGCCTGGGACGCTGGTCGCGCACTGGTCGTCGACGTAGATGTAGCCACGCTCGTCGATGTCCACGCCACTGTCGCTGGCCAGCAGGTCGGTGGTCACCGGACGGCGGCCGACCGCGACGATCAGGCGGTCGAAGGTGATCTTCTGCTCGCCGTTGGCGTCGGTGTAGGTCACTTCGACTTCGTCGCCGTTGACCTGGGAACCGGTCACGCGGGCGCCGAGCTTGATGTCCAGGCCCTGCTTGGTGAGGATCTTCTGGGCTTCCTTGGAGACGGCAGCGTCAGCGGCCATCAGGAAGGTGTCCAGGGCTTCGAGCACGGTGACCTGTGCACCCAGGCGCGACCAGACCGAACCCAGTTCCAGGCCGATCACGCCGGCACCGATGACGCCCAGGCGCTGTGGCACCTGCTGGAATTCCAGGGCACCGGTGGAATCGACGATGACCTTCTGGTCGACCGGCGCCGGTGGAATGTCGATCGGACGCGAGCCGGAGGCCAGGATCACGTTCTCGGCTTCGATGATCTCGGTGGAACCGTCAGGCTTGGTGACTTCGACCTTCTTGCCGGCCAGCAGCTTGCCGTGGCCCTGGATCGAAGTGACGCCATTGGCCTTGAAGAGCGTGGCGACGCCGCCGGTGAGGTTCTTGACGATGTTGGCCTTGCGCCCAACCATCGCCGGCACGTCCATCTTCACGTCACCCGTGGAGATCCCGTGCACGCTGAAGCTCTCTTTGGCTTCCTTGTACTTCCAGGAGCTGTCCAGCAGGGCCTTGGAAGGAATGCAACCCACGTTCAGGCACGTACCGCCCAGCGCTTGCTTGCCCTCGGCGTCGGTGTACTTCTCGATGCAGGCAGTGGTCAGACCGAGTTGGGCGGCCTTGATGGCGGCCACGTAGCCGCCAGGACCTGCACCAATCACTACCACGTCGAATTTCTGGGTCATAAGGGATTCCTTTTCAGCAACAAGCTACAAGCTGTGAGCGACAGGCTGAAAGGCGATTCGCTTCGACTCGAAGCGTGGCGCCTGGGGCTTGCCACTCACAGCTGTGTGATTAGATGTCCAGCAGCAGGCGGGACGGATCTTCCAGCAGGTTCTTGATGGTCACCAGGAAGGTCACGGCCTCTTTACCGTCGATCAGGCGGTGATCGTAGGACAGGGCCAGGTACATCATCGGACGGATGACCACCTGGCCATTGACCGCCATCGGACGCTGGATGATGTTGTGCATGCCCAGGATCGCCGCCTGAGGTGGGTTGACGATCGGCGTGGACATCATCGAGCCGAATGTACCACCGTTGGTGATGGTGAAGGTACCACCGGTCATTTCTTCGATGGCCAGCTTGCCGTCACGGGCCTTCTTGCCGAAGGTGGCGATGCCGTTCTCGATCTCGGCCAGGCTCATCTGCTCGGCGTTGCGCAGCACCGGTACCACCAGGCCACGGTCGCTGGACACGGCCACGCCGACGTCGGCATAACCGTGGTAGACGATGTCGTTGCCGTCGATCGAGGCATTGACCGCCGGGAAGCGCTTGAGCGCCTCGGTGGCCGCCTTGACGAAGAACGACATGAAGCCCAGGCGTACGCCGTTGTGGGTCTTCTCGAACAGGTCCTTGTACTTCGAACGCAGGGCCATGACTTCGGTCATGTCGACTTCGTTGAAGGTGGTCAGCATGGCCATGTTCGACTGGGCTTCGACCAGACGCTCGGCGATCTTGGCGCGCAGACGGGTCATCGGCACGCGCTTCTCGGTGCGGTCGCCACCACTGGTGACCACCGGTGCCGCGGCAGGCGCAGCCGGCTTGGCGGCAGGCGCCGGCGCCGACTTCTTGTTGGCGATGGCGGCGACCATGTCTTCCTTGGTCACGCGGCCACCCTTGCCGGTCCCGCTCACGGTCGCCAGGTCGATGCCGTTCTCTTCGGCCAGCTTGCGCGCGGCAGGTGCCGCGATCGGGTCGTCTTCGCCTGCATCGGCAGCAGCGCTCGGCGCGGCCGCAGGCGCAGCGGCCGGTGCAGCCGAAGGCGCGGCGGCAGCGCCGCCCTCCACGATCGAGCCCAGGACTTCGTCGGACAGGACGGTGTCGCCCTCGCCCTTGACGATGTCACCCAGCACGCCATCGGCGGTTGCCAGGACTTCCAGCACCACCTTGTCGGTCTCGATGTCGACGATCAGTTCGTCGCGCTTGACCGCTTCGCCCGGCTGCTTGTGCCAGGTGGCAACGGTGCCGTCGGCGACCGATTCCGGGAAGGTTGGGGCTTTGATCTCGATAGCCATTCTCAGGTTTCCTTAAATACGGTTTCTTGTGCGAAGCATCAGACAGTGAAGGCGGCTTGCAGCAGGCGTTCCTGCTGCTCGGCGTGCATCGAAGCGTAACCACAGGCAGGCGCGGCGGACGCGTCGCGGCCGGCGTACTCCAGAACCAGCGACGGATCGAGGCGGTTCAGGATACGGCGCATGTGGTGCTGGCTGCTGTACCAGGCGCCCTGGTTCATCGGTTCTTCCTGGCACCACACCGCATGCTTGAGCTGGGTGTAGGCGGCAAGGATCTCGACCAGATCGTCCTCGGGGAACGGATACAGCTGTTCGATGCGCAGAATGACCGTGTCTTCACGACCTTCGGCACGGCGTTTTTCCAGCAGGTCGTAGTAGACCTTGCCGCTGCACAGCACCAGGCGCTCCACCTTGGCCGGGTCGATCGCATCGACTTCCGGGATCACCGTCTGGAACGAGCCTTCGGCGAGGTCTTCGAGGGTCGAGACCGCCAGCTTGTGACGCAGCAGCGATTTGGGCGTGAGCACCACCAGCGGCTTGCGCAGCGGGCGGATGACCTGACGACGCAGCAGGTGGTAGATCTGCGCGGGCGTGGTCGGGACGCAGACCTGGATGTTGTGCTCGGCGCACAGCTGCAGGTAACGCTCCAGACGCGCGGAGGAGTGCTCCGGCCCCTGCCCTTCGTAGCCATGTGGCAGCAGCATGGTCAGGCCGCACAGACGACCCCACTTGTGCTCGCCGCTGGTGATGAACTGGTCGATCACCACCTGGGCGCCGTTGGCGAAGTCACCGAACTGCGCTTCCCAGATCACCAGCGCGTTCGGCGTGGTGGTCGAGTAGCCGTATTCGAAGGCCAGGACCGCTTCTTCGGACAGGAACGAGTCGTACAGCTCGAAGCTCGGCTGGCCCGGGAAGAGGTTCTGCAGCGGCAGGTAGGTGCTGGCGTCCTTCTGGTTGTGCAGCGCGGCATGGCGGTGCGAGAAGGTGCCACGGCCGACGTCCTGGCCGGTGATGCGCACTTGGTGACCTTCGAACAGCAAGGTCGCGTAGGCCATGGTCTCGGCGTAGCCCCAGTTGATCGACAGGCCACCGGCCTGCATCTTCTGGCGGTCTTCGTAGATCTTCGAGACCTGGCGCTGGACGACGAAGCCGTCGGGCAGCGTCAGCAGCTTGCCGGACAGGTCCTGCAAGGTCTTGAGGTCGAAGCGCGTGTCATGGCGGGCGGTCCAGGTGTGACCCAGGTACGGGCGCCAGTCGACGAACAGCTCGCGGTTCGGCTCCTTGACCAGGCTCTTGACCACGTGCAGGCCATTGTCCAACGCATTGCGGTAGTCGTCGATCTTGGCCTGGGCGCGCTCGGCTTCGATGCGACCGGCGTTGATCAGCGCCTCGGCGTACAGCTCGCGCGTGGTGCGCTGCTTGCCGATCTGCTGGTACATCAGAGGCTGCGTGCCATTGGGCTCGTCGGCCTCGTTGTGGCCGCGACGACGGTAGCAGACCAGGTCGATGACCACGTCACGCTTGAACTGCATGCGGTAGTCGATGGCCAGCTGGGTGACGAACAGCACCGCTTCCGGGTCATCGCCGTTCACGTGCAGGATCGGCGCCTGGATCATCTTGGCGACGTCGGTGCAGTACTCGGTGGAGCGCGAGTCCAACGGGTTGCTGATGGTGAAACCGACCTGGTTGTTGATCACGATGCGCACGGTGCCGCCGGTCTTGAAACCGCGGGTCTGCGACATCTGGAAGGTTTCCATCACCACGCCCTGCCCGGCCACCGCGGCATCGCCGTGGATGGTGATCGGCAGTACCTTGTCGCCGACGCGGTCGTTGCGGCGGTCCTGGCGGGCACGCACCGAACCCTCGACCACCGGGGAGACGATCTCCAGGTGCGACGGGTTGAAGGCCATGGCCAGGTGGACTTCGCCACCGGTGGTCATCACGTTGGAGGAGAAGCCCTGGTGGTATTTCACGTCACCGGAGCCCAGCTCGTTCATCTTCTTGCCTTCGAACTCGTCGAACAGCTCGCGAGGACTCTTGCCGAAGGTGTTGACCAGCACGTTGAGGCGGCCACGGTGGGCCATGCCGATGACCACTTCCTTGGTGCCGTAGGAACCGGAACGCTGGATCATCTCGTCAAGCATCGGGATCAGGCTTTCGCCGCCCTCGAGGCCGAAACGCTTGGTGCCTGGGTACTTGGTGCCCAGGTACTTTTCCAGACCCTCGGCGGCGGTCACGCGCTCGAGCAGGTGGCTTTGCACCTCGGCGGAGTAGTCAGGACGGCCACGGACGCTTTCCAGACGCTGCTGGAACCAGCTGCGCTGCTCGGAATCGACGATGTGGGCGAACTCGGCACCGATGGTGCGACAATATGTCTTCTCGAGGGCCTCGAGGATTTCGCGTAGGCTCGCCTCCTCTTTGCCGATGTACAGGTCGCCGGCACGGAAGGTCGTATCAAGGTCGGCATTGGTCAAGCCGTAGTGATTGATCGACAGGTCAACAGGCGCAGGACGCTGCCACAACCCCAGCGGGTCGAGTTTTGCAGCCTGATGGCCGCGCATGCGGAAGGCCTGGATCAGTCGCAGTACCTCGACCTGCTTCTTCTCGTGTTCACTGCTCACGCTCCCGGCAGACACCGGCTGGGCGCGGCGCTGGTTCTTCGCCAGCAGCACGAAATGGTCACGGATCGCGGAGTGCGGAACATCGGTAGCGGTGCTGCCTTCGGCGGGCAACTTCTGGAAGTAAGTGCGCCACTCTTCTGGCACGGCGTTAGGGTCGTGCAGGTAAAGCTCGTAGAGCTCTTCCACATATGCAGCGTTACCACCTGAAAGGTGGGCGCTTTCCCACATGCGCTGCATCACGCTTTCTTGCATGCTTGGTCACCCTCGGTTAGGGGACGATCGACAAGAGCCAGGGAACGCCTGAAAAAGCCCGAATACAGCGGCTCAATCGCGCCACCGAGGATCCTGCAGATTTCCGGGTACCAGCCCGGAAGCCCCTGCTGGTCTCATAGCTTCATGGGTAATGAGCGGGGCCTTATGAGCCCATGCCCGGGTTTCACCTCGGCGTGGGTTCATGCCCCACGCCTCGGTGTCTTGCAGGTACTGCGGATCGATCAGGTACCGCTTTGCAGCAGCATGTTACGTACGTGGCCGATTGCCTTGGTCGGGTTCAGACCCTTGGGGCAGACGTTCACGCAGTTCATGATGCCGCGGCAACGGAACACGCTGAAGGGGTCGTCGAGCGAAGCCAGACGCTCCTGGGTCTTGGTGTCACGGCTGTCGGCCAGGAAGCGGTAGGCTTGCAGCAGCGCGGCAGGACCGAGGAACTTGTCGGGGTTCCACCAGAACGACGGGCACGAGGTCGAGCAGCAGGCGCACAGGATGCACTCGTACAGACCGTCCAGCTTCTCGCGCTCTTCGGGCGACTGGAGACGCTCGATGGCCGGGGCTGGCGTGTCGTTCTGCAGGAACGGCTTCACCTTCTCGTACTGCTTGTAGAAGATGCTCATGTCCACGACCAGGTCGCGGATCACCGGCAGGCCCGGCAGCGGACGCAGCACGAGCTTGTTGCCCTTGACCACGGCCGACAGCGGCGTGATGCAGGCCAGGCCGTTCTTGCCGTTGATGTTCATGCCGTCGGAGCCACAGACGCCCTCACGGCAGGAACGACGGTAGGAGAAGCCCTCGTCCTGTTCCTTGATCAGCGCCAGCACGTCCAACACCATCAGGTCCTTGCCGCCAGTGTCGACGTCGAACACCTGCGTCTTGGGCGCGGTGTCGGTATCCGGGTTGTAACGATAAACTTCGACTTTCAACATGGTAGCCACCCTTAGTAAGTCCGGACTTTAGGTTCGAAGGCCGGAACGGTCTTCGGCGCAAAGTTGACTGCACGCTTGGCAACCCGCTTCTCCCCGGGGAAGTACAGGGTATGGCACAGCCAGTTTTCGTCGTCACGGTCTTCGAAGTCTTCACGGGCGTGAGCGCCGCGGGACTCCTTACGGGTTTCGGCCGCGATGGCGGTAGCTTCTGCGACTTCCAGAAGGTTCTGCAGTTCCAACGCTTCGATGCGGGCGGTATTGAATGCCTGCGACTTGTCGTTGATCTTGACGTTCGAGATACGCTCGCGCAGGCCTTGCAGCTGGGCGATGCCCTTCTGCATGTACTCGCCGGTACGGAACACGCCGAAGTAGTTCTGCATGCAGCTCTGCAGCTCGCGCTTGAGGCTGGCGACGTCTTCGCCGGTGGTGCGCTCGTTCAGCTTGGCCAGACGGTTCAGCGCCACGTCGACGTCGGTGTCGCTGGCGTCACGGTACTGCACGCCTTCGCTCAGGGCTTTTTCCAGGTGCAGACCCGCGGCACGGCCGAAGACCACCAGGTCGAGCAGCGAGTTGCCGCCCAGACGGTTGGCACCGTGGACCGACACGCACGCCACTTCGCCGACGGCGAACAGGCCCGGGATGATCTGGTCGACGCCATTGGCGTCCATGGTGATCGCCTGGCCATGGATGTTGGTGGCTACGCCGCCCATCATGTAGTGGCAGGTCGGAACGACCGGGACCGGCGCGACGACAGGGTCGACGTGGGCGAAGGTCTTGGACAGCTCGCAGATACCAGGCAGGCGGCTGTGCAGCACTTCCTCGCCCAGGTGGTCGAGCTTGAGCATGACGTGGTCGCCATCCGGGCCACAGCCGTTGCCGGCGATGATTTCCTTGACCATCGAGCGGGCCACGACGTCGCGACCGGCGAGGTCTTTGGCGTTCGGCGCGTAACGCTCCATGAAGCGTTCGCCGTGCTTGTTGATCAGGTAACCGCCTTCACCACGGCAGCCTTCGGTGACCAGTACACCGGCGCCGGCGATGCCGGTCGGGTGGAACTGCCACATCTCGATGTCCTGCACCGGCACGCCAGCGCGCAGCGCCATGCCGACACCGTCGCCGGTGTTGATCAGGGCGTTGGTGGTCGAGGCGTAGATACGACCGGCACCGCCGGTGGCCAGTACGGTGGCCTTGGCCTTGATGTACATGGTTTCGCCGGTTTCGATGCAGATCGCGATCACACCGACGAACGCGCCGTCCTGGTTCTTCACCAGATCGACCGCGTAGTATTCGTTCAGGAAGGTGGTGCCGGCCTTCAGGTTGCCCTGGTACAGGGTGTGCAGCAGCGCGTGACCGGTACGGTCGGAGGCTGCGCAGGTCCGTGCGGCCTGGCCGCCCTTGCCGAAGTCCTTGGACTGGCCACCGAACGGACGCTGGTAGATGCGACCGGTCTCGGTGCGCGAGAACGGCAGGCCCATGTGGTCCAGCTCGAAGACCGCAGCCGGGCCTTCCTGGCACATGTATTCGATGGCGTCTTGGTCACCGATGTAGTCGGAACCCTTGACGGTGTCGTACATGTGCCAGCGCCAGTCGTCGTTCGGGTCGGCCGAGGCGATCGCGCAGGTGATGCCGCCCTGGGCGGACACGGTGTGCGAACGGGTCGGGAAGACCTTGGTGACCACGGCGGTCTTGTGGCCGCCCTGAGCCAGTTGCAGCGCCGCGCGCATGCCGGCGCCGCCGCCACCGATGATGATGGCGTCGAAGGAAATGGTTGGAAGACTAGCCATGAATCAGATACCCCAGAGAATCTGTACGCCCCAGACGAAGTACGCGAACATCGCGATACCACAGATGGCCTGGGCCAGGAAACGCACCGCCGTCGCCGACTTGCCCATCGCCATCGGCGTCAGGTAGTCGGTGGTGATGGTCCACATGCCGACCCAGGCGTGCGCGCCCAGGGCCACGAAGGCAAGCAGACTGAAGATGCGCATCAGGTTGCCCGAGAACAGCGCATGCCATTGGGCGTATTCGAGCCCAGGGTGCGCGACCAGGTAGCCGAACAGAAAAATGAAGTAAGCCGCGAGAACGACCGCCGAAACACGTTGCGCCATCCAGTCATAGAGGCCCGAACGCGACAGGTTGGTGACGTTGGTTACCATATCCAGACTCCCGCCAATACGCACAATACCAGGGAGATGGCGACGATGAGCTTCGAGCCCAGTCGGCCACCCTCGAGCGTTTCACCCACGCCCATGTCCATGATCAGGTGGCGAATGCCGGCCACCAGGTGATACAGCAAGGCGGACAGCAGGCCCCATGCGATGAACTTGGCCAGAGGGCTGCTCAGGTAACCCTTCACCTCGGCAAAGCCTTCTTCCGACTGCAGCGACGTGCTCAATGCGAACAGCATGAAGCCGAGGCCCAGGAAGACGATGATGCCGGATACGCGGTGAAGAAATGAGGTTACAGCAGTGATCGGGACTGTGATGGTCCTTAGGTCTAGGTTTACAGGTCGTTGGCTTTTCACGGCTTTTTTCACACTGAAGAGCCCCTAGCGAACAGGGCAAGGTTGTTGGTAAGTGTACTGGTCAGGTACCCACCACCCAGAGAACGGCGACCCCCAGCGGAACGGGCTTGCTAGCCCCTGGCGGTCGGCTGTCGATTATAGACAGTTAGGCTACTAATGACAACGTGGCGCCCTAGCCCGAAGAGCGCATTGCCTTTACCGGATAAATGGCGTAAATGGCTGGCAATTTCGTGAAAAAACCTTGCCGCACAAGGGTTTCAACCTGTCTTTAGGCAAATTGACAATCGGATTTATCCCTCTATAGTGATGCGGGCCCTGCGTGGGGGGCTGTCTGATGATTTCAAGCATTGAATAGGAGGCCGCATGGCTGACAAAAAAGCGCAGTTGGTCATCGAGGGCGCAGCCCCCGTCGAACTGCCCATTTTAACCGGCACCGTTGGTCCCGATGTCATCGACGTCCGCGGGTTGGGGGCGACGGGTCACTTCACGTTCGACCCAGGCTTCATGGCGACGGCATCGTGCGAATCGAAGATCACCTACATCGACGGTGACAAGGGCATCCTGCTGCACCGCGGCTACCCGATCGAGCAACTGGCCGAAAAATCCGACTACCTCGAGACCTGCTACCTGCTGCTCAACGGCGAACTGCCGAACGCCGAGCAGAAGGCCCAGTTCGTCAGCACGGTGAAGAACCACACCATGGTGCACGAGCAGTTGAAGACCTTCTTCAACGGCTTCCGTCGCGACGCCCACCCGATGGCGGTGATGTGCGGCGTGGTCGGCGCCCTGTCGGCGTTCTACCATGACTCGCTGGACATCAATAATCCGCAGCACCGCGAGATTTCCGCAGTGCGCCTGGTCGCCAAGATGCCGACCCTGGCAGCGATGGTCTACAAGTACTCCATGGGCCAGCCCATGATGTACCCGCGCAACGACCTGACCTACGCGGAAAACTTCCTGCACATGATGTTCAACACCCCGTGCGAGATCAAACCGATCAGCCCGGTGCTGGCCAAGGCGATGGACCGGATCTTCATCCTCCATGCCGACCACGAGCAGAACGCCTCCACTTCCACGGTCCGCCTGGCCGGCTCGTCCGGTGCCAACCCGTTCGCCTGTATCGCCGCCGGCATTGCCGCGCTGTGGGGCCCGGCGCACGGCGGGGCCAACGAAGCGGTACTGACCATGCTCGATGAGATCGGCGATGTCTCGAACATCGACACCTTCATCGCCAAGGCCAAGGACAAGAACGATCCGTTCAAGCTGATGGGCTTCGGCCACCGGGTCTACAAGAACCGCGACCCGCGCGCCACCGTGATGAAGCAGACCTGCGACGAAGTCCTGGGCGAGCTGGGCATCAAGAACGACCCGCAGCTGGAACTGGCGATGCGCCTGGAAGAGATCGCCCTGACCGATCCGTACTTCATCGAGCGCTCGCTGTACCCGAACGTCGACTTCTACTCCGGCATCATCCTCAAGGCGATCGGCATTCCGACCAGCATGTTCACGGTGATCTTCGCCCTGGCACGCACCGTCGGCTGGATCTCGCACTGGAAGGAAATGCTCTCGAGCCCCTACAAGATCGGGCGTCCGCGCCAGCTCTACACGGGCGAAGCGCAGCGTGACATCGCTGACCTGAAGGATCGTTGATCGGCTTCGCCGCTCACCCAGCGTGATCGAAAAAGGCTGCCTTGTGCAGCCTTTTTCACAGGTGCCGAACGCCGCTCAGCCCCTGCGCATCGCCTAGCGTGCCTCGGCGCGCGTACGCAGCCCCTTGAGGGTATTGAACGGCGCTTCGACCACGAACTTGTTCGCCAGCCACGATGGCACGCTACCGCCTGGCTCGGTGTGCACCTGGTAGGTGACTTCGGTCGCATCGCCCTTGGGCACCAGCTTCCAGAAGCCCTTGACCTCGGCCACGCGCACGAAGCCCTTCTCCTCCGGCACATAGGTCGGCTCACCCGTCAGGGTGCGCGTCAGGCTGCCGTCGGCCCCTTGGGTGGTGACCACATGCACCACCGAATCACGCGGCGTCACCGGCCACGGGGTATTGAAGCGGCTGTAGGTCCAGCTCTGGTCGCCTTCGTGCTTGAGCAGCTTCTGCGACTGGCATTCATGGATCCAGGCGCAGGCACCCGCCACGTCTTCCTGCAGCGCACGCACCTTGGCCAGGGGCGCCTTGATCAGGGCCACGCCACGGTAGGCCTTGTACTTGGACCCCGGCACCTCGCTCAGCGACACCTGGATGCCCTCCTCGTCCTTGGCCACTTTCCAGTCTTCGGCCCAGACCGCGGGCGCCATCGACAACCCCAGGGCAACCACCAGCGCGACTCGCGTGAAAGATCTCATCGTGTTGTTCCTTTTATCGAAGATCCAAAGGTTCACGCCGCCGTCATGCGCTCCAACCAGCTGATGATCCTGATCGCCTCGTCACGGTCGCTGCCGCACACCTCGGCCTCGGCCTTGAACCCGCCGCACACCGCCGGCCGCTCGGGCTGACCGAACAGGCCACAGAGGTTCTCAGGCGACAGGTGCAGGCAACGTTCGCCCGCCGGTTTGCCCTGTGGCATACCGGGGATGGGCGAACTGATGGAGGGCGCGATGCAACACGCACCACAGCCTTGACGGCAGATCATGGAACACGACTCCTGGAACAGGACGGGACGTCCTGGGATAGTAACCGGCGAAACGGGCGTTTGACATTGCCCGTACCGGGAAAAGGGGAATGACCGAGCAGTCAGTGGCCGCTTACTGGCGGAACTGGAATTCGATGGCCGCGCCTTCGACGTCACGCTGACTGTCGTTGCGCAATTGTAGCTGCATTTCGTTGCTGATCAGCCGCCCATTGAGCTGGAATGCGCTGTCCTGAGTGGGATTTTCCGGGAACATCGCGGGCAGCAAAGCCTTACGCTTGGGCGTGTTGTTGCCCACGGCCGGCTCGAGTTCGCTGACCATTTCCTTGGGAATGCTCAAATCCAGGGGTGCCTTGGCCACCGGGGTGGCGACCGCCTTGCTTTGCACCGCTTTCTTGCGCTTGGCCTTTTTCGCCTGCGCCTTCTCTGCCGCTGCCTTGGTCTTGCTGGGCTTGGTTGCCTGCCGGGACGATTTGGCAGCAGGGGCCGTCTGTGCCTGGCTCTGCTTGCCTTCGGCGCCAGACACAGCGCCGACCTGTGCAGCCTGGATCACACCCACCGCGCCCAGCCCGCAGGTCAACCCCATCACCAGCGCAAACAACCGAATACGTTTCATGGGCACCACAACGTCTTTGTCCAAATCTGGATGCTGGCCGTTTGCCGCACGCCTGGCAAGACTAAACCGCCAATGCCATGGACTCTGTACACAGTTGCCGGGCCAGCATCCCCAATGTCACGAGCGCACGTTCGGCCTCGCGGTTCCAGGGAATACCGCAGTTCAGACGGATGCAGTGATTGAATTGTTCAGTATTACTGAAGATCAAGCCGGGGGCGATACTGATGCCCTGCTCCAGCGCCCGCACGTGCAGCTCCTGGGTGTTGACTCGCCCCGGCAGGCTCACCCACAAAATGAACCCGCCCGTGGGCCGGGTCATCTGTGTGCCCTCCGGAAAATACTGCTGGACGGCCAGCTGATAGGCGCTGAGGTTCTTGCGGTACTCCTGCCGGATGTAGCGCAGGTGCCGGTCGTATCCTCCGTTCTCCAGATAGGCCGCCACGCCCATCTGCGTCACGCTGCAGGCCGAATGGGTGGTGAAGGTCTGCAAGCGCTGGATGTCCTCCTGGTAGCGGCCAGGCACCATCCAGCCCACGCGCACGCCGGGCGACAGCGTCTTGGAGAAGCTCGAGCAGTAGATGACCCGGTCGAGCCGATCGTAGGCCTTGAGCGCCTTGCTGCGCCCCTGCTCGAACATCAGCTCGCCATAGATATCGTCCTCGACGATCTGGATGTCGAAGTCCGAGGCCAGGCGCAGCAGCTGCTTCTGCCGCTCCTCCGGAATGGTGCCGCCCAAGGGATTGCTCAACCGAGCGGTCAGCACCAGGGCCTTGATCGACCATTGGTTGGCCGCCAGCTGCAAGGCTTCGAGGCTGATGCCGGTGGACGGGTCGCTGGGGATCTCGATGACCTTCAGGCCCAGCAGGTCGGCCAGCTGCAACAGGCCGTAGTAGGTCGGCGACTCGGCTGCGATCAGGTCACCCGGCTTGGTCAACACCCGCAGCGACATCTGCAGGGCATCGACGCAGCCGTGGGTCACCACGATCTCCCGCGGATCGACCAGGACGCCGGCATCGCGCATGCGAATGGCGATCTGCCGGCGCAGCGGCTCGTAGCCGGGGCTGAACATGTAGCTGAACGCACGGGGGCTGTGGAACCGCGTGACCTTGGCCAACTGCTGATGAAGGGCCCGCACGGGCAGGTAGTCCACATGGGGCACGGCGGCGCCGAAGGCGAAGACACCATCGCGCCGGGCTTCGGCCAGGACCTGCTGGATGATGCTGGCGCGCGTCACCAGCCCAGGGCGCTCGACCCGGGCGATGTCCGGGGTCGGCGCGGTCAGCGCAGGGGTCTGGTGCACGTAGTAGCCCGATTGCGGGCGGGCGCGGATCAACCCCTGGTCTTCGAGGTTGGCATATGCCTGGAGCACCGTGGCATGGCTGACGTTGAGCTGCGCGCTCATCTTGCGCACCGAGGGCACCCGCTCCCCTGGGCGATAGACACCACGGCGGATGTCGTCCGCCAGTTGCTGGGCGATGCGCTGGTAGAGCAACAGGTTGGTCATGGCAATGTCTCGATGCGCAGGCTTCGTTATTCTTATGGAGCTCACAGACGCAGAATACCGTAACAGTCGCAAAGTGTACTGATACAGATCGTCGATTCATCGACCGTACAGCCTCGCTTCCCAGGGCGACGCACGACCTGGCGGCGCCCTGGGCCTCTCGTGCGCCGGTCAGCGCAGCGGTGCCAACCGGCCCTTGTCGTCCGAGAACACCACTTCCACACGACGGTTCTTGGCCCTGCCCCGTTCGGACGCGTTGGCTTCCACCGGGTACTGGTCGCCATAGCCCATGACCTGGACACGTTTTTCCTCGACGCCCAGGTCGATCAGCATGTCGGCCACCGACTGCGCGCGATCGCGCGACAGCTGCAGGTTGTCTTCGGTCGAGCCGGTGCTGTCGGTGTAGCCTTCGATGCGGATCACTCGCCGGGGGTTGAGCTGAAGGAACTGCACCAGCTTGAGCACGGTGCGGCTGGCCGAGTTCTTCAGCTCGGCCCGACCCGTGTCGAACAGCACGTCACCCAAGGTCAGGACCAGGCCACGGTCGCTGTCTTCGGAGGCCAGGGCGGCGATTTCCGCCTCCAGCCATTTGCCCTGCTGCTGAACGCTGGCCAGCTTGGCCTCGCGCAGGGCCAGTTGCAGCCGCTGGCGCTTGAGGTCGAGTTTGACCAGTTGCTCTTCGCTCAGGGCCAGGCGCATGTGCTCGCGCGCGATCTCGCTGTAGCGCTGACTGAGGTAGGCGTACTGGCGCACGTCGCTGCCGCTGCCGACGTAGGTGGCCAGGCGTTCGGCGCGGCCCAGGGACTCCCCGGCGCGGATCACGTCACGTGGCGCGCTGCGCAGCACGTCGGCATCGTCCTTGATCTGCTGGAACGTGGCAGAAGCCTGCTCGAGCGCCACTTCGCTGCGTTGACTGGCGCAGCCGTGCAGGCCACCGACCGAGGCCAGCAGAATAGCCATTGCCCAACGGTTCGACAGTCGGGTCATGGTCGCGCCTCCAGTTGCTGGCGCAAGCGCTGGATACGTGCCTGCAATGCCTGCACCTGCTCATCGCGCTTTTGCGTCAGCACCTGGGCCTCGGCCAGGCGTGCGTCCAGCTCGGCCTGCTCGGCACGCATCCGCGCTTCGCGATTCTGATCGGCGGCCAGGTCCGTACGGGCACGGGTGAGTTTTTCCTCGGCCAGCGCGAGCGTTTCCTGCTGGTCGGTCGCGCCGACCGACTTGGCCTGCTCGAGGGCCTGTTCGGCCAGGCGCATCTGCTCATGGGGTGCGGGGTCGGTGGCGCAGCCGGCCATGACGCCGAGTACCAGGGCCAGGCTCAGTGCACGCACAGGACCGCGCGTCACGTTCCGGGCCACAGTCAAATCCAATCTGTTCAAAACGGCTTCAGCTCCTGACGGATAAGCGATGAGCGACATGCGGTCGCGAGGCGGCGACGCAGCGCGGGTCGCGCATGATAACCCGCTTTGCGCACTGACGAGCACGGGCGTCGGCGGATCATTCGGCCGTGTCATGGGGACCGGCCACCGCCGCCTGCTGCGCCTGCCAGCGTTGCAGGTTGCGCTGCAAGGCGTGCTGTCGGGCCGGCTCGAACGCACCGTCGAGCAGGCGTCGCGACAGCTCGCCGCGCAACCAGGCATCGTTGCAGGCCGAATTGTGCGAGAGGGCCAGGTAGCGTTCGACCCGCTGCGCCGGAACGCCACTGGCGATCACGGCAGCGCTCAGCCCCAGTCGCTGCACGGTCGCCATGCCGACGAAGCGCGGGGCGATGACGTAGTCCAGCTGCCCCAGCGTCAGGCGCTGGAAAGCCTCTGTCGGTGTCTGGGCACGTTCGAGTTCGAGCCCCGCCTCGAGCAGCCCCTGCATCGCTTCGGGCGCACGGGCGGCATCGACCAGGCTGCCCTGCAAGGGCTGCAACTGCTCGAGCGACGCATAGGCGATGGCCGCATCGTGGCGTGTCCAAACTTGGTAGTCGTCGACGTGCACGGCCGGATGCAGGTAGTCGAACGCGGTCAGGCGCGCCGCCTCCAGGGGCAGGTCCAGCAACAGGTCCAGCCGCCCGCTGCGTGCCTCTTCTACGGCCTGCTCGCGGGTTCCGGCCGAGAGCACCTGGACCGTCACGCCCAGATCCCGGGCGATCTGCTCCAGCAGGTCGACGTCGGCGCCGATCAACCGGTCAGGGTGACGAGGGTCCTGCCACACGTAAGGCGGGTTGTCGGGGCTGCCCGTGGCCACCAGACGTTCGCAGCGACCGGCTGCCTCTGCCAGGGGCGACAGCGACAGCCCCCATAAGGCAGTCGCGATCATGATTCGGCCCAACCCCACCATCCCTGTCTCCTTCGCGCTGACAAAAAAGCCCGACGTTCGTGGGAACGCCGGGCCTCTTTATAAGTGACGCGAACGAATCAGACCAGCTTTTCCAGCGCCGGTACCGCTTCGAACAGGTCAGCGACCAGGCCGTAGTCGGCGACCTGGAAGATCGGCGCCTCTTCGTCCTTGTTGATCGCGACGATCACCTTGGAGTCCTTCATGCCTGCCAGGTGCTGGATCGCGCCGGAAATGCCGACGGCGATGTACAGCTGCGGCGCGACGATCTTGCCGGTCTGACCAACCTGCATGTCGTTGGGCACGAAACCGGCATCGACCGCGGCGCGCGATGCACCGACGGCGGCGCCGAGCTTGTCGGCCAGGCTGTACAGGTGGCTGAAGTTGTCGCCGTTGCCCATACCGCGGCCACCGGAGATCACCACCTTGGCAGCGGTCAGCTCGGGACGGTCGGACTTGGCCAGTTCTTCGCCGACGAAGGACGAAAGCCCGGCGTCATGCGCAGCGCCAACGGCTTCGATGGCGGCCGAACCGCCCTCGGCGGCCACGGCATCGAAGCCGGTGGCACGCACGGTGATGACCTTCACCGCAGCGCTGGACTGCACGGTGGCGATGGCGTTGCCGGCGTAGATCGGACGCTTGAAGGTATCGGCGGACTCGACCGAGATGATCTCGGAGATCTGGTCGACGTCCAGCAGCGCGGCGACGCGCGGAAGGATGTTCTTGCCATTGGTGGTGGCAGGCGCGAGCACGTGGCTGTAGCTGGCGGCCAGCTCCTTGACCAGCGGCGCGACGTTTTCCGGCAGGGCATGGCCATAGGCAGCGTTGTCGGCGACCAGCACCTTGGCGACACCGGCGATCTTGGCAGCGGCCTCGGCCACGGCGCCGACGTTCTGGCCGGCGACCAGCACGTGTGCCTCGCCCCCGATCTTGGCAGCAGCAGCCACGGTGTTGAGCGTGGACGGCGCGAGCGCGCCGTTTTCGTGTTCAGCGATGATCAGGACTGTCATTTCAGATTACCTTCGCCTCGTTCTTCAGTTTCTCGACCAGCTCTTCCACCGACTTGACCATGATGCCGGCGCCACGAGCGGCCGGGGCTTCGACCTTGAGGGTCTGGGTGGTCGAGGCGATGGACACGCCGAGCGCATCCGGGGTGACGGTTTCCAGCGGCTTCTTCTTGGCCTTCATGATGTTCGGCAACGACGCGTAGCGCGGCTCGTTCAGGCGAAGGTCGGTGGTGACGACGGCCGGAAGCTTCAGCGCGACGGTCTGCAGGCCACCGTCGATCTCGCGGGTGACGTTCAGGGTGTCGCCCGCCTGTTCGACCTTGGAGGCGAAGGTGCCCTGGGCGAAGCCGGTCAGCGCGGCGAGCATCTGGCCGGTCTGGTTATTGTCGCTGTCGATGGCCTGCTTGCCGAGGATGACCAGTTGCGGTTGCTCCTTGTCGACCACGGCCTTGAGCAGCTTGGCCACGGCCAGCGAGCCGAGTTCGTCGGCGGCCTCGACCAGGATGGCGCGGTCGGCGCCCAGCGCCAGCGCGGTGCGCAGTTGCTCCTGGGCAGCGGTCGGGCCGACGCTGACGGCGATGATCTCGGTGGCGACGCCCTTTTCCTTGAGGCGTACGGCTTCTTCCACGGCGATCTCGCAGAAGGGGTTCATGGACATCTTGACGTTGGCGAGGTCGACGCCGGAGTGATCCGCCTTGACGCGAACCTTGACGTTGTAGTCGACCACTCGTTTGACAGCTACAAGAACCTTCATGGATTCCTCGTTACTCTCCGGTGAATAGATAGTCGCCTGGGCATGCCCGGCGATGCGCGTGGGTCTGGACACCCCTGGAAACGGATGGCGGCGGGCGGATTTACCATGGACCGACCGGCCCGGTCCGCGCCAGGGCAAAACCTGCGGGTGATTTGCTGTCGCGACGTGTAAACTGCACTACAACGCGGGTCCTGGCGGGAATCCCCTGCTTTTCACCTGGGTTTCCAGGGTGCTCACTTGCCCAACGGTCAGCCTACGGCGAGCGTAAAACTGCTCGTATCTTGACCGCATCACCCCATCGGGTCAATACGGCAAATCGGCCAGCGTCCAGCCGTGTCCTGGCGTTTTTACGGGCTTCCCGCACATTCAAACAAACGTTTGTATTGGACCCTTCCCCTGGTGTAGATATAATGCTCGCCACGACAAAGCGGTGCAGTGCGGCGTTGGAGAAAGCCACGGCCCAGGCGCCGTGCACCCAGAGTTGCGCCCACCCGACAAGCAACCGCTGATGAGCCTTGAGTAGGAGAGAACCTGTGGAACGCGAATACATGGAATTCGACGTGGTCATCGTCGGCGCAGGCCCTGCCGGGCTGTCGGCGGCCTGCCGCCTGAAGCAGAGAGCCGCCGAGACGGGCGCCGAGATCAGCGTCTGCGTGGTCGAGAAAGGCTCCGAGGTCGGCGCCCACATTCTCTCCGGCGCCGTGTTCGAATCCCGCGCCCTCGACGAGCTGTTCCCTGACTGGAAGGCCATGGGCGCGCCGTTGAACACCGAGGTCAAGCGCGACGACATCTATGTGCTCAAGGACGCGGCCGGTTCGGTCAAGGTGCCGGACCTGTTCGTGCCCCGCACCATGCACAACCAGGGCAACTACATCATCTCCCTGGGCAACCTGTGCCGCTGGCTGGCCCAGCAGGCCGAGAACCTCGGCGTGGAGGTCTACCCCGGCTTTGCCGCCCAGGAAGCGCTGATCGACGAGGCCGGCATCGTTCGCGGCATCGTCACCGGCGACCTGGGCGTGGACCGCGAAGGTCAGCCCAAGGACGGCCTCTACACCCCCGGCATGGAACTGCGCGCCAAGTACACGCTGTTCGCCGAAGGCTGCCGTGGCCACATCGGCAAGCAGCTGATCCGCCGCTTCGGCCTCGACAGCGAGGCCGACCCGCAGCACTACGGCATCGGCCTGAAGGAAATCTGGGAAGTCGACCCGGCACGCCATGAGCAGGGCCTGGTGGTGCACACGGCCGGCTGGCCGCTGGACGTGGTCAATGCCGACAACACCGGCGGCTCGTTCCTCTATCACCTGGAGAACAACCAGGTGGTGGTCGGTCTGATCGTCGATCTGGCCTACAGCAACCCGTACCTGTCGCCGTTCGATGAGTTCCAGCGCCTCAAGCACCACCCGGTGATCAGCCAGTACCTCGAAGGTGGCAAGCGCATCAGCTACGGCGCGCGAGCCATCTGCAAGGGCGGCCTGAACTCGTTGCCGAAGATGGTCTTCGACGGCGGCGCGCTGATCGGCTGCGACCTGGGCACGCTGAACTTCGCCAAGATCAAGGGCAGCCACACGGCCATGAAGTCCGGCATGCTCGCCGCCGACGCCGTGGTCGAGGCCCTGGCCGCCGGCCGCGAGGGCGGTGACCGACTGGAGGGCTACACCCAGGACTTCAAGGCCAGCTGGGTCTACGAAGAACTGCACGCCAGCCGCAACTTCGGCCCGGCCATGCACCAGTTCGGTCCGCTGTTCGGCGCGGCCTTCAACTACATCGACCAGAACTGGTTCAAGGGCAAGCTGCCGTTCACCCTGCGCAACAAGAAGCCGGACTACGCCTGCCTCAAGCTGGCGGCCGATTCCAAGAAGATCGACTACCCCAAGCCCGACGGCAAGCTCAGTTTCGACAAGCTGAGCTCGGTGTTCCTCTCCAGCACCAACCATGAAGAAGAGCAGCCGTGCCACCTGAAGCTGATCGACCCGAATGTTCCGATCGCCAGCAACCTGCCGTTGTACGACGAGCCGGCCCAGCGCTACTGCCCTGCCGGTGTCTATGAAGTGGTCAGCCAGGAAGATGGCAGCAAGCGCTTCCAGATCAACGCGCAGAACTGCGTGCACTGCAAGACCTGCGACATCAAGGACCCGGCGCAGAACATCGTCTGGGTGACCCCGGAAGGCGCGGGTGGCCCGAACTACCCCAACATGTGATCGGCGACGCCGCCCATGAAAAAGCCCAGGTCCTGCGACCTGGGCTTTTTCGTTCGTGGGCCTGCGCTAGGCTGCGGCGCCTAGTCCTTGGCGTACGCCGCATCCTGGGCCAACGGCGTCGTCGGCGACGTGTGCCGTGCGAAGCGCCAGGCCGTCAAGGCACCCACCAGCCCCATGATCGCGCAGAACCCCACGCAGACCCAGGGGCTCCACGGCATCAGCGCGATCAGCGCCAAGGGCGTCGTGCTGGCCCACACCGCATAGGCCAGGTTGTAGGTGAAGGAGATACCCGACACCCGCACGGGCGCCGGGAACAACCCCACCATGATCGACGGCACCACGCCGACCACGCCGCACGACAACCCGGCCAGCGCATAGGCCACGCCGGTCCAGCCCCCGCCCCCGACCAGGCTGGCGTACAAGGTCCCGATGCCCAGCGGCAGGAGCAGGCTGTAGCCCATCAAGGCACGCCACGCACCGAAGCGGTCGACCAACAGCCCGGCGATCACACACCCCAGGTTCAGAAACACGATCCCCAGGGCGCTCAAGGCGAACGTCCGGCCCGCGTCCAGGCCAAAGCGCTGCTGCATCACGGTCGGTGTGATCACCACCAGCACCACCACCGCCGAGGTCAGCACACAGGTCAGCAGCGCTGCCGGGATCAGCGCGTGACGGTGTTCGGTCAGCACCTGGCGCAGGGGAAACGCCACAGGACGCTCACGCCGCTCGCGCAGGGCCAGGAACACCGGCGTCTCGCTGAGCCACCGGCGCAGCCACACCCCGACCAGGCCGAAGACACCGCCCAGCAGGAAAGGATAGCGCCAGGCATGGTCGAGGATTTCCTGCGGGCTGTAGACATGCGCCAGGGCGGTCGCGGTCAGTGCGCCGAGCAGGTAGCCGAAGGTCAGCCCGGCCTGCAGGAAGCCCAGGGCATAGCCGCGCCGCCCCGGGGGCGTGTGCTCGGCGACGAAGGCCCAGGCGCTCGGCACCTCGCCCCCGACCGCTGCGCCCTGCAGGATGCGCAGGGCCAGCAGGATCAACGGGGCGGCATAGCCGATGTCGGCGTAGGTCGGCATCACCCCGATCAGCAGGCACGGCAAGGCCATCATCAGGATGCTCAGGCCGAACACCCGCTTGCGCCCCAGGTGATCGGCGAAATGCGCCATCACCAGTCCGCCCAGGGGGCGTGCCAGGTAGCCGGTGACGAAGATGCCGAAGCTTTGCAGCAGGCGCAGCCATTCGGGCATCTGCGGCGGAAAGAACAACTGGCTCAGGGTCAGCGCGAAGAACACGAAGATGATGAAATCGTAGATCTCCAGCGCTCCGCCCAGTGCCGCCAGGCCCAGGGTCCGGTGGTCGGCGCGCCCGAGCTGGCGCGTGTGGTCGAAAGCAGCCATGACAGCTCCGCTCTGAAAAAAGGAGCAGAGCATAACAAACCGGTGCGTAAGACGTGTCTGCAACTCGGTGAACGGTGAGGCGCCCTGGCCTATAAGGCTGTCCGGCCTGGACTGAACCTGTCGGATCGCCACGTGTTTGAACGGCATTGCAGGCCTGGCGGGCCGACGCAATCCTTTGTAGCGGGCTGCCCGCCAGGCAGGTGGTGACGAAACGGACGCCATCGCGGGCAAGCCCGCTCCCACAAGCTGCTTGCGCAGCCATGCCTCCATTGACGGCTGCAGAGGTCGGGGTGGGAGCTGGCTTGCCAGCGAGAAGGCCCTGCCAGGCGCCGCATGCGGTTGGACATGTACCGAGTAGAGCATCCCACAAGATCCCTGATAGCCGCTCTGACTGCGTGGCGCTGCTGCTTCAGGACAGTGTGGGAGCGGGCTTGCCCGCGATGAGGCCGGGGCCGACACCCCTGTTCGCCAGGCCCGCTGATAAAGCGCAAGCCTTCCCGGTAGCACCCCGACACCTGCATTTTTCAGCTCACGCTAAATTAGCCAACCGCCCCCTCGTCTAACTGGAAGTTTCTTGGGCCAGCCCCAAGCCCCCTCCCTGTCGGCCGGAATCTGCATGAGTCGTCCCCCGCGTACACGTCGGCTGTTGAGCGTCACCCTTGGCCTGCTGGTCATCGGCGCACTGACCGCCTGGAAGCTGCTGCCCGATCCCACCGCCTCGCTCGCCACCGTCGCGGTCAGCCGCGGCGACATCGAAAGCAGCGTCACCGCGCTCGGCACCCTGCAGCCGCGTCGTTACGTGGACGTCGGCGCCCAGGCCAGCGGCCAGATCCGCACGCTGCACGTCGAGGTCGGCGATCGTGTCGAGCAGGGTCAACTGCTGGTCGAGATCGACCCTTCCACCCAGCGCGCCCGCCTGGACGCCGCCCGCTATTCGATCGAGAACCTCAAGGCCCAGCTGGACGAACAGCGGGCCCAGCAACGCCTGGCCAAGACCCAGTACCAGCGCCAGCAGCACCTGGCCAAGGGCGGCGCCACGCGGGACGAGGACGTGCAGACCGCCCTGGCCCAGCTCGAGACGACCCAGGCACGCATCGCCATGTACCAGGCGCAGATCCGCCAGGCCCAGGCCAGCCTGCGCAGCGACGAGGCCGAGCTGGGCTACACGCGCATCTACGCGCCGATGTCCGGCACCGTGGTCGCCGTGGACGCACGCGAAGGCCAGACCCTCAACGCCCAGCAACAGACGCCGCTGATCCTGCGCATCGCGCGGCTGTCACCGATGACGGTGTGGGCCGAAGTGTCCGAGGCCGACATCGGCAAGGTGCGCCCGGGCATGCAGGCCTACTTCACCACCCTGGCCGGCGGCAAGCGCCGCTGGAGCACCACCGTGCGGCAGATCCTGCCGATCCCGCCCAAGCCGCTGGACCAGTCCAGCCAGGGCGGCGGCGCGCCCAACGCCTCCGGCGACAGCAGTGGCAAGGTGGTGCTGTACACCGTGCTGCTGGACATCGACAACGCCGACGACGCGCTGATGGCCGAGATGACCGCGCAGGTATTCTTCGTCGCCGGCCAGGCGGACGGCGTGCTGACCGCCCCGGTGGCTGCGCTCGAAGAGGACGCTGCGGCCGAAGACCGGCGCATCGCCCGGGTGCTCACGGCCAAGGGCAAGGTCGAACGCCGCGAGGTGCGTGTCGGCTTGAGCGATCGCCTGCGCGTGCAGGTGCTCGACGGCCTGGCCGACGGCGACCGCCTGGTGATCGGTGGCGCGACCGATGGAGGCTGAAATGAGCGTGCCGCTGATCGAGTTGCGTGACATCCGCAAGCGCTACGGGGGTGTCGACACGCCCACGGTCGAGGTGGTGCGTGGCATCAGCCTGAGCATCCACCCTGGCGAGTTCGTCGCCATCGTCGGCGCGTCGGGCTCGGGCAAGTCGACGATGATGAACATCCTCGGCTGCCTGGATCGCCCCACCAGCGGCCAGTACCTGTTCGCCGGCCGCGACGTCGCCGAGCTGGACAGTGATGAGCTGGCCTGGCTGCGCCGCGAGGCGTTCGGCTTCGTGTTCCAGGGCTATCACCTGATCGCCTCCGGCTCGGCTCAGGAAAACGTCGAGATGCCGGCGATCTACGCCGGCACCGCACCGGCGCAGCGCCATGCAAGAGCCCGCGCCCTGCTCGAGCGCCCGGGCCTGGGCACGCGCACCGGTAATCGCCCGCACCAGCTCTCCGGGGGCCAGCAACAGCGCGTGTCGATCGCCCGGGCCTTGATGAACGGCGGCCACATCATCCTCGCCGACGAACCCACCGGTGCGCTGGACAGCCACAGCGGCGCCGAGGTAATGGCCCTGCTCGACGAACTGGCGGCCCAGGGCCACGTGGTGATCCTGATCACCCATGACCGCGACGTCGCGGCCCGCGCCCAGCGGGTGATCGAGATCCGCGATGGCCTGGTGGTCAGCGATTCGGCCAACGAGCAGGCGCCCACGCGCCCTGCCGTGCAGAGCCTGGACGCCACGGCACTGCGCCAGCGCCTGGACGAGGGCGCCACCGCCCGCGGTGCCTGGCGCGGCGAGCTGGTCGAGTCCTTGCAGGCCGCCTGGCGGATCATGTGGATCAACCGGTTCCGCACCGCCCTCACCTTGCTCGGCATCGTCATCGGCGTCGCCTCGGTGGTGGTGATGCTGGCAGTGGGCGAAGGCAGCAAGCGCCAGGTGGTGGCGCAGATGGCGGCATTCGGCTCGAACATCCTGTACCTGGGCGGCGATGCCGCCACGCCCCACTCCAAGGTCGGCATCGTGAGCCTGGACGATGTCGCCGCCATCGCCCAGCTCCCCGAAGTGCAGCGGATCATGCCGGTCAACGGCAAGGACCTGACCGTGCGCTACGGCAATGCCGCCGAGCAGTTTTACGTCGGCGGGAACAACACGGCGTTCACCCACATCTTCAACTGGCCGGTGGTCGAAGGCAGCTACTTCACCGAGGCCGACGAGCGCAACGCCTCGGCGGTGGCGGTGATCGGGCACAAGGTGCGCACCAAGCTGATGGCCGGCGTCGCCCACCCGATCGGCCAGTACATCCTGATCGGCAACGTGCCGTTCCAGGTGATCGGCGTACTCCAGGAGAAAGGCTCCAGTTCCGGCGACACCGACAGCGACGGGCGCATCGCAGTGCCCTACTCCGCCGCGTCCATCCGCCTGTTCGGCAGCCGTGACCCCGAGTACATCGCCATCGCGGCCGCTGACTCGGCCCGCGTGAAGGAAACCGAGCACGCCATCGACCGGCTGATGCTGCGCTTGCACCATGGCACGCGCGACTACTCGCTGACCAACGCGGCGGCCATGATCCAGGCCGAGGCGCGCACCCAGAACACCCTGTCGCTGATGCTCGGCGCCATCGCGGCCATCTCGCTGCTGGTCGGCGGTATCGGGGTGATGAACATCATGCTCATGACCGTGCGCGAGCGGACCCGGGAAATCGGCATCCGCATGGCCACCGGCGCGCGGCAGCGCGACATCCTGCGCCAGTTCCTGACCGAGGCGGTGCTGCTGTCGATGGTCGGCGGCGTCACCGGGCTGGTGCTGGCCCTGGCGACCGGCGCATTGCTGACGCTGTTCGACATCGCCGTCGCCTTTTCGGCCGGTGCCCTGTGCGGCGCCTTCGCCTGCGCGGTGGCCACCGGCGTTCTCTTCGGCTTCATGCCGGCGCGCAAGGCGGCCAGCCTTGACCCGGTCACCGCCCTGACCAGTGAATAACCCATGACCCTGCCCAGCCGCCTCGGCCCCTTGACCCTGAGCCTGTGCCTGAGCGCGTGCGCCACCGCCCCGGCGCCGCAGACCGACGTCACCGTGCCGCGCGCCTGGCAAGGCCAGGTCGACACCCGCGCCGAACGCCCGGACGCAGCCTGGTGGCGCGCCTTCGGCAGCCCCGAACTGGAACGGCTGGTCACCCGCGCCCTGGCCAACAGCCAGGACCTGGCGGCGGCCGTGGCACGGGTGCGTCAGGCCCAGGCACGCACCACCATCGCCGGGGCGCCCTTGCTGCCCGAGGTGCAACTGGGCGTGGACGCCAGCCGCCAGCGCCTGCTCCGGGGCGAGGGCTACGATCAGCTCGACGTGGACCGTGCCGAGCGCACCAGCACGGCCTTCACCACGCGCCTGAGCGCCCGTTACGAAGTGGATTTCTGGGGCGGCCTGCGCGCGGCCCAGACCCGTGCGGTGCGTGACCTGGAGGCCACCCGGTTCGACCGCCAGACCGTCGAGCTGACCCTGCTCGCTGCCGTGGCCGACGGCTACCTGCAATGCCTGGCGCTGAACGAGCAGGCGCGCATCGCCCAGCTCAACCTGGACAACGCCCGCGACGTGCTGAACTGGGTGCAGACGCGCCAGCAGGCCGGCTCGGCCACCGCACTGGAGGTGGCCCAGCAGCACAGCCTGGTCGCGGCCCAGGCGCGTCAGTTGGCGCGGCTCGACCAGCGCCTGCACGAGGCGCGGATCGTCCTGGCCACGCTGCTGGGCGACCCGGTCCAGGCGCTGCCACCGTTCGACGAAACCCTCGCCACGCTGCACTGGCCACGCATCGATGCCGGTCTGCCCAGCGACCTGCTCGTCCGCCGCCCGGACATCGCCGCGGCCGAGGCACGCCTGGCCGCTGCCAGCGCCAACGTCCAGGTCGCCCGGGCGGCCATGCTGCCGCAGCTGGTGCTGGGCGCTGAACTGGGCAGTGGCGCGCGCACCTTCGCCGATGTGATGGACAGCCCCTACTACACGCTGACCGCAGGCCTGCTCGCCCCGGTCTTCGACCGCGGCCGCCTGCGCGCCGGGCACACCCTGGCCAAGGCCGAACAGGAAGAACTGCTGCACGCCTACGGCGCTAGCCTGCTCGCCGGTTTCGCCGATGTCGAGCAAGCGCTCAACGCCATCGACGGGGTCGAGCACCAGCGTCGCTGGCAGGACGAGCAGGCACGCCAGGCGCAGATCGCCTCCGATCTGGCCCAGCAGCGCTATGCCGCGGGCGCCGAGACCCTGCTCACCGTGCTCGACACCCAGCGCACGCTCTACCAGGCCCAGGACGAACAGGTGCAACTGCGTCTGGCCCGCCTGCAAGGGGCCGCCTCGCTGTACAAGGCCCTGGGCGGCGGCTGGTCGGCCGCCCCATCGCCCAGCCCCTCCGCTCGATCACCGGCGGTCGACGCCGCCGCGCCCCCGCTCCCTTGAACGAGGCTTCGCCATGACCCCGCCGCTCCAGACCTTCACCCTCGCCGCCCTGCTCGCCGCCTGCAGCCTGCCGCTTCAGGCCGCCGAGCCCGCCCAACGTCCCGGCACGGTGTTTCGCGACTGCGACACGCTCTGCCCGGAGATGGTGGTGCTGCCCGCCGGCACCTTCACCATGGGCACGCCGGACAACGAGATGGGCCGCCAGGAAGACGAAAGCCCGCAACACCCGGTGACCTTCACCCAGCCCTTCGCCATCAGCCGCTTCCAGGTCACCGCCGGTGAGTGGGCGGCCTACCAGAAAGACGCCGGTGTGGTCATCGCCGATGGCGACGATCGCCCCGGCCGACGCTGCACCAACAGCCAGCCCAGCTACGCACAAGGCCCACGCCAGCCTGCCGTGTGCATGAGCTATGCCGATGTCGAGGCCTACGTCGCCTGGCTGTCGAAGAAGACCGGCCAGCCCTACCGCATGGTCAGCGAAGCCCAGCGCGAATACGCCGCCCGTGGCGGGACCGAAGGGGCCTTCCCGTTCCAGCCCGATGCCAACTACGAGATCAGCAAGAACGCCAACGTCTACGGCCCCAAGGACGGCTACAGCTACACCTCGCCGGTCGGCAGCTTCCCGCCCAACGCCTACGGCGTGTACGACATGCACGGCAACGTCTACGAGTGGGTCGCCGACTGCTACCACGACCATTACCGCGGCGCCCCCAGTGACGGCAGCGCCTGGAAGGACGGCGCGTGCAAACTGGTCAGCATTCGCGGCAACGACTGGGGCGAGGCGCCGATCTTCTCGCGCTCGGGCAACCGCAACAACGCCTACGCCACCGACCGTGGCGACTGGATCGGCTTTCGCGTCATGCGCCCGCTCTGACCCGGCGCCGACGGTAAATTAGGCCGCTCCTGGCTCGTTCCTTCCGGTGTACGCGCCGCAGGACAAGGGGCACTTCCTGCGCGCGCCCCTTCACTGCCCCAGGAACCGTCACCATGAGCCAGACCCCCGTGTCCACGCCGCGCCCTGCCCGCGTCGTTCATCCACGCCCGACCCTGGACCCTATCCGATGAGCGCCGCCACTCCGGGCGCCCTGCGTGAGCTGATGGTCCTGCTCAAGCCCTTCAGGCTGATCGTCGGCGTGTCCATCGTCCTGGGGATGCTCGGCGGCCTGAGCGTCACCGTCCTGCTGGCCACCATCAACACGGCGCTGCACGCCGACAGCGAACTGGGCCGTGGGCTCGCGCTGGGCTTCGTCGGCCTCTGCGTGCTGGCCCTGGTCAGCACCATCCTGTCGGACATCGGCACCAACTACGTGGGCCAGCACATCATCGCCACGCTGCGCAAGACGCTGGGCGAGAAGGTGCTGGCGGCGCCCATCGAGCAGATCGAGCGCTTTCGCAGCCATCGGCTGATCCCGGTGCTGACCCACGACGTGGACACCATCAGCGACTTCGCCTTCGCCTTCGCGCCGCTGGCGATCTCGCTCACCGTCACCCTGGGCTGCCTGGGCTACCTGGCCCTGCTGTCGTGGCCGATGTTCCTGCTGATGCTGGTGGCCATCGCCGTCGGGGTCACGGCCCAGTACGTGGCGCAGTCGGTCGGCGTGCAGGGCTTCATGGCCGCGCGCGACGCCGAAGACGAACTGCAGCGCCAGTACAACGCGGTGGCCGGCGGCGCCAAGGAGCTGCGCATCCACCGTCCCCGTCGCCATCGGATGTTCACCCATGGCATCCAGGCGACCGCCGAGTTCATCTGCAAGACCCAGATCCGCGCGATCAACACCTTCGTCATCGCCAAGACCTTCGGCTCCATGCTGTTCTTCGTGGTCATCGGCATCGCGCTGTGGATGCACGGCACCGGACCTGGCCAGGACAAGGCGGTGATCAGCGGCTTCGTGCTGGTGCTGCTGTACATGAAAGGCCCGCTCGAACACCTGATCGGCACCCTGCCCATCGTCAGCCGTGCCGGCATCGCCTTCCAGCGCATTGCCGAGCTGTCGCGCCAGTTCTCCTCGCCCGAGCCGCACCTGCTGCTGACCGATGCCCCGGCGGCACGCGCCTCGATCGATACGCTGGAACTGAACGACGTCACCTACGCCTTCCCGCCGGTAGGTGATGCGCCGCCCTTCCGTCTGGGCCCGGTCAACCTGCGTATCGAGCAGGGCGAGATCGTCTTCATCGTCGGCGAGAACGGCTGCGGCAAGACCACGCTGATCAAGCTGCTGCTGGGTCTGTACGCCCCCCAGCAAGGCCAGGTGGTGCTCGATGGCAAGGTGGTGGAGGCCGCCGACCGTGACCGCTACCGCCAGTTGTTCACCACCATCTTCGCTGACTACTACCTGTTCGACGAGGTCATCCAGGGCGATCAGGCCATCCCCGACGAGGCCCATCAGTACCTGGAGCGGCTGGAGATCGCGCACAAGGTCAGCATCCAGGACGGCAAGTTCACCACCACCGACCTGTCCACCGGCCAGCGCAAGCGCCTGGCACTGGTCAACGCCTGGCTGGAGCAGCGGCCCGTGCTGGTGTTCGACGAATGGGCGGCGGACCAGGACCCGACCTTCCGCCGCATCTTCTACACCGAGCTGCTGCCGGACCTCAAGCGGATGGGCAAGACCATCATCGTGATCTCCCATGACGACCGCTACTTCGACATCGCCGATCAATGCGTGCGCATGGAAGCTGGTCGCGTCGTCAGCGACTACGCCACGGCCTGAGGCAGGTGCGTCAAGGGCCCGACGAA
The DNA here is from genome assembly GCA_001534745.1 of Pseudomonas monteilii. Classification (NCBI taxonomy): domain Bacteria; kingdom Pseudomonadati; phylum Pseudomonadota; class Gammaproteobacteria; order Pseudomonadales; family Pseudomonadaceae; genus Pseudomonas; species Pseudomonas alabamensis. Next base: position 2,967,435 of record CP013997.1, read on the forward strand.
ACGTGTCGGCCTCTTGACGCACGAGTGGCCTTATCTGCCTTGCAACAGCGGATCTGTACCTCAGCGATCTTTTTTTGGCGCAGCGGCTAAAGATCGCGCTTCGCATTTCGTTGGTGAGAGGTCGAGACCTTCTCATCGGACCCCTAAAAAAATAACTGCCCGCTTCATTCAGGAGCCTTGTCACCATGCGCCACCCGACACTTCGCCCCACTCCGCTGACCCATGCCGTGCGCGCCTTGCTCACGCGCCGATCCGTACTGCCTGGCGCCCTGCTGGCACTGACGCTGCTGGGGAGCAGCGCCGTGCACGCCGATCAGGTGTCGGTCGACATCGCCGCGCAGCCCTTGGCCAGTGCCTTGCAGCAACTGGGTCAGCAGACCGACATGCAGATCCTGTACAGCCCGGAGCTGGTCCAGGGGCTCAACGCCCGCGCCGTGTCCGGTTCGGTGTCGACCCAGGAAGCGCTGCAGCGCCTGCTGAGCGGCAGCGGCCTGTCGTACCGCGTGGAAGGCAACACCGTGCTGCTGATGGCGCCGCCGTCGGCCGACAGTGGCGCGCTGGAACTGGGCATGACCTCGATCTCCGGCATGGCACCGGGCTCGGTGACCGAAGGCAGTGGTTCGTACACCACCTACATGTCCAGCAGCTCGACGCGGCTGAACCTGACCCAAAAGGAAACGCCGCAGTCGGTCACCGTGGTCACCCGCCAGCGCCTGGACGACCAGAAGCTGACCAACCTCACCGAAGTGCTCGAGGCCACTCCCGGCATCACCGTGCTGCGCACCGGCATCGGCGCCGAGAACGACACGTACTGGTCGCGGGGCTTCCAGATCAACAACTTCGAGATCGACGGGGTGCCGACCTCGCCGCGCCTGGACAACACCACCCAGAACACCGCCATGTACGACCGTGTCGAAGTCGTGCGCGGCGCCACCGGCCTGATCAGCGGCACCGGCACTCCGTCGGCCACCATCAACCTGATCCGCAAGCGCCCGACCGCCACCTTCCAGGGCAGCGTGACCGCCGAAGCCGGCAATTGGGACCGCTACGGCACCGGTTTCGACGTGTCGGGTCCGCTGACCGACAGCGGTAACGTGCGCGGTCGCCTGGTGGTGGACTACAAGACCCAGCATTCCTACGTCGACCGCCTCAAGCAGGAGACCCAGCTGGTCTACGGCATCACCGAGTTCGACCTGAGCGATGCGACCATGCTCACCGCCGGCTTCAGCTACATCAATGCCCAGGCCGACGACCCGCTGCGCACGGGCTTCCAGGTCCGCTTCGCCGATGGCAGCAAGAGCGATTTCGGCCGCTCGAAGAACAGCGCCCCGACCTGGTCGTACAACGACCGCAAGACCACCAACGTCTTCAGTTCCCTGGAGCATCAGTTCGGCGATGGCTGGAGCGGCAAGATCGAAGTCAGCCACAGCGTCATGGAGTTCGACGAGCTGATCAACTACATGAACGGGGAAATCAACGCCGCCGACGGTTCGGGGGCCTATATGTACCCCAACCGCTGGTCGGGCAGCCCGCGCCAGAACAACCTCGATGCCTACGTCACCGGCCCCTTCAGCCTGTTCGGGCGCGAGCATGAGCTGATCGCCGGCGTGACCCTGTCGCGCTACACCGAGAACACGCCGAGCCATGGCGGCTGGTTCGGGCCGTGGACCGGGTACGACGGCACCATCGACAACATCTTCGCCTGGGACGGCCAAGGCCCGCGCCCTGACACGACGACGGTCGGCAAGACCTACATCGAGGAAAACCAGTACGCCGCCTACCTCACCGGCCGCTTCCACCTCACCGACGACCTGTCCGTCATCCTCGGCAGCCGGGTCACCGACTGGAAGCGCACCAACGACTATCAGGACTGGGTCGACTCGTCCAACAGCAACAAGAGCGTGGAGGACCGTCATGGTGTCTTCCTGCCTTACGCCGGGGTGGTCTACGACCTGGACGACACCTGGTCGGTGTACGGCAGCTACACCAAGATCTTCAACCCCCAGCCCTATGGCGTGCGTGACGCCAACTACAAGCCGCTCGATCCCCAGGAAGGCACTGGCTACGAGCTGGGCGTGAAAGGCAGCTTCAACGACGACAAGCTCAACGCCAGCCTGGCGCTGTTCCGCATCGAGCAGGACAACCTGGCGGTCTACGTGCGCTCGCCGGACATCTACCGCGCCGAGCAAGGCACCACCACCAAGGGCGTGGAGCTGGAGTTCAACGGCGAACTGGCCGAGGGCTGGCAGGCGTTCGCCGGTTACGCCTACAGCGTCAGCACCGACTCGGACGACAACCGCATCGTCACCAACACCCCGCGCCACAGCGCGAAGACCTTCACCACCTACCGCATACCCGGCTTCCTGGACGACAAGCTGACCGTCGGCGGCGGCGTGAACTGGCAGAGCAAGACCGGCCAGGACCTGCGCACCTACACCCAGGGCAGCTACGCCCTGACCAACCTGATGGCCCGCTACGACATCACCGACAACCTCAGCGCCTCGGTGAACGTCAACAACGTGTTCGACCGCAAGTACTTCTCCTACGTCGACGCCTGGGGCGTGTATGGCGCCCCGCGCAACCTCATGACCACCGTGAAGTACACGTTCTGACCTGACCGCACGTGCCATGACACGCCCGCGCCTGCGTCCTCGAACGAGGACGAGGTCGCGGGCGTTTGCGTTCAGGGGTCGGGCCAGATGAGGAATGCATTCGCCCGAACACCTCCTGTGTGGGAGCGGGCTTGCCCGCGATGGCATCGGCGGCCTCGCTGCATCGCCAACAGACAGAGCGCCGGACTATCCACCCTGCAGTGGCTGCACAGGCCCAATCGCTGGCAAGCCAGCTCCCACCCAGCCCGCATGAAACCTGCCGGCATGCATCCGTTCGGACATCCCCCTGTGGGAGCGGGCTTGCCCGCGATGGCGGCGGCAGCCTCGCCGCATCGCCGACAGACAGAGCGCCGGCCTACCTGACAATCAACAGGTACTCGATTATCACGTTGATGAATTAAAATCAGCTACCAAACAGGTATCGGGTACTGGGTACCGAGCGTGAGCGCACGTTCGCCACTATCAGGGTGCACAAGTAGTAGCCCAGGAGGGGGCTGCATGGACAAGGTGTATGCCAGGTTCATAGAAAAGTTAGGCCAACCTATCAGCCATCAGCGGGTGCCCGAAGCGAGCATCAAACGGTATGAGGGCAAATTACCCAAGAACTTGCTGGAATACTGGGCTGAGCATGGCTGGTGTGGCTATGGGAAAGGCATTTTTTGGCTAGTGGATCCGCACGCTTATGAAGCTGTGGTCAATGCCTGGCTCGAACCTACAAGCTTCCAGCGCACCGACACTTACCATGTGATCGGACGGAGCGCATTTGGAGACCTTTATCTTTGGGGTGAAAAAACAGGGTTTTCGTTGAAGATCATTAGTGTTCTCTCTCAATGTGTTGTCGATGATTTCGTTCCCACACCAGAACAAATGGATCGTAAGCTGCAAGATTTTTTGCTTTCGCTGGATCGTGAGTCCAATGACTATGCGTCACTCTTCGATGCCGCGCAGAAGAAATTGGGGACCTTGAAGCACGATGAAATGTATGGATTCGTTCCCGCCTTGATGCTGGGAGGATCCAGTGCGCTGGAACATCTCGAGAAAGTAAAAGCGGTCGAACATCTTGTCTTTCTCTCGCAGCTTGCAGCACTTCGGCCTATGGCATTTTGATTGAGCGAAGGGGCTGACAAGCGTGGTCAGCCTCGCTGCATCGCCGACAGACAGAGCGCCGGCCTATTCACCTTGCAGGGCTGCACAGGCCCAATCGCTGGCAAGCCCGCTCCTATAGAACAAAAAATAGCTTGTTGATTTCAAAGGAAATAATTTTAGAATTTTGTGGGCCCTGCGGGCCCAATCGCGGCACAGGGGCCGCTCCTACAGGTGACCGTGATAGCCTGCAACCCCGCGGTGGGGCTACGGGTGTAGGAGCGGCCCCTGTGCCGCGATGGGCCGCAAAGCGGCCCTAAAATCGATTAGCAATGAAGCTTCGAATTTTGCCAGCTATCGGCCATGTTCTCTGCGCGACAGCGCGGCACCAAGGCGGCGGGCGGACTCCTACCCAGCCCGCATGAAACCTGTCGGCATGCATCCGCTAAGACACCACCCTGTGGGAGATTCTATGGTAATTGCCAAGCGCTTAAGCGGCTTTGGGGCGATATTCCTCTCCGCTTCTGATCAGGGCAAAGACCACTCGAGCCAGCTTGCGGGCCAGCATGACCAGGACTTGAGTCTTTTTAAAACCGCGGCTCTGCTTGTCTTCGTAAAACGTTTTCCAAGCAGCTGTCCTGCCTGCTGACATCGCCGCGTTGTGCAGCAAACGACGGACCTCTGGATCGCCTCGTTTGGTCAACGTCGAGCGTTCTTTTTTCTTGCCCGACTGAGCCACTCGCAGGTCCATTCCTAAAAAGGCGATGAAGGCATCGGCACTCTTGAACTCGCCTCGCTGGTAGGTGGCGACCAAACGCGCAGCGGTAAGAAAACCAATACCTTCAACTTTCATACACTGCTTTACTAACGGCATCAGTCCTGCCTGGTCGAGCAGCTTCTTGATCATGTTTTCAATGAGGTCTTCAAGGCGCTTCATCGAGGTGAGCTGGGACTTCAAAAGGTTCTTGAGCAGCGGCTCACCCTCCCAGCTCAGTCTCAGCGCTGTACGCGTCTGGACGAGCATCGCGCGCCTGCGAAACAGGCTGACAAGGTCGCGATAGAGTGTCGAAGGGGGGATCCAGGGGGTAAGATTAGCGCCTTCGTTCTTGAGGTACCGGGCCAGTACCCTTGCATCGATCGGGTCGGTCTTGGCGCGTGAGCCAATACCTTTTCGGTAGTGACTCAGGGCATAACCATCCATCAAGTAAAGGGTATGTCCTGCTTCATGGACCATATCGGTAAACAGCAGGTGATAGACATTGGTGGCCTCGATTGCAATCGAGACCTTGCCGTGCAATGCCTTGATCCATTGTTTAATAGCCGTCTTGTTGTTGGCAATAGTGCTCAACTGTCCGGAGCTGTCTTCGTAAATGACGAGCTCAGCCTTAGCAACGTCGACGCCTATGATCGTGCTGTGTTCGGATGATGGCATTGCCATGAGCGCGTCTCCGCAGGTAAGGTCTAAGGGCTTGAAGGGCCACCCAGAGGCGCAGGCTTGTACTTTCGTCGGTCAAAACCGGAAGCATTCCTTATCGGCGCTTGGGTGAAGGGAGGAGGGGCGAAATCTCCCACGGTCTGTACTGCGCGAACAGTCAGAAGCGGATCTAGTCCCTCCTCCTCCCTTCAAGTCCTACCATACAAGCGGGCTTGCCCGCGATGGCGGCGGCAGCCTCGCTGCACATTCACAGGCTTTGCGAGCCCTGCGCTGGCGCTCAGCGCAACGCCTCTCGCAGCACCTGGGACAAGGTCGCGTAGACCCCGTCGATCTCGGCCGTCACCAAGCGCATGCGCAGGAAATCGTGCACCAGCCCGTCGAAGGTCTCGCAGCGCACCTCGACCCCCGCCCCCGCCAACCGCGCCGCGTATGCCTGGCCTTCGTCGAGCAACGGATCGAAGCCCGCCAGCGCCAGGTAGGCCGGCGCCACGCCTTCGAGCCGCTCGGCGAGCAACGGTGAGAAGCGCCAGTCCGCGCGATCCTCGGCCTGCCGGGCATAGTGGTCGTAGAACCACTCCAGTGTCTGGCTCTCGAGCAGGTAGCCCTCGCTGAACAAGGTGCGCGACTCGGCGGCGGTCGAGGCGTCGGTCACCGGGTAGCACAGCAGTTGCAGCCGTGGCTGGATCGGGCCGTTGCCATGTGCGGCGTCGATCGCCAGAACGGTGGCCAGGGTGGCACCGACGCTGTCCCCACCGAATGCCACGCGCTCCAGGTCCAGGCCCCAGTCCTGCGCGTTGGCCGCCAGCCAGGCCAGCGCATCGGCTCCGTCGTGCAGCGCCGTCGGGAACCGATGCTCCGGGGCGCGGCGGTAGTCGACGGTCAGCACGGCGCAGGGCGTGCGGGCACAGAACTCACGGCAGACCCCGTCATGGGAGGCGATGCTGCCGACCACGAATCCGCCCCCGTGCAGGTAGACCAGCACCGGCAGCGGCTGGTCGGCCTGCCCAGGGGGCAGGTAAAGGCGCAAGGCCAAGGTCGCGCCGTCCCGTGCCAGGCACGTCACGTCCTCGCTGTGCACCTGCGGCCAGGGCCACTGCATGCGCTGCGAGGCTTGTTCGAACGCCTCCCGCGCTGCCACTGGCGTCAACTGGTGCAAGGCCTGGGCGCGAGCCTGCTCGGGATGGCTGTCGATCACGTCGAGAAAGTCGGCGATCTCGGGGTTCAAAGGCATGATTCGGCTCCCAGGTCAGAGGCGACCCTGTGCGAGGTCTCGGAAGAAGCAGCCAGGCGCTCGGCCTGCACCTGTACGCAGTGCTCGGTCAGGCACGTCAACTGCGCCTGGAACGCCGCCATGAGTGCATCGATGGTGCCTCGGCGGAAACGCCTGTGGCTGTAGATGCAGCGGAACGACAGCTGACCGCCGAACACCTGGCCGACTACCTCCAGCGTGTTGGCCAGGCGCGCCTGCTGCGAGAAGCTGTCGCCGACGCTTTCCGGCGCCGGCAGGAACAGCGCGTCCTCGGCGTCGAAGCTCTGGTCGAGCTGCCCCAGGTAGTTGAAGGTCACCGGCGCCTGCGGCAGCGCCGCCAGCCGTGCCTGGGTGTCGGGGTCGGCCATGTGCCGCAGCACGCCGTAACCGATACCCTTGTCCGGCACTTCGCTCAATTGCTGGCGAATGCGCTGGAGCGACGCGCCCGGCGCGTCGAGAGGGGTCAGGCGCACCGGGTACATGCTGGTGAACCAGCCCTGGGTGCGGCTCAGGTCCAGGGTGTCGAACAGGTCTTCACGGCCATGGCCTTCGAGCAGCACCACGGCCGCGTCCGTGTCGCCCCACTGGCACAAGGCCTGGCTCAGGGCGGTCAGCAACAGGTCGTTGATCTGCGTCTGGTAGGCAGCCGGCGCCTGCTTGAGCAGTTGCTCGGTCAGCTCGGGCGTCAGGCTGAAGGCGGCCTCCTCGCGATGGCACATCAGGTTGGCGCCACGCGGGTTGTCGCAGCGCAGCGCCGTGCCTGGGCGATCGAGCTGGGCCACCCAGTAGTCCAGTTCGCGCTCGCGCACGGTCGGCGCATGGGCCGCTAGGTTTGCGGCCCATTCACCGAAGCTGCTGGTGCGCTGCGGCAAGGTCGGTTCGCGCCCGTCCCGGTAGGCCTGGTAGGCCACCGGCAAGTCCTGCAGCAGCACCCGCCAGGACACCCCATCGACCACCAGGTGATGGATCACCAGCAGCAAGCGCTCCTGACCATCGCCCAGGGTCGCCAGCAGCCCACGGATCAGCGGCCCCTGGGCCAGGTCAAGGCTGCGTTGCAGGTCGTTGGCCAGGTCTTCCAGCGCCGCTTCGTCGGCCACGTCGCAGACCCACAGCAAAGGGTCCTGTTCCAGGTGTTTCAGGCAGGTCGACAGCGGTTGATAACGCTGCACCCATTGGCCCTCCTCCTGGGTGAAGCGCAGCCGCAGCGCATCGTGCTGTCCGAGCATGCAGGTCAAGGTCTGCGCCAGCGCCTGGGCGTCGAGGGGATGGCGGGCGCGCAGGATCAAGGCCTGGTTGAAGTGTTCCGGCGTGTGCGTCTGCGTCTCGAGGAACCAGGCCTGGATCGGAATCAGCGGGAACGCGCCGTCCAGAGCCACGGCACGCGGCGCGGCGCTGGCACGCGAGACCGCCTGCTGGTCGAACAGGTTGGCGATGGTCTGGCAGCGCATCAGGTCGCGCAGCTTCAGCTCACGTGCGAGGTGCGGGTGGTTGCGCACGCGCGAGACCACCTGCAGGCTCAGGATCGAGTCGCCCCCCAGCTCGAAGAAGTTGTCGGTGATGCCGACCCGCTCGAGCTGCAGCACATCAGCCCAGATCTCGGCCATCCACTGCTCCTCGGCCGTGCGCGGCGGCACGTGGCTGGCCAAATCGAAGGTCGGCTCGGGCAGCGCTTTGCGGTCGAGCTTGCCATTGGCCGACACGGGCAGCTGCGCCAGGCAGATCACCTGCGTCGGCACCATGTAGGCGGGCAAGGTCTCGGCCAGACGGGCCTTGAGCTGCTCGCCACTGACCGCATGCGCGGCCACGTAGCCGATCAGTTGCTTGCCGGACACACCGTCCCGGGCGACCACCAGCGCCTCGCTGACACCCGGCTGCTGGCGCAGGCAGGCCTCGATCTCGCCCAGCTCGATACGGAAGCCGCGCACCTTCACCTGGTGGTCCAGGCGCCCGACGTAGTCCAGCACGCCACTGCCGCGCAGCCGCACCAGATCACCCGAGCGGTACAGCCGCGCCCCCGGCGCCCCGAACGGATCGGGCACGAAACGTTCGGCGGTCAGGCCGGGGCGCTGGTGATAGCCGCGCGCCAGGCCCTGGCCACCGATGAACAGCTGCCCGGCGAACCCGGCAGGCAGCGGGTTGAGGTCGTCGTCCAGCACGTGCAGCGAGCGCTGGCCCACGACCCGGCCGATGGGCGCGTAGGCCGCCCCGCAGGGTTCGTCGGGCGCGGCTTTCCACAGCATCGGCGTGACCACGGTTTCGGTCGGGCCATAGCCATTGACGATGTGTTGCGGGTGCAGCGCCTCGCGCACCTGAGCCAGGGTCTGCTCGGACACGGCATCGCCGCCCAGGCAGTAGATGCGCACCGCCGGTGCCTGAACGCCGCTGCGCTGCACGTACTCGGCCACCTGCTTGAGGTAAGCCGGCGGGAAACAGGCGACGTCGATGCGTGACCGGTCCAGGGCCTCGCAGGTCTGCTGCGGCGTCCACAGCTCGTCGTCGCGCACCACCAGGGTGCCGCCCACCGACAGCGTGGTCAGCCAGCGCTCATGGGCGCCGTCGAAGGCGAACGACATGAAGTGCAGCTCGCGGGTGCCGACCGTCATCTGGTACAGCTCGGCGATGGCCTGACAGTGCATGCTCAAGGGGCCATGACTCACCGCGACACCCTTGGGCACGCCGGTCGAGCCTGAGGTGTAGATCAGGTAGGCCAGGCTGTCCTCATGCAGCGCTGGCGTCACGGCGATCTGAACATCCTCCGGATACTCGCCGTCGGCCGGATCGACCAAATCGAGACCGTCCGGCAACGCCAGGCGCTGGCCCAGGTCGGCGCGGCCGATCAACTGGCGCATGCCGGAATCCTGAATCATGAAGGCCAGGCGTTCGGCCGGGTAGTCCAGGTCCAGCGGCACGTAGGCCGCACCGCTCTTGAACACCGCCAGCAAGGCCACCACCAGGTCCACCGAGCGCGCCAGCGCCACGCCCACCGTTACCTCGGGGCCGACGCCACGGGCTCGCAGACGGTGCGCCAGCCGGTTGGCGCGCACCTCCAGCTCCCCGTAGCTCAGCGTCTGCCCGGCGCATTCGACGGCGATGGCTTCCGGGCGCTGCGCCGCGTGCCGGGCGATCAGCGCCGGCACGTGCAGGGGCTGATGGCTGGCAGGCGCCGGAGCGCTCCACTGGGCCAACGCCTGGCGCTGAGGCGCGGTCAGACGCTGCAGGTTGCCCAGCCGTTCGCGTGGGCTGTCGAGCATCGCCTGCAGCACGGTCTCCATCAGTTCGCGGATGCCTTCCACCGCCGCCGTGCTGAAGTGGCTGCGCAGGAACAGGTATTCGATCGCCAGGGTCTGGCCGAGGGTCACCGCCAGGTCCATGGGCACGTTGGTGACATCGTGGCTGTTCGAGGCGCCGAAGCGCAGGCCGCCCTGGGCCTGTTCCAGGCGTTGGTCGATCGGGTAGTTCTCGAACACGATGATGCTGTCGAACAACGCCTGCCCGCCCTGCCCCGACCAACGCTGAATGTCGGCCAGCGGCGCGTGGGCATGCTCGCGCAGGTCTAGGTTGTCGCTCTGCAGCTGCTGCAGCCACTGATCCAGGGGCTGGGTCGGCTCGACGGTCTGGATGACCGGCAGGGTGTTGATGAACAGGCCCAGCATCTGCTGAGCCTGGGGCAGGTTTTCGGGCCGACCGGCCACGGTGGCGCCGAACGCCACGCAGCGCTGGCCCGTGTAACGCTGCAACACCAGCAGCCAGGCACCCTGGATCAGGGTATTGGCCGTGATCCCGTGCTGACGGCAGTACTGCTGCAGGGCAGCCGTGCGCGCAGCGTCCCACCGGGTGTACAGCGCCTGGTGCCCTGGCAGGTCACCGGTCTGCCGAGGGTGCACCGCCTGGCTCAGCCGGGTCGGCGCGTCCAGTGGTTGCAGACGGGTCTGCCAGTAGGCCTGCAACCGCTGCGGATCCTGGGCCTGGAGCCAGCCGATGAAGTCGCGGTAACGGCCGCTGTCGCCGCTGATGCGACCGTGGGCGTAATGCTCCAGCACCTCGCCGAACAGCTGCGAACTGCTCCAGCCATCCATGAGGATGTGGTGACTGGTCCAGATCAAGTGATGGGCCTGGTCAGCCGTGCGCACCAGGGTGAGCCGTTGCAGGGGCACCTGGTCGAGGGCGAAGCCCTGCTCACGGATCTCTTTGGCCAAGGCGTCGAGGTCGTCGTCGGCCAGCGCACGGTCGCGCCAGTCGAGCACGCGCATGGCCACCTCGACATGCCGATGGACCACTTGCAGCGGCGCGCCCTGCCGGCCCTCCCAGTGGAACGAGGTGCGCAGGATCTCGTGACGGTCGATCACCTGCTGCCAGGCGGCACGGAAGCGCGCTTCGTCGAGCCCTTCGACGGGCAGGCTGAGCTGGTTGACGTAGAGTGCGTCACCCTCGTCGGACAGGGTATGGAACAGCATGCCCTGCTGCATCGGTGACAACGGGTAAAGGTCATCCATTTGAGTCTGGTCGAGCGGCAGCGCATCCAGCTGCGCCTGGCTCAGGCCCGCCAGCGGCACGTCCGACGGCGTCAGCCCATGGGGCCTGTCGCAGTGGGCGATCAGCGTCGCCAGCTCGGCCTCGTAGGCCCGCGCCAGGCGCTCGATGGTCGCCGGGGCGAACATCTGCGCACTGAAGCTGAACGCCAGGCTCAGCTCGCCGCCGTAGACCTGGCCGTTGAGCACCAGCCAGTTGCCCAGCGGCGCCCGTGGACTTTGCTCTTCGCCAGCGCTTTCGGTTGCCGGCGAGAGCAGTGCATCGCCGTCGAACTGGCCGTCCAGCTGGCCCAGGTAGTTGAAGGTGATGCGGGGGCTCGGCAGCTGCGCCAGGGCCTGGCGTGCGTCTTCGTTGCCCAGGTAGCGCAGCAGGCCGAAGCCAATGCCCTTGTGCGGCACGCCGCGCAGTTGCTCCTTGACCTGCTTGATCGAATCGCCCAGCTCGCCGGACGGAGTCAAACGCACCGGGTAGGCGCTGGTGAACCAGCCCACCGTGCGGCTCAGGTCGACGTCGTCGAACAGGTCTTCGCGGCCATGGCCTTCGAGTTCGATCAGTGCCGACTCGGCGCCGCTCCAGCAGCAGACCACGCGAGCCAGGGCCGTCAGCAGCAGGTCGTTGACCTGGGTGCGGTAGGCGGCCGGGGCCTGTTGCAGCAGTTGGCGGGTCAGGTCGGCGTTCAAGTGGGCCTGCACGCTGTGGCGATGGCGGTTTTCCAAGGAACCGGTCAGATCGACTTCAGGCAGATCAACCGGGGCGCCGTCGAGCTGGCGCGTCCAGTAGTCCAGCTCGCCGTCCAGCTTAGCCGCGTGGCCGTGCAGGCGTTCGGCCCAGGTCTTGAAGGCGGTGGTCTTGGGCGGCAGCACGAGGGTGTGCCCGGCCAGCGCCTGGCGGTAGGTCGTGTCCAGATCGTCGAGCAGGATGCGCCAGGACACGCCGTCCACCACCAGGTGGTGGATCACCAGCAACACACGTTGCGAGCCGTCGGCGACGTCGATCAGCAGCGCGCGCAGCAGCGGGCCTTGGGCCAGGTCGAAACTGCGCTGGAGCGCATCGCAAGCGGCTTCGATGGCAGCGGCATCGGTGGCCGTGGTGCGTGTCAGCAGCGGTTGCGCCGGGTGCAGCGGGCCATGCTCGGCGGTGTCGGCGCTGAAGCGCAGGCGCAGGGCATCGTGGTGGGTATACAGCGCCAATAGCGCCTGATTCAGGGCGTCGGCGTCGAGCGGCGCGTGGGCGCGCAGCAGCAGCGACTGGTTCCAGTGCGCCGGCTCGGGCATGCCCCGTTCGAAGAACCAGTGCTGGAACGGCAGCCAGGGCGCCACCCCCGTCACGGGGCCTTGTTCGACGTGGCTGGTCGCGGCCTCCCGCCATTCGGCGACCGCCGCCAGGCGCTGGATGGTCTGGTGCTGGAACAGGGCCTTGGGCGTGATGTGAAGCCCTGCCTGGCGCGCACGGCTGACCACCTGAATCGACAGGATCGAGTCACCGCCGAGAGCAAAAAAGTTGTCGGTGACGCTGACGGGCCCTTGGCCCAGTACCGCCTCCCAGATCTCGGCCAGGCGGGTCTCGATGTCCGTGGTCGGCGCCTGGTAGGCCTGGGCCGGGGTCGACAGGTCCAGGGGCGGCAGCGCCTTGCGGTCGAGCTTGCCGTTGGGCGACAGCGGCAGGCGGTCCAGGGCCAGCCATTGGCTGGGTACCATGTAGTCCGGCAGGCCGTGGCTCAGGTGTTGGGCCAGTTCGGCTTGCCAGCCTTCGGTTTCCTGCTCCAGGACCACGTAGCCGACCAGTTGCTTGCCATCGGGCACCGTTACCACGGCTTCACGCACCGAGGCGTGTTCCAGTAGGCGTGCCTCGATCTCGCCCAGTTCGATGCGCAAGCCGCGCAGTTTGACCTGATGGTCGATGCGGCCGGCATATTCGATCACACCGTCTGGACGCTGGCGTGCCAGGTCGCCCGTGCGGTACAGGCGCTCGCCCGTGCCGTAAGGGCTGACCACGAAGCGTTCGGCGGTCAGGCTCGGACGGCGATGGTAGCCTCGCGCCAGGCCTTCGCCAGCCAGGTACAGCTCGCCCAAGACACCCACCGGCACCGGTTGCAGCTCGGCATCGAGAACGTAGCAGGCTAAGTTGGCGATGGGCTGGCCGATGGGCACGCTGTCGCGGCCTTCGTCACGGCAGGTCCAGTGGGTCACGTCGATGGCCGCTTCGGTCGGGCCGTAGAGGTTATACAGCGAGGCACCCGGCAGCTTGGCGAAGACCTGCTGCTGGGCATCGACCGGCAAGGCCTCGCCGCTGCACACGATGCGCTTGAGGCTGGTGCAGCGCGAGACGTTCAGGTCCTGCATGAAAGCCTGAAGCATCGATGGCACGAAGTGCAGCGTGCTGACCTGTTCGGCGGTGATCAGCTCGATCAGGCGTGCCGGGTCGCGATGATCCCCTGGGGCCGCCACGACCAACCGTGCGCCGGTCATCAATGGCCAGAAGAATTCCCACACCGACACGTCGAAGCTAAACGGGGTCTTTTGCAGCACCGTATCGTTTGCCGACAGGCCGTAGGCCTCCTGCATCCAGCACAGGCGGTTGACCAGCGCCGAGTGACGGTTGCCCGCCCCTTTCGGACGGCCCGTGGAGCCAGAGGTATAGATCACATAGGCCAAGTTTTCAGAATGCACCGGCACCTGCGGATCATGGCTGCAAGCGCTGCCCGCTTCCAGATCCAGCGCCAGCGTCTGCACGCCCTCGCCCACCGGCAAATCCAGATGACTTTGGGTCAGCAGCAAGTTCACGCCACTGTCTTCCAGCATGTAGCGCAGACGGTCCTGCGGGTATTCCGGATCCAACGGCACATAGGCGCCTCCGGCCTTGAGAATGGCCAGCAGCCCCACCACCATCTCCACGCTGCGCTCGGCCGCAATGCCGACCAGCACATCAGGACCGACACCCAATTCGATCAAACGATGCGCTAGGCGGTTGGCACGCTCATTGAGCTGCGCATAGCTCAAGCGCGTCCCGCCAAACACCAATGCTTCGGCGTCGGGCGTGCGCTGCACCTGCGCTTCGATCAGTTGCTGAACACTGCTGTCCAGCGGGTAAGCGACCGCCGTGTCGTTCCATTGCACCAGCGCACGCTCATGCTCGTCAGCATCGAGCAACGGCAACTCGGCCACCGCCTGTTCCGGCTGTTCGACGATGCCCTGCAACAGGTTCACGAACTGCACCCCCATGCGCTCGATGGTCGGCTGCTCGAACAGGTCGGTGGCGTAGACCAGCGACGCCTCCAGCCCCTCGGCCGATTCCCGGGTTTCCAAAGTCAGATCCAGCTGCGCCCGGTCGGTGACGCTGTCCACCGCCTCGATGCGCAGGCCATTCAGGCTCGCCGCGCCGGGGCGGCCCTGGACTGCGGCCTGGTGGTTGAACATCACCTGGAACAGCGGGTTCAGCCCCAGCGTGCGCTCCGGCGCCAACGCCTCGACCAGCTGTTCGAACGGCAATTCCTGATAGGCCTGGGCGTCCAGCGCATGCTGGCGCACCTGCCGCAGCAACGCGAGAAACGGCGTGCGGCCCTCGACCTCGGCCCGGATGACCTGGGTGTTGACGAAGTAGCCGATCAGGCGCTCGGTTTCCACCCGGTTGCGGTTGGCATTGGGGACACCGACGCGGATGTCGTCCTGGCCGCTGTAGCGGTGCAGCAACGCCTGGAACGCCGCCAGCAGGACCATGAACAGGGTCGCCCCCTCGCCACGCGCCAGGGTGTGCAGGCCCTGTACCACATCGGCGGGGACGTGCACGGTGTGACGCGCGCCCTGGTAGCTCGGCGTCGTCGGACGCCCATGGTCCAGGGGCAGTGCGAGCACCGGGCTGCCCTGCCCCAGGCGCTCGGTCCAGTAGGTCAGCTGCCGATCCCGCTCGCCCGCCTCCATCCAGTGCCGCTGCCACACGGCATAGTCGGCGTACTGGATCGGCAAGGGTGCCAGGCTCGGCGGCGTCCCGTGGCTGAAACCGGCATACAGCGCAATCAGCTCTTCGATCATCAGGCGCATCGACACGCCATCAGAAACGATGTGGTGCTGGGTCAGCACCAGCACGTGGTCCTGGTCGTCCAATGCCAGCAGCCGGACCCTGAACAACGGTCCATGGCCCAGGTCGAAGGGCCGACGGGTCTCCTCGCCGATCCTGGCCAGCAGATCGGCCTCCTCCAGTGCGCCCACGGCCTCGTACGCGATCGTCACCTCGGCACGCGGCTCGATCACCTGCAACGGCCGGGTCTGCGCGAACACGAAGCGTGTGCGCAGCGTCTGGTGGCGCTCGACCAGGTGCTCGAAGGCGCGCTGCAAGGCCGCCGTGTCCAGGGGGCCGTGCAGGCGCAGCGCCATGGGGATGTGGTAGGCGCTGCCCTGCGGGTCCAGTTGCCAGAGCAGCCATTGACGCTCCTGGGCGAACGACAGGGGCAGCTCATCGAAGGCCGACTGCACCTCGGGAATGGGCAGGTTCGCGGGGGACACGCCTTCGGCCAGCATCTTCTCCAGGTAGAGGGTGCGCTTGTCCAGCGGCAGGGTGATGAAGCGGCGGGCGATGCGCGCGGCGACAATGCTGTCCATCACAGGGCCTCCAGGTCGTCGAGCAGGTCTTCGAGGCGACTCAAGGTCGAGGGCTGCACCGGCGCCTCGAGGGCCTGCAGCTGGTCCGCCAAAGCGCCCAGTACCGGGTGCTGGAACAGCAGCCGGGGCGCCAAGGTCAGCCCCAGGTCGAGTTGAATGCGTGACACGGTATTGATCACCAGCAGGGAATGCCCGCCCAGTTCGAAGAAATTGTCCGTCAGGCCGACCTGCTCCAGGCCCAGCACCTGCGCCCAGATCGCGGCCAGGCGCTGCTCCAGTGCGCTGCGGGGCGCCACGTAGGTCTGGCGCGCTTGCGCCGGGTCCAGCGTGGGCAG
The DNA here is from genome assembly GCA_001534745.1 of Pseudomonas monteilii. Lineage (NCBI taxonomy): Bacteria > Pseudomonadati > Pseudomonadota > Gammaproteobacteria > Pseudomonadales > Pseudomonadaceae > Pseudomonas > Pseudomonas alabamensis. The sequence goes on from CP013997.1 coordinate 2,983,274, forward strand.
GGCCTTGCGGTCGAGTTTGCCGTTGGGGGATAGCGGCAGGTGGTCCAGAGCCAGCCACTGGCTCGGCACCATGTAGTCCGGCAGACCATGGCCCAGGTGCTGGGCCAGTTCGGCTTGCCAGCCCTCGGTTTCCTGCTCGAGGACCACATAGCCCACCAGTTGCTTGCTGTCCGCCACCGTCACCACGGCTTCACGCACCGAAGCATGTTCCAGCAGGCGTGCTTCGATCTCGCCCAGTTCGATGCGTAGGCCGCGCAGCTTGACCTGATGGTCGATACGGCCGGCGTACTCGATGACACCATCGAGGCGTTGGCGGGCCAGGTCGCCGGTGCGGTACAGGCGCTCGCCAGTGCCATAAGGGCTGACAACGAAGCGCTCGGCGGTCAGGCCCGGGCGACGATGGTAGCCGCGCGCCAGGCCTTCGCCAGCCAGGTACAGCTCGCCCAAGACACCCACCGGCACCGGTTGCAACTCGGCATCGAGAACGTAGCAGGCCAGGTTGGCGATAGGCTGGCCAATCGGCACGCTGTCGCGGCCTTCGTCGCGGCAGGTCCAGTGAGTGACGTCGATGGCCGCCTCGGTCGGGCCGTAGAGGTTGTACAAGGCAGCGTCTGGCAGCTTGGCGAAGACCTGCTGCTGGGCATCGACCGGCAAGGCCTCGCCGCTGCACACGATGCGCTTGAGGCTGGTGCAGCGCGAGACGTTCAGGTCCTGCATGAAGGCCTGCAGCATCGACGGTACGAAGTGCAGCGTACTGACCTGTTCGGCGGTGATCAGCTCGATCAGGCGTGCCGGGTCGCGGTGATCGCCCGGAGCCGCCACGACCAACCGTGCACCGGTCATCAGTGGCCAGAAGAACTCCCACACCGACACGTCGAAGCTAAACGGGGTCTTTTGCAGCACCGTATCGGTTGCCGACAGGCCATAGGCCTCCTGCATCCAGCACAGGCGGTTGACCAGTGCCGAGTGGCGATTGCCCGCCCCTTTCGGACGGCCCGTGGAGCCGGAGGTGTAGATCACATAGGCCAGGTTTTCAGGATGCACCGGCACCTGCGGATCATGACGATGCGAACTGCCCGCTTTCACATCCAACGCCAGCGTCTGCACGCCCTCGCTCACCGGCAAATCCAGATGGTTCTGAGTCAACAGAAGGCTCACGCCACTGTCTTCCAGCATGTAGCGCAAACGGTCCTGCGGATACTCAGGATCCAGCGGCACATAGGCGCCCCCGGCCTTGAGAATGGCCAGCAGGCCCACCACCATCTCCACGCTGCGCTCGGCAGCGATGCCGACCAGCACATCAGGACCGACGCCCAACTCGATCAGGCGATGCGCCAGGCGGTTGGCACGCTCGTTAAGCTGCGCGTAGCTCAGGCGCGTCCCGCCAAAAACCAACGCTTCAGCCTCGGGCGTGCGCTGCACCTGCGCCTCGATCAACTGCTGAACGCTGCTGTCCAGCGGATAGCGCGCCGCCGTGTCATTCCAGTGCACCAGCGCACGCTCACGCTCGGCTGCTTCCAGCAACGGCAACTCGGCCACCGCCTGTTCCGGCCGCTCGACGATACCGTGCAACAGGTTCACGAACTGCGTCGCCAGGCGTTGCATGCGGCCATGCTCGAACAGGTCCGTGGCATACACGAACGCCATGCTCAGCCCCTCGTCACCGTCGAACACCTCCAGGGTCAGGTCGAACTGGGCAAGGCCGGTGTCCCACTGCAACCCTTCCACGCTCAAGGCCTGGACGCGCTGCCCGCCAGGGCTGCGCCGGGCGTCGCTCTGGTAGTTGAGCATGACCTGGAACAGCGGGCTGTGGCTCAGGTCACGGGCCGGTGCCAGGGCCTCGACCAGTTGCTCGAACGGCAGGTCCTGATGCGCCTGGGCGCCCAGGGCCGCCTGGCGCACGTCCTGCAGCAGCGCGGTGAACGGCTGGCGTGGATCGACCTCGGCGCGCAGCACCTGGGTGTTGACGAAGAAGCCGATCAGCCGCTCGGTGCTCGGGTGATGCCGGTTGGCGACCGGTACACCGACGCGGATGTCGGTCTGCCCGCTGTGCCGATGCAGCAGGGCCTGATAGGCCGCCAGCAGCACCATGAACAGGCTGGCGCCCTGCTCGCGCGCCAGGCGGCGCAAGGCGTCCTGTACGGTGGCCGGCAACGCCAGCGCCAGGCTCGCGCCGGCCTGGCTGCGCACCGGTGGCCGCGGGTGATCCAGGGGCAGTTCGAGCACCGGCTGCGGGCCGCCCAGCCGTTCGAGCCAGTAGGTCAATTGCCGCTCGCGCTCACCAGCCGCCATCCAGTCCCGTTGCCAGACGGCATAGTCGGCGTACTGGATCGGCAAGGCCGGCAGGCTCGGCGCCTGCCCTTGGCTGAGGGCCTCGTACAGCGCCACCAGCTCCTCGACCATGACCTGCATGGACACCCCGTCGCTGACGATGTGGTGCAGCACCAGCACCAGCACGTGGGTGTCCGGGGCCTGGCGCACCAGACAGGCGCGCAGCAGGGGGCCTTGGGTCAGGTCGAACGGCTGGCGCACCTGTTGTTCGATGCGCGTCTGCAAGGCGGCCTCCTCGAGGCTGTCGAGAGGCTCCAGCGGCAGCGTGAAGGCGAACGGCGCCTGGACGATCTGCTCGGCGTGTTCACCGGTCTGCCGCATGACGCTGCGCAGGCTTTCGTGTCGAGCGATGAGCTGTTCGAAGGCCTGGCGCAGGGCCTCGGGTTGCAACGGGCCGTGCAGGCGCAAGGCCACGGGGATGTGGTAGGCGGCGCTGTCGGGCGCCAGCTGCCAGAGGAACCATTGCCGTTCCTGGGCATAGGACAGCGCCAGCGGGCGGGTGCGGTCGGCCAGGCCGATGCGCGGCCCCTCGACGGCCGGGCGGTGTTCGAGCCGGGCGCAGAACGCTTGCAGCGTGGGATGCTCGAACAGCGTACGCAAGGCCACCTCCACGCCCAGGGCGTGACGCACGCGCGCCACTACCTGGGTGGCCAGCAACGAATGCCCGCCCAGCGCGAAGAAATGGTCGTGCAGCCCGACGCGGGGTACGTGCAGCACCTCGGCCCACACCGCAGCCACGGCCTGTTCCAACGCCGTGCCTGGGCTGACGTAGGCCTGGTCGGACACGTCGCTGCCGGGCTGTGGCAACGCCTTGCGGTCGAGCTTGCCGTTGGGGTTGAGCGGCATGGCCTCGAGCAGCAGCAGGTGCGCCGGGACCATGTAGTCCGGCAGTGTCTGGCGCAAGGTGGCCTTCAGGCGTTCGCACCAGGCCGGCTCGACCTGTGCCGGCTGCGTGGCGACCACATAGCCCACCAGTTGCTGGCCGCTGGGGCCTGGCTGGGCGACGACGGCGGCATCGCGCACGCCAGGCTCGGCCAGCAGACGCGCCTCGATCTCCCCCAGCTCGACGCGGAAGCCGCGGATCTTCACCTGGTTGTCCACCCGGCCCTGGTAGTCGAACACGCCGTCGGGCCGTTCGCGCACCAGGTCGCCGCTGCGGTACAGGCGAGCGCCCGGCGCCCCCAGCGGATCGGGGACGAACCGCTCGGCGGTCAGCCCAGGGCGGTCCAGGTAGCCCCGTGCCAGGCCATGGCCACCCAGGTAGAGCTCGCCCTGCACGCCCGCCGGCAGCACACTGAGGTCGGCTGCCAGCACGTAGGCGCGGCGGTCGCCGATGCGCGTGCCGATCGGCGCGTAGGCGGCCCCGCAGTCGGTGTCGCGGTCGGCCTTCCAGATCAGCGGCGTGACCACCGTCTCGGTCGGCCCGTAGCCGTTGATGATGTGCTCCGGCGCCAGGGCGGCATGTACCCGCTGGTAGCTGTCGCGGGGCACGGCGTCGCCGCCGAAGCAGTAGATCCGCGCCTGGGGCGGCTGGCCGTGACGCTCGACGTGCTCGGCCATCTGCAACAGGTAGGCCGGCGGGAACGCCGCCACGGTGACGCCGTGTTCACGCATGCGCGCACAGGTCTGGCCAGGCTCCCAGAGGCTATCGTCACGCACCAGCAGGCGGCTGCCGTGGGTCAGCGCGGTGAGCCAGCGCTCGTGCGCGCCGTCGAAGGCGAACGACATGAAGTGCAGCTCGCAGTCGTCTTCCGTCATCCCATAGCGCTGGCCGATCGCCTCGCAGTGCATCGCCAGCGGGCCCTGCTCGACGCACACCCCCTTGGGCGTGCCGGTGGAGCCGGAGGTGTAGATCACGTAGGCCAGGCTCTGCGCCGGTATCTGCACATCGGGCGCCGACTCGGCCTGGGCGCTCAGGTCCAGGCGATCCAGCGCCAGGACGCCCAGCGTCGCGGGCAAGGGCAAGCGGGCTTGCAGGGTCGTGTCGGTGAGCAGCAAGGCGATGCCGGAATCCTGCATCAGGTAGGCCAGGCGTTCGCGCGGGTGGCTGGCGTCCAGCGGCACATAGGCGCCGCCTGCCTTGAGCACGGCCAGCAATGCGACGATCATCCCGGGCCCACGGGGCAGCGCCACACCGACGCGAATCTCGGCGCCGACCCCTTCGGCCAGCAGGCGATGGGCCAGGCGATTGGCCTGCCGTTCCAGCGCGGCGAAGCTCAGGGTCTGCCCTTCGAAGACCACGGCGGGCGCCTCGGGACGGCGCGCGGCCTGGGCGGCGATGCGCTGATGCACCAACAGCCCGTCCTGCCACGGTTGCGGCGCATTGGCCTGCTGCAACGCGGCCTGCTCGGCCGTGTCGAGCAGTGCCAAGGTACCCAGGGCGGCGTCGGGCTGGTGGCTGAAATGCTCCATCAGGCCGATCAGCTGTCGGTCCAGTCGTGTGAGGGTGGCGGCGTCGAACGCGGCGCGCCGGTAGCCGTAGTGCAGTTCCAGCGTACCGCCCAGGTTGACGCCGAGGGTCAACGGGTAGTTGGTCTGCTCGCGGCTCTCCACCGTGCCGAAGCGCAAGGCCTGCGGCGCGCCACGCTCCAGCGCCTCGGCCACCGGGTAGTTCTCGAACACCAGCACGCTGTCGAACAGCGCGTCGCCGCCCTGCCCGGCCCAGCGCTGGATCTCGAACAGCGGCGTGTGTTCGTGCTCGCGCAAGGCCAGGTTGGCCGCCTGCACCTGTTGCAGCCAGTCGGCCACCGAGCAGGCCGGCTCCACGCGGGCGATCACCGGCAGCGTGTTGATGAACAGGCCGATCTGCTGCTCGATGCCGACCAGCTCCGTCGGCCGACCCGCTACGGTAGCGCCGAAGGCCACCGTGGCCTGGCCGCTGTAGCGGTGCAGCAGCACCAGCCAGGCGGCTTGCAGCAGCGTGTTGACGGTCACTTTCTGCTGGCGGGCGAAGCCTTCCAGGCGCTGGGTACGCGCGGCGTCCAGGACGCGCACATGGCTGGCATAGCCTTCGGCAGGGCCGTCGACCGCCCCCTGGGCCAGGCGGGTCGGCGCCTCGAGCGTGGCCAGGCGCTCGCGCCAGAAGGCTTCGCTCAGCGCCGCGTCCTGACGTTGCAGCCACTCGATGTAGTCGCGGTAGCGGCCGGTCTTGGCCGGTGCCTGGCCCACGTAGTGCTGCAGCACCTCGCCCATCAGCTGCGAGTTGCTCCAGCCGTCCATGAGGATATGGTGGTTGGTGTAGATCAGCACATGGCGCTGCTCGCCCGTGCGCACCACGCTCATGCGCAGCAGCGGCGCCTGGCGCAGGTCGAAGCCACGGGCGCGCTCGGCCTCGGCCAACGCCTCCAGCCGGGCCTCGAGGTCGGGTGCGGTGTGCCAGTCGTGGGCCTCGAACGGCACCTGGATGTGGCGCTCGACGATCTGCAAGGGCTGCCCGATGTCGCCTTCCCAGGCGAACCGGCTGCGCAGGATGGGGTGCGCATCGACCGCCGCCTGCCAGGCCGCCTGGAAGCGTTCGACGTCCAGCCCGTCCACGCTCACGCGCATCTGGTTGACGTAATCGCCGTTGCCCTGGCCGTAGAGGCTGTGGAACAGCATGCCCTGCTGCATGGGCGACAGCGGGTAGACGTCCTCCACGTTGCGTGGACTGTCCAGCAGGCGGTCCAGACGCAGCTGGTCCAGCCGTGCCAGCGGGAAGTCCGACGGTGTCGTACCGCCCTGGGCCTTGCAGCAGTGTTCGATCAGCGCGCTCAGCTCGGCGCTGTAGGCATCGACCAAGGCCTGGACGGTCGCGTCCTCGAACATCGCGTGGCTGTAGGTCCAGCCGATCGCCAGTTCGCCGGCATAGACCTGGCCGTTGAGCGTCAGCCAGTTGCCCAGCGGCGCGGCAGCGCTCTGCTCATCGCCGCGTGGCTCGCTGGCCGGGGCGAACAAGGCGCCCTGCTCGGCATCGAAGCTGGCGTCGAACTGACCCAGGTAATTGAAGGTGATGCGCGGGGTGGGCAGCGCCGCCAGGCTGGCCTGGGCCGACGCGTCGCCCAGGTGCCGCAGCAGGCCATAGCCGATCCCTTTGGCCGGCACGGCGCGCAGTTGCTCCTTGATCGCCTTGATCGATCCGGCCAGGTCCTGGGTGGGGCGAAGCGCCAAAGGGAACAGGGTGGTGAACCAGCCGACGGTACGGGTCAGGTCGACCCCCTCGAACAGGTCTTCGCGGCCATGGCCTTCGAGCTGGATCAGCGTGGTCGACGCCGAACTCCAGCGGCAGATCACGCGCGCCAGGGCGGTCAGCAGCAGGTCGTTGACCTGGGTGCGGTACGCCGCCGGGGCCTGCTGCAAGAGGCGCCGGGTCTGTTCACGGTCGAAGCGGGTGTACAGGGTGCGGGCCTGCGCGTTGCGTTGCTCACCGTCGGGGTGGTCGCACGGCAGGTCGGCGGGCGCGCTGGCCAGGTGGGCCTGCCACCGGTCCAGCTCGTGGCGCAAGGCGTCGCTGTTGGCGTGCTCGACCAGGCGCGTCGACCAGGTCTTCAAGGCGCTGCTCTTGGCCGGCAGGCGCACCGCCTGCTGGGCGCCGAGCTGTTCGCAGGCGCGCTGCAGGTCTTCGAACAGGACGCGCCAGGACACGCCATCGACGACCAGGTGATGGATCACCAGCAACAGGCGCTGACTGCCGTCGGCCAAGTGGATGAGCAGCGCACGCAGCAGTTGCCCGTCCAGCCTCAGGCTGCGCTGGGCCGATTGGCACAGCGCCAGCAGGTGGGTGTCGTCCACCGCGTCCACCTCGCGCAACAGCTCGGTCGGCGTCCCCGGTTCGCCATGGCGCGCGCACCAGGCGCCGCCCTCGAGGGTGAAGCGCAGGCGCAGGGCATCGTGGTGGTCGACCAGCGCGCGCAAGGCCGCGTCGATGACCGCGGCCGACAAGGGCTGGGTCGGTCGCAGCAGCACCGACTGGTTCCAGTGGTGCCGGTCGTCCTGCACCTCGTCGAAGAACCACCGCTGCACCGGCAGCAACGGCAGGACGCCGGTGACCGGGGCCTGATCGATGCTGTCGGGCGCGCGACCTTCCTGGGCGACCCGGGCCAGGCGCTGCACGGTCTGGTGCTGGAACAGGTCCTTGGGGGTGAAATGGATACCGGCCTGCCGCGCACGCCCCACCACCTGGATGGAGACGATCGAATCGCCCCCCAGCTCGAAGAAGTTGTCGTTCGAGCCGACCTGCTCCAGGCGCAGCACGTCGGCCCATACGGCGGCGATGCGCCGTTCCAGATCGCTTTGCGGCGCCACGTAGGCCTGTTGCAGCAGGCTGGCGTCCGCTGCCGGCAAGGCGCGGCGGTCCAGCTTGCCGTTGGCGGTCAGCGGCAGGCGTTCGAGCAGCAGCAGGTGCGCCGGCACCATGTACTCGGGCAGGTCCTCGCGCAGGCCGGCCTTGAGCGCGTCGCGCCAGGCGGCGACGTCCTGCACCGGCGCATGGGGCACCACGTAGCCCACCAGCTGCGCCCCGCTCGGCCCGTCCTGGGCCAGCACCACCGCCTCGCGTACCTGCGGCAAGGCTTGCAGGCGTGCCTGGATTTCGCCCAGTTCGATGCGGAAACCGCGGATCTTCACCTGGTGGTCCAGGCGGCCGACGTACTCGACCACCCCATCGGCGCGCCAGCGGGCCAGGTCGCCACTGCGGTACAGCCGTGCGCCCTCCTCGCCGAACGGATCGGCGATGAAGCGCGTGGCGCTCAGGCCAGCGCGGCCCAGGTAGCCCCGGGCCAGGCCTTCACCGCCGACGTACAGCTCGCCGATGCAGCCTGGGGCGACCGGGTTCAGCTCGGCGTCGAGCACGTACAGGCGCTGGTCCGGGATCGGCACGCCGATCGGGCTCGAGGCGCCCTGCGCCAGGTCGGCCTTCGACAAGGGCCGGTAGGTGACGTGCACGGTGGTTTCGGTGATGCCGTACATGTTCACCAGGCGCGGGGCCTGATCGCCGAAGCGTTCGAACCACGGCGCCAGGGTGCCGACCTCCAGGGCTTCGCCGCCGAACGCCACGTGACGCAGGTGCTGGTCGGTGCGCTGGCCCTCGGCGCAGGCCACCTGCATCAATTGGCGGAAGGCCGACGGGGTCTGGTTGAGCACCGTCACCCGTTGCTCGCAGAGCAGTTGGTAGAAGGCTTCCGGCGAACGACTGACCTCCTGCGGCACGATCACCAGGCGCCCGCCGTGCAGCAAGGCGCCGAACAGCTCCCACACCGAGAAATCGAAGGCGTAGGAGTGGAACAGCGTCCAGCAGTCCTCAGGGCCGAAGCCGAACCATGCGTCGGTGGCCTGGAACAGGCGCAGCACGTTGCGGTGGGCCAAGAGCGTGCCTTTGGGCTGGCCGGTGGAACCGGAGGTGTAGATGACGTAGGCCAACTGGTCGAGGTCCACCGCCACTGCCGGGTCGTGCTCGGCGAAGTCGGTGTAGTCGCCGTCCAGGTCCAGCGTCTGCACGCCTTCGGCCAGGGTCAGGCCAAGCTCGCCCTGGCCCAGCAGCAGCGTCAGGCCGCTGTCCTCGATCATGTACTGCAGGCGCTCGGCCGGGTAGGCCGGGTCCAGCGGCACGTAGGCGCCGCCGGCCTTGAGAATGGCCAGCAGGCCGACGACCATCGCTGGCGTGCGCGGTGCGGCCAGGCCGACCCGCATGTCCGGCCCGACGCCCTGGGCGATGAGCGCATGGGCCAGGCGATTGGCACGGCGGTTCAGGTCGCCGTAGCTCAGGGACTCGCCCTCGAAGACCAGCGCCGTCGCCTGTGGCGCGCGGGCGACCTGGGCTTCGATCACCCGGTGCAACGGCTGCTCGGGCGTGAAGGCCGCAGGCGCGGCGTTCCAGATCGACAGCGTGCGCGCATGCTCCTCGACGGACAGCATCGGCAGCGCGCCGATGCGCGTCGAAGGCGCCGCCACGATGCCGTCCAGCAACCGCTGCCAGTGCGTGGCCAGGCGCTGGGCCGTGGTCGCGTCGAACAGGTCGGTGGCATAGGTCAAGGTGGCCCACACCTGGCCCTGGGACTCATGGGTGTCGAGCATCAGGTCGAACTGGGCAGTCGGGCTGTGCCCGTTCAGCGCCTCGATCTGCAGGCCAGGCAAGGCCTGGGTCCGCTGGCCCTGGGCGCGGTGGGTCTGGTGGTTGAACAGCACCTGGAACAACGGGCTGTGGCTCAGGTTGCGCTCGGGGGCCAGGGCATCGACCAGTTGTTCGAACGGTAGGTCCTGGTGCTCCTGCGCGCCCAGCGCCGCCGCCTTGACCTGTTGCAGCAAGGCGGTGAACGGCGCCTGGCCATCGACGTCGGCGTTGAGCACCTGGGTGTTGACGAAGAAGCCGATCAGGCGCTCGGTCTCGGCCCGGTTGCGGTTGCCGATCGGCACGCCGACGCGGATGTCGCGCTGACGGCTGTAGCGGTGCAGCAGCGCCTGGAACGAGGCCAGCAGCACCATGTACAGGGTCGCCCCCTGTTGCCGGGCCAGCTCCTGCAAGCCCTGGCTCAGGGCCGCGGGCAGCTCGAGGTCCAGGCGTGCACCGTGAAAGCGCTGCACGGCCGGGCGCGGCCGGTCCAGCGGCAGCGCCAGCACGGGCTGCTCGTCGCCCAGGCGGCCCGTCCAATAGGCCAGCTGGCGCTCGCGCTCGCCGGCCTCCATCCACTGACGCTGCCACAACGCGTAATCGGCGTACTGGATCGGCAGCGCTGGCAGCTCCGGCTGCCCGCCGTCGCGATAGGCGGCATAACAGGTGATCAGTTCCTCGACCATCACCTGCATCGAGGCGCCGTCGGAGACGATGTGGTGCTGGGTCAGCACCAGCACGTGATCCTCGTCGGCCAGTTGCAGCAGGCAGGCGCGCAGCAAGGGGCCGGTCTGCAGGTCGAACAGCTGGGCGATTTCCTGGGCCACGGCAGCGTCGAGGGTATCGCCGTCGGCCAGCGGGCGTACCGGGAGCGGCAGCTCGAACGGCGGCAGGATGCGTTGCAGCAGGTGCCCGTCCTGTTCGACGAACACCGTGCGCAGGCTTTCGTGCCGCTCGATCAGCGTGGCGAAGCTGCGCGCCAGGGCGGCCGGGTCCAGGGCGCCGCGCAGACGCAGCGCCGTGGGGATGTGGTAGGCCGCGCTGTGCGGGTCCAGGTTCCAGAGGAACCACTGGCGCTCCTGGGCATAGGACAGCCGAAGGGGCTCGTCGGCCTCGCGCTTGAAGATCGGCGCGATGCCATAGAGATTGACCCCCTTCTGACTCAGCAGAATCGCCAAGGCTTTGCGCTTCTCGGCAGAGAGCGCGCTTACCGATTCAATTAGGTGCTGCATGCCGTGCCCTCACTAGGAAATCAGTTTTTCGAGATCATCGGCAGTTAAACGATTGAGGTCCTCCAAGGATTTAGCCAAAACATCGTGCAGGGGATCGAGCGCCGGGCGCAGGGCCTGCACGGCGTCGCAGAACGCCGCCAGGTCCGCGGCCAGGAACAGGGTCTTGACCGGTACGTCGTGGCCCAGCGCCTCGCGCAGGCGCACCACCACCTGGGTGGCCAGCAGCGAATGCCCGCCCAGCTCGAAGAAGTTGTCACCCAGGCCGACCCGCTCGAGTTCCAGCACCTGCGCCCAGATGCCGGCCACCTGACGCTGCAGGTCGCTGTGCGGCGCCACGTAGGCCTGTTGCAGCAGGCTGGCGTCCGCTGCCGGCAAGGCGCGGCGGTCCAGCTTGCCGTTGGCGGTCAGCGGCAGGCGTTCGAGCAGCAGCAGGTGCGCCGGCACCATGTACTCGGGCAAATCGTCGCGCAGGCCGGCCTTGAGCGCCTCGCGCCAGGCGGCGATGTCCTGCACCGGCGCATGGGGCACCACGTAACCCACCAGTTGCGCCCCGCTCGGCCCGTCCTGGGCCAGCACCACTGCCTCGCGTACCTGCGGCAGGGCTTGCAGGCGTGCCTGGATTTCACCCAGTTCGATGCGGAAACCGCGGATCTTCACCTGGTGGTCCAGGCGGCCGACGTACTCGACCACCCCATCGGCGCGCCAGCGGGCCAGGTCGCCACTGCGGTACAGCCGTGCGCCCGCCTCGCCGAACGGGTCGGCGACGAAGCGTGTGGCGCTCAGGCCGGCGCGGCCCAAGTAGCCCCGGGCCAGGCCTTCACCGCCGACGTACAGCTCGCCGATGCAGCCTGGAGCGACCGGGTTCAGTTCGGCGTCGAGTACGTACAGGCGCTGGTCCGGAATCGGCACGCCGATCGGGCTCGAGGCGCCCTGCGCCAGGTCGGCCTTCGACAAGGGCCGGTAGGTGACGTGCACGGTGGTTTCGGTGATGCCGTACATGTTCACCAGGCGTGGGGCCTGGTCGCCGAAGCGCTCGAACCACGGCGCCAGGGTGCCGACCTCCAGGGCCTCGCCGCCGAACACCACGTGACGCAGGTGCTGGTCGGTGCGCTGGCCCTCGGCGCAGGCCACCTGCATCAACTGGCGGAAGGCCGACGGGGTCTGGTTGAGCACCGTCACCCGCTGTTCGCAGAGCAGTTGGTAGAAGGCTTCCGGCGAGCGGCTGACCTCCTGCGGCACGATCACCAGGCGCCCGCCGTGCAGCAAGGCGCCGAACAGCTCCCACACCGAGAAATCGAAGGCGTAGGAGTGGAACAGCGTCCAGTAGTCCTCGGGCCCGAAGCCGAACCAGGCGTCGGTGGCCTGGAACAGGCGCAGCACGTTGCGGTGGGCCAGCAGCGTGCCTTTGGGCTGACCGGTGGAGCCGGAGGTGTAGATGACGTAGGCCAACTGGTCGAGGTCCACCGCCACTGCCGGGTCGTGCTCGGCGAAGCCGGTGTAGTCGCCGTCCAGGTCCAGCGTCTGCACGCCTTCGGCCAGAGTCAGGCCAAGCTCACCCTGGCCCAGCAGCAGCGTCAGGCAACTGTCCTCGATCATGTACTGCAGGCGCTCGGCAGGGTAAGCCGGGTCCAGCGGCACGTAGGCGCCGCCGGCCTTGAGAATGGCCAGCAGGCCGACGACCATCGCCGGGGTGCGCGGCGCGGCCAGGCCGACCCGCATGTCCGGCCCGACGCCCTGGGCGATGAGCGCATGGGCCAGGCGGTTGGCACGGCGGTTCAGGTCGCCGTAGCTCAGGGACTCGCCCTCGAAGACCAGCGCTATTGCCTCTGGGGCGCGGGCGACCTGAGCTTCGATCACCCGGTGCAGCGGCTGCTCGGGTGTGAAGACCGCAGGCGCCGTATTCCACGCCGACAGCGCCGCCTGACGGTGCTCGGCATCGAGCAGCGCCACGGTGTCGATCGACGCCTCGCGACCGCCCGCCAGCATCTGCATCAGCACGTGGCGCACCTGCTCGCCGAGCTGCTCGACGATGGCCGCGCTGAAGGCCAGGCGGTCGTAGCTGTAGCGTAGCGACAGCTGGGCTTCCAGCCCCACCACCACGGTCAGTGGGTAGTTGCTTTGCTCGTGGGTGTTGACCGGCCCGAAGCGCAGCCCCGTCGACGACCCCTGTTGCAGCGCTTCGGCCACGGGGTAGTTCTCGAACACCAGCAGGCTGTCGAACAAGGCGTCGCCGCCCTGCCCGGCCCAGCGCTGGATGTCGAACAACGGTGTGTGTTCATGCTCGCGCAGGCTCAGGTTGAGCGCCTGCACCCCTGCCAGCCACGCCCCCAGGCGCTGGCCTGCCTCGACGGGCACGATCACCGGCAAGGTGTTGATGAACAGCCCGATCTGCTGCTCGATGCCGTTCAGCTCGGCCGGACGTCCGGCCACGGTGGCACCGAACACGACATGGCGCTGGCCGAGGCGACGGTGCAGCACCAGGGCCCAGGCGCCCTGTACCAGGGTGTTGACGGTCACCTTGCAGTCGCGGGCGAACCGGCTCAGCCGCGCGGTGGTGGGCGCATCGATCTGCGTGTCGTGCTCGGCGTGACCGACACCGCCCAGGTGCTGGCAGGTGCTGGCCAGGCGGGTCGGCTCGTCGAGCACGGCCAACTGCCCCCGCCAGAAGGTTTCGCTGGTTGTGCGGTCCTGGCGCTGCAGCCAGGCGATGTAGTCGCCGAAGCGTCCCGATGCCTGCACCGGCAGCGTGCCGGCATAGCGTTGCAGCACCTCGCCCAGCAGCTGGGCGTTGCTCCAGCCGTCCATTAGGATGTGATGGCTGGTGTAGAGCAGCACGTGACGGGTCTCGTCGAGGCGCACCAGCACCAGGCGCAGCAACGGCGCCTGGGCCACATCGAAACCGCGACGACGCTCCTCGGCGGCCAGGGCCGCGATCGCCTGCGCGTGATCGTCGCGGCGCCGCCAGTCCAGCTCACTGAACGGAACGCGCACCTCGCGCTGCACCACCTGCACGGGCGTGGCCTGGTCGGCGGGCCAGAGGAAGAGGCAGCGCAGGCTGTCGTGGGCCTGGACGGCCGCCTGCCAGGCCGAGGCGAAGCGGGCCGGGTCGAGCCCCTGCACCTCCACCTGCAGCTGGTTGATGTATGCGCCCTCGCCGTCGGTGAAGTTGGCGTGGAACAGCATGCCTTGTTGCATCGGCGACAGTGGGTAGAGATCGTCCACCTGAGTCAGGTCCAGCGGCAGCGCATCCAGCTGCGCCTGGCTCAGGCCCGCCAGCGGCACGTCCGACGGCGTCAGCCCGCGAGGCTTGTCGCAATGGGCGATCAGCGCCGTCAGCTCGGCCTCGTAGGCCCGCGCCAGGCGCTCGATGGTCGCCGGGGCGAACATCTGCGCGCTGAAGCTGAACGCCAGGCTCAGTTCGCCGCCGTAGACCTGGCCGTTGAGCACCAGCCAGTTGCCCAGCGGCGCCCGTGGACTTTGCTCTTCGCCAGCGCTTTCGGTTGCCGGCGAGAGCAGTGCATCGCCGTCGAACTGGCCGTCCAGCTGGCCCAGGTAGTTGAAGGTGATGCGGGGGCTCGGCAGCTGCGCCAGGGCCTGGCGTGCGTCTTCGTTGCCCAGGTAGCGCAGCAGGCCGAAGCCGATGCCCTTGTGCGGCACGCCGCGCAATTGCTCCTTGACCTGCTTGATCGAATCGCCCAGCTCGCCGGACGGGGTCAGACGCACCGGGTAGGCGCTGGTGAACCAGCCCACCGTACGGCTCAGGTCGACGTCGTCGAACAGGTCTTCACGGCCGTGGCCTTCGAGTTCGATCAGTGCCGACTCGGTGCCGCTCCAGCGGCAGACCACGCGGGCCAGGGCCGTCAGCAGCAGGTCGTTGACCTGGGTGCGGTAGGCGGCCGGGGCCTGTTGCAGCAGTTGGCGGGTCAGGTCGGCGTTCAGGTGGGCCTGCACGCTGTGGCGATGGCGGTTTTCCAAGGAACCGGTCAGATCGACTTCAGGCAGATCAACCGGGGCGCCGTCGAGCTGACGTGTCCAGTAGTCCAGCTCGCCGTCCAGCTGGGCCGCGTGCCCATGCAGGCGTTCGGCCCAGGTCTTGAAGGGGGTGGTCTTGGGCGGCAGCACGAGGGCTTGCCCGGCCAGCGCCTGGCGGTAGGTCGTGTCCAGATCGTCGAGCAGGATGCGCCAGGACACGCCGTCCACCACCAGGTGGTGGATCACCAGCAACACACGTTGCGAGCCGTCGGCGACGTCGATCAGCAGCGCACGCAGCAGCGGGCCTTTGGCCAGATCCAGGCTGCGCTGAGCCGCCTCGCAGGCCGCTTCGATGGCGGCGGCATCAGTGGCCGTGGTGCGTGTCAGCAGCGGTTGCGCCGGGTGCAGCGGGCCGTGCTCGGCGGCGTCGGCAGTGAAACGCAGGCGCAGGGCATCGTGATGGGTATACAGCGCCAATAACGCCTGATTCAGGGCATCGGCGTCGAGCGGCGCATGGGCGCGCAGCAGCAACGACTGGTTCCAGTGCGCCGGTTCGGGCATGGCGCGCTCGACGAACCAGCGCTGGAAGGGCAACAACGGCACGCTGCCCACGACCGGGCCCTGCTCGGCCAGCACCGTCGTTTCGCCGTCCTGCAGTACCGCCGCCAGGCTGCGTACCGTCTGGTGCTGGAACAAGGCCTTGGGCGTGAAGTGCAGGCCTTGTTGCCGCGCGCGACCGACCACCTGCATGGAGACGATGGAGTCGCCGCCCAGCTCGAAGAAGTTGTCGCTGACACCCACGCGCTCCAGGTGCAGTACCTCGGCCCAGAGGGCGGCCAGGCGCTGCTCGTTGCGGGTGGTCGGGGCCTCGTAGCGCCCCTGCCTGGCCTCAGCGCTTACCGTCGGCAGCGCCTTACGGTCGAGCTTGCCGTTGGGGGACAGCGGCAGGTGGTCCAGGGCCAGCCATTGGCTCGGCACCATGTAGTCCGGCAGGCCATGGCTCAGGTGCTGGGCCAGCTCGGCCTGCCAGCCTTCGACTTCCTGCTCGAGGACCACGTAGCCGACCAGTTGCTTGCCGTCCGGCACGGTTACCACGGCTTCACGCACCGAGGCGTGTTCCAGCAGGCGTGCCTCGATCTCGCCCAGTTCGATGCGCAGGCCGCGCAGTTTGACCTGATGGTCGATGCGGCCGGCATATTCGATCACGCCGTCCGGACGTTGGCGTGCCAGGTCGCCGGTGCGGTACAGGCGCTCGCCGGTGCCGTAGGGGCTGACCACGAAGCGTTCGGCGGTCAGGCTCGGACGACGGTGGTAGCCGCGCGCCAAACCTTCGCCGGCCAGGTACAGCTCGCCCAGAACGCCCACTGGCACCGGTTGCAGCTCGGCGTCGAGGACGTAGCAGGCCAGGTTGGCGATGGGCTGGCCGATGGGCACGCTGTCGCGGCCCTCGTCGCGGCAGGTCCAGTGGGTCACGTCGATGGCCGCTTCGGTCGGGCCGTAGAGGTTGTACAGCGAGGCGCCTGGCAGCTTGGCGAAGACCTGCTGCTGGGCATCGACCGGCAATGCCTCGCCGCTGCACACGATGCGCTTGAGGCCGGTGCAGCGCGAGACGTTCAGGTCCTGCATGAAAGCCTGCAGCATCGACGGTACGAAGTGCAGCGTACTGACCTGTTCGGCGGTGATCAGCTCGATCAGACGTGCCGGGTCGCGGTGATCGCCTGGCATGGCGACCACCAGGCGTGCACCGGTCATCAGCGGCCAGAAGAACTCCCAGACCGACACGTCGAAGCTGAACGGGGTCTTTTGCAGCACCGTGTCATCTGCCGACAGGCCATAGGCCTCCTGCATCCAGCACAGGCGGTTGACCAGTGCCGAGTGACGGTTGCCCGCCCCTTTCGGACGGCCCGTGGAGCCGGAGGTGTAGATGACGTAGGCCAGGCTTTCAGAATGCACGGCCACGCAAGGATCGTGACTGCACTCACTACCTGATTCCACATCCAGCGCCAACGTCTGCAAGCCCTCGCCCACCGGCAAATCCAGATGGCTCTGAGTCAACAGCAGGCTCACGCCGCTATCTTCCAGCATGTAGCGCAGACGGTCCTGCGGGTACTCAGGATCCAGCGGCACGTAGGCGCCCCCGGCCTTGAGAATGGCCAGCAGGCCCACCACCATCTCCACGCTGCGCTCGGCGGCGATGCCCACCAGCACGTCCGGTCCGACACCCAGCTCGATCAGGCGATGCGCCAGGCGGTTGGCACGCTCGTTGAGCTGCGCATAGCTCAGGCGCGTCCCGCCAAACACCAATGCTTCGGCGTCAGGCGTGCGCTGCACCTGCGCTTCGATCAGTTGCTGAACGCTCCCGTCCAGCGGGTAGGCGACCGTCGTATCGTTCCACTGCACCAGCGCACGCTCACGCTCGTCAGCATCGAGCAACGGCAGCTCGGCCACCGCCCGCCCCGGCTGCTCGACGATACCGTGCAACAGCGTCAGCCAGTGCGCGCCCAACCGCGCGATGGTGCACGCGTCGAACAGGTCGGTGGCGTAGATCAGCGACGCGCCCAGCCCTTGCGATGTCTCGACCGTCTCCAGGCTCAGGTCGAACTGCGTGGTGTCGTTCGTCCAGGCCACCGTTTCGACCCTGAGGCCGGGCACGGTGCGCACGCGTTCCGGCGTCGCGGCCTGATGGTTGAACATCACCTGGAACAACGGGCTGTGGCTCAGGCTGCGCGTCGGTGCCAGGGCCTCGACCAGCTGCTCGAACGGCAGGTCCTGGTGCGCCTGGGCGTCCAGCGCGGTGTGGCGGACCTGTTGCAGCAGCGCTTCGAACGGCTGCCGTGGATCGACCTCGGCGCGCAGCACCTGGGTGTTGACGAAGAAGCCGATCAGCGCTTCGGTCTCGACCCGGTTACGGTTGCCGACCGGGACGCCGACGCGGATGTCGGTCTGCCCGGTGTAGCGTTGCAGCAGGGCCTGAAACGCGGCCAGCAACAGCATGAACAGGGTCACGTCGTGACGCTCGGCCAAGGCGCGCAAGGACGCGGCCAGCGTGTCGGGCACGCGCAGGTCGAGCTGGGCGCCCCGGTAGCTCTGCTCGGCCGGGCGGGGGCGGTCCAGGGGCAAGGCCAGCACGGTCTGCTCGCCGCCGAGCTGCTCGACCCAATAGGCCAGTTGCCGCTCGCGCTCGCCCGCTGCCATCCATTGCCGCTGCCACTGGGCATAGTCGGCATACTGCACGGCCAGCGCCGGCAGGCGCGTGGCATCGCCCTGGCAGGCCCTGGCATAGCCATCGACCAGTTCGGCGACCATCAGGTGCAGGGACACGGCGTCCGAGACGATGTGATGCTGGGTCAGCACCAGCACGTGGTCCTCGTCGCCGAGGCACAGCAGCCGTACGCGCAGCAAAGGCCCCTGGGTCAGGTCGAAGGGCCGGTGGATTTCCTCGGCGATGCAGGCGTCGAGCGCTGCCGGGTCGGACAGGTAGCGCGGCACGATCGGCAGGCGGCATGGCGCCTCGATGTGCTGGACGATCTCGCCGGCCTGGTCGAGGAAGCAGGTGCGCAGGGTCTCATGGCGCTCGACCAGCGCGTCGACGCTGTGCTGCAGGGCCTCGAGGTTCAAGGCACCGCGCAGGCGCAGCGCGATGGGCAGGTGGTAGGCACTGCTGTCGGGGTTCATCTGCCAGAGGAACCACTGGCGCTGTTGGGCATAGGAAAGCGCCAGCGGCGCGTCACGCGATACCGGTTGCAAGGCCGGTGCGTGCGAGGTCGCGGCGGCCTGCGGCAAGGCGGCGACGAAGCGCTCCAGGGTCGGGTGCTCGAACAGGGTCTTGAGCGGTGCGTCGATGCCCAGCTCGCGCAGGCGCGAGAACACCTGGGTCGCCAGCAGGGAGTGACCGCCCAGGGCGAAGAAGTGGTCGGTCAGGCCGACCGGCGCGTGGTGCAGGACCTCGGCCCAGATCGCGGCCACCTGTCGCTGCCGCGCGTTCTGCGGGGCCACGTAGGTGGGCGCCAGGCGTGCGCTGTCCACGGCGGGCAGTGCCTTGCGGTCGAGTTTGCCGTTGGGGGACAGCGGCAGGCGCTCCAGGGCCAGCCATTGGTTCGGCACCATGTAATCCGGCAGGCCGTGGTTCAGGTGCTGGGCCAGCTCGGCCTGCCAGCCTTCGGCTTCCTGCTCGAGGACCACGTAGCCGACCAGTTGCTTGCCATCGGGCACCGTTACCACGGCTTCACGCACCGAGGCGTGTTCCAGTAGGCGTGCCTCGATCTCGCCCAGTTCGATGCGCAAGCCGCGCAGTTTGACCTGATGGTCGATGCGCCCGGCGTACTCGATGACACCATCGAGGCGTTGGCGGGCCAGGTCGCCGGTGCGGTACAGGCGCTCGCCAGTGCCATAAGGGCTGACCACGAAGCGTTCGGCGGTCAGGCTCGGACGACGGTGGTAGCCGCGCGCTAAACCTTCGCCGGCCAGGTACAGCTCGCCCAGCACACCCACCGGTACCGGTTGCAGCTCGGCATCGAGAACGTAGCAGGCCAGGTTGGCGATAGGCTGGCCGATCGGCACGCTGTCGCGGCCTTCGTCGCGGCAGGTCCAGTGGGTCACGTCGATGGCCGCTTCGGTCGGGCCGTAGAGGTTGTACAGCGAGGCACCCGGCAGCTTGGCGAAGACCTGCTGCTGGGCATCGACCGGCAAGGCCTCGCCGCTGCACACGATGCGCCTGAGGCTGGTGCAACTCGAGACGTTCAGGTCCTGCATGAAGGCCTGCAGCATCGACGGTACAAAGTGCAATGTGCTGACCTGTTCGGCGGTGATCAGCTCGATCAGGCGTGCCGGGTCGCGATGATCGCCCGGAGCCGCCACGACCAACCGTGCGCCAGTCATCAACGGCCAGAAGAACTCCCAGACCGACACGTCGAAGCTGAACGGGGTCTTTTGCAGCACCGTGTCGGCTGCCGACAGGCCATAGGCCTCCTGCATCCAGCACAGGCGGTTGACCAGTGCCGAGTGACGGTTGCCCGCCCCTTTCGGGCGCCCCGTGGAGCCGGAGGTGTAGATCACATAAGCCAGGTTTTCAGGGTGCACGGCCACGTGCGGGTCGTGACTGCACTCACTGCCTGATTCCAGATCCAGCGCCAGCGTCTGCACGCCCTC
Organism: Pseudomonas monteilii; assembly: GCA_001534745.1. Lineage (NCBI taxonomy): Bacteria > Pseudomonadati > Pseudomonadota > Gammaproteobacteria > Pseudomonadales > Pseudomonadaceae > Pseudomonas > Pseudomonas alabamensis. The sequence continues at coordinate 3,003,038 of CP013997.1, forward strand.
ACCCACCGGCAAACCCAGATGACTTTGGGTCAGCAGCAAGTTCACGCCACTGTCTTCCAGCATGTAGCGCAGACGGTCCTGCGGGTACTCGGGATCCAGCGGCACGTAAGCACCACCGGCCTTGAGAATGGCCAGCAACCCTACAACCATCTCCACGCTGCGCTCGGCGGCGATGCCGACCAGCACATCAGGACCGACACCCAGTTCGATCAAACGATGCGCCAAGCGATTAGCACGCTCATTGAGCTGCGCATAACTCAAGCGCGTCCCGCCAAACACCAACGCTTCGGCGTCAGGCGTACGCTGCACCTGCGCTTCGATCAGTTGCTGAACGCTGCTGTCCAGCGGGTAAGCGACCGCGGTGTCGTTCCACTGCACCAGGGTCCGCTCACGCTCGCCAGCATCGAGCAACGGCAGCTCGGCCACGGCCCGATCCGGTCGAGCGACGATCCCTTGCAACAACGTGGTGAAGTGCGCCGCCAAACGTTCGATGGTCGGCCGGTCGAACAGATCACGGTCGTAGGCCAGCGAGGCCACCAGGCTCTGCTCGGTCTCGCAGGTGTCCAGCACCAGGTCGAACTGCGCACTGCCACTGTCCCAGGTCAACGGTGAAAGACGCAGGTCGCCCCATTCGCGGGTCTGACGCTCACGGGCCTGGTGGTTGAACAGCACCTGGAACAGGGGGCTGTGGCTGAGGTTGCGTTCGGGGGCCAGGGCCTCGACCAGTTGCTCGAACGGCAGGTCCTGGTGGGCCTGGGCGTCGAGCGCCGTCTGGCGGGTCTGTTGCAGCAGCGTCTCGAACGGCAGGCGCGGATCGACCTCGGCGCTCAACACCTGGGTGTTGACGAAGAAGCCGATCAGGCGCTCGGTCTCGGCGCGGGTACGGTTGGCCACCGGCACCCCGACACGGATGTCGGACTGCCCGCTGTAGCGGTGCAGCAGCGTCTGGAACGCCGCCAGCAGCACCATGAACAGGGTCACGTCCTGGGCCTGGGCCAACTGGCGCAGGGCATCGCCCAGCGCGGGCGGCAGGGCCACGTCCAGGCGTGCGCCGCGCAGGCGACGCGTGGCCGGGCGCGCCCGGTCGAACGGCAGCGCCAGCACCGGCTGCTCGCCGCCCAGGCGTTCGACCCAGTAGTCCAGCTGCCGCTGTCGTTCGCCGCCGTCGAGCCACTGGCGTTGCCAGGCCGCATAGTCGGCGTACTGCACGCTCAGCGGCGCGGCATCCAGGCCGTGGTACCCCTGCAGCAGCTCATCGATCAACACGCCCATGGAGGCGCCGTCGGCGATGATGTGGTGCTGCACGATCACCAGCACGTGGGTGTGGGTGTCCAGCGTCAGCAGGCGCACGCGCAGCAGAGGCCCGTTCACCAGGTCGAAGGGCTGCCGCACCTGGGCATCGACCCAGGCCGATACGGTGTCCTGGTCTGCGTTCGGCGCCCGTTCGACTTCCAGCGGCAGCACCAGGGCAGGCTGGATGCGCTGGCACAGCGACCCTGCTTCGTCGCTGAAGGTGGTGCGCAGCGGTTCGTGACGCGCGACCACCCGGTCGAACGCGCCCTGCAACGCCACCAGGTCCAGCGGCCCGTCGATGCGCAGCGCCAGGGGCACGTTGTAGGCGGCGCTGTCCGGGTCCAGGCGCCAGAGGAACCACTGGCGTTCCTGGGCGTAGGACACGGCCATCGCGGGTGTACGTGGCAGGACCGGAATGACGGACGTCGCCCCAGGCACCAGGGCCGCACACACCTCGGCGAAGGCGGCCAGGGTCGGGTGCGCGAACAGCGCGCGCAAGGGCACGTCCAGGGCCAGGGTCTGGCGAATCCGTGCGATCAGTTGCGTGGCCAGCAGCGAGTGCCCGCCACGCTCGAAGAAATCGTCGGCCAAGCCGATCGGCTCGACCTGCAGCACCTGCGCCCAGAGCGTCGCCAGGCGGGTCTGCAAGGCCGTGCGAGGCGCCTGGTAGGCACGCAGGCTGGCGCCGAAGTCCGGGACGGGCAAGGCGGCGCGGTCGAGCTTGCCGTTGCCGTTCAGCGGCAGCTGGTCCAGCACCTGCCAGTGGGCCGGGACCATGTAGTCGGGCAGCGCCTGGCGCAGGGCGGCGCGCACGGCGTCCAGCCACGAGGCATCCGGCTGCGGCTGGACGGCAGTGAGGTAGGCCACCAGCTGAGGGCCGGTGGGGCTGGCCAGGGCCAATACGGCGGCTTCGCGAACGGCCGCCAGCCCGTGCAGGCAGGCTTCGATCTCGCCGATCTCGATGCGCAGACCGCGGATCTTCACCTGGTGGTCGATGCGCCCGACGTACTCCAGCACGCCTGCGCGGGTGTAGCGCGCCAGGTCGCCGCTGCGGTACAGCCGCGCCCCTGGCACCTGGGCATAGGGGTCGGGCAGGAAACGTTCGGCGGTAAGCGCCGGGCGGTTCACGTACTGCTGGGCCAGGCCGTGGGGCGCGGCGATGCACAGCTCGCCGACGGCGTCGGGCGGTGACAACGCACCGGCCGGGTCGAGCACGTAGAGCGAGCGGCCGGCGATGGCCTGCCCGATGGGGATGCCGTGGCCGTCATGGGCGTCCTCCAGGCGGCAGTCATGCACGCTCGAGACCACCGTGGCCTCGGTCGGGCCATAGGTGTTGACCAGGCGGATCGCCCCCAGGCCGGCGGCGTGCCACAGGCGCAGGCCTTCGACCGACATCGCCTCGCCCCCCACGTGGACCTGGCGCAGGCGCCCGAGCCCCTGGCCTGGCGTGGCCGCGCAGGCGTTGGCGAGCAGGTGCCAGTAGGCGGCCGGCAAGTCCGCCAGGGTCACCTGCTGCTCGACGATCACCTGGGCCAGGTGCTCGACGTCCCACAGCGTCTCGTCACGCATGATCAACGCGGCGCCTTCGCACAGGGGCGGATAGCACTGCTCGACGAAGCCATCGAAACTGAAGGTGGCGAACTGCAGCACACGGTCGTCTTCGACCAGGCGTGAATAGGCGGTCGCGCTGTCGGTGAACGCACACAGCGCCGCATGGCTGATCGCCACGCCCTTGGGTCGCCCGGTGGAGCCGGAGGTGTAGATGATGTAGGCCAGGTGGTCGGCGTCGAACGCCACCTGTGGCGCCTGCTCGGGCAGCGTCGAGGCGGCCTCGCACAACGGCGTCAGTTCCAGGCGCGGTACGCCTGCCGGGCGTGCCAGGTCGGTGAGCAGGCCGTCGTCGCAGAGCAGCAGGTCCAGGCCGCTGTCCTCGACCATGTAGGCCAGGCGTTCACGGGGGTACTGGGCATCCAGGGGCACGTACGCCGCGCCGCTCTTGAGCACCGCCAGCAGGCTGACGATCAGCCGCGGCCCGCGACGCAGGGCCAGGCCGACCCGCTGACCGGGGCGCACGCCCTCGGCGATCAGTCGATGGGCCAGCTGGTTGGCCTGGCGCTCCAGGTCGCCGTAGCTCAGGCGGACCTCGCCACAGCGCACCGCCAATGCCTCGGGCCGACGCTGGGCCTGGGCGGTGATGCGCGCGTGGACCAGGCCGGTGCCGCAAGGCGTCACCGCAGGGCCTTGGCTGGCGGCGAGCACGCTGGCGTGCGTCGGGGCGTCCAGCAGGTCGAGGGTGCCGACGGCGGCGTCGGGCGCCTGGGCCATCCGGGCCAGCAGGTGCAGCAGGCTGGCGCTCAGCTGACGCACCTGGGCCGCTTCGAACGCAGCCGGGTCATAGCTGAATTCCAGGCGCACGCCCGCCCCGCGCTCGATGCCCAGGGTCAGCGGATAGTGGGTGCGCTCGTGGTTGTGGACCGTGCCGAAGCGCAGGCCGGCCGGCGCCCCTTGGCGCAGCGCCTCGGCCACCGGGAAGTTCTCGAACACCAGCAGGCTGTCGAACAGCGCCGTGCCCTGGTGCCCGGCCCAGCCTTGCACGGTGTAGAGCGGCACGTGCTCGAACTCGCGCAGCTCGAGGTTGAAGGCCTGGACGTCTTCCAGGTACGCCTGCACCGTGCGCTGCGGCCCGGCATCGACCAGCACCGGCAAGGTGTTGATGAACAGGCCCAGCTGGTCCTCGATGCCGGGCAGCGGCGCCGAGCGCCCCGACACCGTGGCGCCGAAGGCCACGCAGGACTGGCCGGTCAGGCGTTGCAGGAGCAGGCCCCAGGCCGCCTGGAATAGGGTGTTGAGGGTGACCTTGTGCTGACGGGCGAAGCGCTCCAGCGCCTCGGTCTGCGGCGTGTCGATGTGCGCCAGATAGTGCCCCTCGCCGGCTGCCACGTCGGGGCGACGCAGCGCCTGGGCCAGCAGGGTCGGGCCTGGCAGCGCGCTCAGTCGAGGCGTCCAGAAGCGCTCGGCCGCGTCGGTCGCCTGCTGCGCCAGCCAGCCCAGGTAGTCCCGGAAACGCCCCTGGGGCGCTGCGGGCCGCTCGCCGGCGTAGTGCCCGATCACCTCGGCCAGCAGCTGGGCGTTGCTCCAGCCGTCGAGCAGGATGTGGTGGCTGGTGTAGATCAGTTGCCAGTCGTCCGGCCCGGTGCGCGCCAGCAGCAGGCGCCACAGCGGTGCGCAGCTCAGGTCGACGCCACGCGTGCGCTCGGCCTCGGCCAGGGCATCGAGGTCGGCCGTGGGCGTGTCGATGACCTGCAGGGGCAATGCCAACGCACGGTGGACGACCTGGTGCGCGCTGTCCAGGCCTTGCCAGTGAATGCTGCTGCGCAGGATCTCGTGGCGCGCGCAGGCTGCCTCCCAGGCCTGCCGGAAGCGCGCCAGGTCCAGCCCGCCGATGTCCAGGCGCAGCTGATTGATGTAGGCACCGTCTTGGGTGTCGTAGAGCGCGTGGAAGAACAAGCCCTGCTGCATGGGCGACAGCGGGTACAGGTCTTCGATGGAAGGTCCTGGCATCGGCAGGCCGTCGAGCTGCGCCTGGTTGAGCCGAGCCAGCGGGAAGTCTGCCGGTGACGGCTGCCCGGCCGGCACCGCCAGGCAATGGGCGACCAGGGCATCGAGTTCCTGAGCGTAGGCGTCGGCCAGGGCCTGGACCGTGTCGGTGTCGAACTGGTCGCGGCTGTAGCCCCACTGCAAGGTCAGCTCGCCCTGGTACACCTGGCCTTCCACGGTCAGCCAGTTGGCCAGCGGTGCGTCCAGGTCCTGCCCGTGGCCGCCCTGCTCGTGGGCTGGCGTGAGCACGGCGGCGTCATCGAACTGGCCGTCGAACTGGCCGAGGTAGTTGAAGGTGACCCGTGGCGCCGGAAGCGCGGCCAGCGCCGCCTGGGTCGCCACATCGCTCAGGTAGCGCAGTACGCCATAGCCAAGCCCTTTGTCAGGCACGGCGCGCAGTTGTTCCTTGATCGCCTTGATCGACTCGCCGAGCCCTGCCTGGGGCTGCAACCGGACCGGGTACAGGCTGGTGAACCAGCCGACGCTGCGGGTCAGGTCGAGGCCGTCGAACAGGTCTTCGCGCCCGTGCCCTTCCAGTTGCAGCAAGGCCGCCTGGGAACCGCTCCAGCGGCACAGGACCCGTGCCAGGGCGGTCAGCAGGAGGTCGTTGACCTGGGTGCGATAGGCTGCCGGCGCCGCCTGCAACAACTGCCGCGTCGTCTCGGGTGACAGGCGCGAGGCCACCTTGGCCGCCTGCCGCTGGGTCGCGATCGCCCCCGGTCGGTCGCAGGGCAACGTGTCTTCGACCTGTTGTGCTTGCCAGTAAGGCAACTGCGCGAGCGCCGTCGGCAGCCACTCGACCAACCGAGCCGTCCAGGCCTGGTAGCTGCTGGTGCGGGCCGGCAGGGCCGTGGCTTGGCCAGCCTGGTGCTGGGCATAGGCCTGCTCGAGGTCGTCGAGCAGGATGCGCCACGACACGCCATCGACCGCCAAATGGTGGATGACCAGCAGCAGGCGTTGTTCGCCATCGGGCAGGCCCACCAGCAACGCACGCAGCAAGGGCCCCTGCTGCAGGTCGAGGCTGCGCTGGGCCTCGTCGCACAGGCGCGTCAGGTCGGCGCTGTCGGTGGCCTGGCGCTGCCAGAGATCGAGGCACTCGCCGGTCTGGCCATAGTGCTGGGACCAGCCCTCGGCCGAGGCAGTGAAGCGCAGCCGCAGGGCGTCATGGTGGTTGACCACATCAGTCAGGGTGGCCAGCAGTGCCTGGGGTTGCAGGGGCTGGCGCGCGCGCAGCAGCACCGACTGGTTCCAGTGGTGACGCGCCGGGATGGCCTGCTCGAAGAAGTGGCGCTGCACCGGGCTCAGCGTCACCGGGCCCGTGGCGGGCGCCTGCTCGACGGTGTGGGTAGACGGATGTCCGGCCGCGCTGGCCAGGCGACGCAGGGTCTGGAACTGGAACAGGTCGCGCGGGCTGAACTGCAACCCTTCGCGTCGGGCACGGCTGACCACCTGGATGGCGATGATAGAGTCGCCGCCCAGCTCGAAGAAATTGTCCTCCAGGCCGACCTCGGGCACGCCCAGCACCTCGCGCCAGATCGCCGCCAGCGTCTGTTGCGTGGCGGTTTCCGGGGCCTCGAAGCGGCTGCGCGGGGTGGCGTCCGGCCGTGGCAAGGCCTTGCGGTCGAGCTTGCCGTTGGGGGTCAGCGGCCAGCGCTCCAGCGCGATCAGGTGGCTGGGCACCATGAACTCGGGCAGCGCCTGCGCCAGCCCGTCCTTGAGCGTCTGTTGCCAGCCGTCGGGTTGCCCGTCGAGCACCAGGTAGGCCACCAGTTGCTTGCCGTCCAAGGCCAGCACCACCGCTTCACGCACCCCGGCCTGCTGTACCAGGCGCGCTTCGATCTCGCCCAGTTCGATGCGCAGGCCGCGGATCTTCACCTGGTGGTCGAAGCGGCCCAGGTACTCGATCACGCCATCTGCCCGCTGACGCACCCGGTCGCCGGTGCGGTAGAGCCGTTGGCCGGCCACGAAGGGGTCGGCGACGAAGCGTTCGGCGGTCAGCCCCGGACGGCGGTGATAACCGCGGGCCAGCCCGATCCCGCCCAGGTACAGCTCGCCGGACACGCCCGGCGCGACCGGTTCGAGCCCCGCATCGAGCACGTAGGTGCGCAGGTTGGCGATCGGCACACCGATCGGTACGCTGTCACGGCCTTCCTCGATGCAGGTCCAGTGGGTGACGTCGATGGCCGCTTCGGTTGGGCCATAGAGGTTGTACAGCGCGGCCTTCGGCAGCTTGGCGAAGACCTGCGCCTGGGCCTCCACCGGCAGGGCCTCGCCGCTGCAGACGATGCGCCGCAGGCTGTGGCATGCCTCTACCCCAGGTTCATGGATGAACGCCTGGAGCATCGACGGCACGAAGTGCAGCGTGCTGACCTGGTAGCGACCGAGGGTCTCGATCAGGCGCGCCGGGTCACGGTGCTCGCCGGGGGCGGCCATGGCCAGGCGTGCGCCGGTCATCAGCGGCCAGAAGAATTCCCAGACCGAGACGTCGAAGCTGAACGGGGTTTTCTGCAGCACGGTGTCGCTGGCGTCCAGGCGGTAAGCGTCCTGCATCCAGTGCAGGCGGTTGGCCAACGCCTCGTGGCTGTTGCCTGCGCCCTTCGGCCGGCCGGTGGAGCCTGAGGTGTAGATCACGTAGGCCAGCTGACGCGGATCGATGCGCACCTCGGGCGCATGCTCGGGCTGGTCGTCCAGCGCCAGCGTGTCGAGGGTCAGGCATTGGACGCCCGGCAGCGTCGGCAGGGTGGCCTGCACGGCCTGGTGGGTCAGCAGCAGGCCGATGCCGCTGTTTTCGACCATGTAGGCCAGGCGTTCGGCCGGGTAGTCCGGGTCCAGCGGCACATAGGCGGCGCCCGCCTTGAGGATGGCCAGCAAGCCCACGACCATGTCCACGCTGCGCTGCACGCTGATGCCGACCAACGTGTCGGTGTCGGCGCCCTGACTGCGCAGATGGTGCGCGAGGCGGTTGGCGCGGGCGTCGAGCTGAGCGTAGCTGAGGGTCGTCTCGCCGAAGACCAGGGCGGGTGCGTCCGGCGTGCGCCGGGCCTGTGCCTCGAACAACTGGTGGACACCGCTCGGGCCGGGGTACTCGCGGGCAGTGTCGTTCCAGGTGTCCAGCACGGTGGCGCGGGTCGAGGCATCGAGCATCGGCAGTTGCCACAGCGGTGCTTCGGGCTGTTCCACCAGCGCGCGCAACAGCGTCTGCCAGTGCCGGGCCATGGCTTCGATGGTGGAGGCCTCGAACAGGTCGCTGGCGTAGGTGAACGCCGCCTGCAGCGCGCCGCCCTGCTCGAAGGTGTCCAGGCTCAGGTCGAACTGGGTGGTGCGGCTGCGCCAGGCCAGGTGCGACAGCTTCAGCCCCGAGGCCAGGGTGACTGCCGTCAGGTCGGCCACGTGCGGCTGGTGGTTGTACATCACCTGGAACAGCGGCGCATGACTGAGGCTGCGCTCGACCTTGAGCGCCTCGAGCAGGCGTTCGAACGGCAGGTCCTGGTGGGCCTGGGCACCCAGGACGGTGTCGCTCAGGGCCTGCAGGTAGGTCAGCCCGTCGTGCTGGGTATCGGGTTGCAGGCGCAGCACCTGGGTGTTGACGAACAGGCCGATCAGCCCCTCGACTTCAGCGCGGTTGCGGTTGGCCACCGGGCTACCGACGCGCAGGTCGGTTTGGCCGGTGTAGCGTTGCAGCAACAGGCCGAACGCGCCCAGCAGCACCATGAACGGGGTCACGGTGTGCTGACGCGCGAAGCGACGCACCTGCTCGGCCAACGCGGCCTCGACCGTAAAGGCATGACGGCTGCCGCGCCCGCTCGGTGCAGCGGCCCGAGGGTGGTCTAGGGGCAGTTCGAGCACCGGCTGTTCGTCGCCCAGCTGCGCCTGCCAGTAGGTCAGCTGACGCTCAAGCTCCCCGGCTTCGAGCCAGCGCCGCTGCCACAGGGCATAGTCCACGTACTGGATCGGCAGGGCCGGCAGCTGCGGCTGCTCGCCCTGGGCGAACGCGTCATAGCAGCGGCTGAACTCGTCGATCAGCACGGTCATCGACCAGCCGTCGGAGACGATGTGGTGCAAGGTCAACAGCAGCACGTGCGCCTGCGCGTCCAGCTGCAACAGACGAATGCGCAGCAGCGGGCCCTGCGCCAGGTCGAACGGCTTCAACGATTCGGCTTCGACGCTCGCCTGCACCTCGCGCTCCTGGTCCGCAGGCGCCAGATGCCGCAGGTCGGTCACCTCGATCGGCGCAGCCGCCCCTCCTTCGACTTGCACGGGCCGCTCATCGGCCTGCTGGCGGAACACCATGCCCAGGCTCTGGTGCCGCGCGAGCAAGGTCGTGAACGCCTGCTCCAGCGCTGCCCGATCCAGCGGCCCGTCGAGCCGCACTGCGCCGGGCAGGTTGTAGGCGCCACTGTGCCGGTCCATTTGCCAGAGTACCCACATGCGCTGCTGGGCGTAGGACAACGCCTGGCGATCGGGCGCCTGGACGTTCGCCGGGATCGGGAACTGGGCAAAGTCGATCCCCTCGCCACGCAACCGCTCGAGGAACAGCCGGCGTTTGTCCTCAGGAAGCTCGATGAAGCGGCTGGCGAGTTGGAGGGACTTTTCGGCGTTCATCGACTGATTTCCGTTGCAGGTGATCGGGGGACCCGGAGGTATCCCTACGAAACGGAATCAGGTGGGGGAAAATTAGCGGGGCTTCGGCAGGGGTCGCCCCTGCGCCCGTAGCCGCACCACGGCGTTGCAGGCTATCGCGGTCACCTGTGGGAGCGGGCTTGCCAGTGATAGCGATGGCAAACCCGACACATGATCGACAGGATTGAACACTGGCCTGCCAGCCCTGGGGTGAATGCACAGGCCCTATCGCTGGCAAGCCAGCTCCCACAGATACCCATTACAAGCAGGCAGCAGCACGATGGCGCCGTCACCTGTGGGAGCGGGCTTGCCCGCGATAGCGATGGCAAAACCGACACATGGCCGACACATCGAGCGCTGGCCTGGCAGCCCTGAGGTGAATGCACAGGCCCTATCGCTGGCAAGCCAGCTCCCACAGGTAGGCATTTCAAGCAGGCAGCAGCACGATGGCGCCGCCACCTGTGTGCGGGCTTGCCCGCGATAGCGGTGGCAAATACGACACATGGCCGACAGATTGAACACTGGCCTGCTAGCCCTGGGGCGAATGCACAGGCCCTATCGCTGGCAAGCCAGCTCCCACAGGTATGCATTTCAAGCAGGCAGCAGCACGATGGCAACGCCACCTGTGGGAGCGGGCTTGCCCGCGATAGCGGTGGCAAACCCGACACATGGCCGCCAGATTGAACACTGGCCTGCCAGCCCTGGGGTGAATGCACAGGCGCTATCGCTGGCAAGCCAGCTCCCACAGGTACGCATTTCAAGCAGGTGTCGGCACGATGGCGACGCTACCCTGTGGGTCCCTGCCGGGGCACCGAACCGGCTGCGATTTGGTCTGAAAGACCCACAAAACCAGCCCTGCCTAGCCCTCAGCCATGCACCTGTGGCTCCGCTCTCCAACTTGCCATTCGCCACTACCTCATGCACTCAACCGAGCCGTGAGCGTGCCCAGCTGCCCGGACAGGGCATGCAAGCGTTGCCCGGCCTGCTCGGTCTGCTGCACGGCCTGCTGGTTGTCCGTGGCGATCCGGGTGATTTCCACCAGGTTGCGCGAGATGTCGTCGGCCACGCTGGTCTGCTCTTCGGCCGCCGTGGCGATCTGCCGGTTCATGTCGCGGATCGCTTCCACCGATGTGGTGATGCGTTGCAGCATCCGGCCCGCCTCGACTACCTGCCCTGCCCCGGCTTCACTGCGTTGCTGGCCGCTCTCGATGGCCTTGACGGCGTCGACCGCGCCGCACTGCACGGCTTCGATGATCTGGTGGATTTCGGCGATCGAAGCCGCCGTGCGCTGGGCCAGGCTGCGCACCTCGTCCGCGACCACGGCGAACCCGCGGCCGGCCTCACCGGCACGGGCCGCTTCGATGGCGGCATTGAGCGCCAGCAGGTTGGTCTGCTCGGCGATGCCGCGAATCACCTCCAGCACCTTGCCGATGCGCGTGCTGTCGCTTTCCAGATGGCGAATCACCTCGGCAGTGCCGGCGATTTCACGGTTGACCTGCTCGATCAGGTCGATGGTGGTCTGCATCACCCGCTCGCCAGCCTGGGCATTGTGGTCGGCCTCATCGGCCGCCTGGGCCGCATCCGCCGCATGGCGGGCCACGTCCTGCGCCGTGGCGGACATTTCATGCATGGCGGTGGCGACCTGGTCGGTACGCTGGAACTGATCATGGGTGCCGAGCGCCATGTCACCGGCCACGCCGCGCAATTGGTCGCTGGCGGTTTCCAGTTCCACGGTGTTGCGCTTGAGGCTGCCGATGGTGTCGGCCAGAAAGTCGCGCAACGTGTTGGCGGCGACGGCCAGGCGACCCAGTTCGTCCTGGCGACCGTCAGCGACCCGTGCGGCGAAACGGCCTTGGCTGAGCTGGGCGACGTAGTCGATCAGCACGCGGATCGGTGCGATCAGCGTGCGATTGAGCAGCCATAGGCTCAACACACCGACCAGCAGCGCCGAGGCCAGCATGACCAGCACGCCCACCATGACGGTGCGCTCAGCGCGTGCATTGATGCCTTGGGCCTGTTCACGGGCCTCCCCGCGCAGTCGCTCGACCAGGGCGCTCATCTGCTCGCTGGCCGCGCGATCCACGCCCTTGACCGCCAGATCGCCCGCGCGTGGGTCACCGCCAGCGGCAAGGAAGGCTTGCCGTCCGCGCGCGTAGGCCTCGCCCAACTGCTGATGGCTTTGCTTGAGCTGGGTCAGCGGGTCACGCAGCTCCGCATCGCCCCCCGCGATCAGTTGGCCGAGCAGCTGTTGCACCTGCTGCTCGCGTGCCTGGAACTGCTGCCAGTACTTGTCGAGTTCGGCGGGTTCACGACCGCGCAACAGCACGTTCTTCCATTCCTGGACCTGAATCTTGAACTGGAGGTTGGCTTCGTCGATCAGTTGCGATTCGCGTAAGGGGCCGTCGATCAGCTCGCCGTAGTCGCGCACGCTGGCGGACAGGAACTGGAAGCAGACCATGGCGATCAGCAGCATCGCCGCCAGGCTACCGCCCAGCAGGGTGAGAAATTGCACACGCAGGGATTTACGCAAGACAGTCGCTCTCGGAACAAGGACGGGGAAAGCAGCGCATACCGCGGGCAGACGTACCGCGAACGTCCTTGTACCGCGGCATGCCTGTCTTCAGCGCAGGTGGACCGCTTTGGGCAAACGGTCTTTGCGGGGTATGCACGACAGCCGAGGCGAATGCTCTCAAGCCAATGCGACAAATTTGTTACAGATTAAAGATTTGTCCTACATCGCCTGCCGACTGACCGAACTGCAAGGCCGCCAGCCGGGCATACAACGGGCTGCTGTCGAGCAACTGACGGTGGGTGCCGATGGCGACCACGCGACCCTGGTCCATGACGGCGATACGGTCGGCATGCTGCACCGTGGCCAGGCGATGGGCGATCACCAGGGTGGTGCGCCCTGCCATGAGCGAAGGCAACGCTTGCTGGATCAGGTGTTCGCTCTGGGCATCCAGCGCGCTGGTCGCCTCGTCCAGGAGCAGGATCGGTGCGTCGGCCAGCAAGGCGCGGGCGATCGCCAGGCGCTGACGCTGGCCGCCGGACAGACCAGTGCCACCGTCGCCCAGCAGGGTCTGGTAACCGTCGGGCAAGCGCAGGATGAAGTCGTGGGCATGGGCGCCACGGGCGGCCGCTTCGACGTCGGCCTGGCGGGCGTCGGGCCTGGCGTAGCGCAGGTTGTCCTCGACGCTGCCGCGAAACAGCGCAGGTTGCTGCGCGACCAGGGCGAACTGACGGCGCAGCATGGCCGGGTCCAGCGTGTCGATGGCTTGGCTATCGAGGCGGATGACGCCCCGCTGGGGGTCGTAGAAACGCAGCAACAGGTCGAACAGGGTCGACTTGCCGGCGCCCGACGGGCCGACCAGCGCCACCGTCTGGCCGGGCTCGATGCACAGGTCCAGACCGTCCAGCGCCGCGACGCCGGGACGCGACGGGTAGGCGAAATGAACGTCCTGCAACTCGACCCGGCCGGTGGCGCGTCCTGCGGGTATGGGCGCAGGAGAGGCCGGTGGCAGGATCTGGCTGCGGGCGGCGAGCAGCTCGGCGATGCGCTCGGCGGCCCCGGCGGCGCGTTGCAGCTCGCCGATCACCTCGCTCAAGGTGCCAAAGGCGCTGCCGACGATCAGGCTGTAGAAGACGAAGGCCGCCAGTTCACCGCTGGAGATGCGCCCGGCGATCACGTCCATGCCGCCGACCCAGAGCATCACCCCGACCGCGCCGAGCACCAGTCCGATGACCAGGGTGATCAGCCAGGCACGCTGGGCGATACGGCGCCGGGCGACGTCGAAGGCAGCCTCCACCGTGTCGGCGAAACGCTGGCGGTCGCAGGCTTGGTGGTTGTAAGCCTGCACGGTCTTGATCTGGCCCAGGGTTTCGGCCACGTAGCTGCCGACGTCGGCGACCCGGTCCTGGCTCTGGCGCGACAGCCGGCGCACGCTGCGGCCGAACAGCAGGATCGGCGCCAGCACCAGGGGCAAGGCGGCGACCACGATGCTGGTGAGCTTGGGGTTGGTGACGAATAGCAGGACGATGCCGCCGATCACCATCAGCAGGTTGCGCAGGAACATCGACAGGGAGGAGCCGATCACCGACTGCAACAGCGTGGTGTCGGTGGTCAGCCGCGACTGGATCTCGGCGCTGCGATTGTCCTCGAAAAAGCCGGGATGCAGGCTCAGCAGGTGATCGAACACCGCACGGCGCAGGTCGGCCACGCAACGCTCGCCGATCCACGAGACCAGGTAGAAGCGGCTGAAGGTGCCGAGGGCCAAGGCCAGCACCAGGCCCATGAACACACCAATGGACTGGTTGAGCAGGTGCGGCGAGCGGGTCATGAATCCCTGGTCGACCAGCAACCGGATCCCTTGCCCCAAGGACAGGGTGACACCGGCGGTCACCACCAGGGCCAACAGGGCCAGCAGCAGGCGCGTACGGTAGGGACGGACGAAGCGCCAGGCCAGGCGCAGGGCCTGACGTTGCGGGGAAGACAGCGGTGAGCGCATGGGGCGGGCCTGTGAGAGCGAAAGGTGAAGACTATCATCGCGACGATCGGTGGGAACCCTGGCGGTCCGGCGCGCGTCCCACTTCACGGACGCAGCAGGGACAGGCCAATGGCCTCCATGCCTATAACCCTTCGTTCTAAAAGGACTCTGGCGTTTGGACCGCGATTCTGTTGCACTGAGGTCGTCGGTCATGTCGACGCTGTCACACGCGCGACATCGCCTGCGTCTACCCTGAGCTGAAACCTGATGAGGAGACAGGACATGAGCATGCACACCCACCAAGACACCCCGAACACCCCGCAATCCCACGAGCAGCTTCACGCCTGTGGTTCGATCATCGATCAGCAAGGCCGCGAAGTACCGATCACCGAATCGATGATCCAGCAGGCCTGCAAGGAGCTCGAAAAAGAGCGCAGTGAGTCGCATTGAATGCAGTGAGATCGACCTTCATGCCTAGCGCCTAGGCCTGAAGGTCGACTTGTTTCATGGCAGGAAGGCCACAGGGCAGTGACTGCACGAGCACCGACTTGTACTGATGCACTACTCCAAACAGTAACAAACGGTTGCTCGCACGCTTACTTTTTCATCCTCCTACGATTCGAGCCTACGGACGTATCGCAAACGTCATTGATAGCTGCTTGATGGCTGCCCTTAAGAGGCACGCTAACGGTCACTTCAGATTTCGTGTGGTCTCAGCGGCCGGGGCAACTCGCCCTGACCTGTTCTTACTCGAAGCGAAACGCGCGATATAACGTTTGGCAACAATGCGAACTGATAAAAGTAGGGGGTTTCGGGATAGGGAGGCTTTGCAGGATGCTTTAGTAATCCCGCGTAATAGTGCACGCCAGGTTGCAGGCCTTCAGCGTTATCCACGTAAACATCAAAGATGGTGGTAGGCGACTGACTTTGGGCGCCCCGTTTTCCCTGATAAAATTCAGCTACTGGCAACTCACCCGCGTAAAAACCTGCGCCAAACTCATTATCGGACTTGAAATAATAAGGGTCCACACCAAATCGTTTGTGCTGATCCAGAGGCGTCCTTAACACGTCTTTGCGGCCTTGTAACGTTCCTGTCAGCGCTGGCGCGTATTCAGTTTTGGACGCATGATATCCAACGAGCGTTTTTGAGGCCGGCCGATCAAATCCATTGAATGAATGGCGCCGCTGTCTCAGCTGATAGGGCCGGGCCTGTGGCCTACCCCTGTTCTGAAGTGGGCCTTCTACGAAGCGAGGGCTCATCCACTGCGCACGGGGAAGCAAAGGTGTGTTGAATGCCCGGCTAAGCCCAGTGTTATCGCTGTAGTTGACAGGGTCGCCTTCGCAATAGGCGAAAGCATTGAGACCCCCTGCCCCCAATGGGCTGGTTGGATCCGCACCGATGAACCGCATCAACGTCGGGCTATACGCCCGGCGACCTGCGCCTAATAAATACAAACCCGTCAAGCCGTCTACCAGCTGGCCATTGAACGCCAATGACGAAAGACCATAGGGTAGGCGTCCTTCAAATCCATACGGAGTAAATGCAAGGTGCTGGCGCTCCCTGATGTTCTGGGCCGATTGGCGGCCACCTAGCAAATCTCCTGCCAACGTGCCCGCTGAACCATGGGTAGAGACAGTCATGTCAAGCTCCTTCGCGTGAGGAGTGACCATCATCATGATCTTCTACGCAACGTACAACTGACAAAACTATCAATTGCACAATTTGAAAATTTGCTAAATCCTATTTGCTTCACTAGGCCTCGAGACGACATCGGGCCTGCTTGTAGCGCCACGTTGCTGATCCGCCAGATTGACGCAGCTTTCAGAGTCCGTGGGAATTCATTTTCCGGCGATGGCGACTCTGTCGCCATCGCTGTTCCATTCCTAGGCTATAGGGCTACATACAGACTTTATCGACCCACGTCTTGAGCAGTGTGGCGCTTCACACCACCTGCGCCCCCAACGCCTGCGCCACTGCAGCAATGGCCTGCCCCTGCCCCGCCACCTTCACCCGCAGCCCTTCGATCTCGCGACGCGGTGGATACTGTTTGCGCAACCGATCGAACCCTGCCTTCTGCACCGCCACGTCGTCGCTCAGGCTGCGCCGGAAGTCCGCATCGTCGCGGCGCGGGTCATACACCGCGCGGCACAAGGTCGACAGCACCCAGGCCGGGTCGGCGCTGGCGTCGAAGGTCAGTTCGGTCAGGGCTTGCGCTGGCAGCAGCGCGGCCAGGTGCACCTGTGGCGCCCGGCCCAGCCAACGGCACAGGGCCTGGTACACCTGCGCCGTGCCACGCTGGCGCCCATCGAGGCTGTAGCCGGCGATGTGCGGCGTGGCCAGGGTGCACAGGTCGGCCAGGGCCAGGTCCACCTGAGGCTCGCCTTCCCAGACGTCGAGCACGGCGTGCAGATCGTCACGCGTTTGCAGGCATTCGCGCAGCGCCGCGTTATCGACCACGGGCCCGCGGCTGGCGTTGATCAGCCAGGCGCCCGTGCGCAGCCGCGCCAGCTGCGCACCGCCGAGCAGGTGCCAGGTGGGGTGCGGACCGTCGCGCAGCAGCGGGGTGTGCAGGCTGATCACGTCGCACTGCGCGAGCACCGTGTCGAGGCTGACGAAGTCGCCGCCCTCGCGGGCCTGGCGCGGTGGGTCGCAGACCAGCACCTTCCAGCCCAGCCCGCGCAGCACCTGCACCAGGCGGCCGCCGACCTCGCCAGCCCCGACCACACCATAGGTGCGCGTGCTCAGGTCGGCGCCCTCGAGGTCGGCCAGGGTCAGCAGGCTGCCCAGCACGTAGTCCACCACCCCCCGTGCATTGCAGCCCGGCGCGCTGGTCCAGTGGATCCCGGCCTGGGCGAAATGCTCGAGGTCCAGGTGATCGGTGCCGATGGTGCAGGTGCCGACGAAGCGCACGCGGCTGCCCTGCAGCAGGTGGCGATCGACCCGGGTCACCGAGCGTACCAGCAGCACGTCGGCGTCCTTGACGCAGGCGGCGTCGATGGCGCGCCCTGGGTAACGGCGGATCTCGCCGAAGCCTGCGAAAAAGGCGTCGAGCAGCGGGATGTTTTCGTCGGCAACAATCAGCATGGCGCTCTCCAGTCAGGGGAACGCAGTGTAGGCGCTGGGCGCACGCCCGACCAGCCGGGGCTCACTCGTGTTTCTTGCGGATCCAGTACAGATAGGTGCCCGCGTCTTCCTGCTGGTTCACCAGCTCATGCCCGAGGAAGGTGCAGAACTTGGGGATGTCGCGACGGGTCGAGGGGTCCGTGGCGATCACCTTGAGCAGGCCGCCGGCCGCCAGGTCACGCACGTGCTGGTGCAGCATCATCACCGGCTCCGGGCAGTTGAGCCCGCTGGCATCGAGAACGGCATCGGGGGTGTGGTCGGTCATGGGCAGCTCCGTGAAAAGGTGCCCATTGTCGCTCAAGCGCAGGCGATCAGCCAACCGGGTGCCTTCAGGCCAGAATGTTGCGCAGCGACAGGTGCCGGGCATACCAGGGCCGTCGTGGAACCTGGCGCGTCAGCCGCGCCAGGGCGTCTTCCGGGCCGAAGGTCAGGCGCAGCGCCAGCTTCATAGTCTCCACGTCCATTTCCACCGAGCGACCGGGCTGGGTGCCAGGCACGGTGCTGCAGCCATGGGTGAGCGGTCCGAGCCAGGGGTCGCCCACCTCCACCCAGTCACCGGGTGCGAACCAGCGCACGCCCTCGACCTCCAGCCGCTGCACCTGGCCAGGGTGGTGGCGCTCGTGGGCGCGGTACCAGTCCTCGATGCGGTCGTCGATCCAGCCGTGGAAGCCCCAGAACACCGGATGGGCGTGGGAGGAGAACGGATCGCCGAGAAAATCGTTGCTCGGCCCGAACCAGCGCGGCGCGAAGTCTGCCGGATCACGGGCGAACGGCACCGGCGCGCCGTTGGACGGGTCGCGTGGCACGCTGGCCCAGCACATGTGCAGCCAGTCGTGCAGGGTCATCTCCAGTTCCGAGCCGAAGGCGCCGAGCGACAGCTTGGACAGGTACAGCGGGTCCTGGTACTGCGACTCCCAGACCTGGAAGTTGCTGCAGAACGTCTCGTCGGTCTTGATCGCCGAGACCCACTGGCCATAGGCCTCGTCCCCCGGTGCCTGCCAGGCGGGCGGCACGCTCAGGCCGTCGTGGTTCTCGCAGTAGCGGATGAACCCTTGCCGATCCCGTTCGACCGAGCGTTGCGGCAGGGGAAACTGCGGCCAGGACGGCAGGTCCTGCAGGCGCCGGGCCTGGCCGAGCATGTGCCGGTGCATGAACAGAAAGTCCACGCCCGAGCCGTTGCGGTGCTTGCGCGGGCCGCGGGCGTCGCGTTCGTGATCGCGTGGCCCAGGTTGCCAACCCAGCCCGCGCAAGGCCTGGCGCCGTTCTTCGGGCAGCGTGTGCCACTGATCGCGGCTGGCATGCCAGAGTTGGTGGAACAGGCGATGTTCCGGGGCGATGACCCACTCGGCCATCCGGGCATTGAACGCCAGGCGTTCGCGCGCCTCGGGGAACGGCCGCTTGAGCGCCACGAAGCGGCCATCGACGACCGGCAGGGTCAGCGGGCGGTCGAGGCGCTGCAGCTGACCGCTCAGGCTGCCCCTGCCCGCGTTGGCGTACTCGCCCCAGACCTCGTCCAGGTCGGCGTCGAAGACATAGCTCGGGCCACCGCGCTGGCTGAACAGCCGCCACCGTATCCGGCTGCCGTCGACCCCGACCAGGTCGCCGACCACCCGGTAGGCGGCGACCGCCTCGCTGCGTAGCGCGTCGCCAGTGTCGAGGTAGCCGCGCAGGCCACGGCCCTTGCTGGCCACGTCGAGCAGCAACTCGAGCCCTGTCGCAGGCAGCCCTTCGAGCCGGGCTTGCGCACCGTCGAGGCGGACGTCCCAGATGCCCCGCAACCGATCGGCGAGCACCTGACCGGGGTAGTCGGCCAGTTCGACGCTGGCCTCGCCCGGGGTGACGATAGCGTCCTCGGGGTCATGGGTGAGCGCCTTGTGCGCGTGATAGGCCCCTGTCCCCGCCGCGCCAGCGGCCGCCAGGCCGGCGATGAACCATCGTCGAGAAATTGTCATTGCGCCTCTAATCCGCCGGACCCGTGTCGCTCAACCCTGTCCCAGCAAGAACGTAGCGTGACAGGTGAAATTTAACCCGCGCCTGGCGTATGTGTAATTCAGAGGCGGCGCGGGTCGTTTCATCGGTAGGACCCTAGACACGAGGTACGCCCGATGTTCGCCCTTCTGCGCCCCAAACGCTCCCAGGCCACCGCGTACGGCCTGTTCGACATCGAACTCAAGGCCATCGAACGGCTCAGCCCTTCGCTGTGCCGCTACGTGTTCGGTGGCGAGGACGTGCGCCGGATGACCACCCTGGCCCCAGACCAGCGCGTCAAACTGTTCTTCCCCACGCCTGCCGGCGCGCCGCCTAGCCTGCCCCACGGCCCGCACTGGCAGAAGGCACGCCGCGGCCTGCGCCCGGAGCACACGCCACCGATGCGCACCTACACCCTGCGTGCGCTGCGCCGCGAGGCGGCCGAAGTGGACGTCGATTTCGTCCTGCATGGCGTCAACGGTCCGGCCTCGGCCTGGGCCACCGACGCCCGCCTGGGCGACCGCCTGCAAATGGTGGCGCCGAACCTGGACTATGCCGAGGACCCCGGTGGCTATGAATGGAAGCTGACCGAGGCCACGCGCCGCGTGCTGCTGGTCGGCGACGAAACCGCCCTGCCCGCGATCGCCGGGATTCTCGAGCAACTGGCCGACCACAGGCCCGAGCTGGCCGTGCATGCCTACCTGGAAGTGCCCGTGACGGATGACTGCCTGACGTTACGCCATGGGCCGAATGCGCAGGTGCATTGGCTGCCACGGGACCGATCGGGCCAGGCCCAGAGACAAGGGATGCTGCAGGCGGTGCGCGAACTGGCGTCGCTGCCGGCGACCCAGGGCAGTGGCGAGGCGTTCGACGACATCGACCTGGACCAGCAGATTCTCTGGGAGCAAGGCGGCCAGGCGGCGTCGGACTTCCAGGCCTGGATCGCCGGAGAGGCGACGGCCGTGCGCGAGATTCGTCGCTACCTGCTTCAGGAACGCGGGCTGGCCAAGACCTGCCTGACCCTGATGGGGTACTGGCGCGCGGGTCAGAGCCTGGAGTGAGTGCTGTTGGACGGGGCGCTTGTGAAGTGGTCAGTGTCACCTGCCGAGGTCGGGTGGATGGCAGGTCGACCGGTGGGATCGTAGCGCTGATCTGACAGACGGGGAGGCGGATTTTATGGGCCCTGCGGGCCCAATCGCGGCCGGTCCGGCGCCCCGGCTGGGGCCGCTCAGAGACCGCGATAGCCTGCAACGCCGCGGTGCGGCTACGGGTGTAGGAGCGGCCCCTGTGCCGCGATTGGGCCCGCCAGGGCCCACAAAACAGTCAACGCGTCAGAGCAGAAAAACACAGTTGCCTACACAGATCGGTGACGGCGGTGCTGATTGGCCACAGGGCTGCCACGCCTGTGTGCTAGCCCCCACCGCCCACCGCCGCAGACTCTCGCCTCACCCCACCGCTGCCGCCAGCGCCCGCCCGAACCGCGCCGCCACGTCATCGATCTGCTCGGCCGTGATGATCAGCGGCGGCAGGAAGCGCACCACCGCGCCGTGTCGCCCGCCCAGCTCGAGGATCAGCCCACGGCGCAAACACTCGCGCTGCAGCCGGGGCGCCAACTGGCGGCAGGCAGGTGGGTGCCCCAGGGCATCGCGCTCGCCGTGCGGGTCGACCAGTTCGACCCCCAGCATCAAGCCACGCCCGCGAATGTCGCCCAGTTGCGCGAAGTCCTGCTGCAAGCGTTGCAGGTGACCCCGTAGGCGCAAGCCCATGGCCTCGGCGTGGGCGCCTACGTCGTGCTCGACCAGGTAGGCGATCACCGCCGACCCGGCCGCCATGGCCATCTGGTTGCCACGGAAGGTGCCGGCGTGGGCGCCTGGCCCCCAGGTGTCGAGCCAGTCGCGGTAGACCACCACCGCCAGCGGCAGGCTGCCGCCGATGGCCTTGGACAGGGTGACCACGTCCGGGACGATGCCGGCATGCTCGAAGGCGAACATCCGGCCCGTGCGGGCAAAACCACTCTGGATTTCGTCGACGATCATCGCCACGCCGGCCTGCTCGGTGAGACGGCGCACCCCACGCAGCCAGTCCAGGTCGGCAGGGATTACCCCGCCCTCACCCTGCACCACCTCGACGATCACCGCCGCAGGCAGTGCCACACCCGCTTCAGGATCGTTGAGCAGCGTCTCCAGGTAATGCAGGTTGGCCTGCACCCCCGCGGCGCCACCCAGACCGAAGGGACAGCGGTAGTCGTAGGGGTACGGCATGAACTGCACCCCGTTGCCGAGCAGCGCCCCGAGCGGTTTTTTCGGCCCCAGGCTGCCCATCAGGCTCAAGGCGCCCTGGCTCATGCCATGGTAGGCGCCCTGGAAGGCCAGCACGGTGCTGCGACCGGTCGCGGTGCGAACCAGTTTGAGCGCGGCTTCCACCGCGTCGGTGCCGGTCGGGCCACAGAACTGGATTCTGGCCTCTCGACGCAACCCCTCGGGCAGCACGGCGAACAGATCCTGGACGAAGCGATCCTTGACCGGCGTGGTCAGGTCCAGGGTGTGCAAGGGCAACTCGTCGGCCAGCACGCGCTGGATGGCCTCCACCACCACCGGGTGGTTGTGCCCCAAGGCCAGCGTGCCGGCTCCGGCCAGGCAATCGATGAACTGACGGCCTTCGACGTCCTCGACATACACGCCCCGCGCGCGCTTGAGCGCCAACGGCAAACGCCGTGGATAGCTGCGCGCATTGGATTCCTGCTGCTGTTGGCGCAGCAGCAGCGGCGAGTCGGTGAATTCGTACAGCGGGGCTGGTTCGCCGACGGGAACGGCGCGAGCAGACAGGGTAGCGGTCGACATCGAGGGAAACCTCGCAAGCGAAGAAAGGTGCCCGCCACGCGCCTGCAAGCAGAGGCGTGGCGGGAGGTCGTCGCTTGGAAAACGCTTCAGCGTCGCCGGGATTTAGCCATGCCCGGCAAACCCCTGCCGATCAACCGACCCGCGCCGGGATGTCCAGGCGCACCCGCAACCCATCGTCCCGGCTGTCGAATTCGAGCTGCGCCGCGCAGCGCTGGGCGATGGCCTGGACGATCGCCAGCCCCAGGCCACAACCGCCACTCTGGCCATGGCGCCAGAACCGCTCGGTCAGGTGCTCGAGGTCTTCAGGCGCGATACCCGGGCCTTGGTCGCGCACCACGAAGGCGGCGCGGTCGTCGCTCACCTGCAAGGCCAGTTCCACGGGCGACTCGCTGCCGGCGTGGCGCAGCGCGTTGTCCAGCAGGTTGCGCAGCGCCGCCACGGCCAGGGGTGCCGGCATGCTCAGGTAGACCTGGGCGGCCTCCTCGGGCAGGCGCAACTGGATGCGCCGTGGATCGCCGCCGGCATCCTGCACCGCCTGCCGCACCACCTGGGCGGCGCTGCACTGGACGCCGTCGTCGAACGACAGGCTGCCTTCCACGCGCGCCAGCAGTAGCAACTGCTCCAGCGTGCGGTGCAGTCGGTCGGCGCCCTCCTCGGCATGGGCCAGGGCTTGCTCGCGCACGGGCCCCTCGGTCATGCGCGCCACTTGCAGGTGGGTCTTGACGGCGGTCAGCGGGCTGCGCAGCTCGTGCGCGGCGTCATCGGTCAGGCGGCGTTCGCGCTCCAGGGTCTGGGCGATGCGCCGGAACAGCTGGTTCTGGGTCTCGAGCAGCGGCTGCAACTCGCTGGGCAGGCCGGCCACCTGCAGCGGTTCGACGCTGTCGGCGCGTCGGCGCATCAGTGCATCGCGCATGTGGTGCAAGGGCGCCAGGCCCTTGCCCAGGCCCACCCAAAGCAGCCCCAGGCTACCGAGCAAGGCCATCAGCACCGGCGCCGAGGCGGCCAGCAGGATCGAGCGGTTCAACGCTTCGCGCTCTTCGTGACGATCGGCGGTGGTGATGCGCACATCGCCATGCTCATAGCTGAAGGTACGCCAGCTCACGCCGTCGATGACCTGATCGAGGAACCCGCTGCGCCGTGTGTCCATCGTGCCGTCGTGCGCATGGTTGCTGGCCAGGATCTCGCCGCGCAGGGAGCTGACCTGGCAGGCCATGCCGTCCGGAACGCTGAGCTGGTCGGCCGAAAAGTGCGCGTGCTCATCCCGTGCCGACAGGGGCTGGGGCAACTGATCGACCAGCCCGGCGACCATGCGCGCCGAGGCGACCAGACGCTGGTCGAGGGAGAACATCATCTGCTGGCGCAAGTCGCGCAGCATCCAGGCGGCGGCCAGGGCCCAGATGACGATGAAGGCACTGCCCAGGATCAGGCTCAAGCGCAGGCGCAGACTCATGGGGCAGACGCTCCCGGTGCCTGTGCCGGCCCCAGGCGATAGCCCAGGCCACGCACGGTCTCGACGATGCCGTTGCCCAGCTTGCGCCGCAGGTGATGGATGTGCACGTTGAGCGCGTTGCTTTCGACTTCGTCGCCGAAACCGTACACGCAGTCCTTGAGCTGCTCGCTGGACAGCACCCGCCCCGGGTTCTGCAGCAGCGCCTGAAGCAGCGCCTGCTCACGGCGCGACAGGTCGACCGCCTGCCCGGCGAGGCTGGCCTGGCAGCGACTGGGGTCATAGCGCAACGGGCCATGCTCGATGACGTTGACCGCCCGGCCGGCCACCCGCCGCAACAAGGTGTGCAACCGCGCCGCCAGTTCGCGCAGGTCGAAGGGCTTGAGCAGGTAGTCGTCGGCGCCGGCCTGCAGCCCCTCCACACGGTCGGTGACCGCATCGCGCGCGGTGAGCACCAGCACCGGCAGGGTTTCGCCTTGCTGGCGCAGGCGGCGCAGCAGCTTGAGGCCGTCTTCGTCGGGCAGGCCGAGGTCGAGGATCATCACGTCGAAGCGCGCGGCCTGCAGCATGGCGCGCGCGGCCGAGGCCGTGGCCACACGGTCGACCACCAGGCCTTGGGCGATCAGGCCTGCGGCGATGCCGCTGGCGATCAGGTCGTCGTCCTCGCAGAGCAGTACGTGCATGCTGGGGCTCCAGAAAACAGGATGGGCAGTGGAACAGGGCCGAATTAAGCCGGGATTATGCCGTGTAGCCCTTCAGATGCAAGGTTACATTTCCTTACGAAAGCTCCGGTTAATACCGGGTTAATCGTACCTGCCGAGCATGCCTGCCAGTTTTGTTCCACAGGGTGCCGTCATGCGTGTGTTACTGCTGTTCTTCATCGTATTGTTCACAGGGCCGCTCCAGGCCAATCCGTTCGAGCGCCAGCCGGACTTCCTGCCCGTGGACCGGGCCTTCGCGCTCAGCCAGGAGCGGTTGCCCGACGGGCAGATGCGCCTGCGCTTCGACATCCAGGACGGTTACTACCTGTACCAGAAGCGCCTGTCGTTCGAGGGCCTGCCGGTCGACCAGCACCCGGTGTTGCCTGAAGCGACGACGCACCATGACGACTTCTTCGGCGAGTCGGCCATCTATCGACACACCCTGGTGCTCGACCTGCCCGCCAGCGCCACCGGCCAGCTGCGCCTGGGCTGGCAGGGCTGCGCCGATGCCGGCCTGTGCTACCCCCCGCAGACCCGCCTGATCGACCTGGGTGGCGCGCCCGCCACGACGCCGGCCCTGGCCGATGATCAGAGCCTGGCCGGCGAACTGGGCGCCCGTGGCCTGGGGTGGAGCCTGCTGGCGTTCTTCGGCCTGGGGTTGCTGCTGGCCTTCACCCCCTGCTCATTGCCCATGCTGCCGATCCTGGCGGGGCTGGTGCTGGGCACGGGGGCCAGTGCCCGCCGTGGCTGGCTGCTGGCCGGGGTCTACGTGATCTGCATGGCCTTGGTCTACGCCGCGCTCGGCGTGCTGGCCGCGCTGCTGGGCGCCAGCTTGCAGGCCTGGCTGCAACAGCCCTGGCTGCTCGGCGCCCTGGCGGCCCTGTTCGTGGTATTGGCCCTGCCCATGTTCGGCGCGTTCGAGCTGCAGCTGCCGGCGGCGGTGCGTGATCGGCTGGACCGCGCCGGTCGAGGCGCCCGTGGCGGCAGCCTGTATGGCGCGGCGCTGCTGGGGGCGTTGTCCGGCCTGCTGCTGGGGCCGTGCATGACCGCGCCACTGGCCGGTGCGCTGCTGTACATCGCCCAGAGCGGCGACGCCTGGCACGGCGCGCTGGTGCTGTTCAGCCTGGGCCTGGGCATGGGCGCACCGCTGTTGCTGCTGGTGACCCTGGGCAACCGCTACCTGCCCCGCCCTGGCGCCTGGATGAACCGGGTCAAGGGCGTGTTCGGCTTCGTGTTCCTGGGCATGGCACTGTACACGGTGCGCGGCCTGCTGCCGGCGCCGCTGGTGGTGGCCGTGTGCGGCGCCTGGCTGCTGGCCCTGGCCTGGGCGCTGTGGCTGACGCTGCAGTCGCTGCCTCAACTGCGCTCGCTGGGCCTGATCGCCGGCCTGTGGGGCGCGCTGCTGATCATCGGCGCCAGTGCAGGGGCCAGTGATCCTTGGCAGCCCTTGCAGCCGTTCGGTGGCGGCGTCTCCCGCGAACGGCCTGCCGATCCTGAGCCGTTCACCACCGTCAGCGATCCGGCGACTTTGCAGCGCGAACTGGACGCGGCGCGTCAGGCCGGGCAATGGGTCCTGCTGGACTACTCGGCGGACTGGTGTGCGGCCTGCAAGGTCATGGAGCGCGAGGTGTTCGCCCGAGCCGAGGTCCAGGCCAGTCTGGCTGACGTGCGCCGGTTGCGCCTGGACGTGACCGCCGACGGTGAGGCCAGTCGCGCGCTGCTGCGTCGCTACCAGGTGCCCGGCCCGCCTACGCTGATCTGGCTGGGCCCTGATGGCCAGGAGCGTCGCGCCCGCCGCCTGACCGGCCAGGTCGATGCGTCGACGTTCCTGGCGCACTGGCAACAGACCCGGAGCCAAGACTGATGTTGAGCCTGAACCTTGGCCCGGTGACCCTGGCCTTCGATCACCTGGTGCTGCTCGTGGCCTTGGCCGTGGCGAGCCTGATCGCTGGCAGGTGGGTACGCCGTGGCCATGCCGACACCCGTACGGCCGTCTTCAACCTGCTGCTGGTAGGCCTGGCCTGCGCGCGGATCGGCTTCGTCATCGTCTACTGGCCGAGCTACCAGGCCGATCCCTGGCAGGCCCTCGATGTGCGCGACGGCGGGTTCCTGGCGCTGCCGGGTGTGCTGGGCCTGGCCCTGGCCGCCCTGCTGTACGGCTGGCGCAGGCCCCCGACACGTCGCCCGCTGGCCTGGAGCCTGCTGGGCGCGGCGCTCGTGTGGACAGCGGGCGGACTGTTCGGCCACTGGCAGGAACAGCAGACCCGGCTGCCCGACCTGGCCCTGCAAGACGCACAGCAGCGGCCGGTGACGCTGCAGCACTACGCCGGACGACCGCTGGTGGTCAACCTGTGGGCCAGCTGGTGCCCACCCTGCCGCCGCGAGCTACCGGTGCTGCAAGAGGCCCAGCGTGCCTATCCCGAAGTGACCTTTCTGTTCGTCAACCAGGGCGAGACGCCCGAGCTGCTCGGGACCTTTCTCGCCACGGCCGGGCTGACGGACTCGCACGTGCTGTTCGACGACACAGGCGAGCTGGCCCGTCGCGTCGGCTCTGCCGCGCTGCCGACGACTTTGTTCTACGACGCCGACGGACGCCTGGTGGGCAGCCACCTGGGCGAGCTGTCGCGCGCCAGCCTGCGCCATGCGCTGCTTCCCCTTCTGCAGGCGGCCCCGCCTGCCCCCGATTCCACAGGACATTGATCATGCCCATGCTTTCACGACTTTCTCTGCTGTCGACCTTGGTGTTCGCTTCGCTGGCCCACGCCGAGTCGTTTCCCGAGCCGATCCGCCAGTTGCAGGACAAGGGCGCGGTGATCAAGGGCCGCTTCGACACCCCTGGCGGCCTGAAGGGCTACGCCGCCGAATACCAGAACAGCGCCATGGCGCTGTACCTCACCGAAGACGGCAAGCACGTGCTGGTCGGTACGCTGTTCGATGAGCAGGGCCAGGACCTGAGCGCCGAACCCCTGGAACGGCTGGTGTACGGCCCGATGGGCGAAGCGGTGTGGGGCCAGCTGGCCCAATCGGCCTGGATCGCCGACGGCCGGGACGATGCGCCACAGACCCTGTACGTGTTCAGCGACCCCAACTGCCCCTACTGCACGATGTTCTGGGAGCAGGTGCGGCCCTGGGTGACCTCGGGCAAGGTGCAGGTGCGGCATGTGATGGTCGGCATCATCCGCCCCGACAGCCTGGGCAAATCGGCGGCGCTGCTGGCCGCGAAGGATCCGGTCAAGGCCCTGGCCGACCATGAGCGGGCGGGCAAAAGCAGCCCGCTGGCCCCGCTGACGCCGATCCCCGAAGCCCTGAACACGCGGTTGCAGGCCAATCAGGCCTTGATGCAGTCGCTGGGGCTGAGCGCCACGCCGGCGATCTTCTACCGCGACGGGCAAGGACGCCTGCAAAGCCTGCAAGGCGCACCGGGCGAAGCGCGTCTGACGGCGGTGCTGGGGAAACCGTAGGACCACCGGCACTCCATCCTGGGCGTGACGGTGCGAGCACTGCAGGCACGTCGCGCCCCGCCCGTGCCTTATCGCGCGCGGGGCTTGAGGTCCAGCCGACGCAGGTGGCAGGTCACCTCTTCGCGGTCGTGGTACAGCTGCTTGCAGGCGATCGACACGCGCACCTTGCGCGCCTTGAACCCGGCCTCCATCCGCTCGAGCAGCCGTCGCACCTCGGCATGGCGCTGCTTCATCGGCAGCTTGAGGTTGACCACCGCCTCACGGCACAGGCCCTCGCCCAGCCAGGTCTCGATCAGCGACGCCGTGCGCGCCGGCTTCTCGACGATGTCGCAGACCATCCAGTCCACCGTCTGCTTGGGCTGCCAGGTGAAGCCGTCGGCCATCAGGTGCTGGACCAGGCCGGTGTCCATCAGGCTCTCGGCCATCGGCCCGTTGTCGATGGCGGTCACCAGCATGCCCCGACGCACCAGCTGGTAGGTCCAGCCGCCGGGCGAGGCGCCCAGGTCGACGCCGGTCATGTCGTCGGACAGCCGCGCGTCCCACTCGTCGCGGGGGATAAAATGGTGCCAGGCTTCCTCCAGCTTGAGCGTCGAACGGCTGGGGGCCTCGCGAGGGAATTTGAGCCGCGGAATGCCCATGGGCCACTGCGCCGAATTGTCGTCTTCGGCCAGCCCCAGAAACACCCGGCGCCCACTGATGAAGGTCAGCAGCAAGCGCGCGCCCCGACCTTGCTCAACCAGCCGCCCGGCCTTGAGCAGGGCCTTGCGCAACGGGACGTCGAACTTGCGGCAGAAGGTCGACAGTTCCTTGCCGTCGTTGCTGTCGAGCACCTCCAGCCACAGGCTCGTGCACACCGGCAGGTCAGCCAGGTGTTCGAGCAGCACGCTGATGCGGTCCTGCTCGGGCAGCTCGACGAACCGCCCACGGGCCCACTGCCGAATGAAGATCAGCTGCTCGAAGCGTATGCCGGCCATCAACCGCGCCGGCCCACCCGGCTCCAGGCAGACGAACTCGGCGCAGGCCGTCTGCGGTTTGCTGCGGGCATAGCCCGGCACGCCCAGGCGGGCGGCGTGCTCGCTGATCTCGGCGCAGACCTCGCCCTCGAAACCGGGCCGGCAATGCATCAACAGGGTATCCATCTTTCACTCCACGACGGCGGCGCACCAGGCGCGCGCCTTGTTCCACCGCGAAAGCCGCGGCGACAAGGCGGCGAATGATAAAGGAACCGATCTGAACCTGCGACCTGCCCGACCGGTCCAGTATAGAGTCAGGTCGGGCAACGCAGCCCGGCCCTTGAGCCTGGTCCGTGCCGTGCGGACCCTCATACAGAGCGGTGACACCGGCGCCCCTTCACGATGCGCCGGGCACCGGCGCAGAAGGAGTTGGCAATGCCCTCGCTCGATAGCCTGAATACCCTCAAGACCCTCACCGTGGGCGACCGCGTCTACCACTATTACAGCCTGCCCGATGCCGCGCGCACCCTGGGCGACCTGGAGCGCCTGCCGATGTCGCTCAAGGTCCTGCTGGAAAACCTGCTGCGCTGGGAGGACGACCAGACCGTCAACCGCGACGACCTGCACGCCCTGGCCGGCTGGCTCAAGGACAAGCGCTCGGACCGCGAGATCCAGTACCGCCCGGCGCGCGTGCTGATGCAGGACTTCACCGGCGTGCCCGCCGTGGTCGACCTGGCCGCCATGCGCGCGGCCATGGCCAAGGCAGGCGGCGATCCCCAGCGCATCAACCCGCTGTCGCCGGTGGACCTGGTGATCGACCACTCGGTCATGGTCGACAAGTACGGCAGCGACCACGCCTTCGCCGAGAACGTCGACATCGAAATGCAGCGCAACGGCGAGCGCTACGCGTTCCTGCGCTGGGGCCAGAGCGCCTTCGACAACTTCAGCGTCGTGCCCCCAGGCACCGGCATCTGTCACCAGGTCAACCTGGAGTACCTGGGCCGCACTGTCTGGACACGCGAGGAAGACGGCCGCACCTTCGCCTTCCCCGACACCCTGGTCGGCACCGACTCGCACACCACCATGATCAACGGCCTGGGCGTGCTGGGCTGGGGCGTCGGCGGGATCGAAGCCGAGGCGGCCATGCTCGGTCAGCCGGTGTCGATGCTCATCCCGGAAGTGATCGGCTTCAAGCTGACCGGTAAGCTGAACGAAGGCATCACCGCCACCGACCTGGTGTTGACCGTGACCCAGATGCTGCGCAAGAAAGGCGTGGTCGGCAAGTTCGTCGAATTCTATGGTGACGGTCTGGCGCAGCTGCCCCTGGCCGACCGTGCCACCATCGCCAACATGGCCCCGGAGTACGGGGCCACCTGCGGGTTCTTCCCGGTCGACGAGGTGACGCTGGACTACCTGCGCCTGTCGGGTCGCCCACAGGAAACCGTCGAGCTGGTGGAAGCCTATTGCAAGGCCCAGGGGCTCTGGCGCCTGCAAGGCCAGGAGCCGGTCTTCAGCGATGCGCTGGCGCTGGACATGAACGATGTCCAGGCCAGCCTGGCAGGGCCGAAACGTCCCCAGGACCGTGTCGAACTGCCACGCGTGGCCGCTGCCTTCGACAGCTTCCTCGACCTGCAACCCAAGCCGGCGCGCAAGGACGTGGGCCGTCTGGAAAGCGAAGGCGGCGGCGGTGTGGCCGTGGGCAATGCCGACCAGGCCGGTGAAGTCAGCTACACCCAGGGCGACGCGACCCATGTGCTGCGCGATGGCGCGGTGGTGATCGCCGCGATCACCTCCTGCACCAACACTTCCAACCCGAGCGTGATGATGGCGGCCGGTCTGGTGGCGAAAAAGGCCGTAGAAAAAGGCCTGCAGCGCAAGCCGTGGGTCAAGAGTTCCCTGGCGCCGGGCTCGAAGGTGGTGACCGAGTACTTCAAGGCCGCCGGCCTGACGTCCTATCTCGACACACTGGGCTTCGACCTAGTCGGCTACGGGTGCACCACTTGCATCGGCAACTCCGGACCGCTGGACGAGGCGATCGAACAGGCCGTGACCCAGGGCGACCTGACCGTGGCGTCGGTGCTGTCAGGCAACCGCAACTTCGAAGGCCGGGTACACCCGCTGGTCAAGACCAACTGGCTGGCCTCCCCGCCCCTGGTGGTGGCCTACGCCCTGGCAGGTAGCGTGCGTGTCGACCTGACCCAGGACCCATTGGGCACGGGCAAGGACGGCCAGCCGGTCTACCTGCGCGATGTCTGGCCGACCCAGCAGGAGATCGCCGACGCCGTGGCCAAGGTCGATACCGACATGTTCCACAAGGAATACGCCGAGGTCTTCGCTGGCGACGCACAGTGGCAGGCCATCGAGGTGCCCCAGGCGGCGACCTACGTCTGGCAGGACGACTCCACCTACATCCAGCATCCGCCCTTCTTCGACGACATCGCCGGACCACCACCGGCCATCGACGACATCGAAGGGGCGCACATCCTGGCGTTGCTGGGCGACTCGGTGACCACCGACCACATCTCCCCCGCCGGCAACATCAAGGCCGACAGCCCGGCCGGTCGCTACCTGCGGGACAAAGGGGTGGAAACCCGCGATTTCAACTCCTATGGTTCGCGCCGCGGCAACCACGAGGTGATGATGCGCGGGACCTTCGCCAACATCCGTATCCGCAACGAGATGCTCGGCGGCGAGGAAGGTGGCAATACGCTGCACGTGCCCACTGGCGAGAAGCTGGCGATCTACGACGCTGCCATGCGCTACCAGGCCGAGGGCACGCCGCTGGTGGTGATCGCCGGTCAGGAGTACGGCACCGGCTCGAGCCGCGACTGGGCCGCCAAGGGCACCAACCTGCTGGGTGTGAAGGCCGTGCTGGCGGAGAGTTTCGAGCGCATCCACCGCTCCAACCTGGTGGGCATGGGTGTCCTGCCGCTGCAGTTCAAGACGGGCGATACCCGTCAGTCGCTGGGGCTGACCGGCAAGGAGCGCATCGACGTGCGCGGCTTGCGTGAGGCGACGATCCGCCCCGGCATGAGCCTGCCATTGCGCATCATCGATGAAGCCGGTCAGGTCCGTGACATCGAGGTGCTGTGCCGGATCGACACGCTCAACGAAGTGGAGTACTTCAAGGCCGGCGGCATCCTGCACTACGTGCTGCGTCAACTGATTGCGTCGTAAGCGCTCTGCACTCACCTCCTGAGGTCGCCTTGCGGCGTCAGGAGGTTTCCTGCCGACCCCACCCTAGGGTCATCCTCCCGGCGCGTGCCTGCTCTTCTGGGCACCCGCCTCCCTTCACATTCGCCTGCCTGAAAAGAATCTCCATACCCTGGGAACTTTTCTGGAAATCACGCTCAACAAACGCAAGCCGTTGCCGATAGCTGTTCAAAGCCTTCACGGATAGACCAGCCGATGCGCAACAACCAGCCGATCACCCAGAGAGAACGGACGTTCCCTGCCCAGCAGCGTTTGATTTCCACGACCAACGCCAAAGGGGTCATCACCTACTGCAACGATGACTTCATCGACATCAGCGGCTTCACCCGCGATGAGTTGATCGGCGCGGCCCACAACCTGGTGCGCCATCCGGACGTGCCGCAGGCAGTGTTCGCGCACATGTGGCAGACGCTCAAGCAGGGCCAGCCCTGGATGGGTATCGTCAAGAACCGCTGCAAGTCGGGTGATCACTACTGGGTCAACGCCTACGTTACGCCGATCTTCGAGAACGATCAGGTGATCGGCTTCGAATCGGTACGGGTCAAGCCCACCAGCGAACAGATCCGGCGTGCCGAACAGCTGTACCAGCGGCTGACCCAGGGCAAGTCCGCCGTGCCGCGCCGGGACACCTGGCTGCCCGTGGTGCAGGATTGGCTGCCGTTCATTCTGGTGAGCCAGGTCGGTTTCCTGATCGGCAGCTGGATGGGCCAGAGCTGGGGCTTCGCCCTGGCGGCCGCCTTGAGCGTGCCCTTGGGGCTGCTGGGCCTGAGCTGGCAGCAACGTGGCCTCAAGCGCCTGCTGCGTCTGGCCGAGCAGACCACCTCCGATGCACTGATCGCGCAGATGTACACCGACAGCCGCGGCGTGCAGGCACGCCTGGAAATGGCCATGCTCAGCCAGGACGCTCGCCTGAAGACCTGTCTGACGCGGCTGCAGGACAGTGCCGAGCACTTGAGCCAGCAGGCGCAGCAGTCCGACGCCCTGGCGCACCAGAGTTCCACCAGCCTGGAGCGCCAGCGCGTGGAGACCGAGCAGGTGGCCACGGCCGTCAACCAGATGGCCACCACCACCCAGGAAGTGGCCACCCATGTGCAGCGCACGGCCGATGCCACGCAACAGGCCAATCGCCTGACCGGCGAAGGTCGTCTGATCGCCGGGGAAACCCGCGAGGCCATCGAGCGCCTGTCCACCGCCGTGGGCGAGACCGGGCAGACAGTCACCCAGCTGGCCAAGGACAGC
Source organism: Pseudomonas monteilii (assembly GCA_001534745.1). NCBI lineage: Bacteria > Pseudomonadati > Pseudomonadota > Gammaproteobacteria > Pseudomonadales > Pseudomonadaceae > Pseudomonas > Pseudomonas alabamensis. The sequence goes on from CP013997.1 coordinate 3,035,978, forward strand.
GATGAAATCGGCGGCGTGGTCGATGTGATCAAGGGCATTGCCGACCAGACCAACCTGCTGGCGCTCAATGCCGCCATCGAAGCGGCGCGGGCGGGCGAGATGGGCCGCGGCTTCGCGGTGGTCGCCGACGAAGTCCGCCAACTGGCGCAACGTACGGCGGAGTCCACCGGGCAGATTCACACGTTGATCGCCAAGTTGCAGCAGACCGCCAACAATGCGGTGCTGACCATGGAAGCCGGGCATCGCCAGGCCGAGGAAGGCGTGGCGCGGGTGATGGAGGCCGACCGGGCGCTGTCGGGCATCAGCGATGCCGTGGCGCACATCACCGACATGACCACCCAGATCGCCGCCGCGACCGAAGAGCAAACGGCCGTTGCAGACGAGATCAGCCGCAACATCAGCACCATCGCGCAACTGGCCGACCAGACTTCCGAACAGGCGCAGAGCTCGGCGCTGTTGAGTGAAGAGCTGACGCGCACGGCCACGGGTCAGTATTCGTTGGTCGAGCGGTTCAATCGGTAGGGGTTGGAAGGGAGCGGGCTGGCCCGTGAGAAGGGAGCGATTGACCGGGCCTCATCGCTGGCAAGCCAGCTCCCACATAGATCTCTGCAATTATCCACCCAGGTCTTTGTAGCCTTCCATCTGGGTCTCTGCAGCTTTGGCTGCCGCGCTGTCGCGTAGAGAACATGACGATAGTTGGCAGGATCCGAAGCCTCATTGCTAATCGATTTTAGGGCCGCTTTGCGGCCCATCGCGGCACAGGGGCCGCTCCTACACCCGTAGCTCCACCGCGGGGTTGCAAGCTATCGCGGTCACCTGTGGGAGCGGCCCCAGTGCCGCGATTGGGCCCGCAGGGCCCACAAAAATCCTGAAATTATTCCTTTTAAAATCAAAAGGATATTTTATGTTCTATGAGAGCGGGCTTGCCCGCGATGCAGGCGCCGCTGGTTGACAGAAAAGGCAACCCTACCCCCACACACCACAGGGCAACCCAGACGGCTCGATCAGGCCCAGTCCAAGGCCAGGGTGCTGTCGAACACCCGCCCTTCCCCGCTCAGCGGATCCGTGAAACTCAACCGCTGGGCCAGGAGCTTCAGAGGCTTCTGGTAATCGTCGGCCTGTGCCACCAGGGTCGGGTAGAACGGATCGTACTGGATCGGGGCTCCCAACGCGGCCATGTGCACCCGCAGCTGGTGGGTCTTGCCCGTCACCGGCGACAGTCCGTAACGCCACCACTCGCCCCGCTTTTCCAGCACGCGGACATGGGTCTCGCTGTTCGCCACGCCGGGTACTTCCTGCATGCGGAAGAACGGTTCCCCATGGGCCAGACGACTCGTGTGGACATAGGGCACCGGCAAGTCGGGCAAGGCCGGTGCGATGGCCTGGTACTGCTTGTCGATGCGCCGCTCGGGAAACAGCCGCTGGTAGGCGCTGCGGCTCTCGGGGTTGCTGGAAAACAGCACCAGGCCTGCGGTATGCCGGTCGATACGGTGCAGCGGGACCAGGTGCGGGTTGTCCAGCTGCCGGATCAACCGACGCAGCAAGGTCTGCTCGACGTACTCCCCCGTGGGCGTCACCGGCAGAAAATGCGGCTTGTCGACCACCACCAAGTGATCGTCCGCATGCAAGACCACCTCCTGCACGGGAATCGGGCGCTCGTTCGGCACTTCGCGAAAATAGTGCAGGCGCAGACCGCGTCGATAGGGCAGATCCGCCGACACTGGCTGGCCTGTGGCATCGAGCACGCGACCGCGCTGAAAACGGTCGAGCCAGCCTTCGCGTCCTACCGCCTTGAAATGCTCGCTCAGGCAATCGAGCACGGTATTCCAGGCTCCAGACGGGAGGCAGACCGTGCTGGCTTGCTGCAAGGCGGGATCGAACGGCGCGGACATGGGGACGACTCAGTGACGAAAAGACGCGGCATTATCCGCCAAGCGCGAGGCGGCAACCAGCGTCTGCCGATGTCTCGCTGCGCTCCTTGAGCCAGCGCAGCACCTGCACTGCCTCCCAACGACTGGGGTCGTACAAGGCATACACCTGCCCTTCGTAGCCCACCACATCGAGCGGCCGGTGATACCCGGCGCGCTGGAACAGGGCTTCGACCTCGGCGAAACAGGTGTTGAAATGCACCTTGCCGAAGGGCGTGCGCTCACCGACCACCAGGCCGTCGAGGCGCAGCTCCAGCGCCGCCTCGAGGACGCTGTCCACCTCCATGCGATTGACGCTGTACTTCAGTTGCTCGACATTGACCATCGGTTCTCTACCACCCTTACTGTATAGGCATACAGGATAGAGAGCCTGCCAGGCCCCGTCAAACGTCAAACGCTTCCTCATCAGCGCAGAAAGTGTGCGATCTGCTCCGCATCGAAAGGCCAATCGAGTTCGGCGCCCGTGTCGCACCGCCGCAGGACGGGCACACGCCAGGCATAACGCTCGAAGCACGCCGGGTGTTCGCTGAGGTCGATCAGTTCGACCAGCAAACCGTGATCGACCCAAGGCATGAGCAGGGCTTCGGCCAGTTCGCACAGGTGGCACCCCAGGGTGCCGAACAGCTGGCATTCAGGTGGCATGTGCAGCTTCTCGCATGAAGGAGAACGAGCCGTCAGTCTAAGCCCATCGTCACCACCGCGCACCTGAGTCGACACAGACGTTCAATCCTGGCTGGTGGCACCGATGCGGTGCAGGGCCAGGTCCGCGCCCTGGAACTCCTGCTCCTGGTCCAGGCGCAGGCCGTGCGTCCACTTGATGACCCCGTACACGGCAAAACCCCCGACCAGCGCCACCAGCACGCCCGCCAGGCTGCCGATCACCTGGCTGATGACGCTGACGCCGCCCAGGCCACCCAACGCGGTCGAGCCGAACACACCACAGGCCAGCCCGCCCCAGAGGCCGCACAGACCGTGCAACGGCCAGACCCCCAGCACATCGTCGATCTTCCAGCGGTTCTGTGCCGCCGTGAAGCTCCAGACGAACAGCACGCCCGCGATCAGGCCGGTGGCCAGCGCGCCCACTGGATGCATCACATCCGACCCCGCGCACACGGCCACCAGGCCCGCCAGCGGACCGTTGTGCAGGAAACCGGGGTCGTTGCGACCGGCCAGCAGCGTTGCCAGCGTGCCACCGACCATGGCCATGAGCGAGTTGATCGCTACCAGGCCACTGATGCCTTCCAGGGTCTGCGCACTCATGACGTTGAAGCCGAACCAGCCGACGATCAGGATCCATGAGCCCAGAGCCAGAAACGGGATGCTCGACGGCGCGAAGGCGACCAGCCGGCCATCGCGATAGCGCCCGCGACGTGCACCCAGCAGGATGACCGCCGCCAGGGCCAGCCAGCCGCCCATGGCATGCACCACCACGGAGCCTGCAAAATCGTGGAACGGTGCACCGAACCGCGCCGCGAGCCAGGCCTGTATGCCCAGGTTGCCGTTCCAGACGACGCCTTCGAAGGCGGGGTAGACCAGCGCCACGATCAACGCCGTGGCACACAGTTGCGGGGCGAAGCGCGCACGCTCGGCGATGCCGCCGGAGATGATCGCGGGGATCGCCGCCGCGAACGTCAGCAGGAAGAAGCCTTTGACCAGGGCATAGCCATGGTCCTGGGTCAGCACGGCAGCTGGCTGGAGGAAGCCGACGCCGTAGGCGATCCAGTAGCCCACGAAGAAGTAGGCCATGGCCGAGACCGCGAAATCACTGAGGATCTTGCACAGGGCGTTGACCTGGTTCTTGTGCCGTACCGTGCCGACCTCGAGAAATGCGAAGCCCGCATGCATGGCCAGCACCAGAATGGCGCCCATGAGGAGGAACAGTGTGTTGGCGCTCTGCGCAAGTGCATCGGTGGCCGGGTGTAGCGATTCCATCGGACGGTTACCTGAAAAAAGGCACCCTTAATGCTCAATCGACCGTTTCTGTGCACCCTTTCAGTGCCAGACCCACGTAGACTTGGTGGGAATGAGCACGGTCTTCGGGCGCGATACGGGGCAAGCGGGGTGTCTTGTAAGGAGTGTGATCCCTGTGCGTGAAAAATCATGCACGCATCCGGTGCGGCATCTAAGATTTTGCGCAAGGACAAAGCAAAGGCTGTACCAAGCCCTCATGCTGAACCTTCGAAGCGGTCCGAGACTCGAACCCTCCACACACCTTTGCAGGGAGACACGCATGACCACCTCGGTAAAGCAGGCACAAGACATCCTCAGGGAAGACATCCAGGCGCTGATTCGTGATACCGAAAAGCTGCTGACCGATACCGCCGACATCGCCGGCGACCAGGCCACCGAGTTGCGCGGGCAGATCGAAGACCGCCTGCTGCAGGCGCGCCAGACCCTGGAATCGACCCACGACACGGTACGCCAGCGCGGCGAAGAAGCCCTGTGCGTCGCCGACGACTACATCCGTGAAAAACCCTGGCAGGCGGTCGGCATTGCCGCTGGCGTCGGTCTGCTGATCGGCCTGTTGGCCAATCGTCGCTAAGGAACCTCCATGGACAATGAAACAGTGGAGACCGGCAGTGCCTCGACCGTGCGGCGCTTGAGCGCCTCCGTGCTCGGCCTGCTGCATGGTCACCTGGAACTGTTCGGCATCGAGCTGCAGGAGCAGAAGACCCGTTCGCTGAGGCTGTTGCTGTTCGCAGGCCTGGGCCTGTTGTTCGCGCTGCTGCTGTTGCTGGCGCTGTCAGGTCTGCTCCTGATACTGGTCTGGGATACCTACCGCCTGACGGGCATCATCGGCCTGTGCATCTTCTACGCCCTGGCCACGCTCTTCTGCGGCCTGCGCGTGAAGGCTGCCGTGTTCGATGAGTCGTCACCGTTCCACGCCACCCTCGAAGAACTTGCCAAGGACCGGGAGCGCCTGTTGCCATGAGCCTGCCTACTCTTCCCGATTCACGTAATCCACGCGAACTGCGCAAGGCCTTGCTGCGTCTGCGCATGGAGATGCACCGCCAGGAAATCCGTCAGGAGACGTCCACGCTGCTGTCGCCGCTGCACCGCTTGCGTTCCATGGGCAGTTCGCTGCAAGGTGGCATGGGCTTGAACCATGCGCCGCTGTGGGGCGTCAGCGCGGTCAGTGCCCTGGGCTTCCTGACCGGCAAGAGCGCACGCGGCGGCAAGCTGACGCGCCTGGTGCGCATCGGTGCGACCTTGATCCCGTTGGCGCGCCTGCTGCTTCAGGTACGTCGCCAACGCCACTGAAGGATGCCCTGTGCCCTGTCGCGGGCAGCCAGACCTTTACCTGACCGGAGATCGACCTTGGACTGGCAGACCCTGCTGACCCGCGAACGCCTGGGCAAGGCGCTGTACAGCCCTGAAGAGCTGGGCCGCAGCCCCTTCCACAAGGACCACGACCGCGTCATCTTCTCTGGCGCGTTCCGGCGCCTGGGTCGCAAGACCCAGGTCCACCCGGTGACCAGCAACGACCACATTCATACCCGCCTGACCCACTCCCTGGAAGTCAGTTGCGTAGGGCGCTCGCTCGGCATGCGCGTGGGCGAAACCTTGCGCGATGCCCTGCCCGACTGGTGCGCACCGAGCGACCTGGGCATGGTGGTGCAGTCGGCCTGCCTGGCCCATGACATCGGCAACCCTCCGTTCGGCCATTCGGGCGAAGATGCGATTCGCCACTGGTTCCAGCAAGCTGCGGGTCGTGGCTGGCTGGACGACATGAGCGATGACGAGCGCGGCGATTTTCTCAACTTCGAAGGCAACGCCCAGGGCTTCCGGGTGCTGACGCAACTGGAGTACCACCAGTTCGAGGGTGGCATGCGCCTGACCTACGCCACCCTGGGCACGTACCTCAAGTACCCCTGGAGCGCGCGGCATGCCGATGCGCTGGGTTACAAGAAGCACAAGTTCGGTTGCTACCAGAGTGAACTGCCCCTGCTGGAGCAGATCGCCGGGCGACTGGGCCTGCCGCAACTCGACGAGCAGCGCTGGGCACGCCATCCGCTGGTCTACCTGATGGAAGCGGCGGATGACATCTGCTATGCCCTGATCGACCTGGAAGACGGGCTGGAAATGGAGCTGCTGGACTACGCGGAAGTCGAAGCCCTGCTGTTGAACCTGGTGGGCGACGACCTGCCGGACACCTACCGGCAACTGGGGCCGAACGACTCGCGGCGGCGCAAGCTGGCGATCCTGCGCGGCAAGGCCATCGAGCACCTGACCAATGCAGCGGCGCGTGCCTTCGTCGAACAACAGTCTGCCCTGCTCGAGGGTCGCTTGAGTGGTGATCTGGTCGAGCACATGCATGGGCCGGCCAAACAGTGCGTGCTGCAGGCCAAGGACGTGGCGCGCAAGAAGATCTTCCAGGACAAGCGCAAGACGCTGCACGAGATCGGCGCCTACACGACCCTGGACATCCTGCTCAACGCCTTCTGTGGCGCTGCGCTGGAGCAGCACGGTGGGCGCTCGCCCTCGTTCAAGAGCCGCCGGGTGCTCGACCTGCTCGGCAACAATGCGCCTTCGCCCGAGGGCTCGCTGCACGCAGCCTTCCTGCGCATGATCGACTTCATCGCCGGCATGACCGACAGCTATGCCAGCGAGATGGCGCGCGAGATGACCGGTCGTGCCAGCGGCGCCTAGAGACGAGCCACGGGGTCGCCGCTAACGACACAGGTCGAGCGCTCACGTATGCCTTTGGCAGCAGACTGCCGTGGCGCACTCTCTACGGCGGCCTTCTCACGCTGATTCGACACACGCTAAGCCGCGCGTCGAATCAGCATTTTGTAGCCTTAGCGATTTTTTGCTGTAGTCCTTTTCCTAGATAACTCTTAAAGCCCGAACGCTCATGTCCGTCATCTAACAACTGAGCTAAGGTGCTGCCCTGCCTCCGACATCTATGGAAAGTTAATATGTATTCTGTCTTCATTGTCGATGATCACCCGGTCATTCGCCTGGCCGTTCGCATGTTGCTGGAAAACCAAAGTTACAAGGTCGTGGGTGAGTCCGATAACGGTGTGGATGCCATGCAGATGGTTCGCGAGTACCGTCCGGATCTGGTCATTCTCGACATCAGCATCCCGAAGCTGGATGGCCTGGAAGTCCTGTCGCGCTTTCAATCCATGGCGCTGCCCATGAAGGTGCTGGTGCTGACGGCGCAGTCCCCTGCCCTGTTCGCCGTGCGCTGCATGCACTCTGGCGCCGCCGGGTATGTCTGCAAGCAGGAAGACTTGAGCGAACTGTTGAGCGCCATCAAGGCCGTACTGTCCGGTTACAATTATTTCCCCAGCCAGGCCATCAATCCGGCTCAAGAAAACGAGAGCCGTGACCTGGAACTATTCAAACTGGTCAATGATCGCGAACTCATGGTGTTACAACTTTTTGCACAAGGCCGCAGCAACAAGGAAATCGCATCCGGCATGTTTCTCAGCAACAAGACCGTCAGTACCTACAAGAAACGTCTGATGCAAAAGTTGCGCGTCAACTCGCTGGTCGAACTCATCGACATCGCCAAACGTAACGCCCTGGTGTAACCGAATCATGCATGGATTCGTCACGTGGCTGTACGTCGGGTGGCTGCTGGTGGTTTGCCAGGTCTCGGTCGCCTTCGACGCCAAGGCCAGCCCCCAGGCCCCTGCGCCGCTGATGCTGCTCGACCGGGGCCATCCGGGGCCTGTGAAGGTTATTCTGAATGCACAGCAGCGACGCTGGCTCGCAGGACGCCACGAACTGCGCCTCGGGACGTCAGCGCCCGACTATCCGCCTTTTGACATCACGTCCGGTGGGCGAGACTATCAGGGGTTGACCGCCGACCATGCGGCAGTCCTGGGGACAAGCCTGGGATTGCCGATCAAGGTGTTGCGTTTTCCTGACCGGCAGGCAGCGATCCGCGCCTTGAAAAACGGCCAGATCGACCTGCTGGGCAGTGCCAATGGCTACGAGGCGGCCTCCGCAGACCTGAGCCTTTCGATCCCGTACGCGACGGACCAGCCTGTGCTGGTGACCCGGGAGAATGAAGAGCGCCCCCTGGACACAGGCTTGTCCGGCCTGCGCCTGAGCATGCTCTACCATTACCTGCCTCTGTCCGAGGTGCATGCGGCGTATCCCGGCGCCACCTTGCAGAGTCATCCCACACCCGCCAGCGCCTTGAATGCCGTGGCCTTCGAGCAGGCCGACGTGTTCATCGGCGATACCATTTCCACGCTCTACCAGCTCAACCAGGGCCACCTGCCCAACTTGAAGATGGCCACCTTCGGCAAGCATGAGGCGGTCGGCTTCGGTTTCGCCCTGCGCCGTGACGACACCGTCCTGCTGGAGCTGGTCAACGCCGTTCTGTCTGCCCTGCCGGCATTGACCCGCAAGGATATCTTCGAGCGCTGGAGTACCGGCAGCGATACCCTGATGACCGATCGCAAGCTGCAGCTCTCCGAGCGCGAGGAACGCTGGCTGCGCGAGCATCCGGTCATGCGCGTGGTGATCGACGAAACGGCAGCGCCGCTGACCTTCTTCGACAAGCATGACAACTTTCGCGGCATTGCCGCCGACCTTCTGGAACTGATCCGCCTACGGACCGGGTTGCGTTTCGATGTCATACGGGTCACCAGCACCGAGGAGATGGTGCGCCAGATCCGGGAAGGCAAGGCCAACGTGATCGCCGCCATCGCCCATCCCAAGCGGTACGCCGACCAACTGAGCGCCAGCCGTCCCTACCTGGAAACGTCCTATGTGCTGATCAGCAAGCAGGGGGATCGACAGCCGGCCTCCCTGGAGGACCTGGCCCATCGGAAACTGGCCATCCCGCGGGATACGCCCCTGGCCGAGAAGCTGGCGCGACAGTACCCGCACATCCTGCAGACCATCACCGACGGCACGCCCAGGGCGATCGCGCTGCTCAAGGACGGCCAGGTCGATGCCACGGTCGCCTCCCTGGTCGACGCCAACCATGCCCTGGCCAACGACGCGGAGCTGGTCATGCGTAGCACGGTCAGCGAAGCGCCCGCCGTGTTCTCGATGGCGACGCCCTTGCGATGCCAGGAACTGGCCCAGATCCTCGACAAGGCTCTGCTGAGCATTTCGCCCGAGGAGCTGGCCGTCATCAACAGCCGCTGGCGCGGCTACAGCCACCATGACGACGCACGGTGGCAGGCCTACCAGCGCATCGTGCTGCAGGTCGTCGTCGGCACGATCCTGCTGCTGGTACTGTCGCTGATCTGGAATACCCGGCTGCGTCGCCAGATCCTCCAGCGTGAACGCGCCGAGCGGGCCTTGAACGATCAGATGGCGTTCATGCGTGCGCTGCTCGATGGCACGCCGCACCCGATGTACGTGCGCGATCGCGAAGGCCGCATGCAGACCTGCAACCAGAGTTACCTGGACACCGTCCAGGCGAGCGCCGAGCAGGTCATCGGCAAGCGCCTGCAGGACAGCGTGATGAGCAATTGCGCCTACACACGTCAGATCCAGGCTGACTACCTGAAGGTCCTGGAGCAGGCCAAGCCGCTGATCACCGACCGCCCGCTGCGCCTGAAGGACCGCGAGCTGACCATCTACCACTGGATCCTGCCCTACCGCGATTCGCTCGGGCAGGTCCAAGGGATCATATGCGGCTGGATCGACATCAGCGATCGACGCAAGCTGGTGCAGGACCTCAGCCTGGCCAAGCAGCGCGCCGATCAGGCCAACCGGGCCAAGAGCACGTTCCTGGCGACCATGAGTCACGAGATCCGCACCCCGATGAATGCCGTGCTCGGCATGCTCGAACTGGCGCTCAAGCATGCCGACCAGGGGCGCCTGGAACGTGAAGCGATCGCCGTGGCGCACCGCTCGGCCAAGGACCTGCTCAAGCTCATTGGCGACATTCTCGATTTCGTCCGAATCGAATCCGGCCACCTGAGCCTGAGCCCGGAACCCGTGGCCGTGGCCGAGCTGGTGGAAGCGGTGAGCGGCATGTTCGATGGACTGGCCCGGCAAAAGGGGCTGACGCTGGAGGTGGACATTGCGGCCGATGCACGCTGTCATGCGCTGCTCGATCCGATGCGCTTCAAGCAAGTGCTGTGCAACCTGATCGGCAACGCCATCAAGTTCACCGACCATGGCCAGGTACGCATCGGCATGCGCAAACGGGAAGCCGAAGGCACGGGCGCCACGTACCTGGACCTGGACGTGCGCGACAGCGGCATCGGTATCCACGAGGACGATCTCAAGCGCCTGTTCACCGCCTTCGCCCAGGTCGATCCGGACAGTGACCGTGCCCGTGCCGGGACGGGTCTGGGCCTTGCGATCAGCCGGGCCATCTGCCAGCTGATGGGCGCCAGCCTGACCATGGACAGCCTGCTGGGCGTCGGGACACGGGTACGCCTGTCGGTGCCCCTGCAGGCCGTCGATCCTGTCCGCGAGCCAGAACCTGTCACCTGCATCGAAACGCCCGATGCGCGCTTGCGCGTGCTGGTGGTGGACGATCACCCTGCCAACGTCATGCTGATGGGTCAGCAACTGGCGTTCCTCGGCGTGCACCACCAAAGCGCGAGCCAGGGGGAAGAAGGCCTGGCGCGTTGGCGCGAGGCCCCTTTCGATGTGCTGGTGATCGATTGCAACATGCCGGTCATGAATGGGTACCAGCTGGCCCGCCGTATCCGCGAAGAGGAGGCCCGTACCGGGCGCCCTCGCTGCACGCTGTTAGGCTATACGGCCAATGCCCAGCCTGAAATCCTTCAACAGTGCCTGGAAGCTGGCATGGACGACTGCCTGTTCAAGCCCATCGACCTGCAGGCCCTGGGCAGACGACTGGCCCACATCGTCCCCCTGGCGGCCTCCGCGGCCGTCGGGCGAATCGACCTGAAAGGGCTGGACGCGATCGATGGTAACGACCCGCAGGAGCGTCGACGTCTGCTGGACACCTTGCGTCAATGCCTGCACCAGGACGTCCTGGCGGTGATGGCCGTCGATCCCGACACCCAGCGCGAGGCGCTGTCCGAACTGGCGCACAAGGTCCTCGGACCGGCCCGCCTGCTGGGCGCCGAAGCCTTGTGCGCAGCCTGTGAAGCGTTGCAATGCGACGCGCTGACGGCACCCTCCTGGCAGCTCAGGCAACGACGCCAGGTGCTGGCCCGGCACATGCGTCGGGTCGAGAAGGCCCTGCGCGATGCCCTTCAGGCCCAGGCCGGCTCGAGAGCGTTCCAGCCGGGGCAGGGTTCGCACGGCTCGGCCGCCGGATCGCCTGGGATCGGCGAGGCTTAACGCGTATAGTGGTGCCCCTCGGGGCGTTGCCGTGAAAGCGGGCCCCTTCGCCCTTTCCGTCACTGCGGCACTTCGATGTCCTTGAATTTCGACCTCAACGATCTGCAGGCCTTTCGCGCCGTCGTCGAGAATGGCAGCTTTCGCAAGGCTGCCGAAGCCATCCGCATCACCCAGCCTGCGCTCAGCCGACGCATCGAGAAGCTCGAGACGGCGTTGAACGTGAAGCTGTTCGAGCGCACCACGCGCCGGGTCAGCCTGACCACGGTCGGGCGGGCGTTCCTGCCCCAGGCCGAACGCGTGCTGGACGAGGTGGACCTGGCGCTGATGACCATCGGCAACAAGCGCTCATCGCGCATCGGCAGCGTCACCATCGCCTGCGTGCCATCGACCGCCTACTATTTCATGCCCACGGTGGTCAGCGCCTTCCATCAGGCCTACCCGAACATCGTGGTGAAGCTTCTGGACGCCAGTGCCAACGATGTGAACACGGCGGTGGCCTGCGGAGAAGCCGATTTTGGCGTCAGCTTCAGCGGCAACCTGGCCCCCGAGGTGGATTTCGAGCTGCTCTTGCAGGAGCGCTACGTGATCGCCTGCCGCAAGGACCACGTACTGGCCGACCGCGAGCAGGTCAGCTGGGCGGAGATGTTCACCCATGCGCACATCGGGCTGGACGAAACATCGGGTAACCGGCTCTTGATGGACCAGGCACTGGTGAACGTGCAACCCGCGCGGCCCAGCATCTGCCTGACCCGCCACGTCACCACCATGCTCGGTCTGGTCGAGGCGGGCCTGGGCATCGCGCCGGTGCCGTCCATCGCGATGCCCGTGGGCGAGCATCCCTTGTTGAAAAGTGTGCCGTTGATCGAGCCTGAAGTGCTCAGGAACGTCGGCCTGATCCAGCGTCGAGGTCGCACATTGACCCCGGCCGCACTCGATCTGATCGAGCGCATCCGGGACATGCGCCGGCACTCAGCGGGAGACTGAATCCAGCCCGGTGGCGCGCACGGAGGCCTGGACGTGGGGTGAAGCCAGGTAGCGCAGCAGGGCCTTGGCCTGAGCGGGATGCTCGGCATTCACGGGGATGCCAGCGGCGAATCGGGTGACCGACTGGACGTTCTCCGGAATCTTGCCGACGAAGGTCACGCCTGGCACCGGCAGCAGCTCGGCGACCTGCTGGAAGCCCAGTTCGTAATCGCCTTGCGCCACACGCGCGGCGACCGGGGTCTTCTCGACCATCGTGCTCTTGCCACGCATCGACGACTCGATGCCGAGCGTCTTGAACAGGTGATCCTGGATGTACACGCCGCTGGCGCTATCGGAATAGGCCACGGACTTGGCCTTCAGCAGCGTCGCCGCAAGTTCGGCATCGGTCCTGATCGCGGGCGTCGGCGCGCCAGCCTTGACCACCATGCCGATGCGCGAATCGGCCAGTTCGACCCGCGAGGCAGGGTCGACCTTGCCCTGCTTGATCAGCTCATCGAGCGCGTAGCCGACCATGATCACGGCGTCTGCGTGCTCGCCACGGGCCAGGCGATTGGGGATGGCTTCGGGGGCCTTGCCCATCGAAGGGCCCAGCACGGTCGTCAAGGTGTCGCCGCTTTCGGCCGCGTAGCCAGGGCTCAACGCCTTGTAGGCGGCGGTGAAGCCGCCCGAGGTCATCACGGTCAGGTGTTCAGCGTGCGCCGTGGCGCTCAGGGCGACCAGGCTGGCAAGCGCCAAGGTCTTGCAGGACAGGGTGGACAGCTTCATGGAAGATTCGACTCACTCAACACTGACAGGGGCCCGGCGCTGGCGCGCCGGGATGGAGCCGTCGCTCATACGGCCAAGGGCGCGCGCAGGGCCAGACGGCGGTACAGGACCAAGGTGGCGCACAGTGCGCAGACGGCTGCGAAGGTCACCCAGTAGGCAGGCGCTGCCTTGTCGCCGGTGGTGTGGATCAACCAGGTGGACATGGCCGGGGTGAAGCCTCCGAACAGCGCGGTGGCCAGGCTGTAGGCCAGCGAGAACCCGGCGACCCTGACTTCGACCGGCATGATTTCGGTCAGCGCCGGAATCATCGCGCCGTTGTAGAGCGCATAAAGGCACGAGAACCACAACAGCACTTCGAGCATGTGTCCGAAGCTTGGCGCCTGGGCCAGGAACGACAGGGCCGGATAAGCCGTGAAGATGGTCAGCACCGTCATGGCCACCAGCATGGGCTTGCGACCGAAACGATCGCTCAGCATGCCGCCGATCGGCAGCCAGATGAAGTTGGACACCCCCACCAGCAGGGTCACCAGCAGCGCATCGGTGGTGCTGAGGTTCAGCACGGTCTTGCCGAAGGTCGGTGCATACACGGTGATCAGGTAGAAGGCACTGGTGGTCATGGCCACCATGAGCATGCCAGCCAGCACCGTGCGCCAGTTCTGCGCCAGGGTACCCACCACTTCACGCATACTCGGCCGATGGGCGCGCTTGGCGAACTCCTCGGTCTCTTGCAGGTTGCGGCGCAGCAGGAAGATGAACGGAATGATCATGCAGCCGACGGCGAACGGAATGCGCCAGCCCCATTCGGCGACCTGCGCAGGCGCCATCCCCTGGTTGAGGGCATACCCCAGCGCTGCGGCGACGATGATCGCCACCTGCTGGCTACCGGACTGCCAGCTGGTGTAGAACCCCTTGCGGCCCGGCGTGGCCATCTCGGCCAGGTAGACGGAAACGCCACCCAGCTCGGCGCCTGCGGAGAAGCCTTGCAGCAACCGACCCAGCAACACGAGTGCGGGCGCCCAGAGGCCGATGCTCGCATAACCCGGCACCAGCACGATGAGCAAGGTGCCGCTGGCCATGATCGACAAGGTGACGATCAACCCCTTGCGGCGCCCGACATCGTCGATGTAGGCACCCAGGACGATGGCGCCGAGTGGGCGCATCAGGAAGCCTGCACCGAACACGGCGAAGGTCATCATCAGCGAGGCGAACTCGCTGGACGCGGGGAAGAAGGCCGAGGCGATCTGCGTGGCATAGAAGCCGAAAAGGAAGAAGTCGAACTGTTCGAGGAAGTTGCCCGAGGTGACTCGGAACACCGCTGCGGCGCGAGAGCGCCCAGAGGCCGCGGCAGGAGCGGACGGGGATGACATGGCTGTTTCTCCAGCGATTTTATTGATTGCTTGTTCGCTTGCGAATGGCCAGTGTGCTTGACACATCTTGAAACGATAAGTGATTTGTTTTCATCTATTGATGCGCCACGGTTATCAATAACCTGTTTCAGCGTCAGACGTGCGTCCATGCTTTTCTGACCCAACCAATGCGAATCAAAGGGTTAGATGCTTTGTAAAAATCTGCTTTGATGCATGAAACAGGGCAAAGCGAAGCTTTTTCCATAGCGGGCCTCACTCATGATCGTGTGCATACGTGTTCGCAAGGGCGATCACGCATTGACGGCACGAAGCTGGTAGACTGCGCGACGTTATTACCTAAGAGGATTGTTTCATGGCCACTAACCGCTCCCGTCGTCTGCGCAAGAAACTGTGCGTGGACGAGTTCCAGGAATTGGGCTTCGAGCTGAACCTGGGCTTCAAGGAAGATCTGGATGATCAGGCGATCGATGCATTCCTCGATGCGTTCCTGACCGACGCCATGGATGCCAACGGCCTGGACTATGTCGGCGGCGACGATTTCGGCCTGGTCTGCCTGGCTGAGCGTGGCTCGGTCACCGAAGAGCAGCGTGCGGCTGTCGAAGCCTGGCTCAAGGGCCGCTCCGAGCTGACCAAGATCGAAATCAGCCCGTTGCTGGACGCCTGGTACCCGGAAAAGCCGATCAATCCGGCTTCCTGAGACCGCACCGACGAGGGCCAGCATCTGCTGGCCCTTTTCTTTTGCGGCGGCAGAGCGTGGCCTGGTGCAGGGACGCAGGGCGGCCCTTTGTCAGGCTTTTGTGCCGAACGTGACGCAGGAGCCACAGGCTTGGGGCATAATGCGCACGTTTCGTATTCAGGGCCATCATCTATACAGCCCTTGTGTTCCACCCTACGCGCGCAGGGTCACTTCATCATGTTCAAACCGTTCCGCCCGCTGCTGCTCGCCGGTCTGCTCCTGCCACTGGCATTCCCCCTCCAGGCCGCCCCGGTCAACACCACCCTCTCACCCAAGGTTCAACAGGCGCTCAAGGCCAACAAGCTGCAGGACTCGGCCCTGTCGCTGGTGACCATTCCCCTCGACGGCCCGGGCACCTCCACCGTGTTCAATGCCGACGTGTCGGTCAACCCCGCCTCGACCATGAAGCTGGTGACCACCTACGCCGCCCTCGAGCTGCTGGGGCCGACCTTCCAGTGGAAGACCGAATTCTTCACCGATGGCACCCTCAGCAACGGCGTGCTCAACGGCAACCTGTACCTCAAGGGGGGTGGCGACCCCAAGCTGAACATGGAAAAGCTCTGGCTGCTGATGCGCGACCTGCGTGCCAATGGCGTGCGGACCATCACCGGTGACCTGGTGCTCGACCGCAGCCACTTCGTGCAGCCCAACCTGCCCCAGTTCGACGATGACGGCGGCGACCTGAACAAACCGTTCCTGGTCAAGCCCGATGCGCTGATGGTCAACCTCAAGGCGCTGCGGTTCGTCGCACGCAACGATGGCGGCAGCGTGTCGGTATCGGTCGAGCCGCCGATCGCCAAGGTCCGCGTCGACAACCAGGTCAAGGCCGTGGCCTCGCGCCAGTGCACGGGTGACGTACGCTACAGCCCGGTCACCGACGCCGACGGCGTCACCGTGACGATCACCGGCCAGCTCGGTGAAGGCTGCAACTCGCAGACCTACCTGTCGCTGCTCGATCACCCGACCTACACCGCCGGCGCGGTCCGGGCGATCTGGAGCGAACTGGGCGGCGTCATTCAGGGGCGGGACCGGGTGGAGAACGTGCCCAAGAGCGCACGCCTGCTGGCGCGGGCCTTCTCGCCTGACCTGGTCGAGGTGATCCGCGACATCAACAAGTACAGCAACAACACCATGGCCCAGCAATTGTTCCTGAGCATCGGCGCACAGTTCCGCACGGATGCCGACGGCGATGACGCGCGCGCTGCGCAACGGGTGATCCGTCAGTGGCTGGCCCGCAAGGGTCTCACGGCGCCGCACCTGGTGATGGAGAACGGTTCGGGGTTGTCGCGCGCCGAGCGGGTCAGCACCCGCGAGATGGCCGCATTGCTGCAGGCTGCCTGGAAGAGCCCTTACGCGGCCGAGTTCATGAGTTCGATGCCCCTGGTGGGCATGGACGGCACCATGCGCAAGCGGTTGAAGCGCACCGCCATGATGGGCGAAGGCCACATCAAGACGGGCACGCTCAACACGGTCCGCGCGATCGCAGGCTTCAGCCGCGACGACAACGGCACGACCTGGGCGGTGGCCGCGATCCTGAACGATCCCAAGCCGTGGGGCGCCGGGGCGATCCTGGACCAGGTGCTGCTGGACCTGCGGCGTCAGCCCCAGGCCACCCCAGGCACGGTGGGCGTTGCGCGCTGAGGCGCAACGTGGGTCATTGTCGTGTCGGTTCCAAGGCGATCCGTTACAACCCTCATGGGCCTACGGGCCCAATCGCGGCCAGTCCGACAGAGGCCGTACACGTTGAATGGCCTTGCGAGTCCGGCAGGCTGCAGCGATCTGGGTGGGAACTGGCTTGCCAGCGATAGGGCCCTGTCAGGCGCCGCCTGCATCGCGGGCAAGCCCGCTCCCACAAGCTGCTTGCGCAGCCAGGCCTACACTGAACTGAACTGACAGGTTGCCGAGATCGGGGTGGGAGCTGGCTTGCCAGCGAGAGGGTCCTGACAGGCGCCGCCTGCATCGCGGGCAAGCCCGCTCCCACAAGCTGCTTACGCAGCCAGGCCTACACCGACAGGCTGCTGAGGTCTGGGTGGGAGCTGGCTTGCCAGCGATAGGGTCCTGTCAGGCGCCATCTGCATCGCGGGCAAGCCCGCCCTCATAGAACATAAAATATCTTTTGATTTTAAAAGAAATAATTTCAGGGCTTTGTGGGCCCTGCGGGCCCAGAAATCGATCAAAGATAAAGCCTCTAGCCATGCCAGCTATCGCCATGTTCTCTGCGCGACAGCGCGGCGCCAAGGCGGCGGGCGGACTCCCACAAGCTGCTTGCACAGCCAGGCTGACACTGAACTGACAGGCTGCAGCGATCTGAGTGGGAGCTGGCTTGCCAGCGATAGGGTCTGGGCAGGCGCCGCCTGAGCCATGGGCAAGCCTTGCGGTCCTCCCCTCTCCCTCTCACATCACCCGAACCAGAGCGCTGGCTATCCACCAGCGCCCTGTCCAGCTCAGCGCAGCGTCAACCGCCAGGCGCGATGGATCTTGCCATTGCGGGCGAAGTCCGGGTCCAGGGTCTGTGCGCTGATCTCTTCGACGCCATAGCGCTCCGCCAGGTTGGCATCCAGCTCGAAGCGGCGGAAGTTGTTGGAGAAGTACAGCACACCCTCCGGCGCCAGCCGCGCCATGGCCAGGTCGAGCAGCTCGACGTGGTCACGCTGAATGTCGAACACCCCTTCCATGCGCTTGGAGTTGGAGAAGGTCGGCGGGTCGATGAAGATCAGGTCGAAGGTGTCCCGCGCGTTCTGCAACCAGGCCATCACGTCGCCCTGCTCGAGACGGTGCTTGTCGGAGAAGCCGTTGAGCGAGAGGTTGCGACGCGCCCAATCCAGGTAGGTCTTGGACAGGTCGACGCTGGTGGTGCTGCGCGCACCGCCCTTGGCCGCATGAGCGGTTGCCGTCGCGGTGTAGCAGAACAGGTTGAGGAAGCGCTTGCCGGCTGCTTCGCGCTGAATGCGCATGCGCATGGGCCGGTGATCGAGGAACAGCCCGGTGTCGAGGTAGTCAGTCAGGTTGACCAGCAGCTTGACGCCGCCCTCGGCGACTTCCAGGAACTGGCCCTGGGTGGCCTGGCGCTCATATTGACGGGTGCCGCTCTGGCGTTCGCGGCGCTTGAGCACCACCCGCTCCTGGGACACGCCCAGCGCCCGTGGAATCGCGGCCAGCACGTCCAACAGGCGTGCCTGTGCCTTCTCGGGGTCGATCGAACGCGGTGCGGCGTACTCCTGCACGTGCACCCAGTCCTTGTAGAGATCGACCGCCACGGCATATTCCGGCATGTCGGCATCGTACAGGCGATAGCACTCGATTTGCTCGCGACGCGCCCACTTGCCCAATTGCTTGAGGTTCTTCTGCAGGCGATTGGCGAACATCTGCGCGCCTTCGCTCAGACGAGCCGCTTCGGCAGCGATGGCAGGCGCACGCTGGCCAGGCTCGACCTCGGTGTCGGCCGTACGGCGCTCCCCGGTGACGAACTGGTCAGGCTGAATCTTGATCAGCAGCAGTTTGCACGGTAGCGCCCCGTTCCAGAACGCATATTGCTTGTGGCTGCGCAGCCCCATGCGCTTGCCCAGCTCGGGAGCTCCGGTGAACACCGCCGCTTCCCAGCCCATGCAGGCCTGACGCAAGCGCTCGCCCAGGTTCTGATAGAGGTAGAGCAGGCTGGCTTCATCGCCCAGGCGCTCGCCGTACGGCGGGTTGCTGATGACCAGGCCCTTCTGGTTCTGGTCAGGCCGCGGCTCGAACGTGCCGACCTCGCCCTGGTAGATCTTGATCCAGTCGCCCAACCCGGCACGCTCGACGTTGTTGCGCCCTGGCTGGATCAGCCGCGGGTCGGCCTCGTAGCCGCGAATCCACAGCGGCGGCTTGGCCAGGCCTGCGGCAGCGCGGGCGACCGCTTCGTCATGCACCTTGCGCCACAGGGCCGGCACATGGCCGAGCCAGGCGCTGAAGCCCCAGCGTTCGCGCTTGAGGTTGGGCGCGATGTCAGCGGCGATCATGGCGCCTTCGACCAGGAAGGTGCCAACCCCGCACATTGGGTCGGTCAAGGCGCCCCCGGCTGCAGCGATGCGCGGCCAGCCCGCGCGAATCAGCACGGCCGCCGCGAGGTTTTCCTTGAGCGGCGCCGCGCCTTGCTGCAGGCGATAGCCCCGTTGGTGCAGGCTGTGCCCGGACAGGTCCAACGACAGGATCGCCTCGCCGCGGTCGAGCCGCAGGTGCACGCGCACGTCCGGGTTGAGCTTGTCGATCGACGGGCGCAACCCGTCGCGGTTGCGCAGGCGGTCGACGATGGCGTCCTTGACCTTCAGCGCGCCGAAGTGGGTGTTGTCGATGCCCGAACCATGGCCACTGAATTCCACGGCCAGAGAGCCGTCGGCCGCGAGGTGATCCTGCCAGTCCACGCCTTGCACGCCGTGGTACAGGTCCTCGGCGTTGTTCATGGAAAAGCGTTCGAGGACCAGCAGCACACGGTTGGCCAAGCGCGACCACAGGCAGAGCCGATAAGCCGTTTCCATGTCGGCCGAGCCACGGATGGCGGAGGTGTGCTCGCGCACCTCCTGCAGCCCCAATGTGCGCGCTTCTTCAGCGAGCAGGCCTTCCAGGCCCTTGGGGCAGGTGAGATAAAGTTCGTGACGGTCCGACATGAGTAATCCAATGCCTATGCTGGCGGTTGCGCAGAGCCCGACGCGCACGTCTGGCCCCTGTTTACCCGAAGGCGTTCGAACGACCCTCGGAACAAGCGGCTTGCCTTGCAAGCCCATGGCGCCCAACGCACTGGCACAAGGCCATTTGAGCGTCAGGCACGCTTAAAAATTCGGTTCAAGGCGTTGCTGCCATGACCCTTCGTCGTGTTTCAGGCGACCCCTGCAGTGTGACATGAATCCAGATCATCCACTGCACCGCATGGCGTAAAGCCCTGCCGTTGCTGGGTTTGCTTCGGATAAAGATGCGAAGCATTTACTTGCTTATCCCTTCATATCATCAAAGATGACGTACTTATGACAAATCGATCATTCCCAGCGCCGTGAGCATTGGTTAGAACTGACGCCAGTCGCCTCAGGACGAGACGGCGCCCCTGGCTCGCGACGCCGGCAGCGAGCGCATTACCGGCAGACCCAGTCTGCCCGGCCTCCAGGAGGCCGACGGGACCTACAGTCAACAAGTGAGGGAAGTACCCTATGAGAAGACTTAAGCGTGATCCGTTGGAAAGAGCATATTCACGTGGCTACCAGTACGGGGTCACCGGCAAATCCCGCGAACTTTGCCCGTTCAGCCTGGCTCCAGTGCGTCAGGCCTGGATCAATGGCTGGCGTGAAGGGCGCGGCGACAACTGGGACGGTTTGACCGGCACCGCAGGTATCCATCGACTCAACGAGAATCATGCCGTTGGCTGAATGACGTTCTGACTCCACCCACATGACGCGCCGATGGCGCGATGGGCTAGCGCCCAGAGGGCCCCTTTGAGGGGCCCTTTTTCATGGGCGCCGGTCAGCGCCGCAGCGCAGCGATCGCATCCACCGATTCGCGGATCAGCGACGGGCCCTTGTAGATGAAGCCCGAATAGATCTGCACCAGGCTGGCACCGGCGGCGATCTTCTCGGCGGCGTGGCGCCCTTCGGTGATGCCACCGGCGGCGATGATTGGCATCTTGCCTGCCAGCTCGCCAGCCAGCACCTTCACCGTGTGCGTACTCTTGTGCAGCACCGGCGCGCCCGACAGACCGCCCGCCTCGCCTGCGAACGGCAGCCCTTCGACACCCTCACGGCCCAAGGTGGTGTTGGTGGCGATGACCGCATCCATACCCGTTTCAAGCAGCGCCGCAGCGACCAGGGCCGTCTCTTCGTCGGTCATGTCCGGGGCGATCTTGATGGCCAGCGGCACGCGGCGGCCATAGGTCGAGATCAGCTGCTCACGACGCGCTGCCAGCGCCTCGAGCAATTGCTTGAGCGAGTCGCCGAACTGCAGGGTGCGCAGGCCCGGCGTGTTGGGCGAGCTGACATTGACAGTGATGTAGCTGGCATCGGCGTAGACCTTGCTCAGACCGATCAGGTAATCGTCGACCGCACGCTCGACCGGTGTGTCGGCGTTCTTGCCGATGTTGATGCCCAGGACCCCGGTGTACTGCGCCGCGCGCACGCGGGCCAGCAGGTGATCGACCCCCAGGTTGTTGAAGCCCATGCGGTTGATGATGGCCGTGGCCTCGGGCAGGCGGAACAGACGCGGCTTGGGGTTGCCCGGCTGTGGTCGTGGCGTGACGGTGCCGATCTCGACGAAGCCGAAACCCAGCTGGCCAAACCCATCGATGGCCGCACCGTTCTTGTCCAGCCCTGCCGCCAGCCCGACCGGGTTGGGGAACTCCAGGCCCATCACCGTGACCGGCAAGGCCGAAGGCTGCTTGCACAGCTTGCCATTGAGCCCCAGGCGGCCACCGGCGCCGATGAGGTCCAGGGACAGGTCGTGGGAGGTTTCCGGGGAAAGCTTGAACAGCAGCTGGCGGGCCAGGTTATACATGGGCAGGCAAGACTCGACGTGAGTGAGGGGGCGATTATAGCCAGCCCCTGGCGTGGGCGACAGGGTGTCTGTGCGCTCGGCCGTCATCTTCCCTGCCTGGCGGCCATGAACTCGACGGGACAGGGACGGGCTTTCCGACGAGGTGCTCGCGTCAGAAGCGTAGGCATGGCTGCAGGCGTGAGGACGAAGCACGGCCTTGCGCCGGCTCCAGAAACGGAAAAACCCGGCCGAAGCCGGGTTTTTCGTCAAGCATCAGACCAATTACTTGGCTTGAGCTTCGACCTGAGCTTCAACACGACGGTTGACAGCACGGCCTTCTTCGGTAGCGTTGTCAGCAACCGGACGGCTTTCGCCGTAGCCAACCGAATCAACACGGCTGGACTCTACACCGTACTGCTGGGTCAGCACTTGCTTGACAGCGTTGGCACGACGCTCGGACAGCTTCTGGTTGTAAGCGTCTGGACCGACGGAGTCAGTGTGACCTTCCACAGTGGTGGTGGTCTGTGGGTACTGCTTCATGAAGTCAGCCAGGTTCTTGATGTCGCCGTAGCTGTTTGGCTTCACGACCGACTTGTCGAAGTCGAACTTGACGTCCAGCTCAACACGAACGACTTCAGCAACAGCTGGGCAACCGTCGGCGTCAACGGTGACGTTGGCCGGGGTGTCTGGGCACTTGTCGACGTTGTCGCACACGCCGTCATTGTCGCTGTCGGTGCAGACGTCAGCTACTGGAGCTGGAGCGACTGGAGCCGATTCTGCGGTTTTCGGGCTGCCACCGAAGTTCAGGCCGACGCCGACGCTTGGTGCCCACTCGGTGTCACCCTGGTCGATGTTGTACTGAGCTTCAACGCCTGCACGGGCGTAGAACATGTCAGTGATGTACCACTTGGCACCAGCGCCCAGGTTGGCGAAGGTGGAGTGGTCGCGGCCGCCGCGGAAGCTCTGGCCCAGGGACTGGTGAGAGAAACCAGCCGACACGTACGGACGGATAGCGTCGTACGGGTTGTTGAAGTGGTAAACGGCGTCCAGGGCGGTGTTGGAGCCCTTGATGTTCTTGCCGTCGTCGCCACGAGCGTTGTGGACTTCGTCGTAGCCCAGACGCAGTTCAACGTCGTCGGTCAGGAAGTAGCCGACCGAACCACCGAACAGGTTGCCGTCGTTCTTGAAGTCGCGCTGGCTGTCGAAGAATTCTTTCTTGTAGAAGATTTCAGTTTCGACAGCGCCTTGGCCTTGTGCCATAGCGCCAATCGAGGTGGCGGCTACGAGCGAACCAATGGCCAAGCCCAAGGTGTTTTTCAGTTTCATCCGTTAAATCCCCATCTGGTGATAGTTAAGCCCCCCTACCCTGCAGCAGTAGGACGACTCGGCGGCAAGTCTAGCAGACCCGCCGGTGCGTTAGAGAACCCTACGCGCGACTAAGTTTCAGCCACACCCGCAAATTTTTCCCTTAATTTGTCGAGTGCGCGCTTGTACCGCATCTTCGTCGCGCTCAAGCCCATGTGCATGATATCTGCGATTTCCTGGAATTCCAGTTCTGCGACGAAGCGCAGCACTAAAATTTCCCGGTCGATCGGGTTGACGTGGACCAACCAGCGGTCCAGCCCGCCCTTTTCTTCGGCCTTCGGTGCCTTGTCCTCGGACGCCTCTTCGAGGGGGTCCAAGCTCAAGGCATCCATCAGCCGGCGCTTGCGGCGCTCTTTACGGTACTGCGTGATGCATTCGTTGTAGGTGATGCTGTAGAGCCAGGTCTTGAACTTCGATTTCCCCTCGAAATTCTTCAACCCGTACAACACCTTCAGCATCACTTCCTGACAGACATCGTCGGCATCCCGGTCGTTCCCGAGATAACGCGCACAGACGTTGAACAGGGTGCGCTGATAGCGCCGCATGAGTTCCTCATAGGCGCGGGTCACGTGAAACAGCTCCTCATGCGAACGCGCCACCAGCTCCTCGTCGGAGAGTGCTTGGGGGTCATAGCGCATGGGCAGCGGATGAGCTTTATTCAACACGAATCTGGCCGACAGTCAGGACAATGTCGCCGCGTGGCCCGGGGGCCCGTTTTCGCGGCGGCATACAGTAACAGCTTTTCAACGGTCAGCGACGACTGACGTGTCGCTCGAGCAGCTCGCGATTAGACACCGAGACCAGCTCGCCCTCGTCGGTCAGCAACGTGGTTTTGACCGTGCCGATCTCCTCGATCTGCCCTTCGACCTCGCCAATCCGCACCTCTTGCCCGACCTGGAACAGTTCGCGCACGTAGATCCCGGCCATGATCTGCCCGGCAATTTCACGGCTACCCAGGCCCATGGCCAAGGCAACGGCCAGACCAACGGTAATCAAACCGATGACGATGACATGGTTGAGCAGGTCGGTCTTGACCTCCAGCTGGCTGATCGCCACTGAAATGCTGATCAGGATCACCAGCCCCTGGGCGATACGGCCGACGCCGGCGGCGTATTCCAGCCCGATGCCTTCGGCGGCACCGCGCGTCAGGCCATTGACCAGTTGCGCGAGCAGGACACCGGCCAGCAGGACGATGGCCGCGCCGAAGACCTTCGGCAGGTACAGCGCCAGCATGTCCAGGGTCGAGGACACCCGCTCCAGGCCCAGCGACTCGGCCGCCGAGACCAGGAAGATGAGCAGCACGAACCAGTAGACGATCTTGCCGATCAGGGTCGAGATCGGCACCTGGATGCCGACCCGGCCGAGCATCTTGGTCAAGCCGGTACCGCTCATCAGGCGGTCCAGGCCAAGCTTGGCCAACAGCTTGGACAACAGCGTGTCGAGCAGCTTGGCGACGACGAAGCCCAGCAGCACCACGACCAGGGCGCCGAACAGGTTGGGGATGAAGTTAGCCACCTTGGTCCAGAGGGCAGTCATGGCGGTGACCAGGCTCTGGGTCCACAGATCGAGTTCCATATTCAGTCGGCCTTATCAGCGTTGCCAGCGGCAGGGGTACGACGCACCGGCGCGACATGCGCCGAGCCGTTGTTGATGGCGATCATCAGGCCCTGGACGCAACGGCCCAGCAGCGAGAACAGATCGCCCGCACCGACCTGGCGGTTGGCGGTTTTGAGGACACGACCCAGGCAGGCGGCGTCGTCTCGGTCCTTGCCGGACGGCGATGCCTTGAGCAGGTCGCGCAGGGATTCTTCAAACGGATCGTGCATGGGCACCTCGCGCAATGTGAGTCAAAGACGAGACCGCCGGAGCATGGGTCACACTTGCCGCGTCGCTAAATGTGACACTCGACAGGGCCGTGACCCTTCCTTGCGACGCGGCGCAGGGCGCACACCTCACGGTTCGGTCCAGCGCAGCTTGCGGAACAGCCACCATTGGCCGACGGCCAGCGCGAGCACCAGCAAGCTGGCATAGAGGAACCCATGGGGGTTGTCGGCCCCGGGAATGCCACCGACGTTGATGCCCAGCAGGCCGGTGAGAAAGCTCATCGGCAGGAAGATGCAGGTGATGATGCCGAAGCGGTACATGGTCATGTTCATGCGCTCGCCACGCCGCCGGTCCTCGCTCTCCAGCAGCAGCGCCGCCCGCTCACGGGTCAGCTCCAGCTCCTCGAGGTGACGGATCAGGCTGTTGCTCAGCTCGTTCCAGTAGTCCAGGTCACTGTCGGCGAACCAACTCCACTTGTGCCGGGCCAGTTGCGCATAGATGTCACGCTGCGGCGCCAGGAAACGCCGCAGTGCGGCCGCCCGACGGCGGATCTGCTGCAGGCTGCCGTGGGCCGGGGTGTAGCGCTCGTCGGCATCGACCCGTTCCTCTTCGTCATCCACCGACTCGCTGAGGTCGGTGACCAGGGCCTGGACCTTGTCGGTCAACAGCTCCCCCATCACCAGCAACAGTTCTGACGCACTCTTGGGCCCGCGCCCCTCGGCCAGTTGCTGCAGCAACTCATCACTGGCGCGCAAAGGGCGCAGGCGCAGCGAAATGACCCGGCGCGCATCGGCGAAGATGCGCACCGAGACCATGTCTTCAGGCTCGGCGCCCGGGTTCAGGTTGACCCCGCGCAAGAACAGCAGCAATTGTTCCTGGGCCTGGGGCAACAGGCGCGGACGGGTATTCTCTTCCAGCAGCAGCTCGGTGGCGAACTCGCTCACGCCACTGTCACGCAGCAGCCATTCGCGGGTCTGCGGATGACCGCGATCCCAGTGCAGCCAGAGGCTTTCTTCCGGCTGCAGCTGCAGCCCGTGCAATTCAGTGCGGGCGATCGGACGCGCGCCGCCCTGGCCATCGAGCACCAGGGCATGCACCAGGCCCCACTGGGCGTTTTCTTCCTCGAACATTCCTGCTCCAACGACGCCCGTGGCGCGTCACTCCGGCATGCGCAACGGGCTGGGGGAAACGATCACGCCGTTGTTGTCGGCGTACAGATAGTGACCGGGGTGAAAGGTCACGCCCGCGAAGGTGACCGGTACATCGATGTCGCCCAGGCCACGCTTTTCGGTGGCCAGCGGGTGGCTGGCCAGCGCCTGCACACCGACATCGGTCTGCGCCAGCGCATCCACGTCGCGCACGCAACCGTAGATCAGCAAGCCGGCCCAGCCATTCTTGGCGGCCTTGGCGGCGAGCATGTCGCCCAGCAGCGCCCGGCGCAGCGAACCACCACCGTCGACGACCAGCACCCTGCCCTCGCCCGGCTGCTCGACCTGCTCGCGGACCTTGGAGTTGTCTTCGAAGCACTTGAGGGTGGTGATCGGCCCGCCAAAGGAATCACGGCCCCCGAAGTTGCTGAACATCGGCTCCAGCACCTGGATCAAGTCCGGGTAGGCATCGCACAGATCAGGCGTCAGGTAATGCTGCATGGCACACTCCTTTCAATCGCGGGGCTGTCGAGGGGCTTTTCCACGCCGGTCGGCGCGAGCCTGAACGATCATCCTTCAGGCTCGCCACCGGGTCAAATCGATGTTCAGCCCGCCACCGCCTCGCCCAGCGGCGCCACAGGTTCGGGCAAGAGCGTGTCCGGGCGCTCGAGCCATTGACGCACCAGTGGCCAGACCTGCACCTGGGCCTCCTTGCTCACCAGCATCTCGACATGCCCCAAGGCCGCGAAGCCAGGCTCCTGCCCCAGGCACAGGAAGCGCTTGCGCGTGCTGCCCAGCTGGTCGAACAAGGCCTGGCAGGCCCAGGCCGGGTCCTGGGTATCGGTGCGACTGGTCACCGCCAGCACCGGCACCTCGACCTGCGCCAGGCCTGCCCACCAGTCGTGCTTGCCCTCGCCGAAGCGGCCGAACAGCCCATGCCAGCGCATCACCTCGATGGCCAGCCCGACCGGCTCGTCTTCAGGCCCGCGCTTCAGACGTGGCCCCGACACCTGCCCATAGCGCTTGATCACGCGACGGGCGAGCCACTCCACCAACGGCACCTTCAACGCCCAGGAAAAATGGCTGACCTGGGTACCGAACAGCGCGACGCTGGCCACCTGGCTCGCGGACAGGTGCCCACCGCCCAGGGCGGCCGCCAAGGTGATGCCGCCCAGGGAGTGGGCCACCCAGTGCGGTACTTGCCCGGACTGTTCCTGGACGAAGGCGGCGATCGCCGGCAGGTCTTCGCGGGCATAGTCGGCCACGCGGTTGTCGCGCCAGTGACGGTTGCGCGGCGACAGGCCATGGCCACGCATCTCGGGGATCCAGACATCGAACCCGGCACGGACCAGGAATGCGCCCAGGCCGATGCCCTTGGGCGAGAACCAGAAGCGTCGATTGGAGAAGCTGCCATGCAGCAGGATCACCGGCACGCCACTGGCCTGTGCCTCGCTGGCCAGGCCCAGGCGGGTCACGGCCAGCTCGACCGAGGGGTCCGAGCCGGTACCGGCCTTGATGCGGTAGACGTCTTCGCTGAGGTCGCCGCGTCGCTCGGCACTGAGCAACGCTACGGGAAACAGGGTACTGCTGCTTTGCATAGGGTACTTGCACGAAAAAGGGCAAGGCTCATCGCTGAGCCTCGCCCTGGACAATCCACACACGGACGTGCCAGGCACGTCCGCGCCTCATCGCATCACACGGCGCCCTGGTTTTCCGCCAGGAAGAACCAGGTCTCGAGCACCGAGTCCGGGTTCAGCGACACGCTTTCGATGCCCTGCTCCATCAGCCACTTGGCCAGGTCCGGATGATCCGAAGGCCCCTGGCCGCAGATGCCGATGTACTTGCCGGCCTTGTTGCACGCGGCGATGGCATTGGCCAGCAGTTTCTTCACCGCAGGATTTCGCTCGTCGAACAGGTGCGCAATGATACCCGAATCGCGGTCCAGGCCCAGGGTCAGCTGGGTCAGGTCGTTGGAGCCGATGGAGAAGCCGTCGAAGTACTCGAGGAACTCATCGGCCAGCAGCGCGTTGGACGGCAGCTCGCACATCATGATCACGCGCAGGCCGTTGTCACCACGGGCCAGGCCGTTTTCGGCGAGCAGGTCGACCACCTGACTGGCCTCGCCCAGGGTGCGCACGAACGGCACCATGATCTCGACGTTGGTCAGGCCCATCTCGTTGCGCACGCGCTTGAGCGCCCGGCACTCGAGCTCGAAGCAGTCGCGGAACGCCTCGCTGATGTAGCGCGAGGCGCCGCGGAAGCCCAGCATCGGGTTTTCTTCTTCCGGCTCGTAGAGCTTGCCGCCGATCAGGTTGGCGTACTCGTTGGACTTGAAGTCCGACAGGCGCACGATGACCTTCTTCGGGTAGAAGGCCGCGGCCAGGGTGCTGATGCCCTCGACCAGTTTCTCGACGTAGAAGCCCACCGGGTCGTCGTAGCCGGCGATGCGCTTGTCGACGCTGTCCTTGAGCTCCGGCGGCAGACCGGCGTAGTTCAGCAGCGCCTTGGGGTGCACGCCGATCATGCGGTTGATGATGAACTCCAGGCGCGCCAGGCCGACTCCGGCGTTGGGCAGCTGGGCGAAGTCGAAGGCCCGGTCGGGGTTGCCGACGTTCATCATGATCTTGAACGGCAGCTCGGGCATGGCATCGACCGAGTTCTGCTTGATGTCGAAGCCCAACTCGCCTTCGAAGATGTAGCCGGTGTCGCCTTCGGCGCAGGACACGGTCACGCCCTGGCCGTCCTTGAGCAGCTGGGTGGCGTTGCCGCAGCCCACCACCGCCGGGATGCCCAGCTCGCGGGCGATGATCGCCGCGTGGCAGGTGCGCCCGCCGCGGTTGGTGACGATGGCGCTGGCGCGCTTCATCACCGGTTCCCAGTCCGGGTCGGTCATGTCCGAGACCAGCACGTCACCGGGCTGGACCTTGTCCATCTCCGAGACGTCCTTGATCACCCGCACCTTGCCGGCGCCGATGCGCTGGCCGATGGCCCGGCCTTCGACCAGCACGGTGCCCTTCTCTTTGAGCAGGTAGCGTTCCATGACGTTGGCGCTGGAGCGGCTCTTCACCGTCTCGGGGCGCGCCTGGACGATGTACAGCTGCCCGTCGTCACCGTCCTTGGCCCACTCGATGTCCATCGGCCGCTGGTAGTGCTGCTCGATGATCATCGCCTGCTTGGCAAGCTCCGCGACTTCGGCGTCGCTCAGGCAGAAGCGCGCGCGCTCGGTACGGTCGACGTCGACGGTCTTGACCGAGCGACCGGCCTTGGCTTCGTCGCCGTAGATCATCTTGATCGCCTTGCTGCCCAGGTTGCGGCGCAGGATCGCCGGACGCCCGGCCTGCAGGGTGGCCTTGTGCACGTAGAATTCGTCCGGGTTCACCGCGCCCTGGACCACGGTTTCGCCCAGGCCGTAGGCGCCGGTGATGAACACCACGTCACGGAAGCCCGATTCGGTGTCGAGGGTGAACATCACCCCGGCGGTGCCGGTTTCCGAACGGACCATGCGCTGCACACCGGCGGACAGGGCCACCAGCTTGTGGTCGAAGCCCTGGTGCACGCGGTAGGCGATGGCGCGGTCGTTGAACAGCGAGGCGAAGACTTCCTTGGCGGCGCGGATCACGTTGTCCACGCCACGGATGTTGAGGAAGGTCTCCTGCTGCCCTGCGAACGAGGCGTCCGGCAGGTCTTCGGCGGTGGCCGAGGAGCGCACGGCGACGGCCATGTTGTCGTTGCCGCCGGCCATCTCGGCAAAGGCGCTGCGGATCTCGGCGTCCAGGCGAGACGGGAACTCGGCGTCCATGACCCACTGGCGGATCTGCGCGCCGGTCTGGGTCAGCGCGGCGATGTCGTCGACGTCCAGGGCATCCAGGGCAGCATGGATACGGTCGTTCAGGCCACTCTGCTCGAGAAAGTCGCGGTAGGCTTGAGCCGTAGTGGCGAAGCCGCCCGGCACCGAGACGCCGGCGCCGGCGAGGTTGCTGATCATCTCGCCGAGGGATGCGTTCTTGCCCCCTACGTGCTCCACATCATGGACGCCGAGCTTATCGAGGGAAACTACGTACTCTACCAAGGTGATCTCTCCACTGATTGTTTTGGAAAAGCTGGAAGTGCTCGATCCTCGACGAAGGCGGGGCCGAGCGTGTGTAGTCCTGACCTGGAAAATAAGTGAAACTGTCGACCGCTGCATGCGATAAAACGAACTTATCATATTCCACGCGCGCCATCAGCCAAGGTCCAGGGTGCCCATGAAGCGAACCGCATTCTTTATTTCCGACGGGACCGGCATCACGGCCGAGACCCTGGGTCAGAGCCTGTTGGCCCAGTTCGATACCATTCCCTTCAACAAATTTACCCGACCCTACATCGACACCCTCGACAAGGCACGGGCCATGGTCCAGCAGATCAACGCCGCCGCCGACCGCGATGGCGTCAGGCCGATCATCTTCGACACCATCGTCAACCAGGACATCCGTGAAGTCCTGGCCACCTCCAATGGCTTCATGATCGACATCTTCTCGACCTTTCTCTCGCCCCTGGAGCAGGAGCTGACCGCACACTCGTCGTACTCGGTGGGCAAGTCGCACTCCATTGGTGGCAACTCCAACTACATGGAGCGCATCGAGGCGGTGAACTTCGCCCTGGACAACGACGATGGCGCCCGCACGCATTATTACGACAAAGCGGACCTGATTCTGGTGGGTGTGTCTCGTTGTGGCAAGACCCCGACCTGTTTGTACATGGCCATGCAGTTCGGCATCCGCGCAGCCAACTATCCATTGACCGAAGACGACATGGAGCGCCTGCAGCTGCCGGCGGTGCTGAAGAAGTACCAGCACAAGCTCTTCGGCCTGACCATCGACCCTGATCGGTTGACCGCCATTCGCCACGAGCGCAAGCCCAACAGTCGGTATTCGAGCTTCGCCCAGTGCGAGTTCGAGGTGCGGGAGGTGGAAAGCCTGTTCCGGCGGGAGAACATCGCGCACATCAACTCGACGCATTTTTCGGTCGAGGAGATTTCGGCGAAGATCCTGGTGGAGAAAGGGGTGGAGCGGCGGTTCAAGTGAGTGGGTTTACAGACTAGGGTTTACCAGAAAGCCCTGGGGCCGCATTGCGGCCCCAGGTTTTCCAAGCGTCAAGGTGAAAGAAGGCCTGCACACGCGGCACAGGCCCCTTTCCTACAATGCCCTTGCGGTTACTGCACCTGCCCGCTCAACGCCAGGTCCACCAGCTCGCGGTTGGCCACCGCGTACATGGCGTAGTCGTTGCCGCTGGCGTTGCGCAGATCCTCCAGCATGGCTTTCCAGCGCTCGACCATCGGCCGGTGCTGCTCGCACCACAGCGCCACACGCTCGTCCATGTCCTGCGGGGCATCGGCCATCTGCAGAACGGAAATGGTGATCGCGCGCTGCTGCAGGTCGATGTCGTCGCGGAAGGCTTCGCGGGCCAGGGCCTGCCAGTTGTTTTCCACCGGCAGGTTGCCGATCTCCTGCAAGTACCAGGTCAGGTCCAGCGAGCTGGCCACGGCGAAGAAGGCCTTGGCCACCTGGGCCGGGTCATGCCCGGTGACGTCGGACGCCTCGATGATCGGCAACAGGGCATACAGGTGCGTGGTGCCTGCCACCATGCGCGCCAGCAGTTCCGGCACGCCGGCCTTGGCGAAGCTCTGGTAGCGCACCTGCCAGCGCTCGCGGGTCGGCCCTTCGAGCAGTTCGTCGAGCTTGAGGCCCAGGCGCGCGATGATCGGCCCGAAGTGCGCCACGTCGCGGCCGGCATCCTGTTCGCCACGGCGATTGCGCAGGAACCAGCGCGTGGCCCGACGGCCCAGGCGCATCAGCTCGTCCATCAGGGTCAGCTGGATCTCGGCTGGCACCTGGTAGTCCAATGCCTCGATCTGGCGGAACCAGTGTGGCAGGTGGAACACGTCGCGCACCGTCACGTAGGCCCCGGCGACATTGGCCGGGCTGGCGCCAGTGGACTCCTTCAGCCGCTGGACGAAGGTGATGCCCATGTTGTTGACCAGGTCGTTGGCGATCTGGGTGCTGACGATCTCGCGCTTGAGTCGGTGACGCCGCATCGCATCGGCGAAGGTGTGCACCAGCGAAGGCGGGAACGCGGTTTCCATGTCGCGCGTCAGGTAATCGTCATCCGGCACCTGCGACTTGAGCAACTGCTCCTTGAGGTCGATCTTGCTGTACGAGATCAGCACCGACAGTTCGGCGCGGGTCAGCCCCTGGCCGGCGGCCAGGCGTTCGGCCAGCTGTTCCTCGGTCGGCAGGAACTCGATGGCACGGTCGAGCTTGCCGCGTGCCTCCAGGTCGGCCATCAGCCGCTTGTATTCGGCGATACGCTCCCGGGCCCGGCGTGCCGCCAGCGACAGCGCCTGGGTCTGCTTGTAGTTGTTGCCCAGCACCAGCGCACCGACTTCCTCGGTCATACTGCCCAGCAGCTGGTTGCGCTGCTTTTCGGTCATGTCACCGGCCTGCAGCACTTCGTTGAGCAGGATCTTGATGTTGACTTCGTGGTCGGAGCAGTCCACGCCACCGGCGTTGTCGATGAAGTCGGTGTTGGTGGCGCCGCCATGCAGGCCGAACTCGACCCGGCCAAGCTGGGTCATGCCCAGGTTGCCGCCCTCGCCCACCACCTTGCAGCGCAGCTCGTTGCCGTCGACGCGCAGTGCGTCGTTGGCCTTGTCGCCCACATCGGCGTGGGTCTCGCGGCTGGACTTGACGTAGGTACCGATGCCGCCGTTCCAGAGCAGGTCCACCGGCGCCTTGAGCAAGGCATTGAGCAGTTCGGTGGGGGTCAGTCGGTCGGCCTCGATGGCGAAGCGTTCCTTCATCTGTGCGGTGATGCCGATGCTCTTGGCGCTGCGCGGGAAGATCCCGCCGCCCTCGGAGATCAGGCTGCTGTCGTAGTCGGTCCAGGCCGAACGCGGCAGGTCGAACAATCGCTGGCGCTCGGCAAAGCTGCGCGCCGGGTCCGGGTTCGGGTCGATGAAGATGTGCAGGTGGTTGAAGGCCGCCACCAGCTTGAGCTTGTCGGACATCAGCAGGCCGTTGCCGAACACGTCGCCGGCCATGTCGCCGATGCCGATCACCGTAACCGGGTCTTCCTGGACGTTGATGCCCCGCTCACGGAAGTGACGCTGCACGCCGACCCAGGCGCCACGGGCGGTGATGCCCATCTTCTTGTGGTCGTAGCCTGCCGAGCCGCCCGAGGCGAAGGCGTCGCCCAGCCAGAAGCCGTAGTCGATGGCGATGCCGTTGGCGATGTCGGAGAAGGTCGCGGTGCCCTTGTCCGCCGCCACTACCAGGTAGGGGTCATCGTCGTCATGGCGCACCACGTTGGCCGGTGGCACCACCTCGCCTTCGCGCAGGTTGTCGGTGATGTCCAGCAGGCCCGAGATGAAGATCCGGTAGCAGGCGATGCCTTCGGCCTGGATGTCGTCGCGGCTGCCGCCCAGGGGCAGACGGCGCGGCAGGAAGCCACCCTTGGCGCCCACCGGCACGATGACCGAGTTCTTCACCTGCTGGGCCTTGACCAGGCCGAGCACTTCGGTACGGAAGTCCTCTTCGCGGTCGGACCAGCGCAGGCCACCCCGGGCCACGTTGCCGAAGCGCAGGTGCACGCCCTCGACCCGCGGGGAGTAGACGAAGATCTCGAACTTCGGCACCGGCTTGGGCAGCTCGGGGATGGCGCGCGGGTTGAACTTGAAGCTGAAGTAGGCCTTGGCCTGGCCGTTGGCGTCCGGCTGGTAGAAGTTGGTGCGCAGCGTGGCCTTGATCAGGTCCAGGTAGCGACGCAGGATGCGGTCCTCGTTGAGCACCTGAACATCGTCCAGGGCCGTGACGATGGCCTGTTCCAGGCGCTGCTGCTTGTCCTCCAGGTCTTCCTGGGTCAGCTTGCGCGCCAGGTAGAAGCGGGTCTTGAACAACCGGGTCAGCTCGCGGGCGATGTCGGTGTGGTTGTTCAGGGTGCTGGCGATGTACCCCAGGTCGAAGCCCAGGCGGATCTGCTTGAGGTAGCGCGCGTAGGCACGCAGCAGGGCCACGTCGCGCCATGGCAGGCCGGCGGTCAGCACCAGGCGGTTGAAGGCATCGTTCTCGGCATCGCCGTTGACGATGTGGATGAACGCGTCCTGCAGCGTGTCGTTGAGCTGCTGGATGTCCAGGTTCAGGCCTTCGCTGTAGGTGAAGGCGAAGTCATGGATCCAGTATTCGCGGCCATTGGTGTGACGCAGGCGGTACGGGAACTCGCCCAGCACGCGCAGACCGAGGTTCTCGAGGATCGGCAGGACGTCCGACAGGGCCAGCGGCGTGTCGGCGTGGTACAGCTTGCAGTGCAACTGGCGTTCGCCGACCTGAGTCAGCGGCTGGTAGAAGCTCATGGCCAGCGGCTTGGCGTCGGACAGCGCCACCACGTGCTGCAGATCGACCACCGCCGAGTGTGGGGCGAAGCGTTCGCGGTACCCGGCCGGGAAGCCTTTCGGGAAATTGGCCAGCACGTGGGTGCCCTTGCCTTCACCGAAGCTTTCGATCACCAGCGCCGAGTAGTCGTCGTTCCACGACCGGCAGGCCTGGACCACTTCGTGCTCCAGCTGCTGGGGATCGATCTCGATGCGGTTCTTCGGGTCGACGCGCAGGATCAGCTGCACGCGTGCCAGGACCGATTCGGAGAAGAACGTCCAGAACTCGCAGTCGGTGGCCTGCAACCGGTCCATCAGGACCTGCTGGATCTTCTGGCGCACTTCGGTGGAATAGATCTCGCGTGGCACGTAGGCCAGGCAGTAGCAGAAGCGCCCGTACGGATCCTTGCGCAGGAACACGCGGATCTTGTTGCGTTCCTGGATCTGCACGATCGACATGACGGTGCTGAACAGCTCGTCGGTCGGGGTCTGGAACAGGTCGTCACGCGGCAGCACCTCGAGGACCTGGGTCAGCTCCTTGCCCAGGTGCGCCTTGGGGTCGAACTGCGAGCGTCGCTCGACTTCGGCGACCTTGCTGCGGATGTAGGGGATGGTGTGCACGCTCTCGGCATACACCGACGAGGTGTACAGGCCCATGAAGCGGCATTCCTTGATGACCTTGCCGTCGGCGTCGATCTCGCGGATCGATACGTAGTCCGGGTAGCCTGGACGGTGCACGCGGCTGGGCTGCGAGGCCTTGGCGAAGGACAGCAAGCGCGGTTCGCGCAGGTAGCTGACCGCATAGTCCTCGATGCGCAGGTCCTCGGCGCTCAGGCCGGTGCGCAGCAGGCGGGTCAGGCCCAGGAACGAATTCGGGTCATAGGCCAGGTGGCCACCCCCGGCATCGCTCTCGACCACGAACTCTTCGTAGCCCAGGAACGTGAAGTGGTTGTCCAGCAGCCAGGACAAGAAGCCCTGCACGTCGGTCTTCTCGGCCTCGGCAGGGGCGAAGGCGCTTTGCTCGACCAGCGCTTGCAGGTCGCGGATCTTGGCCTTCATCGGTTCGAAGTCTTCGACCACGATGCGCACTTCGGCCAGGACCTTCTCGATCTCGCGGGCCAGCACGCTGAGGTCGGCAGCGTTGGCACAACGGTCGATCTCCAGGTACATCAGCGACTCGTGGCCCACGTCCTCGCCCTGGGTAGCCTTGGGCAGCAGCTCGAGCAGTTCGCCACTGGCACCGCGGCGCACGCTCAGCACCGTGGTCTGCAGGGTGTGGATGCTGTAGCCGCGACGGTTCAGCTCGGTCCGCACGGAGTCGACGAGGAACGGCAGGTCGTCATGCAGCACTTCGACCACGGTATGGGTCGATTGCCAGCCGTGGCGCTCGTAATCGGGGTTGTAGACGCGTACTTGCGGCTGCCGGGGGTCGAATCGTTCGATGATTCGCCAGGCCGACAGGGTCGAGCCGATCAGGTCGGACAGCCTGCGCTGGGTCAGCTCTTCGAGGGGGATGATGCCGAAGAACTGCTCGGCGAACAGGGTCACTTGAGGCAGGGCCTGTTCGCTGATGTGCTGCGCCAGGGCCGCTTGCAGTTGTCGCTGGAAGTCGGCCTTGCTGGCTGCGGTGAAGAACGCCATCTGTTTACTCCGCTTGTGCTTTTTGGTGTAGGAAGCATCGCGCTGCCCGCCTGGCCCGGCCCGACCGAAGTCTGGAGCCGGTACGTTGGCGGTGGAACAAGGCGTGAGACGGTGCTCGGCGCCTATCCGTTCCCGAGGATGGCCATCTGCAAAAGCGACTGCCCAGGGGCTGTGCCTTTACGGGTGACCATCGACCATGCAGCTTAACGACTGACCGGTCACTGCGGCTTGCAGGGCTGCGACATATTCGGTCATCGCTCGGCAGGCGAAGGTGCAGGCCGGGACAAAAGGCTGGCAGAATCGCGCTTCGACTCAATGGAAGCTGACCGCATGCAACTCAACGCCGCCCTGCTGATCGCCACTCCGTGCGATGAAGAAGAAGAGAACATGGCCACCCTGTGCTGCTCGTGCACCGGTGGGCAGATGTTCCTGATGACGCGCTACCCGGACGAAGACACGCTCGACCTGACCTTGGGCGAGGATTTCTCCACCCTCGACGCGCTGACGGTGACGCTGGGCCGTGAGCGGCTGCTGATCGAGGTGGCCGAGGGTGATCGCGATGCGCTCAACGGGCAGACCCGCCTGGAGATCCTGCACAGCACCGAGGGCGAGGACTGGCAGGAGGTGGCGCTGACGTTGCGCACGATTCTGGAGGGGATCGGGACGTTGGTGGTGGAGGACTGAAAATGGGATCAGGTGAGGCACGGGGCTGGCTGCGGTGCGGGGCTGACGTGGTTCGGATCGGCGGCCAGTGGGCTGGTTTTACGGGCCCGTTGGGCCCGATCGCGGCACTGGGGCCGCTCCTACACCCGTAGCCCCACCGCAGGGTTGCAGGCTATCGCGGTCACCTGTAGGAGCGGACCCCGCCGGGGCGCCGGACCGGCCGCGATCGGGCCCAACGGGCCCGTAAAAGCAGCGCCGCCGACTCACCCGCCAGCTGGAAAAGCACAGCCCCCCGCCACGCTTACCGCCCCAACATGATCCACAGATGACCGCGATAGCCTGCAACCCCGCGGTGGGGCTACGGGTGTAGGAGCGGCCCCAGTGCCGCGATCGGGCCCAACGGGCCCGTAAAAACAGCGCCGCTGACTCACCCGCCAGCTGGAAAAGCACAGCCCCCACCACGCTTACCGCCCCAACATGATCTTCACCCCAAGCCCGACGAACACCGTCCCCGCCACCCGGTCGAGCACCTTCCCCGCCCCTGGCCGACGTCGCAGCCACTGCCCGATCGCGCCGGAAAAATACCCCAGTACCCCGAACAGCACCGCCGCCTGCAGCGTGAAGATCAGCCCGAGCGCGCCCAGCTGCAACGCGACCTCGCCCTGCTCGGCCACCACGAACTGGGGCAGGAACGAGAGGAAGAACAGCACCACCTTCGGGTTGATCGCATTGGCCAGGCACCCCTTGAAGAACAACCGTGCGAGCGAGACGTCTTCGCCCTGCACGGTCGCCACCTGCACCGCCCCGGCACTGCGCCAGGCGTTGTAGCCCAACCAGACCAGGTACAGACCACCGACGATCTTGAGGACGGTGAACGCCGTGGGCGACGCGGCGATCAGCGCGCTGACGCCGATCACGGCCAGCACGGTGTGGCTGAGGCAACCGAAGGCGCAACCCAGGCCAAAGGCGATGCCATGCCGGCGCCCTTTCGACACCCCCATGCCCAGGACCATCAGGTTGTCCGGCCCTGGGGTGGCGGTGATCAGGAGCGCAGCGAGGAGAAAGCCGAGGCATTGGTGCAGGGTCAGCATGGGGAGGTCCGTTTCAAAGTGGCAAAGGGCAAAGGGCAAAGGGCAAAGGGCAAAGGGCAAAGGGCAAAGGGTCGCTGGCAGCCGAACGGCTGTCAACCGACCCTGGCGTTTTCACCGCCTGTCATGGCCCGGCGACTCACACGCTCTTGGTCACCCCGCCATCGACCCTGAGGTTCTGCCCGGTGATGTACGCCGCGCCTTCACTGGCCAGAAACGCGATGGTCGCGGCCACTTCTTCGCTGCGCCCATAGCGCTGCAATGGCACGCTGGCCCGACGCTCCTCGGTGGCGGGCAGGCTGTCGATCCAGCCGGGCAGGACGTTGTTGATGCGCACGTTGTCAGCGGCATAGGCATCGGCGAACAGCTTGGTGAAGGCCGCCAGCCCTGCGCGGAAGACGCCCGAGGTAGGAAACAGCGCGTTCGGCTCGAAGGTCCAGGCGCTGGAGATGTTGATGATCGCGCCGCCGCCCTGCGCTTGCATGATCGGTGCTACCAGGCGGGTCGGACGGACGACGTTGAGCAGGTAGGTGTCCAGGCCGGTGTGCCAATCGGCGTCGCTGAGTTCGAGGATCGGTGCCCGTGGCCCGTGGCCGGCGCTGTTGACCAGCACGTCCACCCGCCCCCAGCGCGCCATGACCGCGTCCACCAGCCGTTGAAGATCGTCCACGGACTGGTTGCTGCCGGTGACACCGACGCCGTCCAAGCGCTTGGCCAGGGCCTCGCCCTTGCCCGATGACGACAGGATGCCGACCTTGAAACCGTCGGCGGCCAGCCGTTGCGCTGCCGCCGCGCCCATGCCGCTGCCACCGGCCGTGATGATTGCTACCTTTTCGACTGTCATGTTGCCTCCGATCGCGTGAGAAGTCCGTGAGCGAACACTCTAGCGAGCAGGTCGCCTGCGAGGCAGACAGCACTTGGCTGCCCAGCCAGTAGCTCAGCTATCGGCTGCTTGCTGCTTCAACCAGTCGACGACGGCCGGCAAGGCGCTCGAGTGACCTGGCTTGCGCGGCCACACGACGTAGAACGCGGCATCGGGGCGCACGATGTGATCGAGCACCTGCACCAGGCGACCGCTGGCCAGGTCGCGGGCGATGAAGGCATGGTCGACCAGGGCGATGCCCTGCCCGTCGAGCGCCGCCTCGATCGCCAGGGAGGTCTGGTTGAAACGTACGTGCCGTGCGGTAGTGCGGATGATCGACGGGCCGACAGCGGCGAGCAACAGGGGCCACAGGTCATGGGCATCGTGCAGGATCGCCACGTCGTCCGCCCAGGGCGTTGTCAGCACCCCGTGCGCGTCCAGTAGCCGAGGGCTGGCCACGGCCACGACGCGCGGCTCGAACAGCAACTCGGCATTGAGCCCGGCACCGAACGGAGGCCGCCCATGGCGCACGGCCAGGTCCACCCGATCGGCCTGGAACTGCGCCAGCCGATCGCTGGCCAGCACGTTCAGGTCGATGCGGGGGTGACGCTCGGCGAACAGACCAAGCCGGGGAATCAGCCAGCGCGAGGCGAAGCTGGGGGTGACGCTGACGGTGATCTGTCCGGCGTCGGGGTAGAGCCGCTGGGTCGCCGCCTCGATCAGGCTCAGCGCTTCGCGTACGCTGGTGCTGTAGCCGTGCCCGGCGGCGGTCAGCGCCACCCCTCGCGCCAGCCGCTCGAACAGGCGAATGCCCAGGTGCGCCTCGAGCCCGCGGATCTGCTGTGCGACCGCCGCCTGGGTCACCCCCAGCGCTTCGGCGGCCAGCCGAAAATTGCCCTGCTGCGCCACCGCGTCGAAGACACGCAGCGCGTTGAGCGAGGGCAAGGCAGGCGCAGTGGTGGGCACGAGGGTCACGACCTGGAACGAGTCAACAAAGTAAGGCCATGAGGCTACCGTCATTATCAGGCAAAAGAAATGCACAGCGCTCGGCGGCGGCGCCTCCTGCCCCGGCTGAACATTCCCATGACGAGGCCAGTCACACGCACAGCGACCGCACGAGGTGACCCCAATGAGTCTGATACCCGACCTGTCCACCCCCGCCCATGCCCTGATCTGTGGGGCGAGCCAGGGTATCGGGCTGGCGCTGTGCGAGGCCCTGCTGGTCCGAGACGATGTGGCCTGTGTCTGGGCCGTGGCGCGTACCGCCACGCAGAGCCCAAGGCTGGCGGCACTGAGCCAACGCCACGGTGAACGCCTCAGGCGGCTGGACTGCGACGCGCGCCAGGAGGCGTTGCTCGCCGAACTGGCCGCCCAGGTGGGCTGCCAGGGCACGCCCTTGAACCTGGTGATCAGCACCTTGGGCATCCTGCATCAGGACGGCGCGCGGGCCGAAAAGAGCCTGGCGCATGTGGACCTGGCCAGCCTCCAGGCGAGTTTCGCGACCAACACCTTCGCGCCAGTGCTGCTGCTCAAGCACCTGCTGCCCCTGCTGCGCAAGCAGCCAGCGACCTTCGTCGCGCTGTCGGCCCGGGTCGGCTCCATCACCGACAACCGCCTGGGCGGGTGGTACAGCTACCGGGCCAGCAAGGCTGCGCTCAACCAGCTGCTGCGTACTGCCAGCATCGAACTGCGTCGCCTCAACCCTGCCTCGACGGTGCTGGCGTTGCACCCAGGAACCACCGATACGCAGCTCTCCGAGCCGTTCCAGAAGAACGTGCCAACCGAGCAATTGTTCGACCCGGCGTTCGCGGCGCGCTGCCTGCTCGAGCAGGTGGCGCGGCATGGTACAGCCGACAGCGGCAGCTTCTGGGCCTGGGACGGCCAGCCGATCGACTGGTAAGGGGCACGTCCCTGCATTGAACGTCTGCCCGTCGATTTGTAAGCTGTCGTACCCTTCGCATCGGCGACGGGCCTGACAAGGACGACATTCGGCATGTGGCAGCAGATCGTGAGTTTCGCGTGTGTCATCGCGATTTTTCTGGGGTTGTTGAAGCTCATCCCGTACCAGCGGGCACGCTCGCGTCGCCAATTGGACGATGAGTTCGCGGCAGCGCTGGGCGCGCAGGGCATCCAGCACTGGGCGCTGCTGGTGGACAAGGTGACGTTGCCCAGCACCGACCGGACCGCCGAGGTGTACCGGATCGTGCGAGCCGATACGGGCAGCCACTTCCTCTACACCAAGATCGGCAGCGCGAAGGGCGTGCTCATGCCGCTGTCCCGCGAACGCGCCTTGCAGGCCGCGCGTATGGTGGGTCGGTAGCGCCGACAGAAGCCTGATGCGGTTGTCTGGTAGGCCAGTTGCCTGAAAACGGGTACGCTGTCGCTCGGCCCGATGCTGCCCGCCGCTCGCCCCTCGTTGGAAGGTGAAAGTATCGTCCCCCTGCCCTTTGCACGTCTTTTGACAGTCGAGCCCCGGCAACGCGAGCACCTGACGCTTCACTGTTCAGGAGGCACCATGATCACCGTCGCACGCGCCAAACAGATGGCCAAATCCCTGCGCACCTCGCTCGCGGCTCAGCAGCACGCGCTGTCGCACTCGACCGCGTTGGAACTGGTCGCCCGACAACTGGGTTACAAGGACTGGAACACCGCCGCTGCGGTCCTGCCCGCCGAGCCTGACCCCACCTCGATCCGCTTCGAGCGTCCGATACCGATCCTGCGCATGTTCGACGAAGCCAAGGCGCGGGAGTTCTACCTGGAGTTCCTGGGGTTCAGCGTCGATTTCGAGCACCGTTTCGAACCGGGTCTGCCTTTGTACCTGGGGCTGGTACGCGCCGGGCTGCACCTGCACCTGTCCGAACACCACGGCGATGCCAGCCCGGGCTCGACGGTGTTCGTGTGGATGCACCAGGTCGAACGCCTGCGCGATGAACTGCAGGCCAAGGGGTACGGCTACGGGCGGCCCGAGATCGTCGAACAGCCGTGGGGCAGGTTGCTGGAAGTGCATGACCCGTTCGGCAACCGGATCCGGTTCTGTGAAGCCTGAGTGACGCGGCGACGGCTATCGCGGGCAAGCCCGCTCCCACAACCTGCTTGCGCAGCCATGCCTACATTGACGGCTGCAGAGGTCTGGGTGGGAGCTGGCTTGCCAGCGATAGGGCCCTGCCAGGCGCCGCATGCGATCGGGCATGTACAGAGTAGAAAAGACAGTTGCTCCCATAGGCCCGTGATCGCCTGCACCACTGCGCTGTAACTACGGGTGTGGGAGCGGGCTTGCCCGCGATGGCGTCGGCCCCGTCACCCTGCCGCGCGCCGCTTACACGCTGCCGTCGCGCAACAACGCATTGACGTTCGCCCCCAGCGTGTCCAGCCCGAACGGCTTGGTCAGCACGGCCGTGGCGGCCTCGTCCACACACGGGTCGAGCACGTGGGGGTGGGCGTAACCGGTCATGAACAGCACCGGCAGACCGGGTCTCAGCTCGCGGCCGGCCTGCGCCAGGCGGCGGCCGTTCATCCCGCCCGGCAGGCCAATGTCGGTGACCAGCAGGTCGATACGCTGGGCCGAGCGCAGTCGCTCCAACCCGCTGGCGCTGTCCGATGCCTCGATCACGTGGTACCCCAGGCCGCCGAGCACTTCGCTGACGAACATGCGCACCGACGACTCGTCGTCCACCACCAGCACCACCTCGCCCGAGGCGACCGGCGTGCTGCCTGCGCCTTCAGGCACCGGTTCGGCCACCTTGGCCTGCAGCTCATGCACAGGCAGCTGCAACGACACCCGGGTGCCCTCGCCTTCCTGCGAGCAGATCCGCACCTGCCCGCCGGACTGCTTGGCGAACCCATAGATCATCGACAACCCAAGCCCGGTGCCCGCCCCCACCGGCTTGGTGGTGAAGAACGGTTCACATGCCCGAGCCAGGGTGTCCGGGCTCATGCCTGCGCCGTTGTCGGTCACGCGAATGGTCAGGAAGCGCCCGGGGTTCAGCTCGGCGTCCAGGTCCGGACCGGTGGCCAACTCACTGTCGAAGGTCTCGATGAGGATATCGCCGCCTTCACCCAGCGCATCGCGGGAGTTGATGCACAGGTTGAGCAAGGCGTTTTCCACTTGCGCCGGGTCGACCAGGCAAATGTTGGCCTGGGCCCGTGCCTGTACCGTCAGGTTGATGCCAGGCCCGACCGAGCGGCGGATCAGCTCTTCGATGCCGACCACCAGGGCGTTCACGTCGGTGTGCACCGGCAGCAGCGTCTGGCGCCTGGAAAACGCCAGCAGCCGGTGGGTCAGCGCCGCCGCACGCTGGGCCGCGCCCCGGGCCACGGACAGGTAGCGCTCGAGGTCGGCGGTGCTGCCCTGGGCGAAACGCAGGCCGATCAGGTCGAGGCTGCCGGTGATGCCGGCCAGCAGGTTGTTGAAGTCGTGCGCGATGCCCCCGGTCAATTGCCCGACGGCTTCCATCTTCTGCGACTGGCGCAGGGCAGCTTCAACTGCCTCGCGCTCGGCGATGGCATCGGCGATCCGCGCCTCGAGGGTCCGGTTGAGTTCGAGCAAGGCCGTCTCGGCGTTCTTCTTGGCGGTGACGTCGATGGACGAGCCGATCAGCCCCACCACCTCGCCTTCGTCATCGACCAGCGGCGCCTTGACCGAGAGCCAGACGGCTGCCGAACCATCGGGCATGTCGACGTGCTCCTCGACCTGCTCGGCCTTGCCGGCCTGCATGATGCGCTGGTCGGTCTCCATGATGCGCAAGGCCTGGGCCTTGTCCTCGAGGAACTCCAGGTCGGTCTTGCCCAGGTAGAACTCCGGCGGCTTGCCGATCAGGCGTGTGGTGCCGTGGTTGGCCACCAGCATGCGGCCGTCGCGGTCCTTGGCATAGACCACACCCGGCACGGCTGCGGCGAACGTGCGCAGCAGCGTGGACATGCGATCCCGCTCGGCTTCGGCGGCGCGGCGCGATTCGATGTCCATGAGGATGCCTGGGAAGCGAATCGCCACCCCCTCGGTGTCGAGTTCGACGCGGCCATTGGCCTCCACCCAGCGGAACGAACCATCGGCATGCCGTACCCGATACTCGCAGCGGTAGGCGCCGCCGCGCTGCACCGCCTGGTGGATGCTGTCGGACACCCGCTCGCGATCATCGGGGTGGATCGAGACGAAGGCATGCTCGATCGGCATGCCGCTCAGGCATTGACGCACCGGCAGGCCGAAAGTGCGTGAAAAGCGTTCGTCGGCCTTGACGCAGTTGTCCGGGATGTCCCAGACCCAGGTGCCGATGATCGCACCGGCATCCAGCGCCAACTGCAGGCGTTCCACCGCATCATGGGGGAATCCCGGCGCCTGCGCCGCTACCGCGTCATCTGTGAAAAGGGCCTGAGCAC
This sequence comes from Pseudomonas monteilii, assembly GCA_001534745.1. Lineage (NCBI taxonomy): Bacteria > Pseudomonadati > Pseudomonadota > Gammaproteobacteria > Pseudomonadales > Pseudomonadaceae > Pseudomonas > Pseudomonas alabamensis. Next base: position 3,079,852 of record CP013997.1, read on the forward strand.
TGTCTCGGTCCATGCAAGGTCTCGATAGTCGTTCTGCAAAAGGACATCGGGGATCGCGCCCTTCCCGTCGATTGCCTGATCGTGCCGGTCTGGGGTAACCGACTGCCGTGTAAGTGTAGGAAAGCTCTGACACCTTGAGCAGCGTCATGATACGGCGCCCATCATAAACAGATCGTGTGGGCGTGCCGAGTGGTGGCATCACCGCTCGTGTCCAGCCGTCGGCGCGAGGCATTCAGAGGCCGCACATATTTGACCACGCGATCAACTCTGCTTAGGGTGAGCGGCCTTTTCGCAGTCGAGCGTCTCATGTCTGTCCGTACCTCCATCCCCTACACGGTCTACCTGCTGGGGTTGACCATCTTCTCGCTGGTGACCGCCGAATTCATGGTCGCCGGCATGATGCCCGCGCTGGCCCAGGCGTTTTCCGTCAGCCTGGCGCAGATCGGCAACCTGATCGCCTATTACGCGGTCGGCATGGCGCTGGGTGGGCCGCCGGTCACGGTGCTGCTGCTGGCCAAGGGCGTGAGCAACAAGCGGGCGCTGGTAGGACTGCTGGGCGTGTACGTGGCTGCGGGCGCGCTGGCCGCGGCTGCGTCGTCCTATGAAGTGCTGGCGCTGGCACGGATCGTCATGGGCGTCTCGAGCGCAGCCTGCATCGGGTTGTGCATGACACTGTGCGCAGGCCTGGTCACCCCTGAGTACCGGGGCCGGGCCGTGGCCATCGTCCTGGCGGGGCTGATGCTGTCGCCGGTGATCGGCGTGCCGTTGACCGCCTGGGTGTCCCAGCATGCCGGTTGGCGCGCCAGCTCCTGGCTGGTGGTCGGCCTGGCCCTGGCCTGCACGCTGCTGGCGGCCACACGCCTGCCGCACGAGGATGCCCACGGCGATGCGGGGTTGCGCCGCCAGTTGGCGACCGTCCGCAACCGAGGGCTGTGGGCAGCCTACCTGACCAGCGGCCTGATCATCGGCGCGACGTTCGCAGCGTTCAGCTACTGCACGCCGATCTTCATCGAGGAAGTCGGCATCGCCCCTGAACACATCGCGCCACTGCTGGCGCTGTACGGCGTGGCCAACGTCATCGGCAATGCCGTGGTGGGACGGCATGCCGACCGCCACATGCATGCGCTGTTGACCGGCGGGCTGGTGCTGATGGTGCTGGCGCTGGCGGGCTTCGCCCTGGCCGAAGGCCGCGTGTGGCTGAACGTCGGCTGCTTCCTGGCCTTGGGCCTGACCGGGGTGGCGTTGAACCCGGCGATGGTGGCGCGGGTGATGACGGCTGCCGAACCGGTGGCGCTGGTCAATACCCTGCACACGTCGGTGATCACGGCAGGGCTGGCGTTCGGCAGCTGGGCGGGCGGCGCGGCGATCAGCGCCGGGTTCGGCCTGCGCGCGCCGCTGTGGGTGGGCGTCGGGATGGCGGTCTTGGGCCTGCTGAGCATGGGGTTCGCCTACGCAGGACGCTCGGCGCCACGCGAACTGGCATGCGGGGTCGCCCGCTAGGCCTCAGCGGGCGCGCCGCCACGCACGCCAACCGCAGAGCAGCAGCACGGCGCCGGGAACCAGCAGACCGCAGGCGGTGTACAGGAACGCCGGTTGACCGGCGGTGCCGATGGCCACGAAGGTCATGCCCAGAATGGTCAGCGGCAGGCCGGCGAACAGGTACGGCGTGCGGGGGGTGGGGTTCATGTCGAGCATCCTTTCGATCGGGTGGGCAGGTTGTGCTGGAGACAGCATAAAGCAGGGCCGGCCTGGTTGCCTATGGCAAGAGGCGGTGGTGAGGGGAATGGGGTCTGGGCGGTTGGGGTGCAGGTTTGCCTGACGTGCCGGGGTGGCTGACTTCATGGGCCCTGCGGGCCCAATCGCGGCACAGGGGCCGCTCCTACAGGAACCGTGAGCTGGTCTAATGGCCCCGGACACCTCAATAGGTGAAACTACCCCTACTGAGGAGTTTTCATGACCAAGAAATACAGACAATTCGATGCTGCGTTCAAGCTGGAGGTCTGCCGGCTGATCGTCGACCAGGGCCAGAGTGTGAACTCGGTGTGCATGGATCTGAGCCTGAGCGACACGGCCGTGCGCCGCTGGGTTCAGCAGTACAAGGCCGAGCAGCTGGGTGGACCGGGCATCGGCAAGCCGCTTACCAGTGAGCAGCAGCGGATTCGCCAGCTGGAGCAGCAGGTTCGCGAGTTGAAGATGGACAACGACATCTTAAAAAAAGCTACGGCCTTCTTTGCCCGCGAATTGAAGTGATCCACCAGCTGGTTCACCAATTGCAACGCAAGGCCTACCCGGTGGCACGTGTCTGCCGGGTACTGCGGATCAGTCGCTCGAGGTTCTACGAAGCCCGTCAGCAACAAGCCAGACCGCGTCCGGCCTGTCCGATCACTGCCCGGCTCAAGGCCACCTTCGAATCCACGGAGCGCTGCTACGGAAGCCGCCGCCTGCTCGGCGCACTGCGCAATGAGGGCATGGTCATCGGTCGCTTCAAGGTCCGCAGCCTCATGAAACAACAGGGCTTACGCCCAGTCTGGAAACGCAAGTTTGTTCATACTACCAACAGCAAGCACAGTTACCCGGTCGCCCCAAACCTGCTCAACCGCCAGTTCACGCCAGCAGGGGTCAATCAGTCTTGGGTAGCTGACATCACGTACATCCGTACCCGCAGCGGCTGGCTGTACCTGGCCGTGGTCATGGACTTGTTCCCGCGCAAGATCGTGGGTTGGGCGATGGCGCCGCACATGCGTGCCGACTTGGTATGCAATGCCCTGCAACTGGCGATTGCGCAAAGGCAGCCGCCACCGGGCCTGATTGCCCACTCCGACCGCGGCAGCCAGTACGCCGGCGTTGCCTATCAGAGCCTGCTGGCACGGCACGGCATGCACTGCAGCATGAGTCGCAAGGGAAACTGTTGGGACAATGCCGTGCTGGAGCGCTTCTTCCTGAACCTGAAGATGGAGCGCGTCTGGCGCAAGGATTACGCCAATCATGGCGAGGCGATCAAGGACATCACGGACTACATCATGCGCTTCTACAACAGGACACGATTGCATTCGACACTAGGCTACCTGGCTCCGAATCAATACGAGCTGAAGGCCGCCTGAAAATCACCGATCAAGGTGTCCGGAAAAAGTTGACCACCGCACCGCGACGGCCTGCCATGCCACGATGGGGTTATGGGTGAGCGGTCTTGTGCCGCGATTGGACCCGCCAGGGCCCACATTAGCACTTGGTAGAAACACTAGAATCTCCCACAGGAACCGCGATGGCCTACCACGCCGCGGTGGTGCTACGGGTGTAGGAGCGGCCCCAGTGCCGCGATTGGGCCCGCCAGGGCCCACATTAGCAATTGGCAGAAACCACAAAAATCTCCCACAGGAACCGCAATGGCCTGCATCGCTGCGGTGGGGCTACGGGTGGAGCGGCCCCTGTGCCGCGACCGGACGGCGTACCGTCCGGTCATGCCCATACGCTCAGACCGTGATCGGGTCGACCTTGTCCGCGTCGATCTGCAGGTCGGCCAGGGCCTTGGCCACGACGTCGCGGCCGATGGCACCGTCGTCGGCCAGGGCCTTCAAGGCCGCCAGCACCACGAACTGCCGGTCCACTTCGAAGTGCCGACGCAGCGCTTCGCGGGTGTCCGACTGACCGAAACCGTCGGTGCCCAAGGCCACGAAACGGTGGTTGCCGATCCATGGACGGATCTGGTCGGCGTGGATCTTCATGTAGTCGGTCGCCACGATCACCGGCCCCGGGTGCCCGTCCAGCAGTTGGGTCAGATACGGTACCCTCGGCTCGTCCAGCGGGTGCAGCAGGTTCCAGCGCTCGACCTGCTGCGCCTCGCGGCGGACCTCGGTCAGGCTGGTCGCGCTCCACAGCTCGCTGCTGACCCCGTACTCGCGCTCGAGGATCTCGGCCGCGGCGATCACCTCCGGCAGGATCGAGCCGCTGCCCATCAGTTGCACGTGCAGCGCGCCTTTCGCTTCGCGCTCGATCGGCAGTCGGTACAGCCCTTTGAGAATGCCCTGCTCGCTGCCTTCAGGCATCGCTGGGTGGGCGTAGTTCTCGTTGAGCACGGTGATGTAGTAGTAGATGTCTTCCTGCTCGACGTACATGCGCCGCATGCCGTCCTGCACGATCACCGCCAGCTCGTAGGCGTAGGTCGGGTCGTAGGACACGCAGCACGGCACGGTCGCCGACATCACGTGGCTGTGGCCATCGTCATGCTGCAGGCCTTCGCCCATCAGCGTGGTACGGCCCGAGGTGGCCCCCAGCAGGAAGCCGCGGGCGCGGGCATCGCCGGCCGCCCAGAGCAGGTCGCCCACGCGCTGGAAGCCGAACATCGAATAGAAGATGTAGAACGGCAGGGTCATCACGCCGTGGTTGGCGTACGACGTGCTCGCGGCGATCCAGGACGAGGTGGCACCGGATTCGTTGAGGCCTTCCTGCATGATCTGGCCGTCCACGCTTTCCTTGTAGTAGGACAGGGTGCCAGCGTCCTGGGGCGTGTACAGCTGCCCGACGTGGGAGTGGATGCCGATCTGGCGGAACAGCCCTTCCATGCCGAAGGTCCGGGACTCGTCCGGGACGATGGGCACCACCAGCTTGCCGATGTTCGGGTCCTTGAGCAGGGTGCCGAGGATGCGCACGAAGGCCATGGTGGTGGAGATCTCGCGCTCCCCGGTGCCTTTGAGCTGCGCGTCGAGGATCGACAGCGGCGGGATCTGCAGCGGCTCGACCTTGGCCTGGCGCGCGGGCACGTGCCCACCCAGGGCGTCACGGCGGCTGCGCAGGTAGCGGGCCTCGGCGCTGTCGTCCTTGGGCCGCAGGTAGGGCATGTCGCCCAGCTGATCGTCGGTCAGTTCCAGGCCGAAACGGTCGCGGAACGCCTTGACCGCGTCGGCGCCCATCTTCTTGAGCTGGTGGTTGATGTTCTGCCCTTCGCCCGCCTCGCCCATGCCGAAGCCCTTGACGGTCTTGGCCAGGATCACCGTGGGGCGGCCCGTGTGACGGACGGCGGCGGCGTAGGCGTTGTACACCTTGACCGGGTCGTGACCGCCACGGGCGAGCTTCCAGATCTGTTCGTCGCTGAGGTCGCTGACCAGCTCCAGCAGCTCAGGGTACTTGCCGAAGAACTGCTCGCGGACGTAAGCGCCGTTCTGCGACTTGTAGGTCTGGTACTCGCCGTCGACGCACTCCATCATGCGCTGGCGCAGCAGTCCGGTCTTGTCCTTGGCCAGCAGTGCATCCCAGCCACTGCCCCAGATCACCTTGATCACGTTCCAGCCGGCGGCCCGGTACAGGCTTTCGAACTCCTGGATGACCTTGCCGTTGCCACGCACCGGACCGTCCAGGCGCTGCAGGTTGCAGTTGACCACGAAGATCAGATTGTCGAGCTTCTCGCGCCCGGCCAGGGAGATTGCCGCCAGCGACTCGGGCTGGTCCATCTCGCCATCGCCGAGGAAGGCCCAGACCTTGCGGCCCTGGTGCTCCTTGAGGCCGCGGTTTTCCAGGTAGCGCATGAAGCGCGCCTGGTAGGCGGCGGTGATCGGCCCCAGGCCCATGGAAACGGTGGGGAACTGCCAGAAGTCCGGCATCAGGCGCGGATGCGGGTAGGACGAGATGCCGTCGCGGTCCGTCTCGCGGCGGAAGTTGTCCAGTTGCTCCTCGCTCAAGCGGCCTTCGGTGTAGGCGCGCCCGTAGATGCCTGGGGCGGAGTGGCCCTGGATGTACACCATGTCGCCCGCGAACTGCTCGGTGCGTCCCCGGAAGAAGTGATCGAAACCGACGTCGTAGAGCACGGCGGCCGAGGCATAGGTGGCGATGTGGCCGCCGACGCCCGAGTGCTTGCCGGCACGCAACACCATGGTCAGGGCGTTCCAGCGGATGTAGGCGTTCAGACGGGTTTCCACGCCCAGGTCGCCGGGGTATGGCAGCTCACGTTCGGGCGCGATGCTGTTGATGTAGGGGGTGGTGACCCGCCCGTGGAAATCGCCGTGCAGGGAGACATCGAAATCGAGCAGCTGGTCGATGAGGAAGTGGGCCCTTGGCCGTCCTTCGACTTCCACCACCGATGCGATCGAGTCGATCCATTCGCGGGTTTCCTGGGGGTCTTCATCGCGAAGCGGGTAGCTCTGCGCCATCGGTCACTCTCCTTGTCTGGCAGCGGCGAATCGTTGTGCGGCTCGCCCTTAGTTGCACTTGCAATTGAATCTATCCTTATCTGCGTTATGATTGCAACTGCAATGAACGCTCGGCATTTCGGAGACCGCATGCCCCCCTCGCCTGACCTCTGGTACAACTTCATCCGCGCACACCGCTGCCTGATCCGCGAGATCGAACGCCGTCTGGCCGAGGACAAACTGCCGCCCTACGCCTGGTACGACGCACTGTGGGGCATCGAAAGCGGCCCGGAAGGCAGCCGGCGCATGCACGAACTGGCCGATGTGATGGCCATCGAGCGCTACAACCTCACCCGGCTGGTGGACCGTCTGGAAAAGGACGGTCTGGTGACGCGGGAAAAGGCCACCGACGACGGGCGTGGTGCCATCGCGCGCATCACCGACACGGGCCGAACCCTGCGCGCGCGGATGTGGGGCGTCTACAAGCAGGCGGTCGACGAGCTGTTCCTGAGCGAGTTCGACGAGGCGCAGCGCGACACCGTGGCCTTGGCGCTGGAGCGCGCCATCGGCAATGCACGCGCCAGTCGCCAGCGCCCTCACCCGAGCCGGTAGGCCTCCAGCGCCTCGGCCACGCGCTGCTCGCCGATCACACCCTGCCCGGCCAACCCACGCAAGGCGGTCGCCACGATCCAATGCCGATCGAGCCGCTGACCTGGCTCAAGACTGTCGCAGCCCAGGGCCGTGAACGGCGCCGTGACATAGGCGGCCAGTTGCGCGGCGACGAATTCGGCGTAGCCGGTCACCGCCACGATGGGCGAGGCTGCACCTGCCAGGCAGGCGTGCAGGTGGCAGCTCGCCGTCACCTTGCCGCGCCCGAAGCGGTTGCGCCGCGCATGACGCTCGGCATCGCGCGCCAGGCGCGTGTAGCTCGGGCAGCTCCACACCTCGGCGCAGACGCCCCACTGCTCCCGCAGCAAGGCCGCCGCGGCGCGGACTTCGCGCAGCATCAGCCCGGCACCGAGCAGGCGTACCCGCGGTGCTTGGGCGTCCTGGGGGCCTGCGTCCAGCCGGTACATGCCCAGGCTGGCCTGGGATCGATCGCACGGCAGCCCATCGCCGGGCTCGTCATGCAGCGTCAGGTAGTAGAAACCGGGTTTGCCCTCGACGTACAGGTCTTGCAGCGCGCCGGTCAGGATGGCCGAAGCCTCCTCACCGCAGGCCGGGTCGAACGGCGTGCACTGACGGTTGGCGGCCAGCCACAGCGGCAGCCAGGGGTGCGCGCCCTTGGCCCAGCGCGAAGGTGCCGATTCGATGTCGTTGAGGATGATGCCGCGTTCGGCAGTCTGCGCCGTGAGCATCGACAGGTGCGCCGAGGTGGGCGACTGGGTCAGGTAGAACAGCGGGCGTTCGTCGTTGCGTGACTGCTCGCTGAACCACAAGGGCCAGGCACTGACCGGGCCGGTGCCGGCGGTCTCGTCCATGCGATCGTTGATCACCCACAGACGGTCGCCGGCGGCGGCCGCCTGCTGCAGGCGCCTGACGGTCTCGGTCACGGTGAACAATGGCGAGGCCTGGGTGCCGTCAAGGGGGTGACGGGCGATGTGGGCGAGGCACGCCTGCGCAGCCGAACCGGTACTGGCGGTGTGCCTCAAGTGAAGATGGTCCATCCATGAAACTCCTCTGGCTGCCCTTGCAGGATGCATTAGGGATAATGCAGACTCGTTGCAAATGCAACCACAAGGATGGAACCTGATGAGCACCGCTGCCCTTTTCCGCCTGTACACCGCCGACACGCCCAACGGCCAGAAAGTCTCCATCGCCCTCGAAGAGCTGGGCCTGAAGTACGAGCAGATCGACCTCGACCTGGGCAAGAACGAGCAGAAGCAGCCGGACTTCGTCGCGCTCAACCCCAACGGCAAGATCCCGGTGCTGGTCGATGTGGCACGCCAACGCCCTCTGTTCGAGTCGGCGGTCATCCTCACCTACCTGGCCGACCAGCACGGTAGCCTGGGCGCCGAGGCCGACATGGACCGCTGGGTGGTCCAGCAGTGGCTGGCCTTCCAGGTCGGCAGCATCGGCCCGATGCTCGGCCAGCTGTGGTGGTTCCGCCATGGCACGCAGACCGTCAACGAACAGGCGCTGGAACGCTACACCAGAGAGTCGCTGCGCTTGTACGGCGTGGTCGAGAGCCAATTGAAACAGCGTCCCTATATAGCGGGTCAGCGCTACAGCATCGCCGACATCGCGCTGTTCACCTGGCTGCGCACGTTCGATGAACTGCACCTGGACCTCGAGCCCTTCCCGGCCGTACGCGCCTGGCTCGACACGCTCGAGGCTCGCCCGGCGGTCAAGCGCGGCCTCGAGCGCTCGCGCCACAACGTCACCACGCTGTAATCCTTGTCTGCTTGAAAAGAGGCACCGCGCATGATGACGCACACGCCGTTTTTCATCCGGCCCGGCCAGGACCCCAACCTGGCCACCCTTATCCAGCTGCTGCCGTCGGAGATCGATTGCCCGTTCACCTACGGCACCCTGGACAAGCGCACCTTGGGCCTGTCGAACTTCCTTTCGAGCTTTCCCATGGCCTGGCAGCGGGACTACTGCCGCCAGGCGCTGTACCGCGTCGACCCGGTCGTGGCCCATGGGATCGAGAGCGTGGCGCCCTTTTCCTGGCGCGAGGCCTGGCAGCGTCGACGGGTGCACGGTCAGGACGCCTACGATGACCTGATACGCGAATGCGCCCTGGAGGATGGCTACACCTTCGTGGTGCACGACCCGCACCAGCGCATGGGTCTGCTCAGCCTGTTCAACCGTGAACGCAACCCGGACTTCCACGCCGACATACGTCGCGTGGAGGGCGCCCTGCAGCTGGCGCTGGTGGCCTTCCACAGCCAGGTGAATGCGCCACGCACCGAGCCGGTGTCCAGCGACCGACCCTTGACGGTGCGCGAGCACACCATCCTGGGCTGGGTCGCCATGGGCAAGTCCTACAGCGAGATCGCCTGCATCTGCGACATCCGCGAACGCACCGTCAAGTTTCACATGGCCAATGTGGTGCGCAAGCTGGACGTGCACACCGCCAAGCAGGCCGTGTTCGAGGCCTCGCGCCTCGGGCTGGCCTGAGTCGGGTAGCGGTCGGGGCAGCACCAGGCCCTGACCTGTACCTAGGTGCAGTTACACAAACCCACACAGCGCACAATGATAAGGGGGCACTACAGGTCTAACCCAACAATAAAAGGACTTGCCCCATGTCGCTGTCAGCCCAGCCTGCCCTCTCCCGTGAAACGCCCGTGCTCGAGGACATCACCCAGCACGAGATTTCCGCCCTCAAGACGCGCCACAACCTCGCCGATGCCCACACCCATCAGCACCAGAGCGCGACCCAGGCCGAGATCGTGCGCCAGCTGCCCCGCCTGTGGGAGCGTGCGCAGAACCTGACCCAGTACGAAAGCGAGCAGGCGTTCATCAAGGCGTTCTATACCTTCCACGGCCAGCACCATGCGCTCAAGCGCAGCGACGAGATCTACCTGGTCTACGCGGCGTCGATCGCCATGCACATCACCGCCACCTTCCTGCGCAAGCACGACATGCGCGTGGGCCTGATCGAGCCGTGCTTCGACAACCTGCACGACCTGCTCAAGCACATGGAAGTGCCGATGTCGCCGCTGCCCGAGGCCATCCTGGCCGACCCGACCCAGGTCTACCGCCTGCTGGAAAAACACGCCCATGATCTGGATGCGGTCTTCCTGGTCGACCCGAACAACCCGACCGGCAGCTCGATGTTCGCCGACGGCCCGGAACCGTTCATCGAGGTCGCCCGCTACTGCCGCGACCACGGCAAGCTGCTGATCCTGGACTTCTGCTTCGCCTCGTTCCTCAAGGTGGGCAACCGTCAGCGCGTCGATGCCTACGCCATCCTCGACGAGGTGGGTGTGGACTACATCGTCATGGAAGACACGGGCAAGACCTGGCCGCTGCAGGACACCAAGTGCGCGTCGCTGATGTCCAGCGCCCGCCTGAACCCGGAAATCTACAGCATCGTCACCAGCGTGCTGCTCAACGTCTCGCCCTTCATCCTGCAGGTGGTCACCGCCTACATCGAGGACAGCCAGGCCGACGACTTCGCCTCGGTGCGCGACGTGCTGCAGGCCAACCGCCAGACCGCTCGCGAGTACCTCGACGGCACCCTGCTGCGCTACATCGAGCCGGCCATCGAGACCAGCGTGGCCTGGTTCGAGATCCAGCGCGAGGACCTGTCCGGTGACGCCCTCCAGGCCTACCTGCTCGAGTACCAGGCCTATGTGCTGCCGGGACGCTACTTCTTCTGGAGCAATCCCGAGCAAGGTCGTGGCTACGTGCGCCTGGCCCTGGCGCGGGACCCGGACGATTTCCGCGTCGCGATGCAGGTGATCCGCCAGGCGCTGGAGGCTTACCATGGCTGAGCGCATTCCCCTCATCGACGCCACGGTCTTCATGGGCATGCACCATGAGGACCCGGACCTTCGCGCCCGCACCCTGGCGTTCTTCACCGAGCGCTATGACGGCCAGGTGTGGATGAATTTCAGCCAGATCGGCCTGTGCGACGCGATCATCTGGAAAAAGGACCGCGCCTTGCAGGATGTGTACTACCCCTTCATGGACGTACTGCACTCGGACATGGACATCGTGCGCGTGGGCTACAGCGAGGCCGTGCTCGAACGTGCCGCCAACGACCCGGCCCTGACGATGCTCTCGCCCGTACAGCGCCTCCAGGCGGCGCAGGTCCTGGAGACCGAGTCGCCCTTCTACACCCACGACACCGACTACGCACGCTGCGACGTGCTGCGGCCCTTCCTCGCGCACTTCGACGACGCGCCCAGCACCCGTGGCTTCCCAGCGCCGCTGCAGGCGCTGTACCAGGCCTCGTTGGCCTTGCGCATCGCCGCGGAGGACTTTCACGATGTCTAGCCCGAGCGTACTGGTGCCCCTGGTGACCCCGCTCGACACCCAGGGCAACGTCTGCCGGCAGAGCGTGGAACGGCTGATCCGTGCGTGCAGCCCGCACGTCGACGGTTTCATTCCCTGCCTGACCTCCGGCGAAGGCTGGAGCCTGTCGACCGAGCAGTGGTCGGACATGCTCCGCCATACCCTGGCCTGCGCAGGCGCCACGCACCGCGTCATCGTCGGTATCGAACTGGCCACGACCGAGGCGGTGATCGAACGCGCCGCCCTGGCGGCCGAACTGGGCGCCCAGGCGATCATGGTCACCTCGCCCTTCGGCGGCCGACTGGACCAGCCGGCGCTGGTGGCGCACTACCGCGCCATCCAGGCCGCTTCGGACTTGGAACTGCTGGTCTACAACGAAGCGGCGCTATCGGGAAACGAAAAATCCCTCGAGACGCTGCTAGCGATCGCGCGTCTGCCGCGCGTCACCGGCCTGAAGGATTCGCCCTCCGCGCCACGCACCCAGGCGCAGATCGACCAGCTCCGCCAGGCCGGCCTGGCCTACTACATCGGTTGGGAAAAGGACCTGGCAGGCGAGCACGTCAGCGACGGCAACGTCGTGTCGCTGGCCAACCTGGAACCTGCGCTGTGCCGGATGGCCTGTCAGCCACGACAGCCCCAGGTGGCCACGCAGATCGGCCGTCTGGACGAGCTGTTTTCCCTGGGCGAAGACGACTGGTACGCGCACGTGAAGCGGGAATTGTCGGCCCGCGGCGTACTGGACTGTGCACTGACCACACAGGAGCGACGCACATGACTGTTTCGCAGAAAGCCTTGTTTCGCGCCAACCGCGCGCACATCGAACACCTCACCCCTGTCCCGGCGCAGCTGCTGGAGTTCGAGCGACGCTGGATCGACACCGCCATCGCCGAGAACCTGACCGAGCAGCAGCCGGCCTCGCTCAGCGAGCTGCGGCGCATGCTCGACGCCCTGGTGGCGCAGGACAAGGCCGACGAGCCGCCGACCGCACGGTATGTGGCCAACGACATGACCCGCGACGAGTTCAAGATCCTGGTCCAGGAATTCGCCCTCGACGGGCTGACCGAGGCGCAGGTGTTCTACCACCTGATGCCGCGCCTGAGCCTGTCGGCGCAGATGCCGATGCTGCGCATGATGATCGACGAGTTCGGCTCGGGGAACATCAAGCGCTCGCACACCACCCTGTACCAGGTGCTGCTCGAAGAGCTGGGCCTGCCAACCGACCTGGAAAGCCATATCCAGGCCAATGGCGAGGCGGGCTGCTCGTTCCCCAACATGTTCTGCTGGCTGACCATGCGCGCCGACGATCCGTCTTACTTCGCCGGGGTGATCACCTACTTCGAGACGGTGGTGCCGTTCTTCTTCGGCTGCTACACCGCCGCCTGCGAACGCCTGGCCATCGAGGCGCACCTGTACTACAGCGAGCACGTGCACATCGACGTGTTCCATGCCATGGAGGGTCAGCGCCTGCTCAAGGCCATGGACAACGACGGCCAGCTCGACCCGGTCAAGGCCTGGCAGGGCATCTGCATGGGCCGGGCGATCACCAACCATGCCTTCGACGAGGCGGTGTACAAGGCCCAGGCCAGCCGCCAGCCGACCCGGGAGCCTGCCCATGCATGAAGACGCCGAGCTGGCCCTGCGCCCGCCGACCTTCACCGTGCAGGTCGGCCAGGACGCCTACGAAGTCTCGAGCCTGTGCCCCCATCGCCAGGGCTGGCTGGAGCATGGCACCGTCAACGCCCACCGCCGCACCATCATGTGCCCGCTGCACTTCTCGGTGTTCAGCCTGGAGTCCGGCGAGCAGCTGACCGGCCCGCCGTGCGGCAACATCCGTTCACGCAAGCTCACCTGAGGGATCTGCGCCGGACCTTTCCTACAGGCCTGGCGCTTCGTCCGAGCACGCCCGCGACCCTCTGCCGCTTCGATTTCAATGCGGGTGAAGATCGAAGGTCGTGGCCGCTAGCGCCTTCAACTGGTCCTTCTCGCGTTGCAGTATCAACGCGCGTTCCGCATGGGCCAGCAGCAGTTCGGCCTGCCGGGCGCAGGCTGCCTTGAACAGGGGCGGGTTGATCTGCGACAGGCTGATCAGCGCCTTCAGCAGGCGCAGGTCGATTTCCAGCAAGCCGCCACCGTCGCGGCTCAGCGGCGCGAAGAAGTCATCGAACAGGTCATCGACGTGCAGGCCGCGCACGTACACCTGGTCGCATCCCGGCTCCCTTTGCTCCGTCAGCGCCTGGGGCTTGCCCCAGCAGGCCAGGGTCCTAACCCCGCGCCCGATCACGTCGATGGCCGTGCCAGGGTCGTTGGTGGCGGACGACAGCGCACGCGAGGCGATCTCCGACAGCACCGAAATGCCGAAGCGTGGGTCATGCTCGAACGTGCGGCGAAGGCCGATGGTCAGGGCCCCGCGTATGCGCTCCACGGTCTTTTCATCGTCCCACGTGGTCGCGTCGTCCAAGGGCACCAGACGAGCCAGGGGCAGGCCTTCGTGGACGAAGCTGCCCGGCAGCACCTCCAGGTAGATCCGCAGCCCCTTGTCCAGGGCGAGGGCGCCCAGGGCCTGCACGTCGATGTGCTGCACATAGCCGGTCTGAAGGCTGGCCAGGGAACGGGCCGTGGCCGGCACCACCAGTTCGGCGGGGTACGCCACGGCCCCCAGGTACGGCCAGCGGGCGCGCTGACCGAGCGAATGCATGGCCGCGGCCTCGACCCGGTCGATGGTCTCGCCGACCCGACCGAGCTTGGACAGGTGGTCGATCCAGCGCAGCAAGGTGTAGACGATCAGCAGGATCACCGCCAGGGTCACCACGAACAGCAGCGCCCTTCCCTGCGAACCATACACACCGGTGCTCAGGGCGATGATGCCGACCAGGCTGAACAGGAACGAGCCGATGAAGGTGGCCAGCGCGTTCTGGGTGGCGCTGTCCTCCATGATCAAAGTGGTGGCGCGTGGAGTCACACCGCTGCTGGCAGCGCTGTAGGCGCTGACCATGGTGCTCAGCGAAAAGGTGGTCACCGCGAGCATGCTCGAGGCGATGATGCCGAGGATCTTGTCTACTGCATCGGCGCCGATGCGCGTGGGCAGCGAAGCCGGGATCAGGTCCTTGAAGACCACCGCCAGCAGGGCCGTGACCACGCCGAGCAACGAAAACAGCGTCGCCCGGAACCACAAGCGTTTGGTGATGCGACTCAGTATCCAGCGCCAACGGGCGATCATGCAGGCGTCTCCAAGAGCTCCGATTGCTCGATTGAGCCGAACGTGGGCCGTTTCGTTCACTCCCGTGGGCCGATCGTTTGCATCGGCTGGCGCTGCCCCTTTATCATCGCCGCGGGTGCGTGGCGGCATGGGGCCGAGCGCAGGTTAAAGTTGACGCATTGGTCGGGCCGCCAATGGAGACCTGCCGTGTCCGATCGAAACCCGACTCCACCCCCGATTCCCCGCCCACAGATCCTCACCGAACGCGCCCTTTCGGCCGTGGAACGCTTCTTCCACATCGAGGCCGTCAGCGGCATCGTCCTGCTGCTGGCCGCCATCGCCGCGCTGATCTGGGCCAACAGCCCGGCCGCCGACAGCTACGAACACTTCTGGCACACCCAGGTCACCTTGGGCATCGGCGCCTATTCGGTCTCGCCGTCGCTGCACTTTCTGGTCAACGACGGGCTGATGACGATCTTCTTCCTGGTGGTCGGCGCGGAGATTCGCCAGGAAATCAAGGACGGCGCCCTGGCCAACCTGCGCCTGGCGACCCTGCCGCTCGGCGCCGCCCTGGGCGGTGTGCTGATGCCCGCCGCGCTCTACCTGGCGTTCAACCATGGCAGCGTGGCCAGCACCGGCTGGGCCGTGCCCACCGCCACCGACATCGCCTTCGCCGTCGGCGTGCTGGCCCTGCTGGGCAAGTCGATCCCCAGTGGCGTGCGGGTCCTGCTGCTGGCCCTGGCGATCATCGACGACATCGTCGCGATTCTGATCATCGCGGTGTTCTACACCGCCAGCCTGGATTACCTCGGCCTGGTCGTCGCCGCGGCAGGCGTGCTGCTGGTCCTGGTGCTGCAGCGCATGGGTGTGGGCAAAGCCTACGCCTACATCGTGCCGGGCGCGATCGTCTGGTTCGGCCTGCTCAAGACCGGCGTGCACCCGACCCTGGCCGGCGTGCTGCTGGGCCTGATGACGCCAGTGGCCTCCAAGCCGATGACCGAGCGCCCGCTCGACACCCTCCAGCGCACCCTGCATGAACTGGTCGACCGCTTCTCGCACCGAGGCGCCGATCCCCAGGCCGTCGCCGAGCCCCTGAAACAGCTGCGCCATGCCCAGCGCGAAGTGCTGCCGCCCGTGCAGCGCGTGCAGATGGGGCTGCACCCCTGGGTGGCCTACGTCATCATGCCGCTGTTCGCCCTGGCCAATGCCGGCGTCAGCCTGTCGGGCGTCGACCTCAGCGAGTCGGTGTCCCAGCATGTCTTCCTCGGCGTGATGCTGGCCCTGGTGCTGGGCAAGCCGCTGGGCGTGCTGCTCGCCAGCGTCGTCCTGGTCAAGCTGAAGGTCTGCGCCTTGCCCGAAGGCGTGACCTGGAGAGGCGTGACCCTGGTCGGCCTGCTGGCGGGGATCGGGTTCACCATGTCGATCTTCATCGCCGCCCTGGCCTTCGCCGACCCGGCCCTGCTGTCGGCGGCCAAGCTCAGCGTGCTCGCGGCCTCGACCCTGGCTGCCGTACTGGGTGTGTGCTGGGGCAAGGCCACGTTCGGCAAGGCCTACGCCGCTCAGCGACACGGGGCGTAAGGCCCGGCGCCTGGCGGCCTTCCTGGAGAGGGTCGCTGGGCACCTTGGCGTTTTTCCGACAGCGCGCCTACGCAGGCATCAACGAAACGGGGAAGCTCGCGTATCATGCGCGGCATTGCGCAGGCCTCGACCTGCCGCCCCTCCGATCGATGAGCCGCCCTCCATGAACCGTCAGAAAAAGCTCCAGCAATTGTTCAAGGCGAACGCCAAGAAGGCCAGCGCCAAGCTCGCGCCGCGCAACAAGAACCCCTATGTCAGCAAGGCCGACCGGGCGAAGGCTGCCGAAGAAGCGGCGCAGGCTTCAGCCGAACCGACCGCGCCTGCGTCCGACCTGCACGACTGAGGGTTCAGGCAGGTGCCGACGGCTTCGGCCCCTGCCCTCGCCTGCCGTCAACCGACGTGATGCACCGGCGCCTGCCCATACACGGGTGTCGCCACCCCCTCGAACCGCGCCTTCAGCTGCAGCGCCAGGTACAGCGAGTAATGCCGTGACTGGTGCAGGTTGCCACCGTGGAACCACAGGTTGTCCTGCTGGGTCGGCTTCCACATGTTGCGCAACTCCCCTTCGTAGGGACCAGGGTCCATGGTGGTACCGGAGCCCAGCCCCCAGCAGCGCCCGACCTTGTCGGCCACTTCGGGCGAGATCAGTTTGGCCGCCCAGCCGTTCATCGACCCATAGCCGGTGGCATAGACGATCAGGTCGGCCGGCAGACGGCTGCCGTCGGTCAGCACCACTGCATCGGCTTCGATGCGCTCGACGCCCAGGCCCGGGGCGCTCTTGAGGCGGATGGTGCCGTCGGCGATCAGTTCCGAAGCGCCGACGTCGATGTAGTAGCCCGACCCCCGGCGCACGTACTTGAGGAACAGGCCCGACTCGTCGTCGCCGAAATCGAGCATGAAACCGGCCTTTTCCAAGCGCTCGTAGAACGCCTGGTCGCGCGTCTTGATCGCCTCGAACAAGGGCTGGTGGAAGCGGGGCATGACTTTGTAGGGGATCGAGGCGAACAGCATGTCGGCCTTGTCGGTGGTCAGACCAGAGGCCAACGCGTCTTCCGAGTACAGCCCGCCGAAGACCAGCTCCATCAGGCTGTCCGAGCGCACGATATGGGTCGAGGAGCGCTGCACCATGGTCACTTCGGCACCGTTCTCCACCAGGTCGGCGCAGATGTCGTGGGCCGAGTTGTTCGAGCCGATCACCACGGCGCGCTTGCCACGCCAGGCGTCCCCGCCGGGATGGCGGCTGGAGTGGTGCTGCTGGCCGGCGAAGGTGTCGGCACCGGGGAAGCGCGGCACGTTCGGCACGCCCGACATGCCGGTGGCGAGGATCAGCTGGGTCGGACGCAGCACGCGACGTTCCCCGTCGCGCTCGACCTCCACTGACCAGGTGCCGGTGTAGTCGTCGAAGCTGGCGCCGAGGCATTCGGTACGGGTCCAGTAGTTGAGCTCCATGACCTTGCTGTACATCTCCAGCCAGTCGCCGATCTGATCCTTGGGCGTGAAGATCGGCCAGTGCTCCGGGAAAGGCAGATACGGCATGTGGTCGTACCAGACCGGATCGTGCAGGCACAGCGACTTGTAGCGGCTGCGCCACTGATCGCCGGGGCGTTCGGCCTTGTCGATGATCAGGGTCGGCACGCCAAGCCGCTTGAGCCGCGCGGCCAGGCCCAGCCCACCCTGGCCGCCCCCGACGATCAGGCAATAGGGCTGGGTGGTGATGCCTAGCGAGGCCTCTTCGTCGCGGCGGCGCTCGAGCCAGTTGCGGCGGTCGGCATGCCCATGGCCATGGTTGGCGCCCAGAGGACGGCGGCGCCCGGTGGGTTCTTCGAAGCCTTTGAGTTCACGCATGGCGGTGAGCAGCGTCCAGCACAGGCCGTCCTTGAGGCGGACGTAGCCTTTGCCGCGGGCGACGTCGGACTCCAGGCTGATCCAGCCTTCGAGCACGCCGTCCTCCTGCTTGGCCTCGCCTTCGAGTGCCCAATGCTGGGGATGCGTGAGGTCCAGGCGCGCTTCGAGCATTTCGCGGATGGCCGGCTTGCCTTCCAGGGTCAACAGGTTCCAGCTGAACAGCAGCAGGTCACGCCAATGGCACTCATCGCCGAACAGCGCGAGCGTGCCGTCCAGGTCGCGCTGGACGAGGCAGTCGTTCAGGCGGGCGACCCAGTCCGCGAGTTCGGTGGTCGGGGTGTGCAAGGGGGTGTCGAGGGCGACGTTCATGGGGGCTTCTCCCTGATTGTTGTTGTCGTGGCCCGGGAGACGGAGCAAAGGTCGGGCCAGCTCGCCAGAGGCCTCGTCGCAGAGCCTTCGCCTGGGTGGCGCGTGTCACGGCCCCTGCCACGGACGCCTGTGACTGTCACGTTCGCGTGAAAGACCAATGACAAAGTGTCACCCCAGGGTCCGGCAGAGGGGTGCGAACTTGGCTAAGCTGCGAGCAGACCGGTACCAGCGACTTGCGGAGCCCTCTGCCCATGACCTCGGCCTCGATCGACACCCACGCCCAACACGTGCTGCAAGCCATCCAGGGCGACCTTTCCGCGCCCGGCCTGCTGGCCGATGCCGCCATCACGCGCTCGTGGCGGCGCTGCCTGGACCAGCACCACCTCGACCCCGCCAGCCCACGCGCGCCAAGCGTGCTCGAACGGCCACGGCTGCAGGACCACCGCGCCCGGCTCGACGCCGTCATGGATGTCGCACGCTGGCAGATGAACAGCCTGCACCGGCAACTGGGCGAAGCCGACCAGGTGGTGCTGCTGACCGACGCCCAGGGCGTGGTGATCGACAGCGTGTACCGCGACGCCGAACGCGCCGCCTTCCAGCGCGCCGGGCTGTGGCTGGGCGCCGTCTGGCGCGAGGACTGCGAAGGCACCAACGGCGTCGGCACCTGCCTGGTCGAGCGGCAACAGGTCAGCATCCGCCGCGACGAGCACTTTCGGGGCCGCCATGCCGGCCTGAGCTGTTCGGCCAGCCCGATCTTCGACCCTCACGGTGAGCTGCTGGCGGTGCTCAACCTCTCCAGCGCCGGCCCGGGCCGGGACGTCTACCAGGCCCAGCACGCCATGGCCCTGACCCACCTGTCGGCGAAGCTGATCGAGAGCTGCTTCTTCCTCGGCCACGACCCACAGGGCTACCTGCTGCGCCTGCACCCGGACGCCCGCTTCGTCGGGCTGCTCGGCGAGGGCCTGATTGGCCTCGACGACACCGCGTGCATCCGCTCGATCAACCAGGCAGCGCTGGACCTGCTGGGCCTGACCCGCGAACAGGCCATGTGCGGCCGCCTGGCGAGCCTGCTCGCCACGCCCGTCGATCATCTGCTTGGCCAGGCCTGCACCCAACCGGGGCTAGCCTTGCCCGTGCGCCTGGCGGACGGGCGGACCTTCTACGCACAGGTTCGCGCGCCGCTCGCCTCACGGCCTCGACCTGCCCCCGCCTCTGCAAAACGGCCTGTGGGCGATCCGCACCTCTGCCTGGAAGACCCTCGCCTGCAGCGCGGGCTGGAACGTGCCGTACGTGTGCTGGAGCGCGACGTGCCGGTCTTCCTGCATGGCGAGACCGGCACCGGCAAGGAAGCCTTCGCCACCGCCCTGCACCGCGCCAGCACCCGCGCCGACCAGCCCCTGGTGGCGATCAACTGCGCGGCCATCCCCGAGACCCTGATCGAGAGCGAACTGTTCGGCTACCGCGGCGGCAGCTTCACCGGCGCACGCAAGGAAGGCATGGTCGGCAAGCTCGAACAGGCCCACGGTGGCGTGCTGTTTCTCGACGAGATTGGCGACATGCCGCTGGCGCTGCAGACCCGGCTGCTGCGTGTGCTCGAAGAGCGCCAGGTGGTTCCACTCGGCAGCGCGACCGCACGCCCTCTGGACGTGCGGGTGGTCAGCGCCAGCCACCAGGGCCTGTGCGAGCGCGTGGCGGACGGACGCTTTCGCGAGGACCTGTACTACCGCCTGTGCGGCTTCAGCGTGACCCTCCCCCCGCTGCGCGAGCGCACGGACAAGGGCCCGCTGTTCGACCGCCTGTGGCAAACCGAGACCCGGCACGAGGCGATACGCCTGGACACGGGCGTGAAGGAACGCCTGCTGACCCATGACTGGCCCGGCAACGTGCGGCAACTGCGGACCTGCCTGAAGACATTGGCAGCGCTGGCGATTGGGGGGCGAGTGAGCCTGGAAGACGTGGCGGACGTGTTGCCGGAGGTCATGGCACCCGAGGCCGTGGAAGACGACCCACTGGGCCGATCCGAGCGCGAGACACTGCTGAAGCTGATCGAAGCGGAACGCTGGCACATCGGCCGGGTAGCCACCCGCCTGGGGCTGAGCCGCAACACGGTCTATCGCAAGCTGCGTCAGCATGGGATAAGCCGGCAGTTCGGTGCCGGCGAAACGGAGTGTGGAGGTCAGGCGGGAGGCAATGACATGGATCGTTCGTCCCGCTTGTGCGATTGAGATGGAGAGGGGTCTGCCCACGAGAATGGCGGCGTACTCACTGGCCCAATCGCGGGCAAGCCCGCTCCCACAGGGTGCCTGCACAGCCATGCCTACATCGACGGGCCAAGGTGAACTCAAAGCCCTTCAAAACCGCCCAAGGCACGACCTCAATCGAGTACGACACCCATTGCGCCGAACAGTGTGGAAGCTGGCTTGCCAACGATGACCGCAGCCAGTACACCGAACGATGTGGGAGCTGGCTTGCCAGCGATGACGGCCTTCCCGTCACCGCATTTCTCTCCGTTCAGCGCCGACGCTCTATCGCATCAATAACCAAACCACAGCGGCCACAACAATCACCCCCAGCCCAATCACCCACTGAGGCAACCCCTTCCCCTGAGGCGGCGCCTGAACCTGCGCCTGCGCATGCCCCTGCCTTCCTGCCTGGGTAGACGCCTCCACTTCCTGCTCAGACCGCACCTGCGCCGCCGCCTTCACCTCGACCGCCACCGGCGTCTCCTCCCCGTTCAGCAACCGCACCACCCGCGGCCATCCTGCCTGTTCTGCCAACTGCAACGGCGTCTGCCCCGCCGCAGTGCGCGCCGAGGCATCCGCCCCATGCCGCAGCAGAGCACTCACCATCGGCGCATTGCCCGCCAGCGCCTCCCGATGCAGCAACGACCACCCCGCCTCATCGACATCGGTCACCGCGCCTGGGTGCTCTCGCAGCATCTCGTCCATGCTTGCGCTCAGGTTCACGGCCATGGGGTGATCCCCCTCCTCCAACCGCTTCAGCGCTTCCTGGTCGGCTGGCGTATCCAGCGCCCTCGACAACCGCACACGCGGCTGCCCCTCAGGCATCATCGTCAACTCCACAAAACCAGGCGCCCCAAACTCCAGCCCCCACGCCGCATCGTGCTCGGCACGCTCCTCGTTCGCCATCTCGCTGCGCATCGCATCGACGGTGAAGCCGCCGAACACCACCTCGCCACAGACGTACATCCAGTCGTTGAGCGCCGCCAATGGCAGCGTCACCCGCTCAGAGGCATCGAAGCCCGTGGCCCACTCCGGCTCGTTGAGCAGCATGCCGCTGATGGAGACGCCATCGAAGTCGACCTCGTTCAGCCACATGTTCTCGACCGTCGGCACTTCAGGGTCGTCGCTGTGAACGGGGAACGACATCTTCACGGCGGCCAGGCTCAGGCCCTTGACGATCCGGCGTGACTCCCAGGAAAGCTCGCGCCAGAAGAACTTGAAGGTGGCCTGAGCATTGGCGACGGCGGTCTGCAGGGCTGGGCTGTCGCCGCTGGTGGTGTAGATGGTTTGATCGGTCATGGGAGGGACATCCGTGTGGGGTGGAAATGTAGTCAGACCAGGGATTGGGGGGCTGGTTCTTGGGTGGGGTATGGGTTGTGGCCGGTAGCGAGCGTTGAGTAGCCTTCATAAGTCAGGGGCACGACTCAATACTTCCACAGGCTTGGGCATTGTTGAGCGTCGCTCCGCCTTGTGAACGGCGAGGATGGCTACGGTCGATTGCTGGGATGAAGCAGGCACGATGTGCCCCACCGTTGTCGCCAAATCCACATACTGGCTGACGCAGAAACAAACACCAGTCGTCCCGTTCCCAAGCAAGAGAGGGAAATTTCCTATGGACGAGACTGAGCTATGGCAGGCGCGCTCCCGATAGGTTTATCGAAGAGCGCTAGGCGATTCGAACAGTCAGCCGTTGGCCAGTCGCCCCCACTGTTCGACCTCGGGATACAACAACCCCAGCGTCCGCCGCGCCTGGGCGGCCTCGAGGTAAGGGAACAGCAGCCTGACCAGGTCATCGATGTCCATACGCTTGCCTGCCAGCGTGGGTGCGCACATCCAGAGCTTGACCTGCAGGTCACCGGCGATCGGATACGCATGGGGCGCAGCCAATGACTTGAAGCGGACCGGCGTCAGCGCAGGCAAGGTGCTGAACCCTGAGCGACAAAACATCAAGCGGATGGTCAGGTGCTTCTGATCGACGTCGAAGCCATCGAAGGTCACCCACGGCACCGGCTCCAGGGCGTTGGCGAAGCACAGCGTGTCGCGGGTCACGGCCAGCACGCGCTGCCCATGCCGCCGACGCAGGGCTTCGGCCACGACCAGGCCACCCAGGCCGGGCAGCAGAAACACCAGCGCCGTGACCACCATCAGCACAAGCAACCCCGCCGACAGATGCGCCGCCAGCGTCGTCGTCGCCTGCAAGAGCCAGCCACCCACGACCACCAGCAGCACACTCAGCACCGCGCAGGCGATGGCCTTGTCCAGGGAAGACTCGTAGATCGTGAACGACTGGGTCGGTCCATCCGCCGCGTCCTGCAGCATGTCCAGATGGGCCTCGCGCGCAGCCTCATCCATGGTACTGCAATCCGTCCAGCCGCTGCTGCGCCCGGGCCGCGTCACGGTACGCTCCGAGCAGCGCGGCGACCTCGTCAACGCTCAGCGTACGCCCACCACGAGCAAGGCCCGCCGAGAGGATGCGCACCTGCGCCTGATTGGGGTCCACCAGTGCCTGGTTGCAGAACGGCTGCATCTTCACCACGCGATGGGTCGGTAGCCCGTCGGCGTCGCTCAGGTGCAAGGTCTGCTTCAACATGCCCATGGCTTCCTTGTCCACCTCGATGTGCTCGACCTTGGACAGGTCCACCGGGCCGTCCAGGGTGTCGACGAACAGCTGTCGATGGGTCAGGCGCATGAACACATGGCGTCCGGCATGGCGGTGCTGCCAGGTGACCCACACGGCGCCGAGCAGGAGAAAGGCGCAGCAGGCGATCAGGTCGAGACGGCCCATCAGGAGGGTGATGCCCAGCAGCAGCACCAGCCCCACCACGGCAATCGGCCCCCAGATCTTGTAGACGGTGGCGTTGGTGAATTCGGTCTGCTCGGGCACGCGCTCGACGACCTGCTTGAGTTCGGTGATGACGCGCTGGCGTTGGGCTGCGTGGGCGTGGTCGGGCTGGGGGGAGCCCGGGTGTTCAGGGATACTCATGCGTAGGGTCCTGGTCGCGGCCAAAAGCAGGCTGTACGTCGTCACGGCTGCACGGCGTCGTCATCGAGGGCGAAGAAGCCACCGAGAATGCCGCGCATGGGCGATCTACGGGCAGTGCCGTTGGGCCTGAATAAAAGAGGACAGACATTGAAGTAGACGAACGGGGGGCTGGCAACGGCGGTAGGCGTGTCGCACAACAAATGGGCTACTGCTCACAAGGGCACGTGCTGCAAGTGTGCGGGAGTTAACACTTAGGGTGTGCCGAATCAACGCGTATTGACGCCATGAAGGGTCACGCGCGATCGGTGACGTAGGCCAGCACACCGTCCAGATCGTTCAATGCGTCGCCGTCGTCGAGGGTGGCACTGCCGCTGTCCACTACGAGAAACCCATCGAACGCTGCCGTGCTGACCAGGATCAACCGCCCACCGGAGTCGTCTCCCACGGCCACATGCCCCTTGAAGTAAGTGGCGACCTCGAAGGTGCGATTACGCTCTTCGATCTCGTCCGTCGAATAGATCAGGACTTGGTCACAGAGAAAAGCGCCATCGTGGTGTTTCCAGCATTCGGCGATCCACGACGTACGGGCAAGGCCCATGCGGTTGCATACCGCTGCAATAGCCGCCTCGCAAGCGCCTTCGGGTCCCTCTTCAGGGTACATCATGGTTCGCTTCCTTCAGACGTTGACTCGATGCTGGGCATCATACGTTGCCGGGCGAGGCTTGCTTCAATGTCCTACTGCCCGGCTTGTGACACATCCCAACGCAAGCAAGGCCATATCTGCGGCTATCGGCGGTAGGACGGCGTACCCAGCGGTATCGGCTGCGGGTTGGCGATGACCCAGTCTACTGCCCGTTCACAGAGTCGGTCGCTGTGTTCTGCAGGGTCGTTACCGTTCTTCAGTACAGACGCAGATGCACGGGTTTCAGCCAGCGCCGCATCGCTCAAGGCTACGCCGCTGCCCAGGTACTCTACCAGCGCCTTCAGCATTTTCTTGAAATCGGCGTCCCAGTTGGCGGCGCCGTTGTAGTTGATCTCTACCGAGAGGCGACCACTGAGACGAATGACCTCCCCTTGCACCGTCGCCGCCGCCCCAGAGGACGGCACCAGCCATTCCCACAATTGCTGATGCTGGGCAGGCCAACCCTCTGCCGTCACGAGGATCGTGTCTCGACCGTTATGGAGCTTGCGCGCAGCGACGGGCGGGACATCGAACAAGCGATAGAGTGTGGCCAGGGCAGCATCGGTGGCGGCCAGAGCCTCAGGGTTGAAACGAGCGCGATGAAATTCGAACTGCTGCCCGATACGCTGCACGTCATCACGCTCAGCCTTCCCGATGGGAACACCTGCCGCCAACAAGATCCGAGCAATGCGCGCCATGGGCTCGATGTCCGCATTGGAGGTCGTGAGCAAGGCGAGGTGCAATATGGTATCGGCCTGCCGAGAGCTGACCTCGACCTTGGCGCCTCGGCGGATCAGGGCAGCGACTGCGTCGGCCTTGTGGCTCCTGACCGCTGCCTGCAATGGCGTCTCGCCCTGATAATCCTGGGCCTCGATATCGGCTCCCAGGTCCAGTAGCAGGTCGACTCCGCCTTTCCAGCTCGAACTGCGGTTATGCAGCGCCGTTCGTTGGTACTCGTCACGGGCGTTGATGTCCGCGCCCTGCTCCACCAGCCAGCGAACCAGCTCGTCGGGGCAGTTGTAGAAACTGAGTGCCGTGTGCTTGCCGTAGCCGCCGGTGGCTTCGAGGCCGCATGTATCGAAGACGGCAGTCAAGTCGGTGAATGACGCCTGCTCCAGCAGATCACCGAAATCCTTGGGGAGGGTTTTTCTTTTTCGTTTGGCCATGGGGTGGGCATCGTCCTGATGAGGTGAAGGTTCATCATAAGATGAGGGGTCATCGAGTGCAGGGTTGGTGGCTCACGGCGGCGGTACGTTCGATGGGCAGCTGGCACCGGATGTCAGCGACGCGGACGCAGGCACCGCTGCCTTGGTAGACTATGCCCGCTTCACGCCAAGCGGCTCGATTCAACGCGACACGCCTATCGCCGCCCTTTCTGAACTCAGCACGACACGCACCCTACATGCCTCAAGAATTCGCTGCACACGCACCAGCACAACGCCAGGATCCTTGCCGAAGGTTCTCCGTTGCGTCGATGATGGATCGGGTCGATTAAAATTACTAACCATGAATTATTGGGCTTTGAGCACAATCTAAGTTTTGTTGTAGCAAAATTTCAGCAAGCCTGAAGGGATGACCGCGTACATAATCAGGCAGAAGTGCCATTCCAGGCTGATACTGCAGGTTCTTCTCCACGCACAACTCATCAGCTCGTTCTTAGCGATCCCAGACTGAGTCGATACTGTATGTACATACAGAATTGACCGCAACCTATCATAGACATTGACACGACCGGCTTCGAATTGAGCATGCCGACCCTGCATGAACTGCTTCAGCAGCAGTGCAGTATGCTCTGCCACGAAAACGAACATCTCCGGATTGAGTTGACCAAAACCAGGTTCAACATCCAGAAGCTAATTGAGATTAACCAGGCGCCAAGGCCAGGCGCGCGAATGGCACGCACATCCGGCTGGTGATAATCCAGAATTGGCTAGAGACCTGCCACGTGATCGACGTATCGACGCGATTCTCCGACCAGTGTCCCCTATTGAGTGGAAAGCGTGTGCGCGGCAGTTGTATGTAGGTGACAGTCCGTCGCGCTTTCTAAGGGCTAGATTCCAGATGAATTAGTTAATTCAAGGTCGCCGTTTTGCTGCTGCCGTCGGCCCAGGCTTTTGAGATTGCTTTTGCTTGCCTTTGACTGAACGACACTCAGACCAACGGGATTTGCAATCCGATAATAAAAATCATATTCTCCAAAAAATCATAGATAATTCATTTTCGCAATGAGGCAAACTTTAACTTTAGTGAAACCCTTGGAAATTGAGATGCAGTGTGCGGGCTGCTTAACTGATTTTGACATCAGCACTGCCTTGTAGCGCCCTAACTGCTACACTAGATCAGTAATATCAGCTCGACGACAGATTAAAAACGCTAGACACTAATAGTCCTACAATAATACATAATATGAATTGCTTAATACGCTATACGAGAAATAACTACAAAAACCAAAGCCGAGCATGAAAATTCAAATCAAACAAAAGCGCCGCAGCAAAAGCGTTATACATCAGCCAAATAAAGTTTAAATACAAAGAAAACTCATATTATTATGAGACACCCTCCACACTTGGCTTAGTGCGGCTAGGACCTAAAAATCAAGATCACCAATAACTGCCGCACTGTGCACTTCAGATATTAAATCCATCATTTATAATGATCGTATCAGCCAACTGGCCAAGCTACGACTTGCTAAATTTAGCACTAGGTCGTTAAGTGAAGACAGAAAATTCCTATCAATATTTTCTCACCTTTAGCGATTCCTCGAGGGCAAAAATGAATTCTATCTTGATGGCGCTCCAACTTAGTGTGCCACCAAAATATCCTCTCCGAACCGTCCCATTCTTTCAACCTCTCTCTTCTAGCAACTCTATTGTTTTTTGTGGCGCCGTTTTCATCCGAAAGATTTACGCCGAAAGCTCCAAACTTTGCTTCGGCCTCCTCCCATGGACCTACAAACACAATACGCCCCTCATCTGAAAGAGCTGCCAAATGTTTGACCAACGTCGGGATTAAGCAAACGTAAGATTTGCTCATCCCCTTGATACCATTAAATGACCCAGAAACAAAATCTAGATTTCTGAAAGCCCTTGCGGAAAATGTCTCGAGACCAGCCGGGCAGTCAGTCAGTTCTTCTACGATCCAGCGAAACATCAACTCGTCATCTCGAGCATCGCCTATAAACCACATGTCGATACTATCCTGACCAACAACAACCTTCTTGCAGCCGGCAGGATCGCGTCCAGATCCAACTATACATGCGATCGGAGACCTTCTATCTTGCAGCATCTTACTATGCACCCAAGCTACTGACCGAGCACCTACATGTAATATGCCATCTATCCTAGGATCCACAACTTCAACAAGCTCACCATCCATCATTTCCCATGTTTGAAGGCGATTGAAAGCTACAGCAAGTCTAGCCTGGATTTCTGGCAACAACTGCACTGGAGAATCATCCGCGAATAATTCCCAAATTGTCATCTCCCCATAGACATGTCTGCAAAACAACTCTTCAGAATAGCAGCACGCATCTCCCGCCAACATTATATCATCAATAACATCGAGAACCGATTCAATTAATTCGCAACAAAATTCAGCACTCACTCCATTGAAGTCCATAACAGACTCATCCACAACATATTGCATCTGCATTACCTCGGCCGACGTATCCTTGTTAATTCTGAGACATCTAACTGATACTGATCAAAAAATCCTTTTGGCCAAGAAGATATACCTCCTACCTCAGTGAATTTTAATGCTAATGGCTCAGCGCCGCTTGAGTCAAAATAGTGCACAATAGCGTCTTGCGCTTGCAAACATTTGTGATGACCTATTGCTAGCCTAATGCCATTTAAGACGTGATCCGAATGAGTTTCAACGACAACCTGCACTCCAGATGCTGCAAGTCGAGCTAAGAATAAGCCCATACACGACTGACCAGCCGGGTGCAAATGCGCTTCTGGGTTTTCCACGATGAATATTCCATCACTAGCTGCGGTAAGCCCTCCAATAATCACTGGCAAAGCGTAGGTCACCCCAAATCCCATATTTGTAGGCTTCACCCACAGATCTGATGTTCTAAACTTTAGCGCTGTGACAGGTGTACCCGGGAATCTCTCTGTATCAATTTGAAGAGGCCTAGTGATCAGTGACATCCAAGCTTCGGTTTGCGCTTTAAGCAAAGGAATTGCGGAATTGTGAATAACCTCGTCTTCCTTAAGTCGTGCACCTCCTAGCACATCCAAAACTTGCGCACAAAACTGCCCGCTTACTCCAACCTCGAGCATGTCTGGTGGAAGCGCAGCTGTTCCATGCGTTATTCGCGGACCCAGACGCTCTGCTTGGAGATACTGAAATGCTCTAGGCTTGTCGAGAAAAGCAGTTTGTTTATCGGGGCTGACCACGTTAGCATAAAGCGACGTCTCTTCTGCCGAGAAACTCCAAGTATTAACTTCGCTCGAACCTGAGTTAACACTCACGGTAAATGTGTTCATAGTCTCGTGATTGAGCACATCTCCAAACTCCCCAAGCTCAAGCCCAAAAGGTCCATTTAATTCAATTACTCCGTCACCGCGAACCAGAGCTTCTCTGGCCAGCAGTAGGGAATGTATGACCGACGTCTTGCCTGCACCATTTGTGCCCGCAAGTATTGTCAGAGGACTGAGCTCAAATCTTTGCGATACAAATCTTTTGAACCCTACCACTTCCAAACTAGTTATCATTTAGTATTCTCTCAAGCATTTTCTTTGGCATCTCAAGTCTTCTCTGGATCTTCAAAACATCCCCAGTACCCGATTTAACTGCAGAGTCATAAGCCGGCGTATTGAAAAGTTCTAAAAAGCCCTCAAAAATTTCTTCCTTGTGCGAGTCTATGTCGTCCATTTCATAATCAGCTAGCGCTAAAGCTTGAGACTCAAATATTGCTCTATTAATTGGCCCCCTGCGGTCACTGGCATACTGATAGCGACGGAAAGCTAAGCCCCCAAGTATCTCGCAACAGTTGTACATTGCCCTATCAAAATCAGCAATAATCTCATCATACTCGTCTGTGTCCGCAAGAATTTTGTCTAAATGCCTTGTAAATTCCAGCAGATAAGAATCTAAGCTTGCGTATTGACTATACTTATCCACAGAGAAATTACGGAAAGCACAGAATCGCAATGCCATCTCTCGATCAGACATCCTACGATCATCTCTACAGGATTCTCCATCCGGACCATTTTTCCAAAACGCATAACCAGTAGCCATATCGAAGCTTTCGAGCTCGACCAAATCTGTAAGAAGCTTTCTCGACAGCTCCTTGCTCATGCAATGCCGGATCTCTTGCGCACTTAGTGGAGTACCACCTGTATTTACTCTGTTGAAAATATCATACTTCACTTCATCCGGAGTTTGTGGCTCAATGACGTGAGCCACTATCTGAGTACCCGCAAACCTCCGTTTAGTACCCGGATCCAGAGTGGAGTAGGAAAGCCCCTGTAGCGGCTTGAGGTACTCCATGTGCTCTTCTTCTAAGCTGATTTTATCGGACATAAATAAGCTAATGGTTGTAAGTCGCTGCACTCCATCAATAACTTGATGTGCACCAATTTCGTCTTGATTGAAATAGAAAGCCGGAAGCGGTATGCCGAGCAAAATCGACTCAATTAATCGGATTTGCTGACGATTTTTCCATATAAAGCTTCTTTGAAAATCTGGCGCCAGATCTAAATCGCCCTCATTTATCTGGGTATATATCTCTCGAACTGTGAAGTTTTTCGTAGTGATCCGGATATCTTTTGGATCCCAAGGACGAAGACTTAGCTCCTCGCCTTCTACGTCTTCCTCCTCAATCGCTTGATTAGCTTTTTCACCTACCAATTTAAGACCTCCAATAAACCAAAAATTAAGATACGAGAAATCGTCAAGCAGTTACAAACTTACGCTATATACGGCACACTATATATGCCTAGTTTAAACGCTCATCGTTCACATATAAATCTAATCATACCAATAATATTGACATTTCGATTTAATCACGACCTTTACTTAATCTAGCCATTCAAAGATAGCTTCATCCGTCCCCATGCCCAAAAATCGCGAACCCGAATATGACAGCTTCTCGCAAACGCTTAATGCTCTGCGGAAAACCGTCTTGGCTAAGCGGCTTGCAAACTCAGTCTCAGCATCCGGCAGCTAGACCTCTGTCCTCTAATCATAGCAGTCCCATCCCTCACCTGAGGCTATGGCGTCGACCTATGTCTCTCAAGGGGACTCCACGTTGTGGTGAGTCTACTTCGATAGTCCCAGATGGCAAAGCCTGCTGGTAGAAGGTATTGGGTAGCAGAGGGACACAAAGCGTTGAACCAGAATTTGAGCGACGCTACTGCCAATCCCGCCCAAGTCCGAGGCGTTGACCACGAACACGCGCTGCGGCTCGTTGCTGGCCGCTGCCGGTTCGTCATCCCTTGCGCCCAGCACCTGGCCCAAGGCGCCCAGCCCAACATCCACCAGCTTGTTGCCTGTTTTGGGCATCTGGATGGCGGCCGCAGGCTTGAGGCTTGCGCGACCGGCGCCGCGCTCCATGACACGGCCACGGGTCAGGTTGAGCAAGCCCCGGCCGATCTTGAAGGCGCTGGCCGCTGTGCGCAGGCCCAGGAATGCGGCCGTGATGGCGGCAATGCCCAGGACCACCGGCTGCGCACCGTCTGACAGCTTGGTAATGCCCCTGGCCACCTTGGTCAGGCCCTTGGCGGCACCGTCAGTGACCGGCCGAATCGCGTCCCCAATGCTGCGCATCGAGTCGTCGACCGCCTGCCCCAGTTCGGCCCATTGCTGCGCCGAGGTCTCGCGCCGCTCGGCCAAGTTCTTGTCGAGGATCCCGGAGGCCTTCTTGGAGTCGGCCTTGAGTTCTTCGTAAAGTCCGCGGTTCTGCCCGTAGGCGGTGAGCGCGGCCTTGACCTGCATGTCGGCAAAGATATCGCCAGTACGCAGGGTCTTTTCCAGTGCCTCGAGCGCGGCCTTGGCCTTCTCCGGGTCGGCCTCCTTGTCGATGTTAGCCTTGGCCTCTTCGATCTTCTTGGCCTTGGCAGGATCGGTCGCCTGGACGTACTTCATGGCCAGGGCCATGGACGCCTCGATAACGTTCATGCCCTTCTGCAGGCCCGTGTTCAGCGAGGCCTGATAGTCGATGCCGGCGTCCTTGTAGGCCTTGACCACGTCGCCGGCGCCTAACTTCTCCATCCAGTTCTTGAAGTTGTTGGCCGCTTCATCCGAGCTGCCGGCAGTCTTCATCTGCACCTGCAGCATCGAGCCGAGCGAGGTCACCGCATCCAGCCCGGTGATCCCGTTCTTCTCCATGCCGGCGAGCAGCTGCGGGAACCACTTGGCCATGTCGCTGGCTTCGAAGCTGCCCGCCTGACCTTGGTAGGCGATCGCCTCCAGGGCCTGCTGCATGACCCTGGGGTCGCTGATCTTGGCATTCTGCTCGAGCGCCTGAATCATCGACGCCGTGTCGACCCCGGAAGCGCCCTGCCCGATCGCGAACGTGGCCGCGACTGGGGCATACGACAGCGCCTTGTCCAGCTCCATGCCGGCGCCGACCAGCTGGTTGACCAGGTCGGCCACGTCGTTGCGCGACATGCCGGTATCGCTGGCCGTGTCGATCACCGTCCGATTCAGCTGGGCCTCGCCTGGCTGATTGACGATATCGGCCTTGATTGGCCTGCACACGCGGGCCAGACGGGAAACCAACCAAGGAGTAGGACCATGCTGATACTGACCCGCAAGACGGGCGAAACCATCGTGATCAACGAGAACATTCGAGTGACCGTTCTGGCCGTCAAAGGCAACCAAGTGCGGATCGGTATTGAGGCACCAGAGGACGTGCCAGTGCACCGCCATGAGGTCCAAGAGCGGATCAAGGCTGAAGCTGAGGCCGCCGTCTGACCGAACAACCAGCGTCACGGCAGCCTGCCGTTAACTGCCTGATGCCCTGCTACCGGTGCATCGGTGGAGCAACTGGCTTCATAACTCGACCAGCTTCGCCAGGAGCATGAGAGGCTGGGTGGTCCTTCATCAGTTGATCCACCGATGCACCCCGCGTCCCCTTCCCTTCACATACGACTGCATTGGCAGGCG
Organism: Pseudomonas monteilii; assembly: GCA_001534745.1. Classification (NCBI taxonomy): domain Bacteria; kingdom Pseudomonadati; phylum Pseudomonadota; class Gammaproteobacteria; order Pseudomonadales; family Pseudomonadaceae; genus Pseudomonas; species Pseudomonas alabamensis. Next base: position 3,111,950 of record CP013997.1, read on the forward strand.
CCTCCGGCTGCGCGTGGGTTTGGTCACCCGCCCTGGCGCCTGACCAATGCGGTCCCTCGAGACAGATTATGGAAACGATCACCTGCGGTACATGGACTGGCCAGCTCGGCGATGCCCTGGCGCCACGTGAACTCGAAGCTTTGCTGTGGGTTGCCCAAGGCCTCACCACGAAAGAGATCGCCCGCCAGATGGGCACCACTCCCGGTACCGCTGCCAACCGTGTGAAGCTGGCCCTGTTCAAGATGCAGGTCAGCCGGCGCGTCGAGGCCGTCACCAAGGCCATGAGCCGCCAGATCATCAGCCCCCTGTGCATCGTGCTGGCCAGCCTCATCGCGCTGCACGCCGCCATCGACGCCGGCGACCCCATGCGCCGCGACCGCCGCGTGCCAGAGCGCCGCACCGCCCAAGTTCGAATCGTTCGCAAGGCCGAGGCCTTCGAGCTTCACGTCTGACCGAGGATCCCACTATGCCAACAGCAACGAGTCGCGCCTTCGCTCTAGGCGTTCCACAGCTCGAGGCGCTGCTGGCCCGCACCAGCCTCGGCCGGCGAGAGGCCCAGGTCCGCGTCCAAGTCACTGCGCCACGCTATCAGGCCATGAGCCGCGGCAAGATCTGGGAAGTGGTCGACCTCCATACCGGCGCCGTCATGGGCATGGCCTACCGCTACGACACCGCCTGATGTTCGTCGATGCGATGGAGGCAGCTGCCCGGGGCAAGCTGGTCGGAAAGCAATGAGCAAGGAGTCTCCCCGCGCAATACAGACAGGTTAAATTTACATATTAACCTAATATAAAAATTTTATCTAAATTGCGAGAAATTATAAGCAAGCTCTGTTTATACGTAAAGATCAAAAAACACAAAACAATGCCAAATTGATCTTGAGAGAAGAGGCTCGTACTGATTTTAAACAATTTCCCAAGACCAAGACTCACTTACTTTTCTGAGCTTACCACTCTGAGCATCCAATTCCAAAACCATCAGATCCATTGAAGGATAGTCAGGATGCCACACTCCTTGCGGAAGGATCAAAATACCACTCACCCTCTTACCCTTACCTGCCATTTCTAGCAACAGAGTATATTTTGAAACCAGCTCCTTGAGTTTTAATTGATTTTTGACCAATGACGGAGCACTGCGGGAATTAGTTACCTCTACAACATAATCCACAATAGTAGTGCTCAGTATTGCGTCAACCTCAAGTTCAAAACCTCTTGCGGAAAACCGCATATTTTCCTGTAAAGAAGCATTTTTGAATCGCTTAGAATAGATTTTTAATGCATCCAAAGCTTGCTTTTCAAACTTCAAGATCTCTTTGGCCCTTGATGCAATAGTTGTCGGAAAGCCTTTTGAAATATCATCTTGGAGGCTTGCCTTGGCATTACTAAACTGTTCAGTATTTGATTTTTTTTGCCCGCCATCCAAATCTTGCTCAGCAGCACTTGAACCTTTTGAAGCTTTAGACTGATCATCTTTCGCTTTCACACTATTTTCAGTATGCAAACTTTCTTCTTGTGCATTTATAGCCTCTAAGATAGCCTTTTGCTCGGATTGCTCAGGAGTGGAGTGCTTGGTTAGATAATCCCAATATTTATCACGGTTTGTAAACATTGCGGCCAGCTTTTCCAGAAATTGGAGCTCAGTCACAAGAGTCGCAACAATAAATATTGAAAGTGCATAAGTCCAAACGTTATTGGATGCAAAAGCTAACGATAAAACCAGCCCACTCCCAATAAGCTTAATCTTTGAAGAGCCATCTGATATTATTGAGTAGACCACCATCCAAGCTAGCCCGGTAAACCCAAAAATTTGCGCAAGTATCGGCGCAGCATGTGTTATATCACTAAAAAGCTCAGCGCTTTTTATGTTTTCAAGCAAATGAAATATATATAAAAAAGCCCCAAGCGCTAACATGCCAGCCAAAAACCCTTTAAAAATCCCTTTCACACTTCACCTCTACATGCGTGGAAGCAGTATAATTTATGCTGCGCGCCCCAGAACACACATAAAACTATATTTATTAGAAAATTGCTATCGACTTCCAAAGATTGCTGAATGTCTTATTTGGCGCGACCATTATACTGCGCAATGGCGATTAATGCCTTTCTTAGAAAATTTTATAACACATACCTACTCCTATGCCTGAGTCTATCTAGGATAACAGAAAACGAGAAGGTGCGCAGATCCTTACAGGGCTAATTGACAACGCACAAGCCATTATCTGAACGAGAAACTTCCCAAGCATCTGTATTGGAGGAGATCTTGTAATTATTCTCACTACCGCAAATTCTTAATAGATAGCGACCAGATACCGCGCTTATTAATAGCGCAGCTTTACCGTCGTCTGAAATCGCATAAGGAAAGCGAGAATTCATTTTCAGCGTAGAAAAGTTTTCCCCACCTAAAACATGATAAGCGCTTCCCACAGAGCATACTAGATAAACCCCAATAATCGCAGGCACATATTTGTAGGTCTTCTCCCTTATTGATTCTTTGATCAATGCAGCCGCCCACACCCCAAACAAAGAGCAGCTTACAGAATAAACCACATAGTCAGTGACAATGTAACTTAAAGAGACACCAAGAAATTTTGATACGCCGACAAAAATCGCCACCCCCAGGAGGATCCAGCCTACAATTCTACGACCGTTATAGTCAAGATCCACAGAGCTTTCAAATGAAAAGAAAAAAACACTCCCCACCAAAAAAACAATTGCAACGTCCATTGATCCCTTAAAAACAAAATCCTGAAAATTATGAAAGGAAATAGCCCACTCACAGCCAAGCGACTGATACAACATATAGAACTTAAAGAACCCGGTTGCGCATGCCAGCAAAGCAAACACGCCCAGCCCACCTGCCATCTGCGTCGAAAGATTTAGGAAATCAATCTGCTTATTCTTATTTCTCAACTTATAAATCCCTTAGCCTGAAAAAATCTATAAATGAACTACGGTGCATTCATGATCGAAAACTTACCCTGATCGAAATGGAAGGCATGCTGAAGGACCGCTCGAAGCCCTGCGATATACGCTGCGACGAATCTATTGCTCAGTACCTGCACCGCGGGATCCAGGCTTTGGTTACTGAACGCAATAACCTCCGTGAAGACCGCAACGGCCTGCTTAAGGCTGGCGGCCATGCACTGTGACCTACCTCCACAATTGAAGCTATACAATTATGACCTGCCGCCGCCAACGGCGTGGAGACGACAATGAACACCAATTTCCTGCTGGTGGCCCAATACGGTGGCCAGGCAATCATCCCACTTGAGCGCGTGTGCCTCGACTATTTCAGCCATCTGACCCCAGAGAAAATGAAAGCTAAGGTCGCAAAAGGCGAGATCAACCTGCCACTGGTCTGCATGGAGGCCAGCTAGAAGTCAGCCCGGGGCGTACACCTGAATGACTTGGCTGCCTACCTCGACGCACAGCATGCCAAGGCCAAGACCGAGCACGACAAACTCATGGGTCGCGGTCTTCGACGCGTCTCTTGATCCTCTTCCGGGTCTCGATCACGGGGCCCGCTATCACCCTGTCGATCCACCCCCACCCCGTGTACGGATCGCCATTCCCCCGCAGGTGCATATAGCGCCGCATCGAGTTCCAATCCCGGTGACGGGAAACAGAGGCCACCTTCGGGATATCCCACCCCATTTCGAAAAGCCGGCTCACGCCATCATGACGTAGGTCGTGAAAATGCAGGTCGTCGATCTCTAGAAAATTGCATGCCCTGGTGAACGAGGCCGATATCGACTTCGAGTTGTACGGAAAAACCTCGCTGGCTACACGCGGCATCGACTGCAGGATGCGCCAGGCTTCGTCCGGCAAATGGCACCACACGTCATTCCCGTACTTCTGCCCGGGGTTCTTCATGTCGGTGATGAGGGCTGACCGGTCTTTGTCGTTGAGCGAATCCCAGCGTATGCGTGTGATCTCCTCCTGCCGCCGGGTAGAGAAGAGCGCGAATAGCACCACACGAAGCATATCGATCTCCTGCTTGCGGCGATCGCGCATCTCGTCAAAGTACGCTAGCAGGCGCTCAAGCTCGTCCAAAGTCGGCCGTCGGTTTCGCTCGCGGCTTTTGCTAACCGCGCCCATCTTCCTCAGCACCTTCCGGGCGTCGGGCATAGCGTGCGGATCAACTTCATAGCCCCAGGCCGGCCGCGCAACGGAGAGGACCGCGCCCAGGTGCGCCAAGTCGTTGCCTACAGTCTGTGCCTGAATGCCGCTGTTCTCCATTCGCCACATGGCGTACTCGACCAGCTTCTGGCTGGTTAGGTCTGTGTCCGCAACCTCGCCCAGCCAGGTTTCCTTAATGGCGTTCAGGGTAGCGCGTTTCGTTTTACCCAATGGGCGCAACTTCTCGTACTGATCCAGGTAACGGTCGACCATGTGCTGACCGTGATGCCGCCGCGGTTCGCCTTGTCGATCGCGCCTGGCTCATATAGCTCGGCCTCGCGCTTCCTGAGCCAGGCCTGCGCTGTAGCCTTGCGATCGACGTCTGGCTTTCCTGATAGACTGACTGACCCTTCTTCATGATCCGGATCTGCGCGGTATACGCTGCAGACCCATCCTTGCGCTTCCGAAGCGTGATGGTTCCCATTGGTTTTGCTACACGGCTGCTATGAGTTACTACGTTGTAACAACGATAGACGGCAAATAAGCAAAAATGACGGGAAACGGTAGCAAACGAGAGAATCGAAAATGCCCCCTGAAACCCTAGAAAACAAGGCCTCTCCAGTAGATTCAGTAATGAGGCGGTTTTCTGTTGCGCCGATGATGGACTGGACCGACCGCCACTGCCGGTTCTTCCTGCGCCTGCTCTCCCGCCACACCCTGCTCTACACCGAAATGGTCACCACCGGCGCCCTGCTCCACGGCGATGCTGCGCGCTTCCTGCGCCATGACGCCACCGAGCACCCGCTGGCCCTGCAACTGGGCGGCAGCAACCCCGCCGACCTGGCCGCCTGCGCGCGCCTGGCCGAGGCGGCCGGTTACGACGAGGTGAACCTCAACGTCGGCTGCCCGAGCGATCGGGTGCAGAACAACATGATCGGCGCCTGCCTGATGGGGCATCCGGCGCTGGTGGCCGAGTGCGTCACGGCGATGCGCGAGGCGGTGCAGATCCCGGTGACGGTCAAGCACCGCATCGGCATCAATGGGCGCGACAGCTATGCCGAGCTGTGTGACTTCATCGGTCAGGTGCGGGACGCGGGGTGCCGGAGTTTCACGGTGCATGCGCGGATCGCGATTCTCGAGGGGCTGTCACCGAAGGAGAACCGGGACATTCCGCCGCTGCGCTATGACGTGGCGGCGCAGGTGAAGGCGGACTTCCCAGAACTGGAGATCGTGCTCAACGGGGGGATCAAGACGCTGGCGGAATGCGAGGCGCACCTGCAGACCTTCGATGGCGTGATGCTGGGGCGGGAGGCGTATCACAACCCGTACCTGCTGGCGGAGGTGGATCAGCGGCTGTTCGGCAGCGAGGCGCCGGTGGTGAGCCGGAGCGAAGTGCTGGCGCGGTTGCGACCTTATATCGTGGCGCACCTGGCCGAAGGTGGAGCGATGCATCATGTGACGCGGCATATCCTGGGGTTGGGGCAAGGGTTCCCGGGGGCACGGCGGTTCCGGCAGTTGCTGTCGGCGGATATTCACAAGAGTGATGATCCTTTGGGGGTGTTCGATCGGGCGGCTGAGTTGATGGTGGGGCGGTAGGGCTGGATGGGTGGTGCTGGGCGGGTGTGGTGAGCATTGGGAGATGAGTGGCTGACTTGTGGGCCCTGCGGGCCCAATCGCGGCACAGGGGCCGCTCCCACAGGTGACCGCGATAGCCTGCAACCCCGCGTTGGGGCTACGGGTATAGGAGCGGCCCCCGCCGGGGCGCCGGACCGGCCGCGATGGGCCGCAAAGCGGCCCTAAAATCGATTAGCAATAAAGCTTCGGATCCTGCCAGCTATCGTCAGTTCTCTGCGCGACAACGCGGCGCCAAGGCGGCGGGCGGACTCTCCGATTGCCTGCACCACTGCGGCAGGTGGAAGCATGCTTGCCCGCGATGGCGGTGGCCGCTTCACCGCGTCGACGACAGGTTCGACGCGGGCCTGCCAACCCTGGAAAGGAGGCACAGGCCCGATGGCGGGCACGCCACCCGCCCTACCCCGGCAATTTCATCTATCCTTCAGGCTCTTCGCGAACCTTGAGTGCTTGCCCGGGGTCCGTTAATGTCGAGCCATTGCACAGGACAGAGCACGCCCATGACTTCCAAGCTGGAACAACTCAAGCAGTTCACCACCGTCGTCGCGGACACCGGCGACATCGAGGCGATCCGCCGGCTCAAGCCGGTCGATGCCACCACCAACCCGTCCCTGCTGCTCAAGGCCGCTGCACTCACCGGGTATGGCGAAGTGCTGGAGAAGATCCGCGCCGAGCACAAGGGCAACGTGGACCAGGCCTGCGATCAGTTCGCCGTCGCCGTGGGGTCGGGCATCCTCAAGGAAATCCCGGGCCGCATCTCCACCGAGGTGGATGCTCGCCTGTCGTTCGATCAGGACAAGCTGCTGGCCAAGGCGCGCAACCTGATTTCGCTGTACGACAAGGCCGGCGTCGGTCGTGATCGGGTGCTGATCAAGCTCGCCTCCACCTGGGAGGGCATCCGCGCCGCGGAAGTGCTCGAGAAGGAAGGCATCCAGACCAACCTGACGCTGCTGTTCTCCTACGCTCAGGCTCAGGCCTGCGCCGACGCTGGTGTGTTCCTGATCTCGCCGTTCGTGGGCCGGATCTACGACTGGTACAAGAAGAGCACCGGCCAGGAATACAGCGCCGCCGAAGACCCGGGCGTGCTGTCGGTGACGCGTATCTACAACTACTACAAGGCCAATGGCTACGATACCGTGGTCATGGGTGCGAGCTTCCGCAACGTCGGCCAGATCGAGCAACTGGCTGGTTGCGACCGTCTGACCATCAGCCCGGAGCTGCTGGAAAAGTTGGGCCAGGACGAAGGCGACCTGCCGCGCATCCTGCAACCGGGCAACGCCAGCGAAGCCAAGCGCATGCTGAACGAGGCGCAGTTCCGCTGGGACATGAACGAGGACGCCATGGCCACCGAGAAGCTGGCCGAAGGCATCCGCCAGTTCGCCCGCGACCAGGAGAAGCTCGAGGCCGTGATGGCTGGCAAGGCGTGAGCCTGAATGGCTGACACGTGTCACGCTGCAGAGGGCTGCCAGACAGCCCTTTGCAGCTGCCTGACCGATTGAACACCGTCCCTTCAGAAATGATCTGACACACATGCCGGTTGCCAGACGCGCGAGGGATGACCAGCATGCTCGCCCGATCGTGCGCTCCAGCGCGAGCCAACGTCCGCCCATGGCCTGACGTTCGCGTCTTTTCCTGACCCCCGCTCTCTCTCTTCGCTGAGTATCCGATGCCGTTGACCACCGCCCCGCTCCCCCTCGTGCTCGCCGGCCCCCTCCTGCGTCGCCTGGAGGCGCAGCGCTTCGCCTTGTGGCTGGTCGGCACACAGCGTCTGACCCTGAACGTGACCGTGGACTGCGCTGACCATGAAGTCACCACCGAGTGTCAGGTGGTGCAGATCGGGCACGCGGCCTTCGTCCACCTGATCGACGTCCGCCTGGATGCACCACTGCCGGTGGATCAGGCGATCGGCTACGACGTGCTCATCGACACCGACGGCGGCCCGCTGGGCATGGCCGACTGGGCGCCGCACCTGCTCTATCCGGGGCGCCAACAGGCGGACTTCGTGCTGCGCGGGCGGCTCGACCAGGTCTTGCATGGCTCCTGCCGCAAGCCGCACCACCGGGCAGCGGATGGGCTGCTGTGCGCCGACCGCTTGCTGCTCGCGTGCGAGCGTGCCGAAGAACGCCCGGCCCTGCTGCTGATGACCGGCGATCAGATCTACGCCGACGATGTGGCCGGCCCCATGCTGCGGGCCATTCACCGGCTGATCGAGCGCTTGGAGCTGTTCGACGAGCCCTTGGCGGGCGCGGTGGTGGATGACAGCCAGGCGCTGTACGCCCATGGCGCCTGCTACTACCAGCGCGCCGACCTGCTGCCGGCACTGGAGGCCAACGAAGGCCTGCGCCGACGCTTCTTCGGCGGCACGCGCAAACCGATCTTCACCAGCAGCAACGCCGACAATCACCTGGTGACCTTCGCCGAGGTCATGGCCATGTACCTGCTGGTCTGGTCGCCGGTCTGCTGGCGCCTGGTGCGCATGACGCAGCCGTCGGGCCTGAACGCCAAGCAGCAGGCGCGCTACGCCCAGGAATTGCCTTGGGTGGAGGCGTTCACCGAGGGTCTGGAGGGGGTGGCCCGGGCACTGGCGCACCTGCCCAGCCTGATGATCTTCGACGACCATGACATCACCGATGACTGGAACCTGTCGGCGCAGTGGGAAGCGTCGGTCTACGGGCATCCGTTCTCGCGGCGCATCGTCGGCAATGCGCTGATTGGCTATCTGCTCTGCCAGGGCTGGGGCAATGCCCCGGCGCGCTGTCGCCCGTTGATCGACGCCTGCCAGGCGATGACGATGCAAGCAGCGGACGGCTGGCTGACCCGCGACGCCCAGGACGGCCTGATCGATCAGCTGCTGGCCTTCCAGGGCTGGCAGTTCGAGGTGGCCAGCGAGCCGCCGCTGGTGGTACTCGACACTCGCACACGGCGCTGGCGTAGCGAACGCAGCCTGAAGAAACCCTCCGGGCTGCTGGACTGGGAAGCCCTGAGCGAACTGCAGCAGGCGTTGCTCGACCACCGCTCGGCGGTCATCGTCTCGCCGGCGCCGGTCTTCGGCGTCAAGCTGATCGAGACGGTGCAGCGGATCGTCAGCGGGTTGGGCTTCCCGCTGCTGGTGGATGCGGAAAACTGGATGGCGCACCGGGGCGCGGCCCAGGTGGTGCTGAACATCTTCCGTCACTCGCGCACGCCGGGGCACTACGTGATCCTCTCGGGCGACGTGCACTACTCGTTCGTCTACGAAGTGCTGATCCGAAACCGCCAGCACAGACCGCACCTCTGGCAGATCACCAGCAGCGGCATCAAGAACGAATTCCCCCGGCGCCTGCTGAAGGTGTTCGACCGGCTCAACCGGTGGCTGTACGCGCCACGCTCGCCCCTCAACGGCTTCACCAAACGCCGTCGCATGGAGGTGATCCCACGCACGCCAGACCGCAGCCAGGCGGGCGAGCGGCTGTGGAACGGTGCGGGGTTGGGGCAGGTGTTCTTCGATGCCGAGGGGCGGCCGACGCGGATCCTGCAGCTCAACGCGGACGGCACGCCCGCGACCGAGTTTCCACCCAAGGCCTAGTCGGCCAGGCGGTCAGGTACGCTCGAGGGCGTTGACCAGGTCGCGGAAGGCTTCGCGGTTGGAGTCGTTCAGGCCCATCAGGATGCGGTGCGCCTCGAGCACCTTGGACCGCACCACGTCTTCGTTCTGGTCCTGGGACGGCAGGTCGCTCAGACAGTCCGGGCACGGGATCGGCCGGTCGACGATGTTGAACACCTGCTCGAAACCCATCGACTGCAGCAACCGGGAAATGTCCGGGTTGGTGGTGACCACGGTGGGCAGCAGCCCGACTTTCTGACGCGACAGGATCGACAACTTGGCCAGCAGGCCGAGCGTGGTGCTGTCGATGCTCTCGGCTTCGGTCAGGTCGATGACGATGGCCGAGAAGTTGAGGGCACTGAAGATCTTGTCGATCGTCGCATCCAACGCCGAACACAGGGTCAGGCGCACTTCACCGACGAATTTCAGCACGAAGGTGCCGCACTGCTCGGCGAACTGGATTCTACCGGTACTCATTGAAGGTTCCTGCTCAACACCATTAGGGCGATATCATCCGGCATCTCCCCAAGCGTAGCCAAATTGAAACGTCGACGCAGCCCATCCAGGCTGCCTCCCGCCTCCTTGACGATCTCCGGCAGCGACGCCTCTTTGTCTTTGAGGGTCGCGCCCGGCAAAAGGTCCAGGATGCCATCGGACATCAGGCTCAGGCTGAACTGACCGGGCAAGGTCATTTCATGATCCTGATAGGTCGCCTCTTCGAACAGCCCCACGGGCAAGCCTCGGCCCTGGAGGTAGCAGGCCTGGTCCGGGGTGTGCAGCACCGGCAGCGGCAGGTGCCCGCCGACGGCGTAGGTCAGCACGTTGGTGTGCTCGTCGATCACGCCGCCGACCATGGTCACGTGCTTGCCCAGCTTGCAGTTGATCAGCCCACGGTTGATGTGCGACAGCACTTCCGACGGCTTGAACTCGCGCAAGTGGCCCCCGCTGCGCTTGAATTCGAACAGCAGGCGGGTGGTCATGAACTTCAGCAGCACGGTGACGAAGGCCGACGAGGCGCCATGGCCGGACACGTCGGCCAGGTAGAAGGCGATGCGCCGATCGTCCACCCGGAAGTAGTCGACGAAATCACCCGACAGGTACAGCGACGGGATGATCTGGTGATCGAACGAGAAGCCACCGGCGAACCACGGGCTTTCAGGCAGCATGTTCATCTGCACCTGACGACCGGCGGTCTGGTCTTCCTGCAACAGGTGCAGGCTGGCCTCCAGTTCACGGTTGGCGGTCTCGAGCTTTTCCCGGTAGCGCTGGTTCTCGAGCAACAGCCGCGAGCGGTCGAGCACACGACGGACCGAGTGCTCCAGGACCGCCAGGTCCTGCAGGGGCTTGATCAGGTAGTCGGCCGCACCCAGGCGCAGCGCATCGACCGCGTCGCTCATGACCCCGGCGCCAGACACCACGATCACCGGCAACTGCGGTGCGCGTTCGCTGATGCGGCGGATCAGTTCCAGGCCACCCATCTGCGGCATGCGCAGGTCGCAGATCACAAGGTCGGGCGCGTGCTGCTCGAACACGTCCAGGCCCTGCTGGCCGTTACAGGCCTGCAGCACGGCGAAACCACTGTCTTCCAGGTAGGCGGCGAGGCTTGCACGGACCACGTCGTCGTCATCGATGATCAGCAACGTTGCACTGGTGTTCGGCATGTGGGCAAACGGCGCCAGAAATAGGTTGGCGTAGCGACGTCGACAAACACGACGAACGGCTACTGGAATTCTCTCTGGCACGCTTCTATTGGGGATGGACCCTGACGGTCGACCCGGCAAAAGGCAGAGGTGCCCTGTAAGGCGCTGACGGTACTCCCATCCGCAGGGCGTTTCAAGCACGACAGGCCATTGGGCGGGTGCGCTTTACAGCGCAAATTGCCAGACGTTATAAGAACTTCATGTACAACAACCTGATGGAAGGATGTGAGCATGTCGACGGTATCCCAGGGTCACGAAGAGAAACGCGATTTCATCCGTATGCGCATCGACAGCCAGGCCAGCCTGCTGCACGCCGGTGAGGTGGTCTCGGCAGTGTGCATCGACCTGTCCGCCAGCGGCCTGCAAGTGCAGGCACCCCGGCGCTTTGCCGTCGGCGATCAGGTGGACGTGAGCATCGAATCCGAACACGCCTCGCTCAGTGGCCTGCAGGCCAGCGCGGAGGTGGTCTGGGTGGCGGATGAAGGGGCTGGCGAACAAAGGGTGGGGTTGAAGATCGTGGCGATGCATTGAGGCGAGCAGGTGAATGACGCGACCTGCAACAGCCTGCGGCTTCCCGTGTGAGTGACCTTGGGGCTGCCTCGCAGCCCATCGCGGGCAAGCCCGCTCCTATAGAACAAAAAATAGCTTGTTGATTTCAAAGGAAATAATTTTAGAATTTTGTGGGCCCTGCGGGCCCAATCGCGGCACTGGGGCCGCTCCCACAGGTGACCGCGATAGCTTGCAACCCCGCGGTGGAGCTACGGGTGTAGGAGCGGCCCCAGCCGGGGCGCCGGACCGGCCGCGATGGGCCGCAAAGCGGCCCTAAAATCAATTAGCAATGAAGCTTCGGATCCTACCAGCTATCGCCATGTTCTCTGCGCGACAGCGCGGCGCCAAGGCGGCGGGCGGACTCCCACCCAGATCTGCGCAGCCTGTCAGCTAGCAAGGCTGCTCAGCACCCTGTGGGAGCGGGCTTGCCCGCGATGACGGCAGTAGCCTCACCGCCTGCCCATCGCTCTCACAACCCCTCCAACTCCGCCATCAGATCACTCAACCGATCCACCTTCTCCTCATCCAGCACCGTGCCCTGCAACCCCTCCACGTACACAGCCAGCGCCTCCACCGTGCTGCACTCGAACATCGCCCGCAGCGGCACGTTCAACTGCAAGCGCTTCTGCACCCGCGAGGCGATCTGCGTCGCCAGCAATGAATGCCCGCCCAGCTCGAAGAAGTTGTCGCGCACCCCGACCTGCTCGACCTTGAGCACATCGGCCCAGATGTGGGCCAGGGTCGTCTCCAGCTCGCTGCGCGGCGCCAGGTACGCCGATCCCTGAAGGGCACCGATCTCCAGCGCAGGCAAGGCCTTGCGGTCGAGCTTGCCATTGGCGTTGTGCGGCAGGCCGTCGAACCAGGCCCAGTGCAGCGGCACCATGTACTCCGGCAACTCGGCGCGCAGGCGCTGCTTGAGCTGCTCGAGCAGCACGCTGTCGCCCGCGACGCCCTGGTGTGCCACCAGATAGCCCACCAGGTACGTGCCGTTGGCGCCTGCCTGCACGCCTACCGCCGCGTCGCGCAGCTCGGGCTGTTCGTGCAGGCGGGCCTCGATTTCGCCCAGTTCGATACGGTAACCGCGGATCTTCACCTGATGATCGGCGCGCCCGACGTATTCGAGCACCCCATCGACCCGGCGCCGCGCCAGGTCGCCGGTGCGGTACAAGCGCTCGCCCGCTGCGCCATGGGGATGCGGGACGAAGGCCAAGGCCGTTCGCCCTGGATCGCCCACATAACCGCGCCCGACGCCCGTGCCGGCCACGCACAGCTCACCCACCGCGCCCACGGGCACCAGTGCCTGGGTCTCGCCATACAGGTACAGCCGGTTGTTGTCGGTCGGCGTGCCGATCGGCAGGTAGCTGCCCTGGGTAGAAGCCGCGTCCACGTGGAAGAACGCCACGTCGTCGGAACACTCGGCCGGGCCGTAGGCATTGATCAGGCCCACCTGCGGGTAGCGCTGCAACCACTGCGCCGCCAGCTCCGGCGGCATGGCCTCGCCCGTCGGCAGCATCCAGCGCAGGCCGGGCACGGGCAGGTGCTCGTGGGCCAGCATGCCCTGGATCAGCGACGGCACGCTTTCGAGCACCGTGATGCCGCTGGCCTGGACGTGCGCCAGCAACCCCTGCGGGTCATGGGCGATGGCGTTCGGCACGATCTCCACGCAGGCGCCGAACAAGGGCGCCGCCAGGAACTGCCAGACCGAGATGTCGAAGCTCTGGGACGCGGTCTGGGCGATCACATCGGATGCGTCCAAGGCCAAATACGGCACCTTGCTCAGCTGATTGTTGAGCATGCCGCGCTGTTCGACCATCACGCCCTTGGGCAGGCCGGTCGAGCCCGAGGTATAGATGACGTAGGCCAGGTTGTCCGGCCCGCTGTAGACCCCTGGATCGTGGTCGACGGTTTCCTGGATCTGGACCTCGTCCCACACCAGCAGGCGCACTGGCACGTTGCCATCCAAGGTGGCCAGCAATGCCCGGGCCTGTTCGGCCGTGGTCTCGGTGCAGACCAGCAACGGCGTGCGGCTCAGGTCGAGGATGCGTTGCAGGCGCGCCGTGGGCAGCCCTGGGTCGAGGGGCAGGTAGCCGGCGCCCGCCTTGAAGCTGCCGACGATCATGCCGAGCAGGTCCAGACCGCGTTCGGCCAGCAGCGCCACGGGCTGGTCGATACGCACGCCGGCCGCGATCAGGGCGTGGCCCAGCCGGTTGGCCTGTCGGTTGAGGGTGGCATAGTCGAGCGAGCGTCCCTCGCAGCGAGCGACGACCCGCCGTGGCTGAGCGGCGACCTGCGCCTCGAACAGCGCGACGTAGCCCTGCTCCAGCGGGTAGGCACGTGCACTGCGGTTGCAGTTCTCGAGCAGGAAGCGTCGTTCGTCCTCGCCCAGCAGCGGCACGTCCGTCAGGGCACCATGGAAGCCGTCCACCAGCGCCAGCAACAGGCGCTTGAAGGCAGCCAGCAGGCGCTCGACCGTGGGCTGATCGAAATAACGCTGGTCGAACGACAGGTGCAGCCCCAGGTCATCGCCGGGGTAGCACACGGCGGTCAACGGGAAGTTGGTGTGCGTACGGCCCGAGTCGGAGCGGGCGTTGAGGTGCCGGGCGTGGTCGAGCACGGTGCTCTCCACCGGTGCGTTCTCGAACACGAACAGGCTGTCGAACAGCGGCTGGCCCTTGGGCAGCTCGCTGCACTCCTGGATCGCCACCAGCGGCAGGTATTCGTGCTCGCGCAGCTCCATGTTGCGCTCGAGCAGGCTGTGCAGCCATTGGCGCACGGTCACCGGCTCGCCCGGCGAAGGCAGTTGCACACGCAAGGCGATGCTGTTGATGAACAGCCCGACCGTGCGCTGCATCTGCGGCAGGCTCACCGGGCGACCGGCCACGGTCACGCCGAACACCACGTCACGCTCGCCGCTGCAGCGCGCCAGCACCAAGGCCCAGGCCGCCTGGGCGAAAGTGTTGACGGTCAGCTGATGGGCCTGGGCCAGTTCACGCAGGCGTGCGCCCTGGGCAGGCTCCAGGCGGGTCAAACAGTCGCCGACGATCATGCCGTCGCTGTCGCCGACATGGGCGTGCCGCAAGGGCCGGTCGCTTGGTACCGCCGTGGCGCGCTCGAAGCCGGCCAGGTGGGCCTGCCACCAGCGTCGCGAGGCGTCCAGGTCCTGACGTTGCAGCCAGCCGATGTAGTCGCGGTAGCGCGGCGGCGCCGGCAGGTTCGCGGGGCGCCCTTCGCCCAGGGCCTGGTACAGCGCGAAGAAATCGTTCATCAGCAGCGAACGGCACCAGGCATCGATGAGAATGTGGTGGTTGCTCATCATGAACCAGTAGCGCGCCTCGTCCACACGCACCAGGCGCAGGTGGAAAGGTGCCTGGTGCAGCAGATCGAAACCGGCCTCGCGCTCGGCCTTGTGCAGGGCGTTGAGTCGCGCTTCCTGGGCCGGTGCCTCGAGGTCACGCCAGTCCTGGTAGTCCACCACCGTCTGGCCGGGCTTGTGGATGATCTGCAGCATGGCCTCGCCCGCACTCCAGCTGAACGAGGCGCGCAGGGCTTCGTGCCGTGCCACCACGGCCTGCCAGGCTTCGGTGAAACGCTGGGGGTCCAGCGCGCTGTCGATGAAGTAGCGGTCCTGCATGTAGTAGATGCCGGTGCCCGGCTCGAGCAGGGTGTGCAGCAGCAGGCCCTCCTGCATCGGCGTCAGCGGGTAGACGTCCTCGATGCAGGCCGCGGGCACCGGCAGGGCGTCGATCTGCGCCTGGTCCAGACGCGCCAGCGGGAAGTCCGACGGCGTGAAGCTGCCGGTGCCGTCGGCCAGGCAGTGCGCGACCAGCGCCAGTAGTTCGAGGCGGTACGCTTCGGCCAGGCGTGCGATGGTCGCGGCCTCGTAGCGTTCGCTGCTGTAGGTCCAGCGCAGCTGCAAGGCGCCGCCGTAGACCTGGCCGTCGACGCTCAGCCAGTTGGGCAGGGGCGCCTCGAGGTCATGGGCCAGGCCGGTGTCGCCTTCCACTGGCGCGAACACGGCCGCAGCGTCGAAGGCCTGGTCGAACTGGCCCAGGTAGTTGAAGGTGATGCGCGCCTGGGCCAGCGCGGCCATGCGCTCGCGGCTGGCGTCATCGCCCAGGTAGCGCAGCACACCATAGCCCACGCCCTTGTGCGGGACCTGGCGCAGTTGTTCCTTGATGCGCTTGAGTGCGTCGCCGCGGGCGGCGTCCTCCTGCCCCAGGGCCGGGCTCAGGCACAGTGGGTAGGCGGTGGTGAACCAGCCGACGCTGCGGGTCAGGTCGAGGTCTTCGAACAGCCCGTCACGACCATGGCCTTCGAGCTGGACCAGCACCTGCTCCTCGCCGCTCCAGTGGCACAGGACCCGGGACAGCGCCGTCAGCAGCAGGTCATTGACCTGGGTGTGGTAGGCCGCCGGCGCCTGCTGCAGCAGCTGGCGGGTCTGCTCGACGTCCAGGCCGATGGTCACGCGGGCGGCATGCCGGTAGCGGTTGTCACCCTGCGGATGATCGCATGGCAGCTCCTGGCGAACCTGGCTCAGTTGGCCTTCCCACCAGCCCAGCTCGTCGCGCAGCGAGTCGCTGCCGGCATAGCTGGCCAGGCGTGCGGCCCACTCGCCCATCGCATGGGTCTTGGTGGTCAGCGACTGGCCGCGGTAGGCCGCTTGCAGGTCCTCGAGCAGCACACGCCAGGACACCCCATCCACCACCAGGTGGTGGATCGCCAGCAACAGCCGTTGCGCGCCTCGTGGGTCCTCCACCAGCACGGCACGCAGCAGTGGCCCTTCGGCTAGGTCGAGGCTGCGTTGCGCGTCGTTGAACAGGGCCTGGCACGCGTCCAGGTCGTCGACCTGGTGCGTCCAGAGCAAGGCGTCGGCCGTCAGCGAAGCGTACTCGCCCTGCCAGCGGCCTTCGACCTGGGCGAAGCGCAGCCGCAGGCTGTCGTGCTGCGTGACCAGCGTGCGCAGCGCCTGTTCGAGGCGCTCGGCCTGCATCGGTTGCTGAACCTGCAACAGCACGGCCTGGTTCCAGTGCTGCGGCTGCGGCACGTCGCCGTCGAAGAACCAGTGCTGGATCGGGGTCAAAGCGACGGCTCCGGTCAGCGGCCCTTGCTCGATTCCGGCGGGCGCCGTGCTGACGGTCACCACGGCAGCGAGGGCCTGGATGGTCTGGTGCTGGAACAAGTCGCGCGGGGTGAACTGCATCCCCACCTGACGCGCCCGGCTGACCACCTGGATCGACAGGATCGAATCGCCGCCCAGCTCGAAGAAGTTGTCGCGTGTGCCGACCTGCGGCAGGTTCAGCACCGCGCCCCAGACCTGCGCCAGTTGCGCCTCGCGCTCATTGGCCGGTGCCTGATAGGCCTGACGCGCCTGCTCCAGGTCCGGCGCGGGCAAGGCGCGGCGGTCGAGCTTGCCGTTGCCCATCAGCGGCAGGCTGTCGAGCAGCACCAGGTGCGTCGGCACCATGTGGTCCGGCAGGTGCTGGCTGGCATGGCGCTTGACCGCCTCGCGCAGGGCCGTGGCCGCTGCGGCATCGCCACTGGCCTGTGGGCACACCAGGTAGCCGACCAGTTGCTTGCCGCCCGTCATGTCCAGAGCCGCGACCACCGCCTGCTCGACCTCGGCATGGGCCTGCAGGCAGCTCTCGATCTCGCCCAGCTCGATGCGGAAGCCACGGATCTTCACCTGGTGGTCGGCACGCCCGACGTACTCCACCGCCCCATCGGCGCACGCCCGCACCAGGTCACCGGTGCGGTACAGGCGCCCACCGTGCGGGTCGAACGGGTCGGCCACGAAGCGTTCGGCGCTCAGCCCCGGACGGTCGTGGTAACCGTCGGCCACGCCCGCGCCGCCGATGTACAGCTCACCGATGCCGCCCTGGGGCAGCAACGCCAGATCCTCGTCGAGAATGTAGGCGGTGCGGGCACCGATCACCTGCCCGATGGGCACGCTGCCGGCCTGTGCCGGCAACGACGCAGGGACCGGGTAGGCCAGCGGCATGACCACGGTTTCGGTCGGGCCGTAGGCGTTGAAGAGGTGCGCCGGGGTGAACGCCTGGCGCAGGCGCTGCACGTGCTCGCCGGTCAGCGCTTCGCCACCGGTGATCACCAGGCGCACCGGCAGCTGCTCGCCACGGGCGGCCAGCCAGTGGGCCAGTTGGCTGCCGTAGCTGGGGGTGAAGCCCAGGATGGACACCTGCTGTTCGCGCACCAGCGCGCAGATGGCCTCGGCATCCCATTGGCCCTGGGCCCGCACCACCACCCGCGCGCCGCACAGCAGCGGGGTCAGCAGGCGCTCGGTGGCGGCGTCGAAGTTGATCGAATAGAAATGCAGCTCGCAATCCTCGGCCTGCATACCGAACGCCTTGATCACCGCCTGGCAATGCAGGGCGATCTGCCCGTGGCTGACCACCACGCCCTTGGGCTGGCCGGTCGAGCCGGAGGTGTAGATCAGGTAGGCCGAGTGGGCGGGGTCGCTGAGGTCGTGCGGTGCGCCGTCCGGGTACTCGGCCAGGGCGGCGCGGTCATCCTCCAGGCTCCAGCGCGCGACGCCCTCAGGCAGCGCGCCAAGGGCGTCGAACAGTGCTCGCTGGCTGAGCAGCAGGCCGATGCGGCTGTCCTCGATCATGTAGCGCAGGCGGTCGAGCGGGTACTCCGGGTCCAGCGGCACGTAGGCGCCGCCGGCCTTGAGGATCGCCAGCAGGCCGACCACCATCTCCAGCGAGCGCTCCAGCGCCAGCCCTACCCGCACCTGCGGGCCGACGCCATGGGCGCGCAGCGCATGGGCCAGACGGTTGGCCTGGCGGTCCAGCTCGGCGTAGGTCAGGTGCTGGCCGGCGTAGGTCAGGACACGGGCCTCGGGGGTGCGCGCGGCCTGGGCGGCGAACAGCCCGTGCACGGTGTGGCGGGCAGCGTCAGGCTGCTCGCCGCGCAGCCCCTCGATCAGCCCTTGGCGCTCGGCAGGGTCCAGCAGTGGCAGCTCGCACAGACGCTGCTGCGGGTCGTCCAGCAGCCCGGTCAGCAGGCGCTGCCAATGCTGCGCCAGGCGCGCGATGCGCGGTTCGTCGAAGAGGTCCTGGCTGTAGGTCAGGCAGCAGCCGAGGCGACCGTCGAGGTCGGTGACCTCCAGGTACAGGTCGAACTTGGTCGCGTGGGCGTCGTTGACCAGGTAGTCCACCTCCAGGCCCGCCAGCGTCCGGCGTTGCTGGAAGGCCCAGCGCTGCACGTTGCACATCACCTGGAACAGCGGGTTGTAGGCGCTGCTGCGTGGGGGTTGCAAGGCCTCGACCAGGTGGTCGAACGGCAGGTCCTGGTGCGACTGGCCTTCGATGACGCGCTGGCGCACCTGCTCCAGCAACGCCTCGCCCGGCATCTGCCCATCCAGCTCGCAGCGCAGCACCTGGGTGTTGAGGAAGGCCCCGATCAGGCCCTCGCTTTCCGGGCGAATCCGGTTGGCCACCGGCACGCCGATGCGCAGGTCGCGTTGGCCGCTGTGGCGGTGCAGCACCGCCGCCAAGGTCGCGGTCACGGTCATGAACAACGTCAGCCCGCGGGCCTGGTCGAAGGCATGCACCCGCTCGGCCAGGGCCGGGTCGAGGTCGAAGCGGTACAGGGCCCCTTGATGACTCTGTACGGCCGGACGTGGGCGGTCGGCCGGCAGCTCGAGCACCGGATGCTCGTCGCCCAGGCGCGCCTGCCAGTACGCCCGTTGCCGCGCGCCCTCGCCGCCTTCGAGCCACTGACGTTGCCAGACGCTGTAGTCCAGGTACTGCACCGGCAAGGGCGCCAGGGGTGAATCGCGATCGTCGACGAAGGCTTCGTACAGATCGCCCAGCTCACGGGCGAAAATGTCCATGGCCCAGCCTTCGGTGACGATGTGGTGCAAGGTCAGCACGAAGTAGTGTTCGTGGGTTTCAGCCTTGACCAGGCAGGCGCGCAGCAGCGGGCCTTGTTCGAGGTCGAAGGGCTGATGCGCCTGGGTCTCGGCCAGGGCGTGCAGGCGCTGCTCGCGCTGCGCAGGGTCATGCGCGCTGAGGTCGCACCAGTCCAGCTGCAGCGGGCTGTCCGGCGCCACGCACTGGGACGGTACGCCGTCGAGGCTGGGGAAAGTGGTGCGCAGGGTCTCGTGCCGCACGATCAGCGCCTGCAAGGCGCGCTCGAAAGCCTCGACGTGCAGCGTGCCACGCAGCCGCGCCATGCCGCCGACGTTGTAGGCCGGGCTGTCCGGCGCCATCTGCCAGAGGAACCACATGCGCTGCTGGGAATACGACAGCGGCACGGCCTGGCGCCGGTCGATCCGGGCGATTTCGCCTTGCAGGTCATGCCGGCCCTGCTCGCTCAGCGCGTCGATCTCGGCGCAGAAGGCTTCCAGTTCACTGGCTTCGAACAATACCTTGAGCGGCAGGTCGACGTTGCAGGCCTGGCGGCAGCGCGAGACGATCTGGGTGGCCAGCAGCGAATGACCGCCCAAGGCGAAGAAGTCGTCGCGCAGGCCGACCTGGGCCACACCCAGCACCTCGCGCCAGATCGCCGCCACCTGCCGTTGCACAGGCGTGTGCGGCTCGATGTGCTCACGCTGCTGCCAGACCGGCGCCGGCAGCGCCTTGTGATCGAGCTTGCCGCTGGGGCCCAGGGGCATCCGTGCCAGGTGGATCAATTGCGCCGGCACCAGGTAGGCCGGCAGGCGCTCGCTCAGGGCGGCGAGTAGGGCCGCGTCGCGTGGCTCGCCGCAGTAGTAGCCGACCAGTTGCGCGCCTACACGGTCCTGATGCACCCGCACCACCGCCTGTTCGACGCCCTCACAGGCCAGCAGGCAGGCCTGGACCTCTTCGGGCTCGACGCGGAAGCCGCGCACCTTGACCTGCTGGTCCAGGCGTCCGAGGTAATCGAGGGCCTGAAGGTCGAACCGCCAACGCGCGCGGTCGCCGCTGCGGTACAGGCGCTGGCCATCCCCGTCGGGCTGGGGCACGAAACGTTCGGCGGTCAAACCTGGACGGCCCAGGTAGCCCCGCGCCAGCCCTGCGCCGCCCAGGTACAGCTCACCCGGTACGCCAGGCAGGCTGGCCTCCAGTTCGGTGTCGAGTACCCGGCACAGCACGTTGTCCAACGGCCGGCCGATCGGCGAGCGGTCGCCGTCGATGGCCTGGCAGTGCCAGTGGGTGACGTTGATCGCGGTTTCGGTCGGGCCGTAGCGATTGTGCAGTTCGACCTGCGGCAAGACCTCCAAGACACGGTCGCGCAGTCTCGCCGACAGCGCTTCGCCACCGGAGAACACCCGCCGCAGGCTGGTGCAGCCCGCCGCCAATGGCTCCTGCACGAACACCTGCAACAGCGGCGGCACGAAGTGCAAGGTGGTCACGCCATGGGCCTGCACCCGCTCGGCGATGCGCCGGGGATCGCGGTGCTCACCGGGCCCGGCCAGCACCAGGCTGGCGCCGGTGACCAGGGGCCAGAAGCACTCCCACACCGACACGTCGAAGCTGATCGGCGCCTTCTGCATCAGCACGTCGCTGGCGTCCAGCCCATAGCGGCCCTGCATCCAGTGCAAGCGCTCGGCCAGCGCCCCGTGCGTGTTGCCCACGCCCTTGGGCTGGCCAGTGGAGCCGGAGGTGTAGATCACGTAGGCCAGGTGATCGCCGTCCAGGTGCAGCCCGGGCGCCTGGCTTGGCCAGCGGTCCAGGTGCAGTTGGTCGAGGGCGATGACGCTGACCCCTTCGGCGCGGGGCAGGCGGTCGAGGCGCTCGCTGTGGCTGAGCAGCAGGCTGGCGCCGCAGTCGGCCAGCATGTAGCTCAGGCGTTCGGCGGGGTAATCGACGTCCAGCGGCACATAGGCACCGCCGGCCTTGAGGATGGCCAGCAGGCCGATCAACAGCTGCGGCGAGCGCTCCAGGCAGATCGCCACGCGGGTCTCGGGGCCGACGCCCTTGTCGCGCAGGTAATGCGCCAGGCGGTTGGCCTGCTGGTGCAGGCTGGCGTAGTCGAGCTGGCCGCCGTCCCAGATCAACGCGGTGTGCGTCGGGGTGGCCCGGGCCTGGTCGTTGAGCTGCTCGACCAGCCACCGAGCGGGCGCCGGCCTGGGGGCCTCGCCCCACTGACGCAGGCGCTGGCTGTCGTCCGCCGTGTGCAGGGGCACCTTGCTCAGCGCGCACTCGGGGTGCCGGGTCACATGGTCGAGCAGCGCCAGCAGATGGCGCGACAGGCGCTCGACGGTCTCGCCGTCGAAGCGTTCGCTGGCGTAGTCGAAGGCTAGGGTCAGGCGACCTTGCGGGTCTTCTTCGCTGTGCAGCTGCAGGTCGACCTTGGCTTCGCGGCTGTGCCACGGCAGCTCCTCGGCGAGCAGACCGGGCAGGCGACGCAGGGCCGACAGGTCGCGCTGCTGGTGGTTGAACATCACCTGGAACAGGCCGTGTTCGCGGGCGTCGGGCAGCGCCTCGAGGACCTGTTCGAAGGGCAGGTCCTGATGCGCCTGGGCTTCCAGCGTGGCCTGGCGTACCTGGGCCAGCAGCTGCACGAAGGTCTGGCGCGGCCCAGGGGTGGCACGCAGCACCTGGGTGTTGATGAAGAAGCCGACCAAGCCCTGGCTGTCCAGACGCGACCGGTTGGCATTGGGCACGCCGACGCGGATGTCGGTCTGGCCCGTATAGCGGTGCAACAGTCCCTGCCAGGCGGCCAGCAGAACCATGAACACACTGACCTGCTGCTGACGGGCCAGATCGCGCACGGCATTGGCCAGCGCCGCGGGCACCTTGACCTGCAGGCGGGCGGCGCTGTGCTGGATCTGGCGGGTGCGTGGGTGGTCGGCGCACAGGTCCAGTACCGGCAGGTCGTCCCCCAGCTGGCCGATCCAGTAGTCGCGCTGGCGCGTCGCTTCACCGGCGGCCAGCCAGTGGCGCTGCCGTTGGCCATGGTCGGCGTATCCGATCGGCAAGGCGTCCAGGGTCAGCGTTTGCCCGTGGACGTGGGCGGCATACAGGCGGGCGAACTCGTCCAGCAGGATGTTCAGCGACCAGCCGTCGGCGATGATGTGGTGCAGGGTCACCCACAGCTGGTGTTCGTCATCGGCCAGCCGCGCCAGGGTCACGCGCAGCAGCGGCCCCTGGCGCAGGTCGAAGGGGCGAACGGCCTCCTGCTCGCGCTGGGCGATCACGTCGCCAGGCGCGAGGCCTTCGAGGTCACGGTGCTCGAGTGTGAAGATCTGTTGAGGCAAGACCGTCTGTACCGCTTGGCCCTCGACCTCGTCGAAGCGTGTGCGCAGTGCTTCGTGTCGCGCCACCAGGGCCTGGAAGCTGGCACGCAGCGCCGCATCGTCCAACTCGCCTCGCAGGTGCAACCCGGCGGGGATATTGTAGGCCGCCGACTGGGGTTCCAGTTGCCAGAGCAACCACAGGCGATTCTGCGCCAGCGACTGGGGCATTGGCCCGGCACGGTCGAGTCGCTCGATGCCGTCGGCCAGCGTGACGCCCGGCTGACGCGCCGCTTCCACCGCAGCGGTGTAGGCCGTCAGCGTCGGGTGCTCGAACAGGGCCCGCACGCCCAGGCCGGTGCCCAGCGTCTCGTCGACACGCGCGGCGACCTGGGTGGCAAGAATGGAGTTGCCGCCCAGCAACAGGAAGTGATCGTCGGCGCCGACCGTGTCGAGGCCGAGCACGTCGCACCAGATGTGGGCGATGCGCGCCTGCAGGTCATCGAGGGCAGCCTCGGCGGTGTCGGCCTTCACGTCAGCCGGGAAGCGCGCATAGCTGTCCAGGCTGCCCTCCTCCAGGCGCTGACGGCAGGCCGAGCGCTGCAGCTTGCCGCTGGAGGTCTTTGGCAGCGCGCCGGGGTTGAGCAGCAGGACCACGGCCGGCGCCTGGTGGCACACCTCGGCGATGGTCTGGCGCACGGCCTGGATCAGCGTGGCGGGCGGCTGCGTCTTCTGGACGCCGCGACCGATCTCCACCGCGACGCCGATGCCCTCCTCGCCCCGGTCGTCGACCGCGAACACCGCGACCCGCCCCTTGCGCAGCCCCGCGACCTCGCGCTCCAGAGCCTGCTCCAGGTCCTGGGGGTAGAGGTTCTGGCCGCGGACGATCAGCATGTCCTTGAGACGTCCGGTGACGAACAGCTGCCCGTCGCGCTGGAAACCCAAGTCGCCGGTGCGCAGCCAGGTCTGCCCGTCGCGCTCGATGAAGGTCTTGGCGGTGGCTTCAGGGTTGCGCCAGTAGCCCAGGGCGATGCTCGGGCCAGTGGCCCAGATTTCACCCACGTGGTTGTCTGGCAGGCCGGTCAAGGTGCCGGGGTCGACGATCTGCACCGCATGCCTGGGCTGGCTGTAGCCGCAGCTCATCAGCACGCTGCCCTCGCCCGGTTCGACGCGGTGGGCGGCAAGCGCCTGGGCGTCCAGCGACAGCGCGGGAATGCCTTGACCGCGGCGGCTGCCGCTGACGAACAGGGTCGCTTCGGCCAGACCATAGCTGGCGAAGAACTGCTCGGGCCTGAAGCCGCAGGCGCGGAAGGTCTCGGCGAAGGTCGCCAGGCTGTCCTGGCGGATCGGCTCGGAGCCGGAGTAGGCCACGCGCCAGCGGCTCAGGTCGAGCCCGGCCAGGGCGGCCTCGCTGATCCGTTCGCTGCACAGCCGGTAGGCGAAGTCCGGGCCGCCGCTGATGGTGCCGCCGTGGTCGCTGATCGCCTGCAACCAGCGCAGGGGCCGGGCGAGGAAGTACCCCGGCGCCATCAGCACACAGGGCACGCCGCTGAAGATGGGCTGCAGCAGCCCGCCGATCAGCCCCATGTCGTGGTACAGCGGCAGCCAGCTGACGATCACGTCGTCGGGGTTCAGGTCGATGCCGAAGCCCCGGCGAATCAACTGCTCGTTGGCCACCAGGTTGCCGTGGCTGACCTGCACGCCCTTGGGCAAGGCCGTGGAACCCGAGGTGTATTGCAGAAAGGCGATGTCGTGCGCCTGCAGCGTGGGCGCTTGCCACGTGTCGGCCAGGGCCGAGGCCAGGCCATCGACAGCCAGCAGCCCAGGCGCCCCTGCGCCACCCAGGGCGTCCAGGCCTTGCAGCGTGTCACCCAAGGCTGCAACGGTCAGCAGCAGGCGTGGTTCGGCATCGTCGATGATCGACAGCAGGCGTGCCTGATGGTGCGCGCGGCTGGACTCCGGTGGATAGGCCGGCACCGCGATCACGCCGGCATACAGGCAGCCGAAGAACGCCGCCACATAGTCCGGCCCGCTGGGGAACAGCAGCACGGCACGGTCACCGAACGCCGCCTGGGCCTGCAAGGCCGCCGCGATGGTGCGGGCGCGCGTATCGAGATCACGGTAGCTGAGCACGGCCTGGGCGCCCGGTTCGTCCGCCAGGAAGCGCAGCGCGACGCGGTCCGGGGTCTGCGCAGCGCGCGTTTGCAAGGCCTGGACCAGCGTGAGCGGGAGTTCGAAGGCGTCCGTCATGGGGTTTCCTGCCATGTCTGGGTAATCGGTGGCGAGCGCCCGCCTCGCGAGCAGGCGCAAGTGTCGGGGGACCGGGATGTACACAAAGGACGGATGGACAGGTGAAAAATTAAGGGGCAGGCGACGCGGTCGGTAAGCCTTGCCGGCTTTCTTCATAGGGGTGGTATATCTAACTGAGTGCATCAGATATCGAGGCTTTTCCTACAGAAGAACGCATCACGCCGTCAGCCCTTTCTGGCGTGGACGTACGACGCGACTGCATCCCCATTAGGAAATTGCGCGAAACAAAGTCTTTTTCTCAATTGACAATCATTATCATTCTGAATAACTTGTCGCTCGTCGCAGGGACCTCGACCACCCGAAGGCCTCTTTCTCCTTTCGAAACCAGGTGATTTCCATGGCGGAACAACTCTCCACAGGCAAGTGCGATTCACCGTTGCTACAAGCATTCGTCGACAACCGCAACGTGCTGGTGAAGATCGCCGCACGCATCACCGGTTGCCGCTCGCGTGCCGAAGACGTGGTGCAGGATGCATTCTTCCGCCTGACCAATGCCCCGCAGATCACCTCCTCGTTCAAGGCTCAGCTGAGCTACCTGTTCCAGATCGTGCGCAACCTGGCCATCGACCACTACCGCAAGCAGTCGATGGAGCAGAAGTATTCCGGGCCTGAAGAAGAAGGCATGAACGTGGTGGTGCAAAGCGCCACGCCGGAGACCAGCCACATCAACTTCGCCACCCTCGAGCACATCGCCGAGGCACTGGACGAGTTGCCCAAGCGCACCCGGTACGCCTTCGAGATGTACCGCCTGCATGGGGTGCCGCAGAAGGACATCGCCAAGGAGCTGGGCGTATCGCCGACCCTGGTGAACTTCATGATCCGCGACGCGCTGGTGCATTGCCGCAAGACGGCCAGTCGGCAGGGGTGAAGGTGTCGGCCCATTCATAGAGCAGGGCCATGGGCGTTTCTGGGCAGGGCCCGTGTCGATGGGGTTTAGTCTGAGAGGCAGGCGGTGGTCGATCGGGCCCTATCGCGGGCAAGCCCGCTCCCACAGGCTGCTTGCGCAGCCATGACTAAGCCGACGGCTGCAGAGGTCTGGGTGGGAGCTGGCTTGCCAGCGATAGGGCCCTGCCAGGCGCCGCCTGTGTCGCGGGTAAGCCCACACATCAGCCCAAGTCGCCCCTGCAAGATACCCCCGTCATTGGGCTTGATTCATCAAACTGTGGGCCTGCCGGCGACAGGGCCTCTCGGCCACCCCTATGGCCTCAGGCTGCCGAGCCTGCACACCCCCTCCAGTACCCAACGAACCGCCCTCCTCCCGCTTCACATCCCTCTGAACCCCTCGAAGAACGCCTCGCGTCCCACCTTCATCAGCGCCGCCCGCTTGTGCGGGAAATCGAAAGTCTTTTCGCGGTAGAACCCTTGCGTCTGCAGATAACCGATCATCTTGTCATTGTCGGCGCGCGGCTCGGCCACCACGTGTTGCGTGCGTGGATCGTCGAGGAACAGATAGTGCGTCAGGGCCGACAGCCAGCTGGCCACCTTGTGCGGCCCGCGGTGGATCTCTTCGCCCACCAGCATGTGCACGCCCCGGTCGTAGTCGTCGACCGCGTAGAACGGCGCGATGCGGTCTTCCTTGGCCCAGTAGGCCTCGAAATAGGCGAAGGGCTGATCGTCGAAGCAACCGATCAGGGTCACGGTGTGGGGATCGTCTTCCAGTCGCGACAGGTAATCGCGGTGCTGCGCCAGGCTGCCGCCCTCTTCCCAGAAGTGCAGCACCCGGGGGTTGTTCTGCCAGCGGTTGAAACGCTCCAGGTCATGGTCGAGCGACAGCGTGCGCAGCGACACCCAGGCCCCGATGCGGGGATCGAAGCGGCGGTACACCTCGCCCTGGGGCTTGGGCGGGCGTCGTGGGTGGCGCTTGCCGGCGGTGATCTGCATCTGTTGCGGATAGACGCGCGCAACGGTGTCGCCCAGCCAAGGCTGGGGCAATTGCCAGAACAGCGTGCGCTCGCAGCGGTAGCGGTCGGGGTTCACGTCACGTACCAACAGGCCGCTGGCCAAGGCCTCGACCGGCACCTGGGGCAGCGTCCAGAGCAGCCGCTGGCAGGCCGGATGGCGTGCCAGCAGCCAGTAACAGGCGGCCCACAGCGCCTGCTCGGCGCGGTGGGTGTCGTGCTCCTGGCACTGGACCTCGAGCTGCGCGCCGGTGCCTGCCAGACGCACGACGATCAAGGGCTGGCCCTCCAGCACTAGGTCCAGGCGGCCTGGGGCTTCTTCGGCATGCAGATTGCGCCAGCGTGGCAAGGAGAGGGTCTGGGGTCGGCTATCGAACGGCATGGCGGAAGCTCGCGGCAAGATGAGGGCACATAGGGCAAGTAACGTTGCCGGGGCAGGAGAAATTAGCCCAGGCGCCAGCAGGACGGGCGAGCCCAGGCGAAAACCGCGCGATGCCGGTTCATGCCCAGGCACGCCGGGCCGACGCTCGACGCTGCGGGTTCGTCGCCTGGATGCGCTCTACAGCCGCGTCGCCACACGCACCTGGTACGGCGCGAAGATCCGTTCCAGCTCGCCGCTGGCGCGCAGGCGCTCCATCAGTTGTGCGAAGGCCTGCGCGCTGATCGGGGCCTCGGGACGCAGCAGGGCGTAATGACGGTAGGTCTGGTCGACGCGCTCGGACGCCATCAGGCGCTCGGCCTGATCGGGGTGGCGCAGCAGGAAATCGTTGAAATACGAGCGGGTCACCAGGGCGATGTCGGCGCGCCCACGTTCGAGCATGTACAGGTTGCTGTCATGGGAGTAGGTCAGGGTGGCGCCGTAGGTCTGCTGCAGAAAGCGCGTGTCGGCGTTGAAGCTGGCGAAGGCATAGTGATAACCGTGGAACAGCGCCAGGTGCTTGCCGCGCAGGTCGTCGAAGAAGCGTTGATCGCGCCCGGCCTTGCGCGCGGCGACGAAGATCTCGGCGTCCTCCAGGCCCAGGTCCACGGCGCTGTGCGCCACCTTCTGCCAGCCCCAGGCGGGGTTTTCGAAGATGGCCATGTCAGTACGTCCCTGCTCCAGGTCGGCGAAGCGCCGGGGCACCGAAGTCGGCACCAGGACGAAGTGATACACCGGCTGCGCCTGGTTCAGTGCCTGGGCCAATTGCGCCAGCAAGCCAACCTTTACGTTTTGTTCGGGTCGTATCGTGTACGGCGGAAAATGTGTCGCTCCGATCCTGACTTCGATGGCCTCGGCGGCCATCAGCGATGTGGAATGCACCAGCCCGGCGAATACCGTCAGGCAGGTCAAGGACAGCAGGCGTATGAATCGGGGCACGACCAGGCGCTCGTTACGAATTCTGAAAGAAATGGCCTTGGCCACATGATGGGCCCGCTCGCGTCGCTTCAGGGCTGAGCAATCGGGCAACGGCAAAAATGCCACGAAATGGCGTCGGCTGCTACAGCAGCTACGCTTGGGCCACGTCTTGCAAGGGAGCCTCGCCATGGGCCATTGGCTGGTGATCGACCTGGAAGCCACCACCGACGAGGGTGGTTGGCCGATCACGGACATGGAAATCATCGAAATCGGCGCCAGCCTGGTGAACCGGGAAGGTCGTGAAGTCGACCATTTCCAGCGGTTCGTACGACCGCGGCGGCGTCCGCAGTTGACCACCTTCTGCCGTCACCTGACCCACATCGGCCAGGCCAGCATCGACACGGCAGAATCGTTCGTGCAGGTGTGGCTGCAGTTCGAGCGCTGGCTGGTGCACCATCAGCCGCGTCTCGAGGGCTGGGTCAGCTGGGGCGACTACGACCGTCGGCAACTGCTGCTGGAGTGGCAGGTGCATGGCGTGCAGAGCCTGCTGGCGGCCTTGCCACACGTCAACCTCAAGCAGCGCTTCGCCAAAGCCCGGCAATTGCAGCGGCCCACGGGCCTCAATGGCGCGTTGCACCTGGCGGGCCTGCAATTCACCGGGCAGCAGCATCGGGCCCTGGAAGACGCCCGCAACACGGCGCGCCTGTTGCCCCTGAGCCTGCCCTTGGCGCGGGCCTGAAAGCAGATGACGTCGCGTTGGGCCTTGGGCATACTGGCCGGCCTTCTCTCATAGCCTTCACGCAGGAGCCGCGCCATGTTCAAGGTCAACGAATACTTCGATGGAACCGTCAAGTCGATCGCCTTCACCAGTCAGGAAGGCCCGGCGACCTTGGGTGTGATGGCTCCGGGTGAATACGAGTTCGGCACCGCCAAGCGCGAGATCATGCACGTGGTGTCGGGCGCACTGACGGCGAAACTGCCGGGCAGCGACAGCTGGGAAACCTTCGAGAGCGGCAGCCAGTTCCAGGTGCCTGCCGACAGCAAGTTCCAGTTGAAGGTCGCCGTGGACACGGCGTACCTGTGCGAGTACCGCGACTGAGCGAGGGTGAGCCAGGCACAGCGCAGTGGCGCCTGAACGGGCGCCATCGCGGGCAAGCCCGCTCCCACAGGTACTTGTTTTCAAGCAGGCAGAAGCACAATGGCTCAGCCCTCTATGGGAGCAACTGTCTTTTTCTACTCGGTACATGCCCGACCGCATGGGATTATATGTGGGCCCTACGGTCCCAATCGCGGCACTGGGGCCGCTCCTACACCCGTAGTTACATCGCAGTAGTGCAGGCGATCGCGGTACTGTGGGAGCGGGCTTGCCCGCGATGACGTCGGCCCCGTCACCGCCATCGACGAGCGAGACACCCTTTCACGCCTGACCGCGCAAGAAAGCCCCCACCTGCTCCGCCGCCGACTGCACGTGCTGCTCATGGGTAAACCCGGACGCCTTCAACGGCTTGAGATCATGATCCCCCGTCGCCAACCAGCTCACCTGTATCGCGCAGGACAAGGCGTACCCCGCGACCGTTTCATGGTTGCCCAAGGCGTCGCGTGTGCCTTGTACGATCACGGTCGGCGTCCGTAGCGTCGCCAGGTGTTCGACCCGAGGCTTCTCCGGCTTGCCTGCTGCATGGAACGGATACCCCAGGCACACCAGCGCCTCGGCACCCGATTCGTCGGCCAGCAGACTGGCCATGCGCCCGCCCATGGACTTACCCCCTATCGCCACAGGCCCGGCCAAGTGGGCGCGCACCTGCGCCAGCACCTCGCGCCAGCGTTCGAGCAGGACCTTCTGCGGATTCGGCGGCCGTCGTTTGCCGTCCAGCCGCCGTTGCGCCATGTAGGGAAACTCGAACCTCACCACCCCCACGCCCAGCGCGGCCAGACGCCGTGCCATCGTCTCCATGAACGGGCTGTCCATGGGTGCACCGGCGCCGTGGGCAAGGATCAGGCAACCGATGCCCGGGGCTACTCGCTGGGGCGGATCGCAGTGCAGCCCTGGTACCTGCGCCAATGCCTTCCACGCCACCCGATCATCGTCCGTCACCTGTCGCTCACTCACCTGGATCTCCATCGCTGCTGACAGCCCCTTTGCCGACTGCGGCCAAGGCTCGAAGGCATAGGGTAACGTGTACGCTCGACGCGCGTTCGGCTTTCAAGGTGTGCCTCTCGGCGTCCACGCCTGGATCTGCCCGTTACCCGATCCACACCGCTCACCGAAGCGACCTTGATGCAGATCAAGATCGCCCGTCGCAGAGGCCCTAGACTGCGTTACCGCCGCTCTCTCCAGGACATTCCCATGCTCGACGACCTCCGTTGGGATCCAGACCTGATCCGTCGCTACGACATGGCCGGGCCTCGCTACACGTCCTACCCCACTGCCGTGCAGCTACGCGCCGACATCGGCTCGTTCGACCTGCTGCACGCCCTGCGCGACAGCCGCCGGGCGATGCGCCCTCTGTCGCTGTACGTACACGTGCCGTTCTGCGCCAACATCTGCTATTACTGCGCCTGCAACAAGGTCATCACCAAGGACCGCGCCCGGGCCCAACCGTACCTGCAGCGCCTGGAACAGGAGATCCAGCTGGTCGCCTGCCACCTGGACCGCGCCCAGCCGGTCGAGCAACTGCATTTCGGCGGCGGCACGCCGACCTTCCTCAGCCATGTCGAGCTGCGCGCGCTGATGGCCAGCCTGCGCCAGCATTTCGGCCTGCTCGACGACGACTCCGGCGACTACGGTATCGAGATCGACCCGCGCGAGGCCGACTGGTCGACCATGGGCCTGTTGCGCGAACTGGGCTTCAACCGCATCAGCCTGGGCGTACAGGACCTCGACCCGACCGTGCAGCGGGCAATCAACCGCCTGCAAAGCCTGGAGCAGACCCGCACGCTGATCGAGGCGGCACGCACCTTGCAATTCCGCTCGGTGAACCTCGACCTGATCTACGGCCTGCCGCACCAGACACCGACCGGCTTCGCCCGCACGGTGAGCGAGGTCATCGCCCTGCAACCGGAACGGCTGGCCGTCTTCAACTACGCCCATTTGCCCGATCGTTTCCTGCCGCAACGGCGCATCGACAGCCTGACGCTGCCCTCGCCAGCGGCCAAGCTGGAGATGCTGCATGGCACCATCGAGCAACTGACCGCGGCCGGTTACCGGTACATCGGCATGGACCATTTCGCCCTGCCCGACGACGACCTGGCCATCGCCCAGGAAGACGGCACCCTGCAGCGCAACTTCCAGGGCTACACCACGCACGGCCACTGCGACCTGATCGGCCTGGGCGTCTCGGCGATCAGCCAGATCGGCGACCTCTACTGCCAGAACACCAGCGACCTAACCACGTATCAGGACACCGTGGGCAACGGGCAGCTGGCCAGCCAGCGTGGTCTGATCTGCACGCCGGACGATCGCCTGCGCCGGGCGGTGATCCAGCAACTGATCTGCCACTTCGCGCTGGCGTTCGAGCCTATCGAAACGCGCTTCGCCATCGATTTCCGGGGCTACTTCAAGGACCAGTGGCCTGCCTTGCAGGCCCTGCACGACGACGGCCTCATCCACCTCGACCCCCACGGCATCCAGGTCCTGCCCGCCGGGCGGCTGCTGGTGCGCTCGGTGTGCAAGGTGTTCGACGCGTACCTGGACTACGGCAACCTGCAGCGGTTTTCCAAGGTCATTTGAGCCCAGCACGATGACCACGCGTCGACGAAGGGCTGGGCAGGGCTGCCTTCGCCCCTGATGACGGCCCTGTCCCGGTCCTGTCACCCCCCTGGAGTCCTGTGCGCTGGCCTACAGCCCGGTCGTGGGTTACCCTTACAGTCGATGTGTGCTTTCCCACAAGGACCGAAACGAATGCCCGAGCCCGTCAAACTGCGCGCCCATAGCCAGGCCCACTGCAAGGATTGCAGCCTGGCCCCGCTGTGCCTGCCCTTGTCCTTGAACCTCGAGGACATGGATGCACTGGACGAAATCGTCAAGCGCGGCCGCCCGTTGAAGAAAGGCGAGTTCCTGTTCCGCCAGGGCGACGCCTTCGGCTCGGTCTATGCGGTGCGCTCAGGCGCCTTGAAGACCTTCAGCCTGAGCGACAGCGGCGAAGAGCAGATCACCGGCTTTCACTTGCCCAGCGAACTGGTCGGCCTGTCCGGCATGGACACCGAGTCCTACCCGGTCTCGGCCCAGGCCCAGGAAACCACGTCGGTCTGCGAGATCCCCTTCGAGCGCCTGGACGAGCTGTCGGTGCAACTGCCGCAATTGCGACGCCAGTTGATGCGGGTGATGAGCCGCGAGATCCGCGACGACCAGCAGATGATGCTGTTGCTGTCGAAGAAGACCGCCGACGAGCGCATTGCCACCTTCCTGGTCAACCTGTCCGCGCGTTTCCGGGCCCGTGGCTATTCGGCCAACCAGTTCCGCCTGAGCATGTCGCGCAACGAGATGGGCAACTACCTGGGGCTGGCGGTGGAAACCGTTTCCCGGGTGTTCACCCGCTTCCAGCAGAATGGCCTGCTCAAGGCCGAAGGCAAGGAAGTGCACATTCTCGATCCGATCCAGCTCTGCGCGCTGGCCGGCGGCTCGATGGACACCTGAACACGCCCGGCAGCAGGTATACTGGCGCATTCGTTTTTCAGGATACCTGCCTCATGCACAGCGACACCTTCGACCTCAAAGCCTTGATCCGCCCCGTACCGGACTTTCCCAAGCCGGGCGTGATCTTTCGCGACATCACGCCGCTGTTCCAGTCGCCCCGTGGCCTGCGCTACGTGACCGACCAGTTCGTCGAGCGTTATGTAGAGGCCGACTTCACCCACATCGGCGCCATGGACGCGCGCGGCTTCCTGATCGGCGCGATCATCGCCCATCAACTGAACAAGCCGCTGATCCTGTTCCGCAAGCAGGGCAAGCTGCCGGCCGACGTGCTGTCGGAAGGCTACCAGACCGAGTATGGCGAGGCGTTCCTGGAAGTGCACGCCGACAGCCTGTGCGAAGGCGATTCGGTACTGATCTTCGACGACCTGATCGCCACCGGCGGGACCTTGCTGGCCGCGACCAACCTGGTGCGCCGCACCGGTGCCCAGGTGTTCGAGGCGGCGGCGATCATCGACCTGCCGGAGCTGGACGGCTCCAAGCGCTTGCAGGCGGTCGGGGTGCCGACGTTCTGCCTGACCGAGTTCTCCCTCAGCGAATATTGAGGGCGTGGGGAAGCTGGTCTGCCCATGAGGCCAGCGCCGCTGCAGAGACAGGCATGCCCCTGCCCTGCAGCCTTCCCCTACAGCGAAATCGGCCGACGCCCGGCAAAGGCGTGGGCCAGGGTCCCGCCATCCACCAGTTCCAACTCCCCACCCAACGGCACGCCATGGGCGATGCGGGTTGCCGGCAAGCCTTTCTCGGCCAGCAGCTGGGCGATGTAGTGCGCGGTCGCCTCGCCTTCGACGGTGGGGTTGGTGGCCACGATCACTTCGCTGAACGTGCCTTGTTCTTCGATGCGCGCCATCAATTGCGGGATGCCGATGGCGTCCGGGCCCAGGCCATCGAGCGGCGACAGGTGCCCCTTGAGCACGAAATAGCGCCCACGGTAGCCGGTCTGCTCCACCGCATAGACGTCCATCGGGCTTTCCACCACGCACAGCTGGGTGTCATCGCGACGCGTGTCGGCGCACTGCGGGCACAGCTCCTGTTCGGTCAGGGTGCGGCACTGCCGGCAATGCCCCACACCCTCCATGGCCTGGGCCAAGGCCTGGGACAGGCGGACGCCGCCGCTGCGGTCGCGCTCGAGCAGTTGCAGTGCCATGCGCTGGGCGGTCTTCTGGCCGACACCGGGCAAGGTTCGCAGCGCGTCGATCAGTTGGCGGATGAGAGGGCTGAAGCTCATGGGGGCAACCTGTCGGTGATTCAGAGGGACTGCAATGAAAATGGGAGCAGCGACGCGCT
This sequence comes from Pseudomonas monteilii, assembly GCA_001534745.1. Classification (NCBI taxonomy): domain Bacteria; kingdom Pseudomonadati; phylum Pseudomonadota; class Gammaproteobacteria; order Pseudomonadales; family Pseudomonadaceae; genus Pseudomonas; species Pseudomonas alabamensis. The sequence goes on from CP013997.1 coordinate 3,146,232, forward strand.
GGCCGATGCTCCCACTGGACCTGACGCCGGGTCGGTCAGAACGGCATCTTGAAGCCTGGCGGCAGCTGCATGCCAGCGGTCATGCCGCCCATCTTTTCCTGGCTGTTCTGCTCGACCTTGCGCACGGCATCGTTGATGGCGGCAGCGATGAGGTCTTCGAGCACTTCCTTGTCTTCCTGCATCAGGCTGTCGTCGATGCTCAGGCGCTTGACGTCGTGACGACCGGTCATCACCACGCTGACCAGGCCGGCGCCGGATTGGCCGGTCACTTCGGCGTTGGCCAGTTCTTCCTGCATCTTGGCCATCTTTTCCTGCATCTGCTGAGCCTGCTTCATCAGGCCGGCCATGCCACCTTTCATCATGGGGAATTCCTCGGTTGTGTCATGTAAGGCGGTCAGGCGTGCCTGGCCGCGGGGTGTGCTTTCAATTGCCCTGGGGGGCCATGGCCTCGACAGGCTGGATGCTGTCCGGCCGTACCGTTGCACCGAACTGGCGGACCATCTGCTGGATCAATGGATCGCTCTCGATCGCCACCTCGGCCTCGCGCTGACGCTCGGCCCGCTTGCGGGCGGCGGCCTGGGCCGGGGTTTCCTGCTCGGGCCGGACCAGCTCGATCTTCAACCGTAGGCTACGCCCCAGGTGCTGGTCGAGGGCTTCGTTCAGGCGCCGCTGCTGGGTGGCATTGAACAGCGCGCCTTGCGCCGGGTCCAGGTGCAGCAGCCAGTCGTCGCCGTCGGCCGCCATCAGCGTACAGTTGGCGGCGATGTTGCCTGTCATCCCTGAGATAGGCAATTGTGGGAATAATTCCAGCCATTGCAAGGCCAGGCCGGTGGCCGGGCGTGCGGCGGGCGACGGTTCGGGGACGCTGGACGGCTCGGGGTCGTGTACGTGCTCGGCCAGTTCGTCGAGGTAGGTGAAGCTGGCCGGGTCCGTTTCGACCGGGTAGTCGTCCTCATCGTCCGACGCGGGCTCGTCGTCGCGGACCATGCCTGCCAGGTCATAGGCGTCAGGGTCGAACGGCGGCGCGTCGTCACGCGAAGGGCCCCTGTCCGCCACAGGATCGGCCAGGGGTGGGCTGGCCTGCGGACCGGCATTGGTACGCGGCGGCGGGGCTGAATCGGGCGCGGCCTCCCAGGGTGGATGGAACCCCTGGGCATCGGCCGGCGCCGGCTCGGACGCCTCGACGGGCGGGCGCGGCTTGACCGTCGGCCCTGCGACCGCCGTCAGGGGCGCATCGGGGTCGTCTCGTTCATGGGGCGCAAGCGCTGGCACCGGTTCAGGCAGAGAGGACGGCACCGCCACCGGGGCGGACGGGGCAGCAGCCACTGGCTCCGGGGAATCAGCCGTGGCCTGGCTGATCCCCGAGGTCTTTAGCCGGGGCGCTGGCGCGTCGTCGGTGTCGGCGGGCCGGAACGCAAGCATGCGCAACAGCACCATCTCGAAACCGCCCCGCGGGTCCGGCGCCAGCGGCAGGTCGCGTCGGCCGATCAGGCCCATCTGGTAGTAGAACTGCACGTCCTCGGCCGGCAACGCCGAAGCCAGCGCCAGCACCTTGTCCCGGTCGCCCTGGCCATTGTCCACCGCGTCGGGCAGGGCCTGGGCGACGGCGACCCGGTGCAGCACGTTGAGCATTTCGGCCAGCACGCCGCCCCAGTCCGGCCCCTGCTCGGCCAGCGCGCGCACCGCCTCGAGCAAGGCCCGGGCGTCACCGTCGAGCAAGGCCTGCAACACGCCGTAGACCTGACCGTGGTCCAGTGTACCGAGCATGGCCCGCACGTCGGCGGCCAACACCCGGCCTTCGCCGAAGGCGATGGCCTGGTCGGTCAGGCTCATGGCATCGCGCATGGACCCATCGGCAGCACGGCCGAGCAGCCACAGCGCATCGTCCTCGAACGGCACGTTCTCGGCGCCGAGCACATGGGTCAGGTGTTCGACCACCCGCTCCGGGCTCATGTTCTTCAGGGAGAACTGCAGGCAGCGCGACAGGATGGTCGCCGGCAACTTCTGCGGGTCGGTGGTGGCGAGGATGAACTTGACGTAGGGCGGTGGCTCCTCCAACGTCTTGAGCAGTGCGTTGAACGAGTGCGTCGAGAGCATGTGCACTTCGTCGATCAGGTAGACCTTGAAGCGCCCACGACTCGGGGCATACTGCACGTTGTCCAGCAGTTCGCGGGTATCCTCGACCTTGGTGCGGCTCGCGGCGTCGATCTCGATCAGGTCGACGAAGCGGCCTTCGTCGATCTCCCGGCAGACCGAACAGGTGCCGCAGGGCGTGGAGGTGATACCGGTCTCGCAGTTCAGGCACTTGGCGATGATCCGGGCGATGGTAGTCTTGCCGACCCCGCGGGTCCCGGTGAACAGGTAGGCGTGGTGCAGGCGCTGGTTGTCCAGCGCGTTGATCAGCGCCTTGAGCACGTGCGCCTGGCCGACCATTTCGCGGAACGAGCGCGGACGCCATTTACGTGCAAGAACCTGATAACTCATGGGAAAACGCCACAGCCTGAACGAGCGGAAGAGGCGCTAATGCTAGCGGAGCGGGGGCAAAATTGCACCCTGCCCTGCACGTCTTCCTCCCAGCGGGCAAGGCCCTGACCCTCTTTACCTGCGGAGATCTGGTGTGCGACGACTATTAGCCCTGTTGACGCTGTGTGCGGCGCCCTGCCTGGCCGCGCCACCGACCTTGCGCATCGCGGTCTCCGAGAGCTGGAGCATGCCGCTGATGCAACTGCGCGATGACCGCCCGGTGGACGGCATCCTGTTCGAGGTGTTCCAGGCCCTGGCCCAACGGGCGGGGTTCGAGCCCGAATACCACCTCATGCCGCGGCTGCGCCTGCAGCAGGCCATGGGCGAAGGCGCCATCGATCTACAGTGCTATGTGGCGCCGGCCTGGCTCGACCCGGTTCCGCGCAACTACCGCTGGAGCGTGCCGTTGCTGGTCCAGCGCGACCTGCTGGTGGGCGCGCCAGGGGTGGCGCCGTCGACCACCCTGGCCCAATTGCGCCAGGAGACCGTAGGCGCCGTCCTGGGCTTTCGCTACCCCGCTCTGGACGCTGCCTGGCAGTCGGGCGAGCTGCGCCGTGAAGACAGCCGCAACCAGCTGCTGGCCCTGCAGAAGCTCGAAGCCGGCCGCTTTCGCTTCGCCGTGAGCAACCAGTTGACGCTCGACTGGTACAACCGCCAGTTGCCGCCGGACGAACGGTTGCAGGCACTCGATGTGCTGGAAGAGGACGCGCTGGGGTGCCTGGTGCGCGATGATCCTAGGCTGCCTGTGAATGCGCTGCTGGCCGAACTCAAGCGCATGAAGCGCTCGGGGGACATCGACCGGTTGATCCATCGCTACCTCGCCCGGACAGAGTCTGCCAGCGCGGACTGACACCGGGCATCGCCCACTTATCACACTCGATATGCGAGTGCGAGGCCCTAGCATCTGAAACATAAACGCAGATGTGAAATATTTCTATTTACACTTTTTTCACAATTGACTAGCCTTCCGTCCGCGCCGACGGCTAGGCGCCTTCGCCTTAAAAGGACGTTCACCCTCAGACTTCGACACCGCCCCATCCGAGGCGCGGGTCCGCTTGGGTTTTGCCCGGGGAATTTTTCGAGCATGAATCGTTTTGCTGTGCGCCCACTGGCGCTGCTGATTTCGCTGACCACCGCCAGCTCGCTGGCCGTCGCTGCCGACGTCATCGAACTGGACGAGAGCAAGATCACGGCGGAAACCGCCGGTGTGGCCGGGCAGGCGACGACCGAGGGGACCCGGTCGTATACCACGGGGTCGATGAGCACGTCGGCGGGCCTGCCATTGTCGATTCGTGAAACGCCGCAGTCCGTGAGCGTGATCACGCGCCAGCGCATCGAGGACCAAGGGCTGAACAACCTGGACGACGTGGTCAAAGCTGCGCCGGGGGTAACGTTGCGCAAGTTCGGTTCGGACCGGCGTGAATACCTGTCTCGAGGCTTTCGCATTGATAACCTGATGTACGATGGTCTGCCAACGATTGCAGGCACGTTCAACCTAGACACCATTGCGTCCGGTGATCTAGCGATGTATGACCGCGTTGAAGTAGTTCGAGGTGCAACGGGTCTTACGACCGGTGCAGGCGATCCATCTGCCACTTTGAACCTTGTACGTAAACGCCCAACGGCTACGCCTCAAGTCAGCGTTACCACTAGCGCAGGCAGTTGGGACCGGTATCGTACCGAAATCGATGCATCCAACAAGCTCAACGAAAGTGGGACGCTACGTGGCCGTGCGGTAGCTGCCTATGAGAATAACAAAAGCTTTGTCGACGTGCGTGAGACACAGCGGCAGACATTCTACGGCATTCTTGAAGCCGATGTGAGCGATGCGACGACCCTCACACTTGGCCTGTCCAAACAGCGTGAAGATAAAAAATCTGACTGGGGCAGCTTGCCAAGTGGACCGAACGGTGAAAACCTTGGGCTGTCGCGCTCGACCTTCTATGGTGGTGATTGGTCTTATTGGGATCAAGACAACTACACGATGTTTGGTGATATAACGCACAGATTTAGCAATGGCTGGAAGGCCAAAGTGGCAGCTCAAAAAGTTTGGGGCGAGTCAGATACATTCTCAAACTACTTAACGGCCTACCCTTACACAGCCCCGTCTGATTTGCGCACGGCATCAGGGCATTATTTCACCGACGACGACATGCTCAACCTCGATGCTTCGTTGAGTGGCGATTTTCAAGCGTTTGGCCGTAACCATGAATTTCAAACAGGTGTGAGTTGGCGTCAAGACAAGTACAACCTCCGTGGTGGGTACTGGGACGGCACACCAGTCGACATTTACAATTTCAAACCTGGCAAAGTTGCCAAACCCTCGATCGAGGGTCGCACGGGTTACGCCAACCACAATATCACCACGGAAAAATCCGCCTATGCGGTAGTTCGATTGAATCCATTTGATCCTCTGCATGTCATTCTGGGGGGACGGCTCAGCTGGTATGACTTCAACGATAAATCTTTCGGTAACAGTTACAGCGTGACTCGTGAAGTTACGCCTTATGCCGGCATTATCTACGACCTGAATGAAACTTATTCGACCTACGCGAGTTACACGCAGATATTCAAGCCACAGAGCGTTCAGGATGAGGCAGGCTCAGTGCTTGAGCCCATGACCGGCGAAAGCTATGAAATCGGGATCAAAGGTGAATATCTACAAGGCGCGCTGAATGCTTCGGTTGCGCTATTCGATATGACCCAGGAAAACCGTGCTTATGAATTGAGCCCCCAACCGCTGAGCTGTAGCCAACAGTACCGCACCTGTTACGGCACCGCTGGAGAAGTCCGCAGTCGCGGTATTGACACTGAGGTGACTGGCGCGCTGACACCAGACTGGAACTTCTCTGCATCCTACACGTATGTAATGAGCGAGTACGTCAAGGATGCTACCTACGAAGGCAAGCGCTTTTCAGCGGACCAACCTAAACACCTGTTCAAGGCTTCTACGTCCTACAATCTGACTGGCGACCTAAGCAAATGGCGTGTAGGTGGAGATGTGTTCGCCCAAAGTAAAACTTACGAGCGTGTTGGCACTGGCCATGCCGAACAGGACAGCTACGCCGTGGTCGGCCTGATGGCAGGCTACCGCTTCGACGAGCATTGGGACGGCCGAGTCAACCTTAACAACGTGTTCGACGAAAAGTACTGGCAGGGCATCCCGACCGGTACCGGCCAGGGCGTCTACGGCGACCCGCGCAACGTGATGTTCAGCCTGAAATGGACCCTGTGATCGGCCTGACCGTCTGATCCACAAGCCGTCCCAGCCTCGGCCCTGACAGCAGCGAACCCCATTGTTGCCAGGGCCTTGGCCCCTCCCTATACAGCCCACACCCAGGCTGACGTATACAACCCCGCTCCAAACACCAGGTGTGTTGCCAGACTCCGCGCGCACCCGCGCCAGGGTTTAGCCGTATGCCGTGCGAACAGCCCCAGCCCCATCGCCGGTTGCATCACGCACAGCGGCACCAGCACCGTCAGCGCACCGAACGCCAAGGCCTTTCCGAGCGTCGGCTGCACGGTCCACCCCTCCCCGACCCATGCCAGGAACAGACCCGCGAACACGATACCCACCGTATAGTGAAGCCCCCAACCCCACGCCCGCTCGAACGCCACTGGCGCCGCCTGCCCGATGGCGCGATGGCGCCATTGCCCCCGCCACACATGCCCGACCCATCGGCCCAACAGGGCATAATCCAAGGTTCGAACCCCTGCATGGCGCAGCAACCCTGTCCACAGGCCCATGAGCACGGTGGCACCCAGCCCGATCTGCAGACTGTGGAGTGTGAAAGCAGCGATGTTCATGATGATCGATCCTTGCGCGTTGACGGATGGTTACCTGCCGCGCAGCATAGAAGTTGAAGTCAACTTCAAGTCAAGGACCCCTCCATGGACATAGCGGACGTCGCCAAACGCACCGGCGTACCGGCCTCGACGTTGCGGTATTACGCGAAGAAAGGGCTGATTCACTCACTGGCCACGCCAGGTCAACGGCGTCAGTTCCCAGCCGATGTCATCGACCGGCTGGCGTTGATCGCCCTGGGTCAGGCAGCGGGGTTTTCCCTGGACGAGATCGAGGAACTGCTTGGTCAACCGCGCATCGACCGACAGCATCTGATCGACAAGGCCACTGCACTGGAAAGCACGGCCAGGCGATTGATGGCCTTGAGCAAAGGCCTTCGCCATGCCGCCGAGTGCCCTCAGGAGGATCATGTGCAGTGCCCGACCTTTCAGCGGTTGCTCACGGTATCGGCGAGTGCGGTGCGGGCGAGGAAGCGTCGGTAAGGTGGGTTCGAACGTTGTAATAGCGATACCTGGCGGGGCGTGCTGACGTCAGGACTCATGGCGGGGCAGCGAACGCCGACTCACGGTCGACAGGTCGAACACTGGCCTATCAGCCTTGAGGTGGATGAACAGGCCTTATCGCTGGCAAGCCAGCTCCCACAGGTACCTATTTCAAGCAAGCAGTCGCACGATGACAAAGCCGGCTGTGGGAGTCCGCCCGCCGCCTTGGCGCCGCGCTGTCGCGCATAGAGATTGGGCCCGCAGTGCCCACAAAATCCTAAAATTATTTACTTTGAAATCAATAGGCTATTTTTTGTTTTATAGGAGCGGAGTTCCTCTTTACGACACACGCAACCCACGACCCGCCTAATAAATTTTAGTTTTCAGATAAAATGATTCTTCATCAAAATACTATCACCTAGGAATCTGCTTTTCTACTTTCATCGCGCCACCCTAACTCAAGGAGATAAGTTTACGTTCTTCTTCCCAAGTTCTAATCTGGGCATAATCCTTGTCAAGCTGATCCATATTGTTATGCATGAGATAGATATGGCCAGCTTTCGAAGACAAGTCTACAGTCTTCGGAATTAAATCTCCGACCTCCGGGGTTCGTGCAATCAGGTAAAACGATGGCAGTGTAGCCAGCAACGTTCGACTATTATTTTCAACGACGACACCCGACTTTTCTGAAATGAGATTTACAACCCTGATACAGTTATTTAATCTATATTCGATATTGATCTCTCGAAAAAATCGTGACGGATCTATGTAACGATTTAACGTTAGGGTCATATGACTATAGCCAAGCGCTTCTATTATTGGCTTTGAAACGATCCCCCCCTGCATTCTGGCACCTGTCTCTATCAAGACAGGCCCGCGTGAAGTAACGATGATTTCACTATGACTCGCGCCGTTCCTTACACCCAATGCATCCAACACGCAGGTTACATACGTGATCAGCTTGCCTTGAACACTTCCCTCATAGGGCAATATCGTTTCGTAATCATAGAGGTTGCCTACCCCTCGCACGTTGAGTCGCTTCTCATGCCAAATCTCTGAAATTCTATGACGACCCTCTATACTTACTGCATTGACAAGATATTGGTCCCCTTCTAAAAACTCTTGAACCAATACAGAATTATTTATGTTACCAACAAAATTTTCTTTGTCGAATATGTTCTCGAAGGCCTCCAACGCCTCGCATTCATCGTAGCAAACGCGAACATTTTCACTTCCCATAGAGTCAACGGGTTTTACGACGACGGGGTATACCTTCAAGCAAGCCAATGCACTCAGAAGTTGAGCTCGAGACGTCACTTGGTATTGAGAGACTGCATCAAGCCCCACGTGGGTCAGACGCTCCGACATGGCGTATTTATTTCGTCTTAGGTAGCTAGTATGAGGATCATTACCTGCTAATTGCAGCGCAGCGCTTATCCAGTCAGCCAGTTCGACCCCTGGTTCACTTCCGGCCACCACGAACGCCGGCTTGAAGTTGTCTAACAGGCTGAATAGCTGCGAGCGACTCAATGCCGCAGCAATAAGATTAGTTTCGAATAAATCGCAATCATACGTTTTCTTAAAGGCGGCTGGAATTGTCAAACCCGACTGAACATGAACCAACCGCCACCCCAACTTATATAGCGCTTTGGCCAGCTCTGCCCCGGTACTGTAAGCATCCACTAGACAGGCGATTTTTCCTGCGTTTTTCCTCATCCTCTCCACCTTTATTGTTCTTAACGGGAGAACCGACATGTCGCATTGCGCTTGCTTGCTCTTCTGAAGCGTTCTCTACCTCCTAACATGCAAAGAGAATCTCTTAATACGCACTAGGCTTTTAGGGAAACCAACTAGCAAAGCGCCAATAAAAACATTAATGCAATCCAGTCGAGGTCCCATTTTAAGCTCATGCACTTAGCTATCTGTGCCCACCTCCAAGATTATCCACTTCTTATATCGAAGGCACCCTCTCCTCTGGCTTCAGACATAATCCTGATGCTGGACCTTATTTCACAAAAAACAAGCTGGAAATTTCCCAAGCAGCAGTAGGAAATTTCCTTTCTTAGGATGCTGCTATTTTTTAGAAAAGCAGCTATTTCACCTTCGATAACCCCTGCTGCCTGTCTAACTCAAGGCATACGCCGTAGTCACTTGTCCTTCGCCCCCTCGGTTTAGTCGTACCTGTCAGGTTGGGAGCGCCAAGGCTGTAGCTCGCCCTCCCCCTCAATGCTATGCATTCGGAGGTTAGGCTTTTCACACGCTTACATTGGGTTCGCTAGCTTCTACACAGTGCTAAATTATCACGTTAGGCAGATAATCAGGCACTATAGTTTGGCAACTTCAGCATATTTATAGCGCATTCAAGCTCAAACTTCGCTATCTAAAAGCGCTCAAGATCAGTAAGTATCTACACAGGAACCTTGAAAACTTAGGGGATTCACTGCCACTGACTGTGCCATGTTTGCACTCAACTCTGGTCGGGCTCCCCAAGTTCGCTCTGCTTGAGTCCATCATTGCTTACTAATTTTAAAATTACGAACTGGGCTACCATCCGCTGCGTCGGGTTATCCAGAACAGGTCTGCGCCATACGTCCTGAAGGAGTCTTACTTCAATAAGTCGAAGTCACGCAGGCGAGCGAAGCCTTATACTCAGCTCGGCAATGATCTGCGGCGACGTCTCGATGTTCACGGGCTTATTGGTCGTGTAGAGAACGCCATTGCCATGCTACCTCACGTCATATATCCGCGATGTGTGCGAGCTTGCCCGCGATGAAGAGGCCGCCGTGCCTGCCGGGAACACGTCGCCCTCAGTACCCATGCACCCCACGATGATTGCTCGCGTGAAACCCGATCCACTCCTGCAAGTCATACGGCAGGTACAGCCGGTGCTTGGCCCGGGAAATCCCGATGTAGATCGCGCAGATCCGGTGATCGAACTCGTAGGCATCCTTGAACGGCACGGTGGTCAGCAGCCCCGGCGTCAGCAGCACCTGGTCGAACTCCCAGCCACCGGCCTCCTCTGCCATCAACAGCAGGCAGCTCGACGGCCCGTCGCTGATCACCCGGTCGAGCGCCGTCACGTCGGCCACGCGCAAGCCCTGTTCCAGCTCATCCTGCACCCACAGGAACGACTCGTCGAACCGGTGAGTCTCACGTACCCGGTGCCAATCGGTCAGCTCGGCGAAGGCCGGATGGCGTTCGGCGCGCCCGGTCTCGCCATACACGTCCGGGCGGAACAGCCGGACGGCGCTTTCCATGAACCACTTCAGGTCATCCTCGGCACGCTTTTCGAGAAAGCCGAAGCCACAGTGCTGGCGGCACAGTTCCAAGGCCCAGCGCATGCTGTCCCAGCGCGACCCGGTCAGGACCACGCAGCCAGCCGGGGGGGTGAAGCGCTCGGGGTAGAGTTCCACACGCACATCGGCATCGCGCGCGCCTTCGAACGGCAGGCGGGGTTGGTGCGAGTGCAGCGAAATCAACGGATTGACCAGCGCCTCGACCTTGCGGCCGGAGCGCACCGAATAGCTCACATCGCTCTGGCGCACCCGTCGTTCGCGCTTGACCACCGGGCCACTGGCCTTCTGGTACTCGTCGCCCAGGGTCACCAGCACCTGGCGCCCACGCTCGATGATCTGCAACAGCGGCGGCGGGATGTCCTGGCTTTCGTCGACGATCACGTGGGTGAAGCGTGACGGCACCTGGCACCCGGCCAGGCTGGCGCGCTTGATCAGCAACAGCATCTCGAACCCGGTGCGCGGCGCCCACTGCGGGTGCGCGTCCAGCCAGGTCCAGACCCGGCTGGCCTGCTCGAGCAGCACCTGCGCTTCGACCGGTGTCAGGGCCTGTTGGAAGACCGGCAGATGGGCATTGCACAGCGCTCGATCCCACGAATCGCAGTAGCGCGCCAGCACGACCAGGCAGATGTCCAGCGCCTGCACCGGTCCGTACCCGCGAAAGCCGTGGATCGACAACTCATCGCACACGGCGGCCTTGGTCGGGAGCCGGGCGGTACGCTTCACAGTGCGCGCGCCCCGTGGGGGTGCCAGGACGGCTTCAGCGAAGGCCTTGAAGCTCAGCCCAGGCAACTTGCCCTGGCCGCCCAGGCGACGCCGCAGCGCTTCGAGCTTCTTGTCCGTGCGGGCCAGGGCCAGGGTACGCCCTGGCCGCAGACAGTCCATCAAGGCGCCGAGCAAGTGGCTCTTGCCCACCCCGGCATACCCTTGCACGTGCAGATGCTCGTCGAGGTTGGCGCGAAAGGTCCGCACCAGCCGGTCCTGCGCCGAACTCAACCAGCGCTCGCGCCCTCGGGCGGTGATCATCTGGCGGGCGAACGGATGGTGCCGGAGAAAGTGCCGGGCCTTGTACTGCTCGTCCCAGCGACCATCGGGCAGCAGGTACTCCTGCGTCGTCACCTCCTCCGCCTCGAGCAACCGCAGGCCCAGGCTGTCGAGCAGGCCCAGGCCGAAATAGAGCTTGCGTGCATCGAACAACCGTTGCGCTTCGCTCAGCAGACAGGGCCCCGTATCCGACGTGCGCGCCTGTTGCCAGGCCAGCAGCTTGGCCAGGATCTTCTCCGCGCCGCTGGCACTGACCCCCTGCTCACCCGCCTGCGCCAGGTGCTGGATCACCAGCACTGCGGCCAGTTCCGGGTCGCTGAGCGCTTCCAGCCCCGCCACGCCCTCGTCGTCGAGCAGCCGCTGGCAGCATTCCTCGGCAATGGGCAGATAGACAGGGCTGGACAGGTCGTAATGTTCCGGTTGCATGGGGTCTCGTGGTGTGGGCGATGGGGCTGGGCGTCAACGCTGGTCAGGCTCTTCTGGGTCGTCGCGCCTGGTGGGACGATTGGCCAGCAGCTTGGAGGCCGCCAGCTGCGCGACCATGCGCTGCGCCGGGTTGACAGGCGCAGGCCGCTGGCGGACGTCGCGCAGCAGCTGGGCATCGATCAGGCGTTGGCGTACGGTCGCGGCCGGCAGGGACAATGTCCTGCCGAGGTCGGCGATGATACGTTGCGCCGTCTCGATGTTGTAGGGTTCGTCGTCGACATAGATCACGCCATGGCCACGCCACTTCACCTCATAGGTGGCGAGCAGCGGCGCCAGGTGCCGGGCCAGCGCTTCGTCCGAGAGGTGGGGCGCGGCGCACGGGTCGGCAGCGACCGGCAGGGTCTTGTCGAGGTCGGGCGGGGTCGAATCACTCATCGAAAAGGCCTGTGCGCTTGAGTTCGAAGCGGTAGTCACCCAGGGTGCCACCCATTCGGCCGGCGAGCGCATGCGCCTCGGCGTCGTGCAGTCTACCGTCAAGTTCATGCAGAGCGGTCTGGATCAATGCACGAAGGTCGTCGACGGTGGCGGCCGAGACGTCCAGCCGCAGATCGAGCCGGTGGCGACCTGGCCCAGGCGCAGGCTCGCTGACCACGGGTGACGTCTGCACGGGCTCGACCGGCTCGGACACGTCCGCCGTCAGCGCCTCCCCTTGGGCGGCGTGCAGGATGCGCTCGTGCTCTTCATCCATTTCATCCAGCACCCATGACAATTCCAGGGTGCGCTCCGGAGACGCCTGCATCTGATCCTTGATGGCCAGACGCCGGGCCTGCCATTCCCGAACGCGCTCCGCGATGAGCGGGTCGACTTGATCCACGGTTACCACTCCTGACGCGTTGACGAACATCCCTGACGAGTAGGCACCAGGATGCCGGCAGGATCAAGCGGTGCAAGGATTCAAGATGTACACGGCAGGTCGATCGATCGATGCGCTCGCCCCTTACTAAACAGCGTCATGAGCACGGCTAAAGGGCCTGTGAAATCAATTCAGTTCCGCCCCCTCTACCCCGCCCCTACCATACGACCGACTGGCAGGGCCCGTAGACATCCGAGCGAGACGACCGATCATGACGTGCACAGACTTCCGTTTTTCCATCAAGACCGTGGGTTTCGACGAGCACTACCGTCCCGCCTCCACGACACGGATGACGACCAACTTCGCCAACCTGGCGCGGGGCGAACGCCGTCAGGAAAACCTGCGCAACACGTTGCGCATGATCGACAACCGCTTCAACGCCCTGGCGCAGTGGGACAACCCTGAAAGCGACCGCTACGCCGTCGAGCTCGACATCGTCTCCGTCGACCTGCACCTCACCGCTGCGCGGGACGATCACGCACTCCCGCTGATCGAGATGCTGAAAACCACCGTGCTCGATCGACACACCGGCGAACGCAGCGCGGGCATGGTCGGCAACAACTTCTCCTCCTACCTGCGCGATTACGACTTCAGCATCGTGCTGCCAGCGCATGCCAAGGAGGCCTCGGTGGCCAGCGCACCCGCCCGCTTCGGCGAGCTGCACGGCAGGCTGTTCACGTGCTTCCTCCAGTCGAACGAATACCGCGCGCACTTCGACAAGCCGCCGGTCATTTGCCTGAGCGTTTCGAGCAGCAGGACGTACTACCGTACCGACAATCACCACCCGGTGCTGGGCTTCGAATACCAGCAGAACGACCCGTCGCTGACCGACGCGTATTTCGCCAAGATGGGTTTGCAGGTGCGCTACTTCATGCCGGCGAACAGCGTTGCGCCCCTGGCGTTCTATTTCACGGGCGATCTGCTGGCGGATTATTCCAACCTGGAACTGATCAGCACCATCAGCACCATGGACACCTTCCAGAAGATCTACCGCCCCGAGATCTACAACGCCAACGCGGCAGCCGGCAAGACCTATCGTCCCAGCCTGCAGCACCAGGACTATTCCCTGACGCGCATCGTCTACGACCGCGAAGAACGCAGCCGGCTGGCCGTCGAACAAGCCCGTTTCGTCGAAGCGCATTTCATCAAGCCCTACCACGCGATCCTCGAGCAGTGGTCCGCGCAGTGCACCGCTTGATCCCTCCGGCACACCAGGTCATTCCCCATGAAAACGCTGTTACCCACCTCCACCGCCGGCAGCCTGCCCAAACCCTCCTGGCTCGCCCAGCCCGAAACGCTCTGGTCACCCTGGAAGCTGAACGGCGAGGCATTGACCGAAGGCAAGCAGGATGCCCTGCGCTTGGCGCTGCTGGAGCAGCAACGGGCAGGCATCGACATCGTCAGCGACGGTGAGCAGACCCGTCAGCACTTCGTCACCACCTTCATCGAACACCTCGACGGCGTCGATTTCCAAAAGCGCGAGACGGTCAGGATCCGCGACCGCTACGAGGCCAGCGTGCCGACGGTCGTCGGGGCGGTCGCACGCCGTACGCCGGTGTTCGTGGAGGACGCCGCCTTCTTGCGTCGACACACCGACCAGCCCATCAAATGGGCCCTGCCCGGCCCGATGACCATGATCGACACGCTGTACGACAGCCATTACAAAAGCCGCGAGCAGCTGGCCTGGGAATTCGCCGCGATCCTCAACCAGGAAGCCCGCGAGCTGCAGGCGGCCGGCGTGGACATCATTCAGTTCGACGAACCGGCGTTCAACGTGTTCTTCGACGAGGTGAACGACTGGGGTGTCGCGGCCCTGGAACGGGCCGTCGAAGGGCTCACCTGCGAAACGGCCGTGCACATCTGCTACGGCTACGGCATCCAGGCCAACACGGACTGGAAAAAGACCCTGGGCCGCGAATGGCGGCAGTACGAAGACGTCTTCCCCCGGCTGCAGGCCTCCAGCCTCGACATCATTTCGCTGGAATGCCATAACTCGCACGTGCCCCTGGAACTGCTCGAACTCATTCGTGGCAAGAAGGTGATGGTGGGCGCCATCGACGTGGCGAACCCAGCCATCGAGACGCCTGAAGCGGTGGCCGACACGCTTCGCAAGGCACTCCAATTCGTCGACGCCGAGCACCTTTACCCCTGCACCAACTGCGGCATGGCACCGTTGCCCCGCTCGGTGGCGCAAGGCAAGCTGCGGGCCTTGAGCGCAGGCGCGGACATCGTTCGCCGCGAGCTGTCGGCGCGATGAAGGCACACGCGAGCGTAGCCTGCCGCCCATGATCGACTTGAGGCACCTGCGCACCCTCCACGCCCTGCGCGAAACCGACAGCCTGCCCCTGGCCGCCGAGCGCCTGCACCTGACGCAGTCGGCGCTGTCGCATCAGTTCCGCGAGCTGGAAAGCCGCCTGGGCCTGCCCGTGTTCGTGCGCAAGTCCAAGCCCGTGCGTTTCACCACCGCGGGCCTGAAGCTGCTGCAACTGGCCGACCAGGTCCTGCCGCTGATCCACACCACCGAGCGCAACCTGAGCAACCTGGCGTGCGGCACCGCTGACCGCCTGCACATCGCCATCGAATGCCACAGCTGCTATCAATGGCTGATGCCGTCACTGGACGCCTTTCGCAGCGACTGGCCGGAGGTCGAACTGGACCTGGCCTCGGGATGGTCGTTCGCGCCGCTGCCGGCCCTGGCACGGGGCGACCTCGACCTGGTCGTCACCTCCGACCCGGTGAGCCTGCCGGGCGTCACCTACATCCCCCTGTTCGGGTACGAAGCGCTGCTGACCCTCGACAAGCATCATGCACTGCGCGACAGACCCTACCTGGAACCTGCCGACCTCGCCGGGCAGACCTTGATCACGTACCCCATCGAACGCGACCGCCTGGACATCTTCACCCGCTTTCTGGACCCGGCCGACGTCGAGCCGGCGCAGGTCCGCACGGCGGAGATGACCGTCATGATGATGCAGCTGGTCGCCAGTGGGCGTGGGGTGTGCTGCTTGCCGAACTGGGCGGTGCATGAATACAGCGCACGGGGGTATGTGATGGCCAAGCGGTTGGGGAAGGAGGGGCTGCAGGCGACGCTGTTCGCGGGGGTGCGCAGCGATATGCTGGAGATGGCGTATATGCGGGATTTCTTGCTGACGGCGAAGGATATTTCGTTTGCGCGGTTGGAGGGGGTGCACAGGTCAGTGGGCGGGGTGTGAGCCTGTATCGAAGCGTTCTCATCACTTTGAAAAACCGCCTTGATTCCGCAGTGCCGAGCTATAGAAGATCGTCAGGTACAGCAGAAAGAGACGTAGCTTCCCAACTTATGGATTGGTTATTTGAAGCTGGCTTCCATGCCCTCAAGGCTTATAGTGTTGCCCTCGTCCAAGCTGAGTAAACGCTCGAATGCAAAACGCTCGGCACGAAGGTCTTCGAGCTCATCCTGCAAGGATTGATAGGCTTCGACGCCTATCAGCACCGCCGCAGGCTCATTGTCCTCGAAAATGACCAGATGGGTGGTCTCTCCACTGGTGACATCCTTCAGACGCGCGCCGAAGGTTCTAGCCATTGCAGTAGCAGATACGGCCTGTTCAGCTCTGGTCAATAGCGATGCCATGTTGTTCTCCTGCTTTCTGATTCAACGTGGCAGGCAGATCTGTTCACATTTCCTGCCTGTAAACGAGATACATAGACATAACGGGTCATGATGTCACGCATCAAAGCTTGTTCAATCATACACGAGTAGAAGGTTGTTTTATGTGAAACGCTAAAGCATGTCGCTACGTTAGCAACCGTCGGCTGATCAGCACTGTCCTGCGAGTAAAACTCAGTAGACTTAGCAGTGATGCAATAGGAAATGCTTGAAAAGAAATCCCCGAGAACTCAAGGACCTGCGTAATGGAGGCAGCCCCACCAGCCGCACCCCGGCACACGATGTTCCCGCCATGGCTGCTCCCTTCCGGGCCTGACCAGGTTAACGGGTAACCGTTGCGGGGGGACCGGTAGGGCCACCACTACGCCGCTTGCCATGTGACAAGCGGCGCCATTGTACCGCGCTGAGCAGAACTTACAACCTTTGCCTCACGAAAAACCCATCATTTCTCAATGACTTGTCGCACAGGCCCGTCAAACGGCGATGCCCTGCCCTTCCAGGAAGCGCACGAAGGCGTCCTCGTCGAGCACCTCGAGCCCCAGTTCGTTGGCCTTGGTCAGCTTCGAGCCGGCGCCGGGGCCGGCGACCACGCAGTGGGTCTTGCCGGACACCGAGCCGGACACCTTGGCGCCCAGGCTTTCGAGCTTGTCCTTGGCCACATCGCGGCTCATGCGTTCGAGCGAGCCGGTCAGTACCCAGGTCTGTCCCGCCAGGGGCAGGCCTTCGGCGGTTTTCTTCTCGCTCGCCCAGTGCATGCCGAACTCGCGCAACTGTGCTTCGAGGGCATGGGCCAGACGCTGGTTGGCCTCGTCGCGGAAGAATGCGCGCACGGCGTCGGCCTGGCGGGTGTTGAGGGCCTGGCGCAGGTCGATGCCGTCGGCCTCGATGATCTTGTCCAGGCTGTCGAAGCGGGCCACCAGTTTTTCAGCGCCGGTCGGGCCGACCGAGGCAATGTCGAGCTTGGCGATCAGGCCGGCAAGGCTGGTGCTGGCGGCGAACTCGGCGCCCAGCTCGCCTTCGTCCTGCAGCGTCAGGCCGCAGTCGAGCAGTTGCTGGATGACGCTGCGGTTGTGCTCGTCGTCGAAGAAGTTGTGGATCTCGTAGGCGACCTCCAGGCCGATGTCCGGCAGGTAGGTGAGCACCTGCGGCAAGGCGGCCTGGACGCGGGCGAGGCTGCCCAGGGAGCGGGCCAGGACCTTGGCGGTTTCCTCGCCGACATCCGGGATGCCCAGGGCATAGATGAAGCGGGCCAGGCTCGGGCGCTTGCTGGCCTCGATCGCCGCCAGCAGCTTGTTGCTGGAGACTTCGGCGAAGCCTTCGAGGGCCACCACCTGGTCGAAGGTCAGGCGGTACAGGTCGGCGGGCGAGCGGATCAGGTGCTGGTCGACCAGCTGCTCGACGCTCTTCTCGCCCAGGCCGTCGATGTCCATGGCGCGGCGCGACACGTAGTGGATGATCGCCTGCTTGAGCTGGGCGGCGCAGGCCAGGCGGCCGACGCAGCGGTATACGGCGCCTTCGCTGGTGGTCTCGCGGCCCTTGCTGCGCTTGACCAGCTGGGTACGCTCGACCTGGGCCCCGCATACCGGGCACTGTTCGGGCACGTGCACCGGACGGGCATCGTCGGGGCGACGCTCGGTGACCACCTGCATGACCTGCGGGATCACGTCGCCTGCGCGGCGGATGATCACGCTGTCGCCGATCATCAGGCCCAGGCGGCCGATCTCGTCCATGTTGTGCAAGGTGGCGTTGGACACGGTGACGCCCGCGACCTTGACCGGCTTGAGCCGCGCCACGGGGGTGACCGCGCCGGTACGGCCGACCTGGAACTCGACGTCGAGCACTTCGGTGATTTCTTCGAGCGCCGGGAATTTATGCGCCAGGGCCCAGCGCGGCTCGCGCGAGCGGAAGCCCAGTTCGCGCTGCGACGCCAGGCTGTTGACCTTGAACACCACGCCGTCGATTTCGTACGGCAGATCGTTACGCCGTGCGCCGATGTCATGGTAGTAGGCCAGGCACTCGTCGATGCCAGCGGCATGGCGCAGTTCGCGGCTGATCGGCAGGCCCCAGGTCTTGAGCGTCTCGAGGGTGTCGATGTGGCTCTCGGCGACAGGGGCCGAGGTGTGGCCGACTCCGTAGCAACAGAACTCCAGAGGGCGGCTGGCGGTAATCTTCGAGTCGAGCTGGCGCAAGCTCCCGGCAGCGGCGTTGCGCGGGTTGGCGAAGGTCTTGCCGCCGATCTCGGCCTGGGTGGCGTTGAGCCGCTCGAACCCGGCCTTGCTCATGTACACCTCGCCGCGCACCTCGAGTTCGGCCGGCCAGCCACTGCCGTGCAGTTTGAGGGGAATGTTGCGCACGGTGCGTACGTTGGTGCTGATGTCTTCGCCGGTGGTGCCATCGCCACGGGTGGCCCCTTGCACCAGTTGCCCGTCGCGGTAGAGCAGGCTGACCGCCAGGCCATCGAGTTTCGGCTCGCAGCTGTAGTCGACGGCCGAACTGGCATCGGGCAGGTCCAGGCCGCTGACCACGCGCCGGTCGAATTCGCGCAGGTCGCTCTCTTCGAAGGCGTTGCCCAGGCTGAGCATGGGGATCTGGTGGCGGATCTGGCTGAACGCGGCCAGGGCCTGGCCGCCGACGCGCTGGGTCGGGGAATCGGCGGTGACCAGGTCAGGATGCTCGGCCTCGAGCGCCTTGAGCTCGTTGAACAGGCGATCGTATTCGGCATCGGGCACGCTGGGCTCGTCGAGCACGTAGTAGCGGTAGTTGTGCTGGGCGATGGCGTCACGCAGTTCGAGGATTCTGGATTCAGCGGTCATGTCTGGGTCTTCTCTTGCAAAAGCAAGAAAGCAGCCGAAGCTGCTTTCTTGTCTGTTAACGGCTGGGCCCGGCCAGGCGAGCCCGCGTCACCTTCAGCGCTTCTGGGTCAACGCCCGGCGCTCGAATTCGACGATGCGCTGGCGATAGTGCTCGATGGTCTGGGCGGTCAGCACGCTGCGCTGATCGTCCTTCAGTTCGCCATCGAGCTCGTGGGCCAGCTTGCGCGCGGCCGCGACCATCACGTCGAAGGCCTGCTTGGGATGGCGCGGGCCCGGCAGACCGAGGAAGAAGCTCACGGCCCGCGTGCTGAAGTGGTCGATGTCGTCCAGGTCGAAGATGCCTGGCTTGACCGCATTGGCCATCGAGAACAGCACCTCGCCGTTGCCGGCCATGCTTTCGTGGCGGTGGAAGATGTCCATTTCGCCGAAGCGCAGGCCGCTTTCCAGGATGTTCTGCAACAGCGCCGGGCCCTTGAAGCCGCCTTCGTCACGGGAGATGACGCTGATCACCAGCACTTCCTCGGCCGGTGGCAGCTCCTTGGCCGGTGCCTGGGAAGGCGCATGCGCGGCAGGCGCAGCCTGGGCCGACACGAAGCCCGTGCCCCGGCGCTCGTCGGCATAATCGTCGTGATCGTCGGCGAACAGCTCGGGCTCCCGGACGTCACGTGGTGCCGCCACCGGCGCGCTGTCGACGACTTTCTCCTTGCGCTTGGGCGCCTTGACCGGTTTAGGGTCGCGCTCACGCGCCGGCGCGCTCATCGACGGCAGGTCGCTTTCGTCCAGGTCTGGCTCACGCGGGTTGTCCAGTACCCGTGAAGGGCCCAGCACCTCGGCGCCGCCCTCTTCCTCGGGGAGATTGGAAAAGCTGCGGTCCAGACGAAACTTCAATTTACCCTTGCCGCCGCGCATACGGCGCCAGCCATCGAACAGAATGCCGGCGATGACGATGACGCCGATGAGGATCAGCCACTCGCGCAGACCGATTTCCATGTAATTCCGTGCCTCTGTAAAAAAATGTGCTTGGAAACAAAGGCTTCAAAGCCCTTTAACTCGTGGCGCCAACTCGCTGTTCTGGCAGGCGTTTTCCCACGTTTAAAACAGGTGACATAAAGCTAGCACGACCTACGGTAAGTTTCACCGTCTGTCTGACATGTCAGTCGCATTCTTCCCACTTACCCCTTCCTTCTTGCGTGTCAGCTGTCCACCAGGGCCATCGCCGCTTCCACGTCGACCGCCACCAGCCGCGAACAGCCCGGCTCGTGCATGGTCACCCCCATCAGCTGATCGGCCTTTTCCATGGCGATCTTGTTGTGGGTGATGTAGATGAACTGCACGGTTTCGCTCATCTCCTTCACCAGCCGGGCGTAACGTCCCACGTTGGCATCGTCCAGCGGTGCATCGACCTCGTCGAGCATGCAGAACGGCGCCGGATTGAGCTTGAAGATGGCGAAAACCAGTGCCAGCGCGGTCAGGGCTTTCTCGCCACCGGACAGCAGATGGATGGTGCTGTTCTTCTTGCCCGGCGGACGCGCCATGATCGTCACCCCAGTATCGAGTAGATCTTCGCCCGTCAGTTCCAGATAAGCGCTGCCGCCACCGAAAACTTTTGGAAAAAGTGCCTGTAAACCTGCATTTATCAGATCAAAGGTATCCTTGAAGCGATTGCGGGTTTCCTTGTCGATCTTGCGAATGACGTTTTCCAGCGTGTCGAGCGCCTCGACCAGGTCGGCGTCCTGGGCGTCGAGGTAGCGCTTGCGCTCGGACTGCTGCTGGTACTCGTCGATGGCCGCCAGGTTGATCGCGCCCAGGCGCTGGATGCGTGCATCGAGCTGTTCGAGCTCCTGCTCGGTGGCCTCTTCGCTGGCCTGCTCGTCGAGGGTGTCCAGCACCCCCTGCAGGTCGTAGCCATCGGCCAGCAGTTGCTCCTGCAAGGTCTTGCGGCGCACGTCCAGCCCCTGGCTCTCCAGGCGCATCTGCTCGAGCTGGCCGCGCAGCAGGTGCGCCTGCTGTTCGGCCTGGGTGCGGCGCTTCTCGGCGTCGCGCAACTGGCGGTCGGCGTCCTCCAGGTGCAGGCGCGCCTGGCGCATCTCCTCGTCCACGCCCATGCGTTGCTCGAGCAGCTCTTCGAGCTTCAGGCGCAGCTCGTCCAGCGGCGCTTCGCCTTCTTCCAGGTTGAGGCTCAGTTGCTCCTGTCGCTCGACCAGGCGCACGGCCTGTTGCTCCAGGCGTTCCAGGGCCTGGCGGGTGGAATCATGCTGGGCCCGCAGCGAGCCCACGCGCACGGCGAGCTGGTGCGCATGGTCCTTGTGATGACGGGCCTCCTGGCGGACGCGGTCGAGGGTTTCGCGCAGACCGTCGCGGCGCGCCAACAGTTGCTCGCGCTGATCGGTGTCCTGGGCCATGTGTTCCAGGGCGTCCTGCAGCAGCAGCCGGGCTTCGCTCAACTGCTCGTGCTCCAGGGCGCGCTGCTCTTGCAGCTCGGTCAACTCTTCCTGCAAGCGCTGGCGTCGCAGCGCCACCTGCTCGGCACGGGCGCGCACGGCGGACAGCCGCGCCTTGGTCTCGCCCAGCTGACGGCTTTCGTCCTGATGGCGCCGACGCAGCTGCTCGCGTTGCGCTTCCTGCTCGCGCTGCCGCTCACCCAGCGCCTGCAGGCGTTCCTCGAGCTGGTCGAGCTCGGCCTGTTGCTCTGCTTGCTGAGCGAGCAGGCGTTCGAGTTCCTGGCCTCGCGCCAGCACGCCGCCCTGGGCATCGTCGCCCCGGCTGACACGCAGGAACTGCCGGCCGACCCAGTAGCCATCGCGACTGACCAGGCTTTCGCCCGGGGCCAGGCCCGCGCGCTGGGCCAGCGCCTGCTCCAGGCTGTCCACGGGGCGCACCTGGCCCAACCAGGCAGACAAGTCCACCGCGCTCTCGACCTTGTCGAGCAGGCTACCGGCCTGCCTCGGCGCCGCGGCCTCGGTCGACAACAGGCGCAACTCACCCTGCTCCAGGCGGGCATAGTCGAAGTCGGCGAAGTCATCCACCAGCACCGCTTGCAGGTCGGCGCCCAGCACGGTTTCCACCGCCAGCTCCCAGCCAGGCTCGACACGCAGGCGGTTCGCCACCCGCGGCCGCTGCGCCAGCCCGGCCTGCTGCAACCACTGTGCAGTCCCAGCACCCGGCTCCAGCGCGGCCTGCTGCAAGGCTTCCAGGGAGGCCACCCGGCCGCCGAGGCGTTGCAGCTCGCCTTGCAGTTGCTGACGACGCTCGTTGCCGTCACGCCAGTGCTCACGGGCGTGCTCGAGCTGCTCGAGCGCTTCCTGCTCGGCCAGCTGCAAGCCGTCGATCGACGCTTCACCGGCGGCCAGCTGCTCGGCCAGCTCGAGCAGGGCGGCGTCGTCCGGATCGACGCTCAGCTGGTCGCGTTCCTCGCCCAGCTTGCGCTGGCGTTCGGCGAGGCGTTCGAGCCCTGCTTCAAGCTGTTGCAGGCGTGACTGCTGCACTTCGGCCTGCCGGCGGGGCTCGGCCGAGCGGGCGGTGAAATCGTCCCACTGTTCCTGCCAGCCTTGCATGCCCTGCTCGGCCTCGTCCAAGGTGGCCGCACTCTCCTCGGCCGCCGCCAAGGTCAGTTCGCGCTCCGGCTCGAGCATCTCCAGTTCTTCGGCCAGGCTGGCCAGCAAGGCGCGGTCGTTGCCCAGGTGCGACTCGGTTTCCAGGCGCGTGCGCTCGGCTTCCTTGAGGTCGTCCTGCAACTGCCGCAGGCGCTGCTGCCCGTGCTGGATGCTCTGTTCGACCCGGGCGATGTCGCCTGCCACCGAGTAGAAACGTGCCTGCACCTGGTTGAAGCGCTCCGACAGCTCGTGGTGGCCGTCACGCAGCCGCTCGATGCTGGCATCGGCATTACGCTGCTCGGCCACCAGCGCCTCGAAGGCCACCTCCTGGTCGACGATCACTGCCTCGCGCTGGCGCACCCGTGCGTCCAGGGCGCTCCAGCGCAAGGCCGACAAGCTGGCCTTGAGCTGGCGCTCGCGCGCCTTGTAATCCTTGTACTTCTCGGCGGCCTGGGCCTGACGGTGCAGGCGTTCGAGCTGGCGCTCCAGCTCTTCGCGCAGGTCGGTCAGGCGCGCCAGGTTCTCCTGGGTCCGGCGGATGCGGTTCTCGGTCTCGCGGCGGCGCTCCTTGTACTTGGAGATGCCGGCGGCTTCCTCGATGAAGTTGCGCAGCTCCTCGGGCTTGGCCTCGATCAGCTTGGAGATCATCCCTTGCTCGATGATCGAGTAGCTGCGCGGCCCCAGGCCCGTGCCGAGGAAGATGTCGGTGATGTCCCGGCGCCGGCACTTCGTGCCGTTGAGGTAGTAGGTGTTTTGTGCGTCGCGGGTGACCTTGCGGCGGATGGAGATCTCGGCGTAGGCCGCGTATTCGCCCACCAGGGTGTTGTCGCTGTTGTCGAACACCAGCTCGATGCTCGCCTGGCTGACCGGCTTGCGGCTGGTCGAGCCGTTGAAGATGACGTCGGTCATCGACTCGCCGCGCAGGTTCTTCGCCGAGCTTTCGCCCATCACCCAGCGTACGGCGTCGATGATGTTGGACTTGCCGCAGCCGTTGGGCCCGACCACGGCGGCCATGTTGCTGGGGAAGTTGACCGTGGTCGGGTCGACAAAGGACTTGAAGCCGGCCAGGCGAATGCATTTCAGGCGCATCGATCAACCCGCAGCCAGGGCAGCGATGACCAGGTCGCCACTGCGCGTGCAGTAGGTCACCAGCACCTCGCGGATACGCGCCGTGTCACGTCGCAGCACGGCATCGAGCAGATCGTCGAACAGCTGGACGAAATCGGCCATGCTCGCCTGGCGCTGCGCGAGCGCCAGGTGGTAGGCGCGGCTCATGGCCGGCTGCAGGTTCTCGGCGGTCTCTTGCAGGTAGAGGTTGTCGGCGAACGGATAGGCCGTGCGCATCACCGCGAAACTGTCGGCGACGAACGCCTCGATGTCGCCACGGGCGCACGCCTGCACCAGCCGTTGCTGGACCGCCAGGAACGGCAGCAGGTCGCTGTCGGTGCGCCAGCGGGCGGCCACGGCGTTGCCCAGCAGGATGTACAGCTCACTCATCATGTGGCACAGGCTGCGCACGCTGTGGGCGTCCAGCACGGTCACATGGGCGCCGCGACGCGGCAGGATGGCCACCAGGTGCCGCCGCTCGAGGATCAGCAGCGCCTCGCGCACCGAGCCACGGCTGACGTTCAGGGCCTGGGTGACCTTCTGTTCCTGGATGCGCTCGCCAGGCGCGAGTTCGCCACGGATGATCCGTTCGGCCAGGTGGCGGGCGATCTGTTCGCAGAGGCTGTCCGGCGCCTTGAACGTCATGGGGGTCCTTAAGGGTCATGGGGCTGGGCGAAGGGGCGCAATTGTAGCGCACTTGATGCCCGGCGGCGCGAGCCGTTGCGGGTCTGGTACGCTTGCCCATGGCCCGCGTCGAACGTGCCCTGCTCCGTCTGAGGACAGGGCCTACGACGCCGCACCTTTTCTGACAGACGAGAGCCGCATGAGCACACCCCGCACCGCCTACCGCGCCGCCATTCTCTACAGCCTGGCCGACCCCAGCGAGGTCGGCCTGGACGCGTCCTACGCCTATTTCGACGATGGCCTGCTGGTGGTCGACGACGGCCGGATCACCGCTGTCGGCCCAGCGACCGAGCTGTTGCCGACCCTGGCACCGGACACCGAGGTGGTCACCTACACCGACGCCCTGATCACCCCCGGCTTCATCGACACCCATATTCACTTCCCACAGACCGGCATGATCGGTTCCTACGGTGAACAGCTGCTCGACTGGCTCGAGACCTACACCTTCCCTTGCGAGCGGCAGTTCGCCGACAAGGCCCACGCCGACGAGGTGGCCAAGCGGTTCCTCGGCGAGCTGCTGCGCAACGGCACCACCACGGCCCTGGTGTTCGGCAGCGTGCACCCTGAGTCGGTGGACGCCCTGTTCGAGGAGGCCGAACGCCTCGACCTGCGGCTGATCGCCGGCAAGGTGATGATGGACCGCAACGCCCCGGACTACCTGACCGACACGGCCGACAGCAGCTACCGGGACAGCAAGGCGCTGATCGAGCGCTGGCACGGCAAGGGCCGCCTGCACTACGCCGTGACGCCCCGCTTTGCCCCCACCAGCACGCCGGAGCAACTGGCCGCCGCTGGCTGCTTGCTCGAGGAACACCCTGGGGTTTACCTGCACACGCACCTGTCCGAGAACCTCAAGGAGATCGACTGGGTCAAGGCGCTGTACCCCGAGCGCAACGGCTACCTGGATGTCTACGACCATTACCGCCTGCTGGGCGAGCGCTCGGTGTTCGCCCACGGCGTGCACCTGTGCGACGCCGAATGCCAGCGCCTGGCGGAAACCGGCTCGGCCGTGGCCTTCTGCCCGACCTCGAACCTGTTCCTCGGCAGCGGCCTGTTCAACCTGCCCCAGGCCGAGCGTTTCGGCGTGCGCGTGGGGTTGGGCACCGACGTGGGCGCCGGCACCAGCTTCTCGCTGCTGGCGACCCTCAACGAAGCCTACAAGGTGATGCAGCTGCAGGACGTGCGCCTGCACCCGTTCAAGTCGCTGTACCTGGCGACCCTCGGAGGCGCCCGCGCCCTGCGTCTGGAAGAGCGCATCGGCAGCCTGGCGCCGGGCCACGACGCGGACTTCGTGGTGCTGGACTACAAGGCCACGCCGCTGCTCGACTACCGCCTGCAACAGTCGCGCAGCATCGAGGAAACGCTGTTCGTGCTGACGACGCTGGGGGATGACCGGGTGGTGCGGGAGACCTATGCCGCCGGGCGGTGCGTGCATCGCCGGTAACGTGCGACACAAGGTCCTCGGGATCCATCGTCAACAGTCAGGCGGCCGTCGAAAAGGTACGGAACGTGCACCGAACCTGATCGATCGTTCAGCTTATTGAGGCGTACCGGCCTCATCGAAGGCTTGAGCTTCATTCGACAAGCCAGTAACCTGCGCGCCCTTCGAGCAGCCTGGCTTGCAGGCGCGCCGCGCTGACGCTCGAAACCTTCGACACCTCTGCATCCTGTCACCTGCCAGGACTCGGCCGCTTCCTGCCCGAGTGCCTGGCCAGGCGCCTGCGTGCACACCCTAACGATACGGCCGCCAACGCCGACATTGACACCCGGAGCTTCCTTCGCAATGCGCATCTCCCAGAGCCTGCTACTGGCCGCCGGCCTGCTGACCACCGGCACCAGCCTTGCCGGCGACCTGCTGCAGTGGCAGGGCAACAGCCTCACCTACCTGTACGGCCACGACTTCAAGGTCAACCCCGAGATCCAGCAGACCTTCACCTTCGAGCATGCCGATGCCTGGAAGTACGGCGACAACTTCGTGTTCGTCGACCGCATCTTCTACAACGGCAAGAAGGATTCGGGCAACGGCCGCAGCACGCTGTACGGCGAGATCACCCCGCGCCTGTCGTTCAACAAGATCTTCGACCAGAAGCTCACCTTCGGCCCGGTCAAGGATGTATTGCTGGCGATGACCTACGAATTCGGCGAAGGCGACGTCGAGTCGTACCTGATCGGCCCTGGCTTCGACCTGGCGGTGCCGGGCTTCGACTGGTTCCAGGTCAACTTCTACCACCGCACCACCGATGGCAGCCGTCCGGGCGACAATGTCTGGCAGATCACCCCGGTCTGGTCCTACACGATTCCCGTCGGCAGCTCGGACGTGCTGATCGATGGCTACATGGACTGGGTGGTCGACAACGACGTGAACAGTCGCGGCACCTACCAGGCCAACCTGCACTTCAACCCGCAGATCAAGTACGACCTGGGCAAGGCGCTGAAGCTGGGCGAGAAGCAGCTGTACGTGGGGATCGAGTACGACTACTGGAAGAACAAGTACGGGATCAAGGACAGCAGCGCTTTCGAGACCGATCAGAACACCGCCAGCCTGCTGGTGAAGGTGCAGTTCTAAGGCGCCTGTGTGGGAGCAGCGGTCTTTCTACTCGGTACATGCCCGACCGCATGCGGCGCCTGTCAGGGCCCTATCGCTGGCAAGCCAGCTCCCACAGTAACCGCGATGGCCTGCATCACCGCGGTGGGGCTACGGGTGTGAGCGGCCCCTGCCGGGGCGCCGGACCGGCCGCGATTGGGTCCGCCAGGACCCACATTGGCACTTGGCAGAAACCATAGAATCTCCCACCTGAACCTCTGCAGCCGTCAATGTAGACATGGCTGCACAAGCAGCTTGTGGGAGCGGGCTTGCCCGCGATAGCGTCCGACCCGTCACCGCCTGCAGCGCAGGCAAGCTTCACCAAGGGCTGCACTGCTGATCTGTCAGATCAACAGGGCAGCCCAAGCTACAGGCCCGGCCTGGGATCAACGGGCTGCGCGCTCACGCACCCAGGATACGCCACCAACCGCTACCGCCGCCAGGAAGCCCGACACGATTCCCACCACGCCGAACAAGCCCATCTTGACGACCGCCCCCCAGCTGCCACTGCTGGCGACCACGCCCTCGACGGCGTGCTCCAGTGGAACGATGCCTTCGGCCACGAACGTCCCGCCAACCAAAAACATGGCGATCGTCCCGATCCACGACAACGCCTTCATCAAAAGAGGAGCGGCCGACACCAGGATCTGGCCACCCTTCCTGACCACCCTGCCCCACAGGCCTTGAGCCTTGGATTTGGCGAGCGCGAACCCGGCATCATCGAGTCGAACGATACCTGCCACCACGCCATACACGCCCACGGTCATCGCCACCGCGATCACGATCAAGGTCAGGATCTGCTGATACAGCGGTGCCTCGGCCACGACGTTCAAGGTGATGACGATGATCTCGGCGCTCAGGATGAAGTCGGTCTTGATGGCGCCCTTGACCTTGCGCTTCTCGTACTCGGCGAGCGCTTCAGGAGTCCGCGGGACCTTCTTTTTCGGCTCCTGGGTCCCCGACTCCTTGCGCGAAAACTTGTCTTTTATCGCCTCGTAGCCTTCGTAGCACAGGTAGACACCGCCTGCCATGAGCAACCACTTGACGGCGGCCGGGAGGAAGGCGCTGAGCAGGAGCGCACAGGGCACCAGGATCGCCTTGTTCTTGAGCGACCCCTTGAAGACGGCCCAGACCACGGGCAATTCGCGATCGGCCTTCATGCCTGTGACCTGTTCGGCATTCACGGCCAGGTCGTCACTCAGGACACTGGCCGTCTTTTTCGCAGCCACCTTGCTCATCAGGGAGATGTCATCCAGAAGCGCCGCGATGTCATCCAGTAACGCAAAAAAACTGCTGCCCGCCATGTCATTTCATCCTTAGTCGATTCCTGTCGCCTCATGCCTCCCGAAGGACCGTGTTTACGGATGTCCCGGTGGGAACAGCACGATGTGCGACAAGATGGCGTTCAGACCTATCGTGGGCGAAACAGTTCTGCTCAGGCGTCCAGGCACTCGAAGGCCGCCCCATAAGGGCCTATGCTTCGAGGCATCTACCTCGCCTGACGGCGCTTTCCCCCACCGCCAACCTTCACACGACAGGAAGACGAAGACGATGCGCATCGCCGCCAACTTGACGTTACTGTTCACCGAAGTGGACTTCCTGTCTCGCTTCGAAGCCGCCGCCCAGGCCGGGTTCGACGGTGTCGAATGCCAGTTCCCGTATGCTTTCGACGCCGAGCAGATACGTGAACGGCTGGACCGTCAGGGTCTGCCCATGGTGCTGTTCAACCTGCCGGCAGGGGATTGGGCGCGTGGCGAACGGGGCATTGCCTGTCACCCGGACCGCATCGAAGAGTTCCGCGCCGGGGTGCACACGGCCATCGCCTACGCCAAGGTGCTAGGGACCAAGCAGGTCAACTGCCTGGCAGGGATACGACCAGCCAACCTGGACGATGCGCTGGTGCAGCGTACCTTCATCGACAACCTGCGCTATGCGGCGGATGCGTTACAGCACGCCGGAATCACCCTGCTGATGGAAATGATCAACACCCGTGATGTGCCAGGCTTCTACCTCGACCACACGGCCCAGGCCCTGGCGATCCAAGCCGAGGTCGGCAGTGCCAACCTGTTGTTGCAATACGACCTCTATCACATGCAGATCATGGAAGGTGACTTGGCCCACACCCTTCAGACTCACCTGAGTCGTATCGGCCACGTCCAGTTGGCCGACACGCCGGGACGTCACGAACCGGGTACAGGAGAGATCAATCATCGCTTTCTGTTCGAGCACCTGGAGCGGATCGGCTATCAAGGATGGATCGGCGCGGAGTACCAGCCACGAAGGCATACCCATGAGGGACTGGGATGGCTGGCCACCGCACGGACCTGCGTTTGAACCACTGAAAAGCCTCGACGGAGCAGCAGGACGACCCTGGGCTCAGCTCGACCTGATCGACTTGAACTGTTCAGCGAGCGTGTCATAGGCCATATCGCTTACGGTTTTCCAGTCCAGCACGATGGTCGTGCTTGTCGAAAGAACCTGTTTCTGCGCCTGCCACAACGTTTTCAACGGCATGGACAGTGTCGCCGTTCCTGGGGCCGGGGCCGTCGCGACATTGCCTATCACAGCCTGGGCAGCCTTGAGCGTGGGAACCGTGACCTCGACACCCTTGGCGCTCATGGTCAGCGTGCTTCCGGGCAATTCGCTGAACAGCGTGTCCAAAGGAATCTGCACGTCCACCCCTTTCCTTGAGACATTCCAACGGCTGGAGCGGAATGCCTGTTTTACATCGGACGGACTGATGTCGACCTGCAGTTCCCACGGGACAATACGCATTTTTCCAGGAGGAGCGGCCGGTTTACGCATGAACAGACCGGACAGGGAAGAATGTGCGACATTCGGTGTAATCGGCTGGGGCTGTTTATAGGGTTTGTAATAGAAGGTGGGGGATTGCCCACTGGGATCGACTCCATTCACAGGATCCCCTTTGCAATACCCGTAGGCATTGAGCCCGCCTTCCAAAAACGGACTCAATCGATCGGGCTTCACAAAGCGCCCCAAGGCCGGACTGTAAAAGCGCCTGCCATTGCCCAAGGCATAGCCGCGTATCGAGTATTCCCACTGCTGGCCATTGAAGCCACAGGGAATATCCTGCGGCAAGCCACTGGCCTGGCCATAAGGGGTGTAGGCCAGGGCCACGCCTGTGCCAGACAGCCTAAGTAGCGATCCTTCCCTGTTCGTTTCCAGCAGTCGCGCCTGGTGGTCACAAGCAACCAGTGGGCTGTCACTTGCCCACACCAATCGACGGTTCCTGGTGCCTAATTCGGCGACGAAACGGCCGTGCTGGTAGAAACGGTTCGACCACGTGCAGTCTCTCATCTTCATGACTGGGCCCTACCTTGTTGATGAGTCTGTAGCGTGATGAAATCTTCGCGCCCGCGAAACTGACATTTCTATCGATTTTGCAGGTTTGAAACGCTTGCCACGGACCTTGTTCCACTTCTAGCCTTGCGGTTCTGCCTTTGGAACCTGTGCTTTCATGTCCCCCTCACTCTCCTTGCGCGAACGCCTCTACATCGTCGTCTTCCAAAACGACAACACCGCCGGCCGCCGTTTCGACAAGGCCTTGCTGCTGCTCATCCTCGCCAGCCTGGTCACGGTCATCCTCGACAGCATCGACTCGGTGCACCGCAACTACGCCCATGTCCTGGCCGGCATCGAATGGGGCTTCACCACGATCTTCCTGCTCGAGTACCTGACGCGCCTGTACTGCTCGCCCAAGCCGTTGCGCTACGCCTTCAGCTTCTACGGCCTGGTCGACCTGCTGGCGATCGTGCCGGGGATCATCGCGCTGTACTACAGCGACGCGCAGTACCTGCTGATCATTCGCGTGATCCGCATGCTGCGGATCTTCCGGATCCTCAAGCTCGGCCCCTACCTCAACCAGGCCAACTACCTGCTGACCGCGCTGCAGGGCAGCAAGCAGAAAATCATCGTGTTCCTGGTCAGCGTCTCGACCCTGGTCACGGTATTCGGCACGCTGATGTACGTGATCGAAGGCCCGGAGCACGGGTTCACCAGCATTCCCAAGGGCATCTACTGGGCGATCGTGACGCTGACCACGGTGGGCTTCGGCGACATCGTGCCGACCACGCCGCTGGGCCAGGTGCTGTCGTCGCTGGTGATGATCACCGGTTACTCGATCATCGCCGTGCCCACCGGGATCTTCACCGCCGAGCTGGCCAGTGCCATGCGCCCAGGGCAACTGGTGCACGACTGCCCGAGCTGCGCCAAACCGCAGCACGAGCACAGCGCCGCCTTCTGCGCCCGCTGCGGCAGCGCGCTGTTTCGCAAGACCGACTAAGCACAGCACGTTTCGGTCTTTATGAGGGCGGTGGCCAACCGCTATAGTCGCAGACCTACCGCCCTTCTCCCTCGAACAAGGAACGCGTCGTGAAAAGACTCTTCAGCGCATCGTTGCTGGCCGCCGGCCTCGCGCTCGGCAACCTGGCCCAGGCAGCCCCTACCCTGCTCAACGTCTCCTACGACGTGATGCGCGACTTCTACAAGGACTACAACCCAGCGTTCCAGAAGCACTGGGAGGCCGAGCACCAGGAGAAGGCCAACGTGCAGATGTCCTTCGGCGGCTCGAGCAAGCAGGCCCGCGCGGTCATCGACGGCCTGCCGGCGGACGTGATCACCATGAACATGGCCACCGACATCAATGCACTGGTCGACCATGGCAAGCTCATCCCGGACGACTGGGTGACCCGCCTGCCGAACAACAGCGCCCCGTTCACCTCGGCCACGGTGTTCATCGTGCGCAAGGGCAACCCCAAGGCGCTCAAGGACTGGCCGGACCTGCTCAAGGACGGCGTGCAGGTGATCGTGCCCAACCCCAAGACCTCGGGTAACGGTCGCTATACCTACCTGTCGGCCTGGGGCTACGTGCTCAAGACCGGTGGCGATGAAGCCAAGGCCCGGGATTTCGTCGGCAAGCTGTTCAAGCAGGCACCGGTGCTCGACACCGGCGGGCGCGCCGCCACCACCACCTTCATGACCAACCAGATCGGCGACGTGCTGGTGACCTTCGAGAACGAAGCCGAGATGATCGCCCGCGAGTTCGGCCGTGATCAGTTCGAAGTGGTCTACCCAAGCGTGTCCGCCGAAGCCGAGCCACCGGTAAGCGTGGTCGACAAGGTGGTGGACAAGAAAGGCACGCGGGCCGTGGCCGAGGAGTACCTGAAGTACCTGTGGTCGCCGGCCGCGCAGGAGATCGCCGCGCAGAACTACCTGCGCCCGCGTGATGCGACGGTGCTGGCCAAGTACACCGATCGCTTCCCGAAGGTGGACTTCCTGTCGGTGGAGAAGACCTTCGGTGACTGGCGCACGGTGCAGAAGACCCACTTCAACGATGGTGGGGTGTTCGACCAGATCTACAGTGGACAGTGAGGCAGCGGGGGGTTTTCTTGCGGCCCCTGGCGGGGCCGATCGCGGCACTGGGGCCGTTCCCACACCCGTAGTCCCATCGCGGTGGTAGTCACGGCCCCCTGTGGGGCCCTTTTGCTGCGATCGGCCCCTGACAAGGCAGCAAAAGCAAGCACCGCACGGGGCATGTCCACTGCAGTACGAGGCCTCCCTCGCTGACCACCGATACCCATCCATCTGCCCCCTTATCGAACTTTCCCACACCCTGACCCCTCAGTTCCTTGGATAACCCGTCCCCTGCACCGGTCCAAGGAGTCTTCCCGTGCCGCGTTCATTCATCACCCTGTTGTTCGGTCTCTTGCTGAGCACGCACCTGCTGGCCGCCGACCCGGCACCGGCCGATGCCCCTGCCAAGGCGCCGGCACCCGTGGTCCAGGGTGGACTGCTCGGGGCACTGGCCGACGGGCTGGACACTGCCGCCGATGACCTGGACCTGGACGAGCACCTGGTAGACGCCTGGCGCCTGCGCACCGACCGGGCGGCCAAGGAAGTCGAACGCCTGGTGGACCGTCATGCCGGTCAAGACGGGCTGGGACTGGTTGGCGACTTCCTACTCATCACGCTGGCCTGGGTCGTCAGCTTCGCCGTGCTGACCACCGTGGGTCGCTGGCTCTTTCACCGTAGCCGCCGGCGCACCTGGCTGAGCAGGCGACCGCGCATCGAGGGGCTGCTCAGCTACCTGCTGCCCTTTACCCTGCCGGCGTTGGCCAGCCTGCCGCTGACGCTGTACGCCAGCCGCTACCTGGACCCTTCGGTCGCCCGCGCCTCGGGCCTGAGCCTGGCCTACGCCACCAGCAGCGGGCTGTTCTCCACTTCGATCGTGCTGTGCCTGATCGTGCTGTTCGATGCCGGTCACAAACGTGCCGCCGTGGGCGTGATCCGGCGCCTGGCACCGCGCCCACTGTTCATGATCGGCTTTCTGGCGGCCTGGAGCGACGCGCTGACCAGCCCGCAGATCGCTCGCCAGCTGGGCAGCAACCTCACCGACAGCATCGCCGTGTGCACGGGCCTGGTGGCCACGGTGATCTTCGCCAGCCTGGTGATTCGCCTGCGTCGCCCGGTGGCCCACCTGATCCGCAACCGTGACCTCAAAGACCGTCTGCAACACCGCGCCGTGCAGGAGACGCTGCGGGTGTTTTCCAACCTCTGGTACCTGCCGATCCTGCTGATGATCCTGGTGTCGGCGGTGCACCTGATCGGTGCCGGGGAAGAAAGCCAGCGCGCCCTGCAAAACGCCCTGCTGACCACGGTACTGCTGGTGGGCACGCTGTTTCTCAGCACGGTCCTGCAGCACCTGTTTACCCCCCGCAAAACCGACCTCAACCAGCGCGCACGGCCCTACAAGGAACTGCTGCGCAGCCTGGCTCACGCGGTGCTGAGAATCGCCATGGCGGTCACCTTCATCGAACTGCTCGGACGCATCTGGGGCGTTTCGGTCATCGATTTCGCGCTCAGCAACCGTCTGGGTCGGGCGATCAGCGATTCGTTGAGCAGCATCGGTCTGATCCTGCTGGTGACTTGGCTGCTCTGGGTGGTGCTCGACACGGCCATCCAGGAAGCGCTCAAACCGGCCGTAGGGCGCCGCGCCTCGCGCCAACCGAGCACGCGCGTGCGGACCATCCTGCCGATGCTGCGCAACGCCATCAAGATCATCCTGGTGGTGATCTGCACCATCACCACCATGGCCAACCTGGGCATCAACGTCGCCCCCTTGCTGGCCGGGGCCGGGGTGGTCGGCCTGGCCATCGGTTTCGGTTCGCAGCAGCTGGTGCAGGACGTGATCACCGGGCTGTTCATCCTGATCGAGGACACCATCGCCATCGGCGACTGGGTGGTGCTGGACTCCGGCCACGCCGGCACGGTCGAGAGCCTGACCATTCGCACGCTGCGTCTGCGCGACGGCAAGGGCTTCGTGCACTCGGTGCCGTTCGGTCAGATCAAGGCCGTCACCAACCAGTCGCGGCAGTTCGCCTATGCGTTCTTCTCGGTGCAGTTCACCTACGATAGCGACGTGGACAAGGCCCTGGAGCTGATTCACGAAGTGGGGCAGTCGATCAGCGAGGACACTTTGCTGAAGATCAATCTGCAGGGCCCGTTGCAGGTCTTCGGGGTGGACCGCATGGACCTCAACGGCTTCGTGCTGACCGCGCAATTCCGGACCATCTCCGGCGGGCAGTACACGGTCAGCCGCGCCTTCAACGAACGCCTGAAAAAGCGTGTCGACCAGACCGACGACGTCAGCTTCGCCCAGCTCTATCCCGTGCCACCTGCCCTGCGCGCAGAGGCGGCGCAGGGTTGAACGGCTTGCGCCTCAGGCCTGGAACACCAGCGCCTTGAGGCCGCCCTGGGGGTCGGCGTCTGGGAACTCGGGTGGGTTGGCCAGACGCTCGACGAAGCGCAGTGTCGGCGCATGCTCGGCCATGCCGTCGATCAGGAAGTCCTGGCCGATGCCCGGATCGTTGACGCAGGCCAGGACGGTCCCGCCATCGCTCAGCAGCTCTGGCAGTCGGCGCAGGATCTTGGCGTAGTCCTGGGTCAGCACGAAACTGCCGCGCTGGAAGGTCGGCGGGTCGATGATGATGAGGTCGTACGGCCCATACTTGCGGACCTTGCCCCAGGACTTGAACAGCTCGTGGCCCAGGTAGGCGACCTTCGAGGCGTCATGGCCGTTGAGACGATGGTTATCCCGACCCCGTGCCAGGGCCGACTTGGCCATGTCCAGGTTGACCACCTGCTCGGCGCCCCCGGCGATCGCCGCCACTGAGAACCCACAGGTGTAGGCGAACAGGTTGAGCACGCGCCGGCCTGCCGCCTGCTCGCGCACCCACCGTCGCCCCAGGCGCATGTCGAGAAACAGCCCACTGTTCTGCCGCACGCCCAGGTCGAGCAGGTAACGCAGGCCGTCCTCCACCACCTCCCGTTGCGGCTGGGGCTCGCCCAGCAGCCAATGGGCCGGGCTGTCCGACAGGTAGCGGTGCTGGATCAGGATGGCCTGGCCCGTCCACACCGGCTGCTCAGCCAGACGCAGGAGCATGGCCTGGAGGGCTTCGAGCTGACCGGGTGGCGGTTCACGGAACAAGCCCACCTGCAACACGCCCTGCAGCCAGTCGACGGTGATCTGCTCCAGGTCGGGCCAGCAGCGGCCACGGCCATGGAACAGACGGCGGGTTTCGCACGGCGCGGGATCGAGGGCAGCGAGCAGGTGCTGCTCGAGGGTGTGAATAGCGGAAGACATGGCAGGGTCGCGGCTGAGAAAAGGGGGTGCATTCTAGCAAGGCTGAAGGAAGTGGGACGGTACGTGAGCGACTGTCTTTTCCGTTCCAAGTCTTCGCAAGGTGTAGCCGGCCCATGCACTCGGCCCTGAGGTGGATGAACAGGCCCCATCGCTGGCAAGCCAGCTCCCACAGGTACCCATTTCAAGCAGGCAGATAGCAAACCCTACCCATGACCTGCAGGCTGAATACTGGCCTATCAGCCTTGAGTTGGTTGAGCAGACCCTATCGCTGGCAAGCCAGCTCCCACAGGTGCTCATTTCAAGCAGGCAGCAGCACTATGGCTCAGCCACCTGTGGGAGCGGGCTTGCCCGCGATGGCGGTGGCAAACCCGACACATGGCCGACAGTTAAGCACTGGCCTGTCAGCCCTGAGGTGAATGCACAAGCCCCATCGCGGGTAATCCAGCTCCCGCAGGTACCCATCTCAAGCAGGCAGCAGCACGATGGCTCAGCCACCTGTGGGAGCGGGCTTGCCCGCGATGGCGGTGGCAAACCCGACGCATGGCCGACAGTCAAGCACTGGCCTGCCAGCCCTGGGATGAACCTTGCCCCCTCAGGTCGGACACCGCTGCGCGCCGCCATTGAGCCCCTGGCGTACATTGCGGCTGAGCAGGCTGGCCTTGCCATCGCGCCAGGTCAGGGTCAGTACGTACAGCGTATCGAAATCGTCCCCTTTCCAGTTCTGGGTCACCACCCGGTCCTCCCCCAGCGCCTTGCCGGCGACGGTGTTGATCAGCTCGGGCAGGTACCCGCTGGACCAGGCGGTGTACACCGTGGCATTGCGGTACTTGTCGCTCAACAGTTCATCGGCCAGGTCGTCATAGTCGTTGGCCCCGAAGTCGATGTTCACCGGCAGTCCCAGCTTGATGGCGCTGGGGCTGATGGTCATCAGCGGGCGGATGTAGCTGTAGCGGGCGTCCTCGCTGCCCTCCTCCACATGCCGGGTCGGATTGGCGGCGAACACGTAATCGGCCTTGCCGAACTTCTCGGGCAGCAACGTCGCCAGGTCGATGGCGCGATTGAGGCCTTGGCAGTTGAGTTGGCCGAGCCCTTCGCCGGGTTTCTCGGCGTGGCGCATGAAGACCAGGGTCTGGGTACCGTCGACCGGCTTGTCCAGCCCTTGCAGGGCCTCGACCGCCACGGGCGCGGCCAGGCCGACGGCCAGCAGACCGGCGAATGCAAGACGGTGACGACGCAGAAACGCGGGTAACGTCATGGGGGATAACTCTTTCAGCGAATGGGAAAGGTCGGCCTGACCGTCTCCTGCATCAGGCCAAGGGCCGCTTCCGTGCGGCGATGCGAGCGTGAGAGTCGAGAATGCCCACTTGGTTCAGCCCTGAGGCGTCTTCCTTGAACACGAACGAGCCTAATCCCTTCGTATTAAGGCTTTAAGACAGCGTCTGGCCGACGTTTTCCGACGAACCGTCAGTCGTCGCGGGTCAGCACTTCCAGCAATTCGATCTCGAAGGTGAGGTCCGAGTGTGGCGGGATGCGCCCGACCGAACGCTCGCCATAGCCCAGCGCGGCCGGCACCTGCAACCGGCGTTTGCCGCCCACGCGCATGCCCATCAGGCCCAGGTCCCAGCCCTTGATCACACGCCCGGTGCCGATCACGCACTGGAACGGCTTGCCCCGTGAAGCGGACGCGTCGAATTCGGTGCCATCGGCCAGCCAGCCGGTGTAGTGGGTGGTGATCAAGGCGCCCTTGACCACGGCCTTGCCGTCGCCTTCGACGAGATCGGTGCACTGCACGGTGTCATTCATGGTCTGTCGGTCCCTTCAGATGCAAAGGCCGCCGTTTTCGCAGGAATGCACCGGTTTGGCAAGCCGACCGGCGCGCTCAGGCCGTGACCGGGGTCAGCACCGGCTCCCCGGCGAAGAACGCCTGCAGGTTGCGCACCACCAAAGCGACGGTGTCATGGGCCGCCTCGGGCGACTGCCCGGCCACGTGCGGGGTCAACAGGGTACCGTCGAGCGTCTTGAGCGCCTCGGGCACCTGGGGCTCCTCGTCGAACACGTCCAGCGCCGCGCCCGCCAGGGTCTGCGCGCGCAGGGCCTCGACCAGGGCGTCGGTGTCGACGACGCTGGCCCGGGCGATGTTGACCAGGTAGCCCTGCGGCCCCAGCGCCTCGAGCACGGCCCCATCGACCAGGTGCCGGGTGGCCGCGCCACCGGGCGTCGCCACCACCAGGATGTCCACGGCGGCGGCCAGTGCCCGCGGGCTGTCGTACCAGGTGTAGGGCAGATCCTCGTGGCGTGTGCGGGTGCAGTAGCTCACCGGCATGTCGAAGCCCAGCGCGGCACGCCGGGCGATGGCCTGCCCCACCGCGCCCATGCCCAGGACGCCCAGGCGCTTGCCGGAGACCGAAGGGCGGATCACACGGCGCCATTCACCCTGCCGGGTGCTGGCGTCGGCACGAGGGATGTCGCGCAGCAGACCGAGCAGCATGGCCAGGGCATGATCGGCCACCGTGGCGGCATTGGCCCCGGCACCGTTGGTCACGGTGATGCCGCGCGCCGCTGCGGCGGCCAGGTCGACCTGCTCGTAACCGGCACCGATCACGCAGATGATCTTCAGCACGGGCAGCGCCGCGATTTCCTGGGCGCTCAGGCCCAACGGGCCACGGGTCAGGACGGCGTCGATCTGCGCGGCATGGGTGGCGATGAAGGTCTGGCGCAACGCCGGCGTGGGCGCGCGCAGCAGCCGGTAACCGGCCTGCTCGAGCAGAGGAAGGTAGTCGTCGACGGTTTCGACCAGTACCAGGATCGTCTTGCGCATGCCACCTCCGGCGTTAGGGGAGGCGGCAGTATGCGCCGTTCAGGTCACTGGGCGAAAGCCCGACCCAGGCCACCTGGCACACCGCTGCTGTCGGTCGCCTGCCAGGGGCCGTCGGGGCTGGTGGACCAGCTCCAGCCGTCGTTCCAGCGGTAGTAGGTGCGCTGACGGTAGAAGGTGTTCGGCTGCTTCTCCAGCACATAGACCCCCATCTTCGGGTCCCAATGGCTGGCGCCTCCGGGTGGCGGCGCGAAGCTGGCCGAGGTGCGCGGCATCGGCTTGGGCTTGGCGGCAGGCGCGCTGGGCGGCGGCGTCGGCTTGCCACCTGGCAGCGGCTTGACCACCGGGCCTGCGGGCGGCGCCTTGTCGATCGGGGGCGCGGGCGCATCGGTAGGCCGGTGGGTGGTACAGGCGGACAGCCCGATGGCCAGGGTGATCAAGGTCAGGCGAAGAGCACTGTTCATGGGCGGAGTTCTCGGGTATCGGGACGGTCGATGGTCAGGTGCTGCACCTCGCGAACGTCGGAGGACAGCGGCGCGCCCTGCCCGATCCACTCGCCTTGGGTCGGCTGGCCAGCCCGGGACACGCGCGCGAACAGTTGGACTTGCCCGGCGGTGGACAGTTTCATCCCGCTGACCATGGCATCGGCGTCGGTCAGGGTGATCTCGACCGGCAACTGCGCCACGGTGACCCGCTTGGCCGCCACCGGCATCGGAGGCCCCGCCACGGCCCGGGCGAAGATGTACACGCTGTCCTGCGGTTCGACCTTGCCTGCGAGCGCTTGGGCCAGGCTGACGCGAACGGTCAGGCGCGGACCGTCGGTGGCCGGTGCGCGCGCGGCATCGCCGCCCTGTTCGGCGAGCTTCGCCGTCGCCCGGTCGATGCCGCCTTGCAAGGCCGCGCGGGAGACATCCCCTGCCGGCAGCGTGGCCAGCAGGCGTTTCCAGTAGGCGATGGCGTCGGCGTAGCGCTGGCCTTCGAAGGCCGCGATGCCGAGCAGCCCCAGGCTGGTGGGCTCGCCCGGATCGGCCTTGAGCGCCTGGTCGGTCAGCGCCTGCACTTGCGGACTCCAGCGCTTGCCCTGGGCAAAGTACACGGCCTGGGCCCACTGCCCCAGCAACTCGGGCTGCGTCCCGCTCAGCGCCGCTGCCCGCTCGAAGGCGTGGGCGGCCTCGGCGAAGCGCTGCTCGGCCATGTAGGCACGACCGAGGAAGTACAGGCTCTCCACCGAATCGGGCTGTACGGCGACGGTACGCTCCAGGCGCGACGTCATCTCCTGAAGCGTCTTCGGAGGTTGAGCGAAGGACTGGGTCAGCGCGACGCGATCGGCCGCACCGACGTACAGGTACAGACCCAGCGCCACCAACGGCACCAGCACCGCCGCCACCAGGGGCACGCCACGGCCCAGGTGCACCGCACGCGCAGGCTCGGCCTGGTCGGCGTCGGTCAACAGCTCGCGGGCCGCCTCATCACGGCCATGCCGCACCTGCGCCTCGTCGAGCAGACCCGCCTGCTGCTGGGCCTCGAGCTCGGCGACACGGGCCTGATAGGCCTCGACGTTGACCGCGGTACGGTCGACCTCGGCGTGGCCATCACGGTGGCGCAGCACGGGCACCAGCAGCATGCCCAGGGCCACCAGCAACAGCAGCCCGGCGCTCAGCCATAACTCGATCATCGGTCGGTCTTCCTGTCGAGCAGCCGGGACAGCCGCTCGCGTTCTTCAGGTGAAAGGGTGGAGGCCGCATCGGGCGTCGGTGTCCGGCGGCGGTTCACCCGCAGCAGCAGTGTGACGGCACCGGCGACCAGCAGCACGCCCGGACCGAACCAGAGCAGCCAGGTGCGCGGCGTCAAGGCCGGCTTGTAACGGACGAAGTCGCCGTAGCGATCGACCATGAACGCGACGATCTGCGCATTGCTCTGGCCTTCGCCCAGCAGGCGGAAGATCTCGCGCCGCAGGTCGGCGGCGATCGGCGCGTTGGAGTCGGCGATGTCCTGGTTCTGACACTTGGGGCAGCGCAGCTCGCGGGTCAGTTGCTGGTAGCGCGCGCGTTCGGCGTCGTCGCGAAAACGGTAGGTGTCGATCGCCGCCTGCACCGTCCCGGCCAGACCCAGGCCCAGCACCAGCGCGGCCAGCCAGCGCCTCATGGCCGGGCCTCTTCGACCAGAGTCTGGTACAACGGCGCCAGCTGCTCACGCCAGACCGTGGCATCGATCACCCCCACATGGCGGTGACGGATGATGCCCTGGGCGTCGATCAGGAAGGTTTCCGGCGCGCCATACACGCCCAGGTTCAAGCCGAGGGTGCCGGCGTCGTCGCGCACGTTCAACGTATAGGGGTCATGGAAATCGCGCAGCCAGGCCTGGGCCGCGGCCGAATCGTCCTTGTAGTCGATGCCATGGATCAGCACGCCCTGCTCGGCCAGCTGGTTCAGGAATGGGTGCTCGACCTTGCAGGACGGGCACCAGGTGCCCCAGACGTTCACCAGCGCCGGGCGGCCGGTCAGGTCAGCCTCGGTCACGGTGCGCCCGCCCTGCACCGCCGGGAGTGAAAACGCCGGGAACGGCTTGCCGAGCAGCGCGGACGGCAAGGCGTCGGGCTTGAGGAACAGCCCTTTGTACAACACGCCAGCCAGCAGCAGAAACACCACCAGCGGCACCGCTTTCATCCAACGTTTCATGCCGTCGCTCCAGACAGGTTCAAGCCTTCCCGCACACGCGCCGCCACCTTGGCCCGGTAGCGCCGGTCGAAGGCCGCGAGCAGCCCGCCCAGGCCGGTCAACAGCCCACCCAGCCAGATCCAGCGCACGTACGGCTTGACGTGGATACGCACCGCCCAGGCACCGTTTTCCAACGGCTCGCCGAGGGCGACATAGAGGTCACGGGTGAAACCGGCATCGATGCCGGCCTCGGTCATCACCGAGCGCTGCACGCTGTACAGGCGCTTCTCCGGGTGCAGCACGGCGACCTCACGGCCCTCGCGGGTGACCCGCAGGGTGCCGCGATCAGCCACGAAGTTCGGCCCTTCGGCATGGGCGGCGCCTTCGAAGTGGAACACGTACCCGGCCAGGGTCACGTCCTCGCCCGGCGCCAGGCGCAGGTCGCGTTCGGCGCTGCCATGGCTGGACAGCACCACGCCAAGTGCACAGACCGCCAGCCCCAGGTGCGCCACCTGCATGCCCCAGTAGCTGCGTGGCAGGCGTCGCAGGCCGACCCACAGGCCGGTGTGGCGCGTCTTATCGAACACGTCGCGCACCCCGCCGAGCACCACCCAGGCGGCCAGCGCCAAGGTGCTCAGCACCGGCCAGGCGAAGTCGCCGACCAGCAGGCTGCCCAGCGGCGCCAGCAGCGCGCTGCCCAGCAGCACCGGGGTCAGCATGCCCGCCAGCCAACGGCCGGGCGTGTCTTTCCAGCGCACCAGCACGCCGATGCCCAGCACCAGCATCAGCATGGCCATCACCGGCAGGAACAAGGCGTCGAAGTACGGAGGCCCCACCGACAGCTTGGCGCCGGTCAGCGCATCGAGGATCAAGGGGTACAGGGTACCGAGCAGGATCGTCGACGCCGCCACCACCAACAGCAGGTTGTTGGCCAGCAGCAGCGCCTCGCGCGACCACAGGGCGAAGCGGATATGGCTCTTGACGGCTGGCGCGCGCACGGCGAACAGGGTCAGCGAGCCCCCGACCACGCACAGCAGGAAGGCCAGGATGAACACGCCACGGGACGGGTCGGCGGCGAACGCGTGCACCGAGGTCAGCACCCCGGAGCGCACCAGGAAGGTCCCCAGCAGGCTCAGCGAGAAGGCGGCGATCGCCAGCAGCACCGTCCAGCTCTTGAACACCCCGCGCTTTTCGGTCACCGCCAGCGAATGCACCAGGGCCGTGCCGACCAGCCAAGGCATGAACGAGGCGTTTTCCACCGGGTCCCAGAACCACCAGCCGCCCCAGCCCAGCTCGTAGTAGGCCCACCAGGAACCCAGGGTGATGCCGATGCCGAGAAAGGCCCAGGCCACCAGGGTCCAAGGGCGCGACCAGCGGGCCCAGGCCGCGTCCAGACGCCCGCCGAGCAAGGCGGCGATGGCGAAGGCGAAGGCCACCGAGAAGCCGACATAGCCCATGTACAGCATCGGCGGGTGCACGATCAGGCCGATGTCCTGCAGCAGCGGGTTGAGGTCGCGGCCGTTGGCCGGCATCTGCGGCAGCAGGCGCGCGAAGGGGTTCGAGGTGGCGATCAGGAACGTCAGGAAGCCCACGCTGATCATCCCCATCACCGCCAGTACCCGCGCCAGCATGACCTGCGGCAACTGCCGCGAGCAGACCGAGACAGCGAAGGTCCAGCCACCGAGGATCAGTGCCCAGAGCAGCAGCGAGCCCTCATGGGCGCCCCACACGGCGCTGAACTTGTAGTACCAGGGCAGAGCGCTGTTGGAATTGTTGGCGACGTAGGTGACCGAGAAGTTGTCGGTCAGGAAGGCCTGGGTCAGACAGGCGAACGCCACCACCAGAAAGCCGAACTGGCCCCAGGCCGCCGGACGTGCCAGCGCCATCCACAGGCGATCCCCGCGCCAGGCGCCGATCAGCGGCAGGCTGGCCTGGACGCCCGCGAAGCACAGCGCCAGGATCATCGCCAACTGGCCCAGTTCGGGCACGAGCAAGGTCGCGTTCATGGGCGGGCCTGCGTGGCAGTGGAGGCCTGGCCACTGTCCTTGAGCGCCTGGGTGACTTCCGGCGGCATGTATTTCTCGTCATGCTTGGCCAGCACCTCATCGGCCACCACCACCCCGTCGGCCCCGAGTCGGCCCAGGGCGACGATGCCCTGCCCTTCGCGGAACAGGTCCGGCAGGATGCCGCGGTAGGTGATCGGCACCGAGCGGTGGAAGTCGGTCACCACGAAGCGGACGTCCAGCGAGTCGGCCGAGCGCTGCACCGAGCCCTTCTCGACCATGCCACCGGCACGGATACGCGTGCCTTGGGGCGCCTCGCCGTCGGCGATCTGGGTCGGGGTGTAGAACAGGTTGATGTTCTGCTGCAAGGCGGTGAGCGCAAAGCCCACGGCCAGGCTCACGCCGAGCAGCAAGGCGGCGATCAGGGCCAGGCGTTTCTTGCGCTGGGGGGTCATCGGACGCGCTCCCGACGCAGGCGGCGCGCCTCGTCGCGCAGGTGGCAACGGCGTGCCCACAGCGGCGCCGCGACGTTGATCGCCAGCACCGCCAGGCACAGGCCGTAGGCCGACCAGACGTACAGGCCGTGTCGGCCCATGGCGAGAAAATCACTGAACGAAGCAAAACTCATGAAGCAGTCTCCTGGCCCAGGCAGCGGGCGATCTCGGCCTTCACCCAGCTGGCCCGCGCCTCGCGCTTGAGCACCTCCAGGCGCATGCGCAGCAGCAGCACCGCGCCGAAGAAGCAGTAGAATCCGAGTACGGTGAACAGCAGCGGCAGCCACATCTGCGCCGGCATGGCGGGTGTTTCGGTCAGGCTGAAGGTGGCGCCCTGGTGCAGGGTGTTCCACCACTCCACCGAATACTTGATGATCGGGATGTTCACCACCCCGACGATCGCCAGCACCGCACAGGCCTTGCCAGCGCTGTCGCGATTGCCGATCGCCTGGCCGAGGGCGATGATGCCGACGTACAGGAACAGCAGGATCAGCATCGAGGTCAGCCGCGCATCCCAGACCCACCAGCTGCCCCAGGTCGGCTTGCCCCAGATCGCCCCGGTGAGCAGCGCCAGTGCGGTCATCCAGGCCCCGATCGGTGCCGCGCACTGCAGGGCGACATCGGCCAGCTTGATCTTCCACACCAGCCCGACCACGCCGGCCACCGCCAGCAGCACGTAGCACGACTGCGCCAGCATAGCCGCCGGCACGTGGATGTAGATGATGCGGAAGCTGTTGCCCTGCTGGTAGTCCTCGGGCGCGAAGGCCAGGCCCCAGACGACGCCGACCAGCAACAGCAGCGTCGCCGCCCCGGCCAGCCACGGCAGCAGGCGGCCACTGAAGGCGTAGAAGCCTTTCGGTGACGCCCAGGTGTGAAACCATGTCCAGCGTGTCTTCATCACGGTGCATCCAAAATGACTGGCCGCGCGCGCAGCGCGGGTCTCGTTATTCACCGACGCTGATGCTCAGCCCGGCGGCGATGGCGAACGGTGCCAGGGTCACGGTCAGTGCCGCCAGGCTGGCCAGCCACCACAACTGCCCGGTGGCCGGCAGCCCTTGCAGGGCCGCTTGCAGCGCGCCGCTGCCCAGGATCAGCACCGGA
This sequence comes from Pseudomonas monteilii, assembly GCA_001534745.1. Lineage (NCBI taxonomy): Bacteria > Pseudomonadati > Pseudomonadota > Gammaproteobacteria > Pseudomonadales > Pseudomonadaceae > Pseudomonas > Pseudomonas alabamensis. The sequence continues at coordinate 3,190,877 of CP013997.1, forward strand.
ATGTAGAGCGGCAGCACCAGCAGCGCGAGCAGCAGCCCACCGCGCTTGAGTCCGACCGTCAGGGCCGCGCCCACCGCGCCCAGCAGGCTCAGCACCGGGGTGCCGAGCAGCAGGGAGGCCAGCAGCACCGGCAGGCACTCGCCTGGCAGCCCCAGCATCAACGCCAGCAGCGGCGCCAGCACCACCAGGGCCAAGCCGGAGAAGAGCCAGTGCGTCAGGACCTTGGCCAGCGCCAGCAGCGGCAAGGCGCGTCGCGACAGCAGCCACTGCTCGAGCGAGCCGTCCTCGAAATCGCTGCGGAACAACCCGTCGAGCGACAGCAGCACGGCCAGCAGTGCCGCGACCCAGACCAGACCGGGCGACAGCGTGCGCAGCAGCGCCGTCTCCGGGCCGACGGCCAGGGGGAACAGGGCGACGACCAGGGCGAAGAACACCAGCGGGTTGGCCAGTTCGGCCGGCCGGCGGCACAGCACGCGCGCCTCGCGGCGCATCATCGAGAAGAACAGGCTCATGCCGCCTGGCCTCCCAGGTCGAGTTGCCGATAGCGCGCCGCCGTGCGCGTCAGGGCATGGTGGGTGGTCAGCACCACGCCGCCGCCTCGATCGCAATGGGTGGCCAGGTGCGCCTCCAGTTGCGCCACGCCTTCGCGGTCGAGCGCCGTGAAGGGCTCGTCGAGAATCCACACGGGCGGGGCCTCCAGGTACAGCCGGGCCAGGGCGACGCGTCGACGCTGTCCAGCGGACAGGGTCTGGCACGGCACGTCTTCGAAACCGCGCAACCCGACCCGGTCCAGGGCCTGGTCGATCGCCGTCGGGCTGACACGGCCCTGCAAGGCGCTGAGCCAGTGCAGGTTTTCCTGGGCGGTGAGCAGGTCTTTGATGCCGGCGGCATGGCCGATCCACAGCAGGCGTCCGGCCTGGGCCTGGCGCTGCATGGCCAGGGGCTGGCCGTCGAGCAGCACCTGCCCGTCCGTCGGCGTCATCAGCCCGGCCAGCAGGCGCAGCAGGCTGGTCTTGCCACTGCCGTTGGGGCCGCCGACCTGAAGCATCTCGCCCGGTCGCAGGCGCAGGTCCAGGCCCTCGAACAGCAGGCGCGAATCGCGTTCGCAGGCCAGGCCCACGGCTTGAAGATCAAAGGTCACGGTACCGCCTTGTGCTAGGGCTGCCTCAAGTCGCTCGCCGGGCTGCCGTTATACTGGCAGCGGCCAAGGGTCGACCCGGCGCGCGGTCGGCATTATACATACGTAGCCCCGGCCAAGAGCGCCGGGTTCGACAGGGTGTACAGACCATGAGCGACATCAAAAGTCTCGGCGCCCCCGCGACCGTGAGCACGCCGCCGGCCAAGGGCGCGACCGGCGGCGAGCTGCTGCGGCTGCTGGCACCGCAGACCAGCCCCCTGGCCGGAGGCGAGAACGCCCAGGCCGAGGTGGTCTCGCTGCGCCAGAACGGCCAGGACTTCCAGATGCTGCTGCGCCTGACCCAGGCCAATGGTGCGCAGAACCAGGTGCAGGTCAGCGCGAGCCAGCCGCTGCCGGAGGGCAGCCAGCTACTGGTCAGCCAGCCACCCGGTGGTTCGCCCGGCTTGATGGTACGCCAGCTGGACACCCGTGGCGCCGAGCCCCTGGTCCGCCTGGACACGGCGCGTACACCCGTGGGCACCCTGCTGCAGGCCAAGGTGGTGACCAGCCAGGTCGAAGCGCCGATACCCGGCCAGCCGGTCAATCACCGGATCCTGGCGACCCTGCTCAACACCGCCCAGGCCGGCGCGACGCTGGCCCTCGACAGCCCTCGCCCGCTGGCCGTCGGCAGCCTGCTCAGCGCGCTGGTGGACAATGACCAGACCCTGCGCTTCGTGCCGCTGGCCGGGCGTCAGGAACAGTTGGTGACCGCCCAGCAGTTGCTCAACCAGCAAGCGCGCCAGGCGTCCCTGCCTGGGCTGCTCGCGGCCCTGCAGGCCCTGCCCGACGACGCTGCGGTCGATCCGGCACTGCGCACCACGGTCCAGACGTTGCTCGCTACCTTGCCGGACCTGGCGCAACTGACCGACCCCAAAGGCCTGGCCCAGGCTTTGGCGCGCTCGGGTGCGTTTCTCGAATCCAGCCTGCTGGCTGGTCAATCGGGCGCCCTGGCGGGCGATCTCAAGGCGCAGGTGCTGCGTCTGGTGGCGCACCTGCCTGGCGTGCCGGGCAACCCGACGCTGCCGCCCGCCCTGGCCGCTGGCAGCATGGCCCAGGCCCTGCCGGGCATGGTCCGCAATGCTTTGGGGATGCTGGGCCAGGTCGGTCCTCGCCCACAGCCGGGCGGTTTCCCCTTGCCTGATCGCCTGCTGCAGAACCTGGCCGAGGGCGAAGGCGACCTGGAGCACCTCTTGCGCCTGGCGGCCGCCGCCATCTCACGGCTGCAGAACCATCAGCTGGCCAGCCTGCAACAGACCGGCATCGATGAGCGCGGCAATGTGCAGACCACCTGGCAGACCGAGCTGGCGCTGCGCCAGGACCAGGTGTTCGTGCCGATCCAGGTCAAGCTCCAGCGCGAAGAACCCCCGCCACGCGAGGACGATCCGCCCCGCGAGCAGCGCGACCCTTTGCAGGCCCTGTGGCGCATCGACCTGGCGTTCGACGTGGCGCCTTTGGGCCCTCTCCAGGTGCAGGCACAGCTGAGCCAGGCACGCCTGTCGGCACAGCTCTGGGCCGAGCGCGCCGATACCGCCACACTGCTGGCCGGCCAACTGGACGACTTGCGCCTGCACTTGGTGGCACGGGGCCTGAACGTCGGCGACCTTGCCTGTCATGCCGGTACCCCGCCCCAGGGCGCTGGCACGCGCCTCGAACACCGCTGGGTGGATGAAACCGCATGATCGAACGACCTCCACGCCAGGCCATCGCCTTGACCTACGATGGCGAGCAGGCACCGACCCTGAGCGCCAAAGGCGATGACGAATTGGCCGAGGCCATCATCGCCCTGGCCCGCGAGCACGAGGTGCCGATCTACGAGAACGCCGAGCTGGTCAGGCTGCTGGCGCGTCTGGAGCTGGGTGACCAGATTCCCGAAGCGTTGTACCTGACCATCGCCGAGATCATCGCCTTCGCCTGGCGCCTGCGGGGCAAGGCGCCGGTGGGGTTCGAAGAACGCGTCGCTCGCGAACGCGACGTCACGCCCACCCAGGCGGCGCTGCCGGACGGCAGCCATATGTAGCCCCCGCGCCCATGCCAAAACGGGATCCTCACGGCCTTCGCCCACCCCGAGGATTCCCATGGACAGCATTTCCCCTACCCTTCGTCGCATGGCCCATGAAGCCTTGATCGACTTCCCGCGCCCTGACGAAATGGCCCAGCAGCTGCTCACCAAATGGCTGCTCACCCACGGCATCACCCTCTCGCCCCGTGATATCGACGTGGTGACGGTGCATTACCAATATGAGCCCTTGGGCGAAGGACGCAGCCATTTTCGGGAAAACGCCATCGTTCGGCAGAAGATGGACCTGGTCGGCGCCTTGCTCGCCAACTGGCAGGGCGAGACGGCCTCCGGTCATGGCGGCTTTCATTACGGCAACTGGGCCGGTCGGCCGCCGTCGGGACCGCTGCATCTGGTCGAGCGCCTGGCGCCCGTGGGGCCCTTCTCCAATGCCGATGCGTACCAGGTCTTCAATGGCCTCTACCGACGCACCACGCCGGCGCAGTACAGCTCCGACACGTTGCTGCCGCTTCGTGCCGAGGCGTTCCAGGCCTTCATCTGGAGCCTGCGCTTCCATCAGCGGTTCAAGGAAGACCTGCAGCGGTATTGGCAGCGCCAGGAGAACACCTACCCGCGTGCCTTGCGAATCGCCCTGTTGGCCGCCTGCAACAAGCAGGTCGCTGAAGGCAGCCTGAACGCCTCGGCCCAGGCGCTGGTGTGGAAGGCCGCAGGCGTCGTCCCTGCCACGGGCCAGGTGCGGCTGTCGATGCTCAATGTGTATGGCTACAGCGCTGTCTCGATCCTGCGAATCGCCGATCCGCGCAGCCACCTGAACGTGCTGTACATCCCTGGCAACGCCTCGCCGCTGCACACGTTCGACACGGCCCTGGAGATGAAGCACTGGTTTGCCCGGCAGTGCCGGTCGGAGGAACGGCGAGAGGCGTTGCTGCACCACTTCAAGCGGGCCGACTGGCCAGACGGGCTGGACTTCAGCGGCTTGCGCACGGCGCTGATCGGGTTGGGGGTATTCCCCGAGGTCCACCGCTTCAGCCCTGACCATCCCGGCTTTGCCACCAGCGGGCGCTGGGATCCGGAATACATCGTCGACTATCGGCCCGAACGCTACAGCCCGGCGATTTCGGGTGACCTGTTCGCGTACCTGGCCGGCCTGCAGCAGCAACGCGCCTACGCCGACGCCGACAATCAGATCGTCAGCAACCACCAGATCGAACGCGCGCACTGGGGCAGTTACCTCAGGGTCAGCATCAACATCCTCATGCCCCTGGCCATCGTGGTGCCGCCTATCGCACCTCTGTTGGCCGTGGCGGGGGTGGTGCAGTTCAGCTTCGGCCTGGAACAGGTCATCCATGGCACCAGCCTGGAGGCCAAGGTCGAAGGCGTGGAACAGCAGGTGTTCGGCGTGCTCAACGCGCTGCCGCTGGCCGCCGAGGTGATCGGCCAGGCGCCCGCCCTGTTCGAATACCGTCGGCCTGGATTCGTCACCTGGGCCGACATGCGCGAGCAATTGAACCGCGCGCCTACGTCAGAAACCGACATCGAACTGGCCGAGCTGACGCCGGCCACGGCCGCGTTCCGCCCGCCGACGGTGTACGAGCAGTCGGTGGAAACCCCGTTCTTCACCCAGGTCAACGATGCCCTGTTCCCACAGTTTCGTGCCTACTTCGATGTGGACGGTTACCGTAGCGAAGAATCGGTGGAGTTCGAGCTGAGCAGCAACGCCTTCATCAAGAGCCGCGAAGTCAGAGACCCTGCCGCGCAACGCTGGGTCGCCAGCCCTGAGCCCCGTGGCGCCATGCAGCCGCTGGAGGGGACGCGCCCGGTCGACGATGCGGCGCGCATGGCCACGCTGCACAGCCTGGGTATCCATGTCGACCTGCCCCTGTCGGCGGCGCCCTTCGATGCCCTGCAAACCCGCGCGATCCCCAAGCGCGTGGCCAGCCTATGGGTCGGCGACCAAGTCATCGGGGACCCTTTTCTCGAGACGTTGGCCCATAACGCCCGGGCACTGCGTGGCAGCGACTACACGTTCGAACTGTACCTTTCCCGGCAGTCGACCCAGGCGTTCGAGCGCAACAGCGCCCTGCTGGCAGCGCGCGCGCCCGAGCTGTCGGTACGTGTGCTCGAGGACCAGCCGTTCTACCAGGACTTCGCCCACTCGGCGTGCTTCCCCCAGTTGCAGGCAGCCCTCAACGTCGCCGGTACGGGCGCAGGCAACTTCAGTTCAGCTTGTGACATCCTGCGCCTCCAGTTGCTCAAGCGACTCGGTGGCCTGTACCTGGATGCCGATGACCGCCTCCTGGTCACCACGGTGTCAGGTCAGCCGCATGCGCACCTGTTCGACATCCCCCTGCGTACCACCGACGATGGCCTGCTCCTGGCGCCACCGGTCTCCAACGACCAACTGGGCCTGTACTTCAAGTTCAACAGCAGCATGATCGGTAGCCATCCGGACAATCCGACGCTCGATGCGGTGCTCGACGAGATGCAGGCACGGTACGCCGACGACACCAGCTTCTATGCCAGTCGGCCCGACGCCCAGCACGACCCGGTCGCCTTTGGCGCCTACGCCAGACGCCTCAACCGACTGACGGGGCCGGGCCTGCTGAACGATGTGATCGATGCCCGCCTGCCATGGCTGCGCCAGCTCAGGGAACTCTGCGTATTGATGGTCGCACCGGTGACCGACGTCCACCGGATGATCAACCTGCGTTGGTTGAATCAGTTGCTGCGCCTGCATCTGCCGCTGGATCGAGTGGCGAAGATCGGGCATGCGAACAGCTGGCGGACGGTGCGCTAGGCTCTGTGCGGACAGTCGCCGAGCGGCGAGCAGCGAATGGGCATTATCTACCGCACGCTGCGCCGCTCAGTGGTGAACGCTTCTGGGTTCCTGACACCTGGAGAGTTCCCATGACCCACACCGGTATCAACGCCCAAGGCGTACAACGCGTGCGCGATCACCTTGCACGGCTGCCACGTCCTGATCGCGAAGCGCAAAAGGCCCTTGCCAGTTGGCTGCACAGCCAGGGCATCAGCCTCGAACCCGATGCGATCGACGTGGTGACGCTGCACCTGCAACCCCAGGCATCGGGGCGCTACCACGCACAGATCGTGCAGCGTACCCGCCTGCCACAGGCGGTGCTGATCAACTGGCAGGGCGAATCGGCCAACGATCTCTTCGGCGCCCTGATGGCCGCGCCCTGGGCCGGGCACTTCCCCACGGATGGCGCGATCGACGTGGTCGAAGCGCTCGACCCTCTGCCCCCGCTGTCGAATTCATCGCCCTATGCCGTCTTCAATGGTCTGTTCCAGCGCTGTGAACCGGCTCGATTCGATACGTCGACCCTGATCGACATCCCTGCCGAAAGCCTGCAGCGCCACATCGAGTCCCTGGACTTTCACACCCGCTACAAGAAGCAGCTCGAACATTACTGGCAGGCTCACCTGGACGAATACCGTCTATGCGGCAAGCTCAACGTCGTCGCTGCCTGCAACAAACAGGTGACCGAAGGCAGCCTTGGCGAAGCGGCGCGTCGGCTGGTCTGGCAGGCCACGGACCTGCTTGCGCGCAGCCCCACGTTCCAGGCACGGTGGCTCAACATTTATGGCTACGTGTCGACCGACCTGCTTTGCCTGCACGATACCCATAGTGATCTGACGGTCCTGTATGTGCCTGGCAACAGCGCTCCATTGCTGGAGTTCGCCAGCCAGGACCTGCTCAGGGACTGGATCGGCGAGCAGTGCAAGGATGCGCTCAAGCGCCGTCATCTGAAACGCCACTTCCGCCTGGCCGACGGTCCTCAAGGCGTCGATTTCAGCGGCCTGGACACCGCCATGGAAGGGCTGGGCGTCTATCCTCGGCGTCATCGCCTGCCACCGGAACACGGCTTCTTCAACGATGACGGCACGTGGCCGCCGCGCACCTATGTCCAGTACCGTCCCGACACCTACAGCCCAGCGCTGGAAGGCGATCTGTTTCAAGCCCTGGCCGAGCGGCAGCGTCAGCGAAGCCTGGACGATGCCGACTTTCTGATCACCAGCACCGGGGAGGTTCGCGAACGACGCTGGCGCCACTACCTGACCAACACCCTCAACCTGCTTCTGCCACTGTCCTTCGTCGTGCCCGGCCTGGCGCCTCTGCTCGCGGTAGGCGGCATCGTCCAGCTGGGCGTTGGCCTGGACGAAGCGATCAATGGCAAGACGTTGCACGACAAGCTGGACGGCATTGGCGACATCACCTACGGCCTTTTCAATGCCGTGCCCGGCCTCGCGTCCGTCACCCGCGAAGCTGATGGGCTGTTCCAGACCTGGCGCGAGGGATTTGTCGTGCCCACCCGTCTCGACGGACAGATCGGCTATCCGCTCAGCCCCCTCGATCCACCCCACTGGCCAGAGGTGGACATCGCTCCGTTCTTCGATCGCCCCTTGCGCATCGAGCCTTTGGTCGACGGCGACGCTGGCGTGGCCAAGGCGATTTCCCGTTATCCACGCTATGACGGTCGCAACGATATCCTGCGAGGCTATTACGAACCTGCGCCCGGTTATCTGGACACGCTTGAACTGGTCTACGACATGCAAACCAATCTGTTCTTGCTCGAGGACGAACTCAACGAGGTGGAGCCACAGTACTATGAGCCCGACCTGGGCACGGGCAACCTGCGCAAGACGAGCACGGCCAATCGTGAGGTGACTGACGCCATGCGCACGGCGACGTTGCGCGCCCTGGGCATCGACCTGCCGCTGCCCGTCGAGCTGCCACCTGCCGTTCCGGAAGGTGCCACGCCCCTGCTCAAACAGATTACCGCCCTGTGGGTGGGCGACAAGCAGCTCGAAGCGCCGGTGCTGGAGAACCTCGCCCACAATGCCCGGGCGCTGACCGACAGTGCCTATCGGTACCGGCTGATGCTGTCCAGGCGCAGTACCGAGGTCTTCGCCTACAACCTCGCGCAGCTCGAGAGACAGGTGCCAGGGCTCGAGGTCCTGGTGCTGGAGGATCAAGACTTCTACCGGTCGTTCGAACAAAGTTCGAACTACGCGCATTACCAGGCGGCACTGGGGGACGGTGGTCAAACGAGCAACTACGCCTCAGCCGCCGATGTCTTGCGCTACCCGATGTTGCACAGCGAAGGGGGCATCTACATGGACGTCGACGATACACTGGTGCTGGATCCTGACACTGGCAAAGCCGCGCTCGCCGAGGTCGAGCTGGCCGCGACGCCAGAAGGTCTGCTGCTGCAACCGCCGGTGCAAAACGATCTCATGGGCCTGGACTCGGCCTACAACAACAGCATGATCGGCAGCCATGCCGGTAACCCAACGTTGCTGGCCGTCAGCCAAGAGATGCATGGGCGCTATCTGGCTACCGTGGAGCCTTATCCCCTACGCCCGGATCGCCTGGCCGACCCGGCCGCGTTCAAGCGCTACGCCAGGCAGGTGAGTCGGCTCACGGGCCCCGGCCTGCTCACCGATGTGATCGACCGCACGCTGCCAGACTTGTACAGGCTGCGACAACTGGAGCATCTGTACATGATTCCGCGCATCAACAGCTACCAGTTCATCGACCTGGACGAGGTGAATGCGCTGCGTACCGCACGCTTCCCCCTGGCTCGCCTAGCGCAGATCGGCAGACTTCACTCCTGGGCCTGAAGCGCAGCCACCCTGGCGCCTGCTGTCATGCAGGGAGCATGACGATCAGGCAGGGTATCGCGATCCCTGTGCACCCACGTCGGCACCTGGCAAAAACCATACGCCCTCCTATAGAACAAGAAATAGGTTGTTGATTTCGAAGGAAATAATTTTAGAATTTTGTGGGCCCTGCGGGCCCAATCGCGGCACAGGGGCCGCTCCCACAGGTGACCGTGATAGCCTGCAACCCTGCGGTGGGGCTACGGGTGTAGGAGCGGCCCCTGCCGGGGCGCCGGACCGGCCGCGATGGGCCGCAAAGCGGCCCTAAAATCAGTTAGCAATGAAGCTCCGGATCCTGTCAGCTATCGACATGTTCTTTGCGCGACAGCGCAGCGCCAAGGCGCCAGGCGGGCTCGTACAAAAGCCGTGCCGTGGCGACTAGTCGCTACGGTGCAGCTTGCTCATCAACCGTGCCTCGGCCTGGGTCAGGCCACAGGACTGGGTCAGTTCCTCGACGCTGGCCCCCATGCCGACCAGCTTCGCCGCCTGGTGATAGGTCAGGCTCTTGGGGTCGCGCTGCTCGAGCTGCTGCAGCTTCTCGGGCAACGGCTCGACCAGCAGACGCAGCTCGTGCAGCATGTCGCCCATGCGCACGGTGCCGTTCTGGTAGTCGTCCAGGCGCTTGGCCAGGTCCTTGATGCGCTGGTCGCGCAGGGCATCGCCCAATGCCTGCTCGACGAGCAACTGGCGCTGGCGCTTGATGTGGTTGAGGAACAGCCACAGGCTCACGGCCCAGAGCAGCGCCAGGAACAGCAAGCCTGCTTCGAAGATCAACTCAGATGCTCTCCAGCTCGGACCACTCTTCCTCGGTCATCATCTTGTCCAGCTCGACCAGGATCAGCAGCTCGCCATTCTTGTTGCACACGCCCTGGATGAACTTGGCCGACTCGTCGTTGCCCACGTTCGGCGCGGTCTCGATCTCGGACTGGCGCAGGTAGACCACCTCGGCCACGCTGTCGACCAGGATGCCCACGACCTGCTTGTCCGCCTCGATGATCACGATACGGGTGTTGTCGGTCACTTCGGTGGGCATCAGGCCAAAGCGCTGACGGGTGTCGATCACCGTCACCACGTTGCCGCGCAGGTTGATGATCCCCAGCACGTAGCTCGGGGCACCCGGCACCGGCGCGATCTCGGTGTAGCGCAAGACTTCCTGCACCTGCATGACGTTGATGCCATACGACTCGTTGTCCAGGCGGAAGGTGACCCACTGCAGGATCGGATCTTCGGAACCCTGTGCTGACGACTTCTTCATTACCCTACCCTCGAAAGCCGCGCGGTGGCGGTCTGTGCTGCGTGAGTGCGCAAAATGCGCGTATTCATTTACCGGCCTGCATCTGCTTGACGGCGCCGCTGGCGATCAGTTCGGCCAGCTCGGCAACGTCCAGCAAGGCACACATGTGCTCGATCACCGTGCCGGCCAGCCAGGGCCGCTGGCCCCGCTGACTGCGCCACTTGATCTCGCTGGGGTCCAGGCGCAGGGAGCGGCTGACCTGGTGCACGGCCAGCCCCCATTCATAGCCCTGGACCGAAATCACATACTGCAAACCCTGGCGGAAATCGTCCCGGTAGCGGTCCGGCATCACCCAGCGCGCGGTGTCCAGGACCTTGAGGTTGCCCGCCTGGCAGGACAGGATGCCCAGGAACCAGTCGGGCTGGCCGAACAATGGCGTGAGCTCCTGGCCGGCCAGCGGATAGATCGACCCCAGGCACACCAAGGGCACGGCCAGGGTCAACCCGGCTACGTCGAACAGCAGGCATTCGAACGGCTCGGCACCCCAGGCCGGACGCCCGTCCGGCGTGGACGGCAGCCGCGGCCCCATGACGTGGGGACGGTGCAACTCGGCCAGCGGGGCGATGGGCTCAGGCGCGACGGGCGCATCGGCCTGCGGCGGCACGGCAGGCACGTTGACCGGTTCGGCAACCGGGTGCAGGGCCACGACCTCAGCCTCTTGCACCGGCAGGACCGGCTCGCGCACCGGCAGCACCGTGGTCAGCGCCAGCGGCGCAGGCGGCTCGGCGTAGGGGCGCGGCTCGTGCGAGGTGCGCGAGACACGCGCGTCGCGGACCTGCTCCTCGAGCACCGCCGCCTGGAATTCATCGTTGGCGACCGGTACCTGGGCAGCGATCGTCACCGCGACGGGTGCGGGCACGGGGGCGTCGAACGCTTCGGTCGCCTCCTGCAGCAGACCATCGAGGTAGGACTGCAAGGCCACTTGCGGACGGGTCGTGGTGGGCCGGGCTGGACTCATCAGGCTACCTGCAGGCTGGAACGAGGGGTCAGCAAGTGCTTGAGCAACGCCCGGTAGGCGATGATGCCGCGACTCTTGCCATCGTGTTGCGAAGGCGTGACACCGGCGCGACTGGCATCGCGCAGCCGGGTGTCCACCGGAATGTAGCCTTCCCAGACGTGCGCGGGATGCGCGTCACGCAGGAACTTCAACGTGCCCATCGAGGCCTGGGTACGGCGATCGAACAGGGTCGGCACGATGGTGTACGGCAAGGCCTGCTTGCGCGAACGGTTGATCATGCTCAGGGTGGTGATCATCCGCTCCAGCCCCTTGACCGCGAGAAACTCGGTCTGCACCGGCACCACCAGCTGCTGGCTGGCGGCCAGGGCGTTGACCATCAGCACCCCAAGCAAGGGCGGGCTGTCGATCAGCGCGAAATCGAAGTCCTGCCACAGCTGCGCCAGACTCTTGGCGATCACCAGCCCCAGGCCGCCATGGCCAGGCGACTGGCGCTCGAGCACGGCCAGGGCGGTGCTCGACGGCAGCAGTGCAATACGCTCGTGGCTGGTCGGCAGCAGCAACTGGCCGGGCAGCCCATCGGGCACGGCGCCCTGGTTCACGAACAGGTCATAGCAACTGTGCTCGAGCACATCCGGATCGTGCCCGAAGTAACTGGTCATCGAGCCGTGCGGGTCGAGGTCGACGACGAGCACGCGCTTGCCCGCATCGGCCAGCAGGCCGGCCAAGGCGATGGTCGTGGTGGTCTTGCCGACTCCACCTTTCTGATTGGCTACTGCCCAGACTCTCATCGTGCGTGTTTCCACCCGGTGGCCCAGAAGCCCTGTCGGGAACGGTTCAAGAAGACGGTGACGTAGATTTGACGGAACCCGCCGACTCCGACGTCGCTGGCGATGCCGGTGCACGTTGTGTGCCAGCCCGCTGCAACGCGGCATCGGGTGTGGCATTGGCGCTGCCCGAACCGGTCAGGCTGCGACGCACCTCGAGGTTGCGCGAGATCACCAGTACCACTCGACGGTTGCGCGAGCGGCCTTCGGCGGTGTCGTTGCTCGCCACCGGCTGGTACTCGCCGTAACCGACCGCGGCCAGGCGCCCCGGGTTCACCCCTTCCATGGCCAGCAGGCGCACGATGCTCGCCGAGCGCGCCGCTGACAGCTCCCAGTTGGTCGGGTATTGCGCCGTGCTGATCGGCAGGTTGTCGGTGAACCCTTCGACGTGCACCGGGTTGGCGAACGGCTTGAGGATGTTGGCGACCTTCTCGAGGATGCCGAACGCCGCGTCGCTGGGCATGGCGTCACCGCTGCCGAACAGCAGCGCCGAGTTGAGTTCGATCTCGATCCACAGCTCGTTGCCGCGCACGGTCATCTGTTTGGCGTCGATCAGGTCGCCAAAGGCCTGGCGCACGTCGTCGGCGATCTGGGTCAAAGCCTCGCTGGAGCTCTGCCCGAGCCCGGCGTCGGTCTGCTCGCTGTCCTTGATCAGCGGCTGCGCCGGGCGCACGCCCAGCGGCTGGTCCTCGCCTACCGGGATGGGCCGGGTGCTGCGGGCCGGGTCATTGAATACCCCGACCAATGCCTGGGAAATCACCTTGTACTTGCCTTCGTTGATCGAGGAAATCGAATACATCACCACGAAAAAGGCGAACAGCAAGGTGATGAAGTCGGCGTACGACACCAGCCAGCGGTCGTGGTTGACGGGTTCCTCGGTGCGATGGCGACGGCGCATGGCTACTCCATGAAGCCTTGCAGCTTCAGTTCGATGGAGCGCGGGTTCTCGCCCTCGGCGATCGACAGCAGGCCTTCGAGCAGCATTTCACGGTAGCGCGACTGGCGCAGGACGATGGCCTTGAGCTTGTTGGCGATCGGCAGCAGGATCAGGTTGGCGCTGGCCACCCCGTAGATGGTGGCGACGAAGGCCACGGCGATGCCGCTGCCCAGCTGCGCCGGATCGGCCAGATTGCCCATCACGTGGATCAGGCCCATCACCGCACCGATGATGCCGATGGTCGGCGCATAGCCGCCCATGCTTTCGAACACCTTGGCCGCCTGCAGGTCGCGGCTTTCCTGGGTCAGCAGGTCGACTTCGAGGATGCTGCGGATCGCCTCCGGCTCGGCGCCGTCGACCAGCAGTTGCAGGCCTTTACGGGCATAAGGATCCGGCTCGGCGTCGGCGATCGTCTCCAGCCCGAGCAGGCCCTCCTTGCGCGCGGTCAGGCTCCAGCCGACCACCCGGTCGATGCCGCCCGCCAGGTCTTCGCGGGGTGCGAAGAAGATCCAGCCGACGATCTGCAAGGCGCGCTTGAACGCCGGCAGCGGCGACTGCAGCAGCACCGCCGCCAGGGTGCCGCCCAGCACGATCAGCGCCGCCGGCCCATTGACCAGCGCCGACACGTGCCCGCCTTCGAGAAAGTTGCCACCGACGATGGCGACGAAGGCCAGGATCAGGCCGATCAGGCTCAGCACATCCATCAGCCACAGGCCTCCACCAGGTGCCGGCCGATCTCGTCCAGGCTGTAGACCGCATCGGCCAGGTTGGCCTTGACGATGGCCATGGGCATGCCATAGATCACGCAGCTGGCCTCATCCTGGGCCCACACGGTGCTGCCGCCCTGCTTGAGCAGGCGCGCGCCCTCGCGGCCATCGGCGCCCATGCCGGTGAGCACCACCGCCAGGACCTTGTCACCGTGGGCCTTGGCCGCCGAACCGAAGGTGATGTCCACGCAGGGCTTGTAGTTCAGGCGCTCGTCGCCCGGCAGGATCTTCACCGTGCCGCGGCCATCGACCATCATCTGCTTGCCGCCGGGGGCCAGCAGTGCCAAGCCAGGACGCAGCACGTCGCCGTCCTCGGCTTCCTTGACGCGGATCTTGCACAGCTTGTCGAGCCGTTCGGCGAAGGCCTTGGTGAAGGCGGCCGGCATGTGCTGGATGAGCACGATGGGCGCCGGGAACGCGGCCGGCAGCTGGGTCAGGACACGCTGCAGCGCCACCGGCCCGCCGGTGGAGGTGCCGATGGCGACCAGCTTGTAGGGCTTGCGCCGAGGCGTCGGCGAACTGGCCGGCTGCGGTGCGGGGGCCGGGGCACGCGAAGGGATCGGGCTACGCGTGGGTGCCGGTGCGGCCTGGGCAGGCTGGGCGGCCGGCGCGGCGTGACCACCCAGGCTGCTCGGCGTGGGCAGCGGAGTGCTGGACAGGTAGGCCGGGCGGCGGCGGTTGCTGCGCGAGACGCTGTGGACCTTCTCGCACAGCAGTTGCTTGACCTTTTCCGGGTTGCGGGAAATGTCCTCGAAGTTCTTCGGCAGGAAATCGACCGCCCCGGCGTCCAACGCATCCAGGGTCACCCGCGCACCCTCGTGGGTGAGCGAAGAGAACATCAGGACCGGCGTGGGGCTGCGCTGCATGATGTGGCGGACCGCAGTGATGCCATCCATCATCGGCATCTCGTAGTCCATGGTGATCACGTCAGGCTTGAGCGCCAGGGCCTGATCGATCGCTTCCTTGCCGTTGGTGGCAGTACCGACCACCTGAATCAGGGGGTCCGATGAAAGAATTTCCGTGACGCGGCGGCGGAAGAAACCCGAATCATCCACCACCAGGACCTTGACTGCCATAAACACTCCGTTAGGCGACGCACCGTGCAGGCGCGCCGCCAAAGATCAAATGCGCCGCGCGGCGTAGCGCTTGAGCATGCTCGGGACATCGAGGATCAGCGCGATGCGCCCGTCGCCGGTGATGGTGGCGCCAGACATGCCAGGCGTGCCCTGCAGCATCTTGCCCAGGGGCTTGATCACCACTTCTTCCTGACCGACCAGTTGGTCGACGACGAAGCCGATGCGCTGGGTGCCGACCGACAGGATCACCACATGGCCCTCGCGTTGTTCCTCGTGCGCCTCGTCGCGCACCAGCCAGCGCTTGAGGTAGAACAGCGGCAGCGCCTTGTCGCGCACGATCACCACTTCCTGGCCGTCCACCACGTTGGTGCGCGACAGGTCGAGGTGGAAGATCTCGTTGACGTTGACCAACGGGAAGGCGAACGCCTGGTTGGCCAGCATCACCATCAGGGTCGGCATGATCGCCAGGGTCAGCGGCACCTTGATGACGATCTTCGAGCCCTGGCCCTTGGCCGAGTAGATGTTGATCGAGCCGTTGAGCTGGGAAATCTTGGTCTTGACCACGTCCATGCCGACACCTCGGCCCGAAACGTCGGAAATCTCGGTCTTGGTCGAGAACCCCGGGGCGAAGATCAGGTTGTAGCAGTCCGACTCGCTCAGGCGATCGGCCGCGTCGCGGTCCATCAGGCCCTTCTCGACGGCCTTGGCGCGCAGGATTTCCGGGTCCATGCCCTTGCCGTCGTCCGAGATCGACAACAGGATATGGTCGCCCTCCTGCTCGGCGGACAGCACCACGTGACCGGTGCGCGGCTTGCCACCGGCCTCGCGCTCGTCGGGCGACTCGATGCCATGGTCCACCGCGTTGCGCACCAAGTGCACCAGCGGGTCGGCCAGGGCCTCGACCAGGTTCTTGTCCAGGTCGGTCTCTTCGCCGACCAGCTCCAGGTTGATTTCCTTCTTGAGCTGGCGGGCCAGGTCGCGGACCAGGCGCGGGAAGCGGCCGAAGACTTTCTTGATCGGCTGCATGCGGGTCTTCATGACCGCCGTCTGCAGGTCGGCGGTGACCACGTCCAGGTTGGAAACGGCCTTGGACATGGCTTCGTCGTTGCTGTTGAGCCCCAGGCGCACCAGGCGGTTACGCACCAGCACCAGTTCGCCGACCATGTTCATGATCTCGTCCAAGCGCGCGGTATCGACCCGCACGGTGGTTTCCGCTTCGCTGGTCACGGGCTTTTCAGCCACGGGCGCCGCTGCGCGGGCCGGGGCCGGAGCCTTGGCGGGCGCCGCCGCAGGCGCAGCCGGTGCACTACGGGCCGCTGCCGGCGCCGGTGCCGGCGCTGCCACGGGCGCGGCGACGCTGGCCGTGGCGACCGCGCCTTCATCCGGCAGGTTGTCGCCAGAGAACTTGCCCTTGCCATGCAACTGGTCGAGCAAGGCTTCGAATTCATGATCACTGATGTGATCGTCGGCCACGCTCGGGGGCGCCTCGGCCGTGACACTGGCAGGCAGGGCATTGGGGCTGAAAGCGCCCTTGCCGTGCAGCTGGTCGAGCAGCGACTCGAACTCGTCGTCGGTGATCTCGTCGCTGGTCGGCGCGGGGGCGGACTCGGCCGGTGCGGCGGTGGCCGTCACGGCAGGCGAGAACTGCCCCTTGCCGTGCAACTGGTCGAGCAGTGATTCGAACTCGGCATCGGTGATGTCATCGCCGCCAGGCGAGGCGGCCTCGACCTGCGCCTGCTCGGTGGCCTCGGCCTCGGCCTTGACCGCATCGAGCGAATCGAGCAGTTGCTCGAACTCGGTATCGGTGATGTCCGGGTCGGCCGCCACGGGCGCTACCTCGACCGGCGCGACGGGCTCGGGCGCGGCGATGGGCACAGGCGGCGCCTCGGCGCTGGCCGGTTCGGCCAGGCGCGCCAAGGCCTCCAGCAGCTCGGGCGTGGCCGGGGTGACGTCGGTACGTTCGCGCACCTGGCCGAACATGCGGTTGACCGTGTCGAGCGCTTCCAGGACCACGTCCATCAGCTCGGCATCCACGCGTCGCTCACCCTTGCGCAGGATGTCGAACACGTTCTCGGCGATATGGCAGCACTCCACCAGCTCGTTGAGCTGGAGGAAGCCGGCGCCCCCTTTTACAGTATGGAATCCGCGAAAGATCGCATTGAGCAGGTCCGCATCGTCCGGGCGGCTTTCCAGCTCGACCAGTTGTTCGGACAGTTGCTCGAGAATCTCGCCGGCCTCTACCAGGAAATCCTGAAGGATTTCTTCATCGGCGCCGAAGCTCATCAAAGGTGCTCCCTAAAAACCAAGGCTGGACAGCAGATCGTCGACGTCGTCCTGACCGGACATGACGTCTTCACGCTTATCGGCATGAATCTGCGGACCTTCACCCTGCGGCGGATGTTTTTCGTGATCTTTTTCCGCGCGCAGTTGATTGTGGTCATGCTCGATGCCGGCGAAACGGTCCACCTGACTGGCCATGAGCACCAGCTTGAGCAGATTGCTTTCGACGTCGGTCACCAGCGTGGTCACCCGTTTGATCACCTGGCCGGTCAGGTCCTGATAGTCCTGAGCCAGCAGAATGTCGTTGAACAGACCACCGACCTTGCGGTTGCCTTCGCAGCTGCGCGTCAGGAAACCGTCGACCCGACGGGCCAGCTCGCGGAACTCGGCCGCATCGACTTCCCGGCGCATGAACCGCTGCCAGTCGGCGCTCAGCGCCTGCGCCTCGTTGGCCAGGTCGTTGACCACCGGGGTACCGGCTTCGACCAGGTCCATGGTGCGGTTGGCCGCCCCTTCGGTCAGCTTGACCACGTAGTCCAGCCGCTCGGTGGCGTCGGTGATCTGCGAGACTTCCTCGGCCTGCGGCATGCGCGGGTCGATCTGGAAGCTGACGATCGCGCTGTGCAGCTCACGGGTGAGCTTGCCGACCTCCTGGTACAGGCCACGGTCACGGGTCTGGTTGAGCTGATGGATCAGCTGCACGGCCTCGCCGAAACGGCCTCGTTCGAGGCTGTCGACCAGTTCCTGGGCATGCTTCTTGAGAGTCGATTCGAACTCCCCGAGCGAGGTTTGATTTGACTGCATGGCGCCCTCTGGACTTCAACCGTTGACGCGTTCGAAGATCTTCTCGATCTTTTCCTTGAGCACCTGCGCGGTGAACGGCTTGACCACATAGCCGTTCACACCGGCCTGGGCCGCCTCGATGATCTGGTCGCGCTTGGCTTCAGCGGTGACCATCAGCACGGGCAAGGCCTTCAGGCGTTCGTCGGCGCGGACCTTGCGCAGCAGGTCGATGCCGGACATGCCGGGCATGTTCCAGTCGGTCACCAGGAAGTCGTAGTGGCCGTTCTGGAGCATCGGCAACGCCGTGGTGCCGTCGTCGGCCTCGTCGGTATTGGTGAAACCCAGATCACGCAACAGGTTCTTGATGATCCGCCGCATCGTCGAGAAGTCGTCGACGATGAGGATTTTCATGTCTTTGTTCAATTAGGCCTCCAGGCACTCTCAAACACGCTCGGCGCCGAGCGTGCGTCTTTCGGGGAGGGTCGGCTTCAAGCGGCAAGCTTCACGCCGACCGGGGTCGTGTGCACGGGACTCGACCCCTTCCCCACTGCTGATTCTGTTCGCTCAATGCGTGTAGCTTGTCGCTTTGCAGCGCGTCGCTCGGTCGCCTGCTGCTTATCGCGCGCGCCATTCGCCGAGACGGCTACGCAGGCGAGCGGCGCATTGGCTGTGCAACTGGCTGACGCGCGATTCGCTGACCCCCAGGACTTCACCGATCTCCTTGAGGTTCAGCTCTTCGTCATAGTACAACGCCAGCACCAGGCGCTCGCGCTCCGGCAGGTTGGCGATCGCATCGGTCAACGCGGCCTGGAAACGTTCGTCCTCCAGGTTGCGCGAAGGGCCGAGCTGGGCGCTGGCGCCATCCTCGTGCAGGCCTTCGTGTTCGCCGTCCTGCAGCAGGTCGTCGAAACTGAACAGGCGACTGCCCAAGGTATCGTTCAGGATCCCGTAGTAATCGTCCAACCCCATATTGAGTTCGGCAGCGACTTCATTATCTTTAGCGTCGCGTCCGGTACGAGCCTCGACGGCGCGCATGGCATCGCTGACCATGCGGGTGTTGCGGTGTACCGAGCGTGGCGCCCAGTCACCCTTGCGCACTTCGTCGAGCATGGCGCCGCGGATGCGGATGCCGGCATAGGTCTCGAAGCTGGCGCCCTTGCTGGCGTCGTACTTGTTGGCGACTTCCAGCAGGCCGAGCATGCCGGCCTGGATCAGGTCTTCGACCTGCACGTTGGCCGGCAGACGCGCCAGCAGGTGGTAGGCGATACGCTTGACCAGGGGCGCATGACGCTCGATCAGCGCGTACTGGGCGTCCTTGGATGGCTTGCTGTACATCTTGAAACCGCTCGCACTCATAGTACCGGCCCCGCGCTGGTCGGTTGCACCAGACGTTCGACGAAGAATTCAAGGTGCCCGCGTGGGTTGGCGGGCAATGGCCAACTGTCGACTTTCTGCGCGATGGCCTTGAAGGCCAGGGCGCACTTGGAGCGCGGGAAGGCCTCGTAGACCGCCCGCTGTTTCTGCACGGCCTTGCGCACGCACTCGTCGTAGGGCACGGCGCCGACGTACTGCAAGGCTACATCGAGGAAGCGGTCGGTGACCTTGGTCAGCTTGGCGAACAGGTTGCGCCCTTCCTGGGGGCTCTGCGCCATGTTGGCCAGGACCCGGAACCGGTTCATGCCGTAGTCACGGTTGAGCAGCTTGATCAGGGCATAGGCGTCGGTGATGGAGGTCGGCTCGTCGCAGACCACCAGGAGCACCTCCTGGGCCGCGCGCACGAAGCTCACCACCGAATCGCCGATCCCGGCGGCGGTGTCGATCACCAGCACGTCGAGGTTGTCGCCGATCTCGCTGAACGCCTGGATCAGCCCGGCGTGCTGCGCCGGGGCCAACTGCACCATGCTCTGGGTGCCGGAGGCCGCCGGGACCACGCGGATGCCACCGGGCCCCTGCAGCATGACGTCGCGCAGGTCGCAGCGCCCTTCGATCACGTCCGCCAGCGTGCGCTTGGGCGTCAGGCCCAGGAGCACGTCGACGTTGGCCAGACCCAGGTCGGCGTCCAGCAACATCACGCGCCGCCCCAGCTCGGCCAGGGCCAGCGACAGGTTCACTGAAACGTTGGTCTTGCCAACGCCGCCCTTGCCGCCGGTCACGGCGATCACCTGTACAGGATGCATGCTACCCATGTTTGTTATTTACCTTGTCTCGCTGGCATCCAAGCCGCACGAGGGACGTCGTCTTCAGGGCACGCGGCCTGGAAAACCCCTGTTTGGAGGTGGTCTGCACTTCGTTCATGGTCAACCTGCGCGCTTGCCAGGGTTGTGGTAGAGATCAGCGAACATGTCGGCCATGGCCTCGTCGCTGGGCTCGTCCTGCACTTGCACGCTCACCGCGCGGCTCACCAGCTGATGCTTGCGCGGCAGGTGCAGGTCTTCGGGTATCCGGGGTCCATCGGTCAGATAGGCCACGGGCAGTTCGTGTTCGATGGCCAGGCTCAGGACTTCGCCCAGGCCAGCCGTTTCGTCCAGCTTGCTCAGGATGCAGCCGGCCAGGCCACAGCGCTTGTAGCTGTGGTAGGCGGCCGACAGCACCTGCTTCTGGCTGGTGGTGGCCAGGACCAGGTAGTTGCGCGAGGCGATGCCGCGCCCGGCCAGGGAATCGAGCTGCATGCGCAGCGCCGGGTCGCTGGCCTGCAGGCCGGCGGTGTCGATCAGCACCACGCGTTTGCGCGCCAAGGGCTCGAGGGCCTGGACCAGGGACTCGCCCGGGTCGACGTAGGTCACCGGCACGTTGAGGATGCGACCGAGGGTCTTGAGCTGCTCCTGGGCGCCGATCCGGAAACTGTCCATGCTCACCAGGGCCAGGTTCTGCGCGCCGTAGGCCAGCACATACCGGGCGGCCAGCTTGGCCAGCGTGGTGGTCTTGCCCATGCCAGCCGGCCCGACCAGGGCGATCACACCGCCCTCCTCGATCGGCTCGACCTGCGGCACCTTGATCATGTGCGCCAGGTGCGCCAGGATCATCCGCCAGGCCTGGCGCGCATCGTCGATACCCGCCACGCGCTCGAGCAGCGTGCCCGCCAGCGCGCCCGACAGGCCGATGCGCTGCAGGCGGCGCCAGATGGTGGCCTGCTGCGGGCGGCTGCCCTGCAGCTGGTTCCAGGCCAGCGAGCCCAGTTGCACTTCCAGCAGCTCGCGCAGGCCCGACAGTTCCGAACGCATGGCATCGAACAAGCGCGGATCGACCGCGGCCGGCGCGGCAGCCGGGGCTGCCTTGGGCTTCTCCACAGGCGACTCGACCAGTGGCTCCGAGGCGGTCAGGGACAGCCCGGCGAACAGTTGGCGGTTGCCGCCGTCTTCCTCGGGGGCGTCCTGGCGGCTGTTCAGCTCGGCCTGGGCAGTGACGATGCGCGACTGGGTCTTGCGCAGTTCGGCTTCGAGCTCGGCGTTCGGCACCCGGGGCGAGAGCGCGGACTGCTTGTAATCCAGCGCAGCGGTCAGCTCGACACCCCCGGCGATACGCCGGTTGCCGATGATCGCCGCGTCGGAGCCGAGTTCGTCCCTGACCAGCTTCATGGCCTGACGCATATCGGCAGCGAAAAAACGCTTCACTTGCATATCCCACTACCCTCAGCCATTGGGGCCCACGGTGGCAACGATGGTGACTTGCTTGTTATCCGGAATTTCCTGGTACGCCAGCACGTGCAGGTTCGGTACCGCCAATCGCCCGAAGCGCGACAGCATCGCGCGGATCGGTCCGGCCACCAGCAGGATCGCCGGGTGGCCGAGCATTTCCTGACGCTGAGCCGCTTCGATCAACGAGCGTTGCAACTTCTCTGCCATGCTCGGTTCGAGCAGAACGCCTTCATCCTGACCCTGCCCGGCACGCTGCAGACTGTTGAGCAAGATCTGTTCCAACCTGGGCTCCAGCGTGATCACCGGCAGCTCCGACTCGATGCCGACGATGCTTTGCACGATGGCGCGGCTCAAGCCAACCCGCACGGCGGCCACCAGAGCGGCGGTATCTTGACTCTTATTCGCATTATTGGCGATCGCTTCGGCAATGCTGCGAATATCGCGTACCGGTACTTGCTCGGACAACAAAGCCTGCAAGACTTTCAACAGCCCTGACAAAGAAATGACGCCCGGTACCAATTCTTCTGCCAGCTTAGGCGACGCCTTAGACAACACCTGCAGCAACTGTTGAACCTCTTCATGGCCGATCAGTTCATGGCAGTGCTTCTGCAGGATCTGGTTCAGGTGGGTGGCGACCACGGTACTGGCGTCGACCACGGTGTAGCCCAGCGATTGCGCCTGGGCGCGTTGGGCCACGTCGATCCACACTGCCTCAAGGCCGAACGCCGGGTCACGGGCGGCAATGCCGTTGAGGGTACCGAACACTTGGCCGGGGTTGATCGCCAGTTCGCGGTCCGGGTAGATCTCGGCTTCGGCCAGGATCACCCCCATCAGGGTCAGCCGGTAGGCACTGGGGGACAGGTCGAGGTTGTCACGGATGTGCACCGTGGGCATGAGGAAGCCCAGGTCCTGGGAGAGCTTCTTGCGCACGCCCTTGATCCGCGCCAGCAGTTGCCCGCCCTGGTTGCGGTCCACCAGCGGGATGAGCCGGTAGCCGACTTCCAGGCCGATCATGTCGATCGGGGTGACGTCGTCCCAGCCCAGCTCCTTGGTCTCCAGGGCACGCTGTGGCGAAGGCAGCTGGTCCTGCTGGCGCTGCACTTCGGCAGCGGCCTTGACCTTGGCTTCCTGCTGCTTGCGCCACACCAGGTAGGCACCGCCCCCGGCAAGCAGGCCCAGGCCGATGAAGGCGATGTGGGGCATGCCCGGCACCAGGCCCATGACGATCATCAAGGCGGCCGAGACCCCCAGGGCCTTGGGCGAATCGAACATCTGCCGGTTGATCAGCTTGCCCATGTCCTCGGAACCCGAGGCACGGGTGACCATGATCGCGGCAGCCGTGGACAGCAGCAGCGACGGCAGCTGGGCGACCAGGCCGTCACCGATGGTCAGCAGCGCGTAGACCTTGCCTGCCTCGCTGAACGGCATGCCGTGCTGGAGCATGCCGATGAGCATGCCGCCGATGAGGTTGATGAACAGGA
Organism: Pseudomonas monteilii; assembly: GCA_001534745.1. NCBI lineage: Bacteria > Pseudomonadati > Pseudomonadota > Gammaproteobacteria > Pseudomonadales > Pseudomonadaceae > Pseudomonas > Pseudomonas alabamensis. The sequence goes on from CP013997.1 coordinate 3,213,788, forward strand.
TCAGCAGGCCGGCGATGGCGTCACCGCGGACGAACTTGCTGGCACCGTCCATCGAACCGTAGAACTCGGCCTCCTGGGCGACTTCGGCGCGGCGCGCCTTGGCCTGGTTCTGATCGATCAGGCCGGCGTTGAGGTCGGCGTCGATGGCCATCTGCTTGCCGGGCATGGCGTCCAGGGTGAACCGCGCGCTGACCTCGGAGATACGCCCGGCGCCCTTGGTGACCACCACGAAGTTGATGATCATCAGGATGGCGAACACCACCGCACCGACCACGTAGTTACCGCCGATCACCACCTCACCGAAGGCCTGGATCACCTTGCCCGCGGCTTGGTGGCCCTCCTGGCCGTGCAGCATCACCACCCGCGTGGAGGCGACGTTCAAGGCCAGTCGCAGCAGGGTGGCGACCAGCAGGATGGTCGGGAACGCGGCGAAGTCGAGCGGACGCAGGGCATAGACGCAGACCAGCAGGACCACGATCGACAGCGCGATGTTGAAGGTGAAGAAGATGTCCAGCAGGAACGGCGGGATGGGCAACATCATCATCGCCAACATCACCAACAGCAGCAGCGGCACCCCCAAGGCGCCCCGGCTGAGACCCGACAGGTTGCTGCGGGCATGGTTGATCAACTGGCTACGATCCACTGGACATCCTCTCGAAGCAGAACTTTGACGCCAGAAACGGCGTTTGGCGCTGCTTTGCAAGAAGCCTTCCAACTTTGTCGTCAGGTCATGGGCAGGGGCTGGCAATGGGCCTTCAGGGGAGCTTCAGGTGGCGTGTCGGAGATGGCGACCACTGACAAGGCCCGCAGGTTTTATCGCTGATCGAGCAGCCTGTGAGAGCAAGATTGCCCGCGATGCAGGCGGGGCCTGACAGGGCCTTATCGCTGGCAAGCCAGCTCCCACCTAGATCTCGGCAGCCTGTCGATATCGACATAGCTGCGCAAGCAGCCTGTGGGGCTTGCCCGCGATGCAGGCGGCGCTTGACAAGGCCCTATCGCTGGCAAGCCAGCTCCTATAGAAAAAAATAGCTTGTTGATTTTAAAGGAAATAATTTTAGAATCTTGTGGGCCCTGCGGGCCCAATCGCGGCACAGGGGCCCCACAGGTGACCGCGATAGCCTGCAACCCCGCGATGGGGCTACGGGTGTAGGAGCGGCCCCAGTGCCGCGATGGGCCGCAAAGCGGCCCCAAAATCGACTAGCAATGAAGCTCCTGATCCTGCCAGCGATCGCCATGTTCTCTGCGCGACAGCGCGGCGCCAAGGCGGCGGGTGGACTCCCACACAGATCGCTGCGGCCTGTCGGTGTAGACATAGCTGCGCAAGCAGTTTGTGGGAGCGGGCTTGCCCGCGATAGCGTCCGGTCCGTCACTGCCTGCATCGCGGGCAAGCCCGCTGATTTCAAAAGACATAGTCACAGGATTTCGTGGGCCCTGCGGGCCCACCCGACCTCGTCATTCCTCCCGCCGCAGATCCTCGGGAATCGGCAGGTCCTTCTTCAACGGATCCGGCGCCTTGCCGCGTCCGGCGCGGTACTGACGCAACTGGTACACGTACGCCAGCACCTGGGCCACGGCCAAATACAACCCGCCCGGAATCTCCTGCTCGAGTTCGGTGCTGTAGTAGATCGCCCGCGCCAGGGCCGGCGATTCGAGGATCTGCACGTTGTGCCCCACCGCGATCTCGCGGATCTTCAGGGCGATGAAGTCGGTCCCCTTGGCCAGCAGCAAAGGTGCCGCGCCATTCTTCTCGGGGTCGTACTTCAGGGCCACGGCATAGTGGGTCGGGTTGGTGATGATCACGTCGGCATCGGGCACCGCTGCCATCATCCGCCGCTGCGACGCGTCGCGCTGCAACTGCCGAATGCGCTGCTTGACCTCGGGCTTGCCCTCGGAGTCCTTGTACTCGTCGCGTATCTCCTGCTTGGTCATCTTCAGCTTGTTGTGCGACTGCCAGAGCTGGTACGGCACGTCGGCCGCGGCGATCAGCAGCAAACCCGCGGCCATCCACAGCGCACTCCACCCGACCACCTGGACACTGTGGATGATCGCCTGGTCGAGCGGTTCGTTGGCGATCGACAGCAGGTCCTGACGGTCGTGGGACAGCACCGCCAAGGCCACGGCCAGGATCACCATGAACTTGGCGATCGCCTTGAGCAGTTCGGTCAACGCATGCATCGAGAACATCCGCTTGAGCCCGGCCAAGGGGTTCATGCGGCTGAATTTCGGCGCCAGCAGGCTGCCGGAGAACAGAAAGCCCCCCAGCGCGATGGGCCCGATGAAGGACATCACGAACAGCACCACCAGCACCGGCTGGGTGGCCCAGATGGCCATCTTGCCGGACCCGAGCAGGAAGCGGCCCATGGCGCCGACATCGAGCACCGCCTCGCGGGGGATGTCGAAGTTCATGCGCATCAGGGTCATCAGGGTCTCGGCCAGGTACCCGCCGAAGGCCAGCAAGGCGCCCGCGCCCGCCAGGGTGACCACCACGGTGTTGAGTTCGCGCGAGCGGGCGATCTCGCCCTTCTTGCGGGCGTCCTGCTTGCGCTTGTCGGTGGGGTCTTCTGTCTTGTCCTGACCGCTTTCGCTCTCTGCCATGCTCAGCGCGCCCTTGCCAGATCACGCAACCACAGCAGGGCCTCGCTGGCCACGGCCTGGTAATGCGACAGAATGTCGGCCAGGCCGACCCAGAACACCAGCATGCCCAGCACCAGGGTCAGCGGGAAGCCGATTGAGAAGATGTTCAGCTGCGGCGCGGCCCGGGTCATGACGCCGAAGGCGACGTTGACCACCAGCAGCGCAGTGATGGCCGGCAGGATCAGCAGCAGCCCGGCGCCCATGACCCAGCCCAGCCGCCCGGCCAGCTCCCAGAACTGCGTCACCGACAGCGCATGGCCCACCGGCAGCGTGGTGAAACTCTCGGTCAGCACTTCGAACAGCACCAGGTGGCCGTTCATCAGCAGGAAGAGCACGCTCACCAACATGGTCATGAACTGGCTGATCACCGTGACGTTGACGCCGTTGGCCGGGTCGACCATGGACGCGAACGCCATGCCCATCTGCACGGCGACGATCTGCCCGGCGATCACGAAGGCCTGGAACAGCAGCTGCAGGGACAACCCGAACATGACCCCGACGATCACCTGCTCGGCGATCAGCAGCAGGCCATCGAGACCCAGCGGATTGACCGCCGGCAAGGGCGGCAGCGAGGGCAGGATGGCGACGGTAATCGCCACCCCCAGGTACAGCCGGATGCGCGCGGGCAACATGCGCGTGCCGAGGATGGGCATGGTCATCAGCACCGCCACGACCCGGAACAGCGGCAGCACCAGGGTCGCCACCCAGGTGGAGATCTGCGCATCGGTCAGCTCGAGCATGGCCGCCTCAACCGATCAGCTGCGGGATGCTGGTGTACAGGTTGGTGATGTACTCCATGAACTTCTGCACCAGCCACGGCCCGGTGACGATCAGCGTGACCAGCATCACCAGCAGGCGTGGCAGGAAGCTCAAGGTCTGTTCGTTGATCTGCGTGGCGGCCTGGAACATCGCCACCACCAGGCCGACCAACAGGCTCGGCACCACCAGGATGGCCACCAGCAGCGTGGTCAGCCACAGCGCATCGCGAAACAGGTCGACGGCAATTTCCGGGGTCATCGGCACTTCTCCTGAAAAGCGGTCAGACGCCGCCGAAGCTGCTGGCCAGGGTGCCCATGATCAGGGCCCAACCGTCGACCAGCACGAACAGCATGATCTTGAACGGCAACGAGATGATCAGCGGCGACAGCATCATCATGCCCATGGCCATCAGCACGCTCGCCACCACCATGTCGATGATCAGGAACGGGATGAAGATCATGAAGCCGATCTGGAACGCGGTCTTGAGCTCCGAGGTGACGAACGCCGGCACCAGGATGGTCAGTGGCGCCTGGTCGGGGCTGGCGATGTCGGTGCGCTTGGACAGGCGCATGAACAGGTCCAGGTCGCTCTGGCGCGTCTGCGCCAGCATGAACTCCTTGATCGGGCCCTGGGCGCGGTCGAGGGCCTGTGGGGCGGTCAGCTGTTCGTTCAGGTACGGCTGCAAGGCGTCCTGGTTCACCCTGTCGAACACCGGCGCCATGATGAAGAAGGTCAGGAACAGCGCCAGGCCCGTAAGCACCTGGTTCGACGGCGTCTGCTGCAGGCCCAGGGCCTGACGCAGGATCGAGAACACGATGATGATCCGGGTGAAGCTGGTCATCAGGATGACGATCGCCGGGATGAAGCTCAGCGCCGTCATGATCAGCAGGATCTGCAGGCTGACCGAATACTCCTGCTGACCGTCCGGGCCATTGGCCAGGGTGATCGCCGGGATCGACAGCGGGTCGGCCGCCAGGGCCAGTGGCGCGCCGAGCAGCAGCGCCAACGTCAACAGCATGCGCCATGCGCCCATCACGTCTTGTCCTTGTGGTCCTTGCCCATCAGCTCCATGAGGCGCTGAGCGAATTCCGGCGTGGCCTGACGCGCGCTGGCCGGCACCTCCACCGGTTCGTCCAGCACGTGCAGCGCCTCGATCGTGCCAGGGCTGTGCCCCAGCAGGATCTGCGCCTTGCCCACCTGCACCAGCAGCAACCGATCACGCGGGCCGATGGTGCGGCTGCCGAGGATCTCGATCACCTGCCCGCGCTGCGGCGTGGCGCCCTGCACCCGCCGCAGCAGCCAGGCCATCACGAAGATCAGGCCGAGCACCGCCAGCAGGCCGAGCACCATCTGCAGCACCTGGCCACCGAGGTTGCCGGGCGCCGCACCGGTCGGCGCGACGGTCGCCGCGCTGGCCAGGGAAGCGACGCCTGCCAGGCCGAGGGCCACCAGGGCACGCATCAGGCCGGCCACTCAGCGCAGCTTCCGAATGCGCTCGCTGGGGCTGATCACGTCGGTCAGGCGGATGCCGAACTTCTCGTTGACCACCACCACCTCGCCATGGGCGATCAGGGTTCCGTTGACCAGCACGTCCAGCGGCTCGCCGGCCAGGCGGTCGAGCTCGATCACCGAGCCCTGGTTGAGCTGCAGCAGGTTGCGGATGCTGATCTCGGTGCTGCCCACTTCCATGGAGATGTTCACCGGGATGTCCAGGATCACGTCCAGGTTCGGGCCTTCCAGGTTGACGTTCTCCTTGGGCCGCGGCGAGCTGGCGAACTCTTCCATCGGCAGGCGGCCGGCGCCGGCGGAGGCCGAACGGCCGGCATCGGCAGCGAGCAAGGCGTCGATGTCGGCCTGACCGGCGTCACCGGTCTCCTGCAGGGCAGCGGCCCATTCGTCGGCCAGGGCCTGGTCGTCGACGGAGGGGATTTCGTTTTCGTTGGCCATGATGTCCTCGACTGGCGTTCAACTGAAGAATGACGGACGGGCGCCTCAGCGGCGCTCGATCGGGTCGATGACCTGCACGGCCAAGGTGCCCTTGTGCGAGCCGAGCCGCGCCTTGAACGACGGCACGCCGTTGGTGCGCAAGACCAGATGGTCGGGCAGCTCGATGGGGATCACGTCACCCGGCTGCATGTGCAGGATGTCGCGCAGCTTGAGCTGGCGACGGGCCACGGTGGCGGTCAACGGCACGCTCACGTCCAGCACGTCCTCGCGCAGGGCCTTGACCCAGCGCTCGTCCTGATCGTCCAGGTCGGACTGGAAGCCCGCATCGAGCATTTCACGTACCGGCTCGATCATCGAATACGGCATGGTCACGTGCAGGTCGCCGCCGCCGCCATCGAGTTCGATGTGGAAAGTCGAGACCACCACCGCCTCGCTCGGGCCGACGATGTTGGCCATGGCCGGGTTGACCTCGGAATTGATGTACTCGAAGTTGACCGGCATGATCGCCTGCCAGGCTTCCTTGAGATCGACGAAGACCTGGTCCAGCACCATGCGCACCACGCGCAGTTCGGTCGGGGTGAACTCGCGACCCTCGATCTTGGCGTGACGCCCGTCGCCGCCGAAGAAGTTGTCCACCAGCTTGAACACCAGCTTGGCGTCGAGGATGAACAGCGCGGTGCCGCGCAACGGCTTGACCTTGACCAGATTGAGGCTGGTGGGCACGTACAGCGAATGCACGTATTCGCCGAACTTCATCACCTGCACACCACCGACCGCCACGTCGGCGGAGCGACGCAGCAGGTTGAACATGCTGATGCGGGTGTAACGGGCGAACCGTTCGTTGATCATTTCCAGGGTCGGCATGCGTCCACGGACGATCCGATCCTGACTGGTCAGGTCGTAGCTCTTGACGCTGCCCGGCTCGGTGGGCACATCGGTCTGCACCAGACCATCGTCCACCCCGTGCAACAGGGCGTCGATCTCATCCTGGGACAGCAGGTCCTGCACAGCCATCGGGTGCTCCTACTGCAATACGAAGTTGGTGAACAGCAGCTGATCCACGACCGGCTTGCCGACTTCCTTCTGCGCTACTTCCTGGACGACCACGGTGGCCTTCTGGCGTAGCATCTCCTGGCCGACCGGGCTGCCGGCCAGGGTGTCGAAGCCCTGCCCGGAGAACATCATCACCAGGTTGTTGCGAATCACCGGCATGTGCACCTTGAGCGCGTCCAGGTCGGCCTGGTTGCGCGCCTGCAAGGTGATGCTTACCTGCATGTAGCGCTGACGGCCGTTCTGGTTGAAGTTGACCACGAAGGCGGGGGTAAGTGCCTCGTAGATCGCCGCCGGCTTGGCGTTGGCCTGCGCCGGATCGGCAGCCGGGGCCGGTTCGCTCTTGTGCATGAAGAACCAGGTGGCGCCCACGGACAGGCCGACGGCCAGCAGCAGGCCAACGACCAGCAGCAGGATCAGCTTGAGCTTGCCCTTCTTGGCGCCGGGTTCTTTCGTGTCTTCGGTTTTTGCCATGCCAATAATCCGTCATCCAGCGAGGAGGTCGAGAGGAATGACGGGGGTCGAGCAAGTGTTATGCCAGGTCTGCTGATGGGGTGGATGCGGGGAGTGAAATGGGACTGGGGCGGTGGCTGCCAGGCGGTGATGGAACTTTGACAAGCTGGCGTCATGCCTGCCCAGCGTGCAGCGACGCCACCATCGCAATCGCGGGCAAGCCCGCTCCCACAGGGTGGTGCACGCTCCTGCTTCTTGGCAGCCTGCACTGGCTGGCCTGGATGGTGCAAACCCATGCTTCTTGGCAACCTTTACTGGCTTACCTGATGGTGCAAGCCCATGCTTCTTGGCCGCCTGCACTGGCCTCTGTGGGAGTCCGCTCGCCGCCTTGGCGCCGCGCTGTCGCGCAGAGAACATGGCGATAGGTAGCAGGATCCGAAGCTTTATTGCTAATCGATTTTAGGGCCGCTTTGCGGCCCATCGCGGCACTGGGGCCGCTCCTACACCCGTAGCCCCACCGCGGGGTTGCAGGCTACCACGGTCACCTGTGGGAGCGGCCCCAGCCGGGGCGCCGGACCGGCCGCGATTGGGCCCGCAGGGCCCACAAAATCCTGAAATTATTCCTTTTAAAATCAACAAGATATTTTATGTTCTATGAGAGCTGGCTTGCCAGCGATGAGGCCCGTACAGGCGACGCCTGGCAAGTCGGTGCCCCATGGGCTCGAGCAGAAGGCGTGATCGGACCGGCCCTTCTTTCTACGCGTAGTAATCCACCGCACTACTCCCCATCACCACCTGCCGCTCAGCCACCGTGCCCACCGCCTCGCGCTCCCCACCCTGCCCTTCGGCTTCCGCACGGCGGGCTGCCACGCCCGACAGACGTGTCTCGCCCTGCTGTTGCGCCTGCTGCTGTTGCTGGCTACGAGACTGGTCGGCCACGCTCACGTCCGGCTGGGCCAGGCCCTGCTGGGTGAACAGCTCGCGCAGCCGGTGCAGCTGGCTGTCGAGGGTGTCGCGCACGCCGGCATGGCCGCTGACGAAGGTGATCTGGGTCGCCTGGTCGGTGGCCATGTTCACACGGATGTCCAGGCGGCCCAGTTCGGCGGGTTCGAGCTGGATGTCGGCCGACTTGAGGTTCTGGCTGGACAGGTACATGACGCGATTGACCAGGCCTTCGCTCCAGGCGCTCTGGTTCAGGGCCAGCGGCTGCTGCAGCGGATTGCTCGGCAAGGCGGCTTCGGTCTTGTGGGGCACGGCCTGGGTCAGGGCGGCCAGGCGGTTGGCGAAATCGTCGACACGGGTGTCCTGGCCTGCACCCTTGATGTCTTTCAGACCGCTGTCGATCAGCGCACCGAAGGCCTTGTCACCTTGCTCGGACGCACCCGCCTCCCCCTCGGCAGCCAGGTCTAGCGTCGCCAAGGTATTGACGGCGCCCCGGCCATCCCCTGGAGAAGCGTCAGTTTCTTCACGGGCATGGGCCGAGGTGGTGCCCTGACGCTCGGCGCTGTGCTGCAGGGCCAGGCGCAAGGCCGGCAGGTCGGCCAGGGGGTCACCGCTGGGGTCGAACGACTCGCCTTCCGCCGCGTCTTCATCGCTGGTCGTGGCCTGAGGCGGCGCCAGGGGCAAGCCGGCGACCGCTTCGGCCTGGGCCTGCATCATCTGCGCCCCAGGCGGTGCATCGGTCACCTGGCCGGCCACCAGGCGCGCATCGGTCGAATCGACCGCAGCGGCATCGACCGTATCGCGCTCGTCGACCGGCAAGGACTTGCCGCCCTCAGCCGCCTGCGAGGCCTCGGCTTGCCGTCCATCCGCCTCGACCTTGCGCTCATCGCCGCGGGCCCGCTCGGGCGTGTCCGCACGCGGCGCAGCGCCTGGCTTGGCCTGTCGGGCCATGACCTGGTCGAAGCCCGAGGCACGGTCGTTGCCCGCCTGCGAGGCTTTTTCGGACGCGGTGGCGCGGGCAGTGACGGACGCGGTCGCAGGGCCGGTCTGCAACAGGGGATTGGACGCAACGGGCATTGAAACGGTCTCCGCGCCAGAAGGCTGAATGGCTCTGGCACAAAAGCAGGCAAAACTCGCGCCAGCTTGTCTCAGACCGCTGAAAATCGCTCGCGCTCGCCGCTGTAGAACCGCTGCACTTCCTGGTATTCCTGATCGATCTGGTTGATCAGGTCCTCGATGCCATACAAGGGCAATTGCCGGGTACGCTCCTCGAGCTGGCGGCACAGCTCGGCCAGGCCCACGGCCCCCATGTTGCTGCTGCTGCCCTTGAAGCTATGGGCCGCCTGGCCCAGCTCGCCCGCGTCCTTGGCATCGTGCAGCTGCGACAGACGCCGCTGGGAATCTTCCAGGAAGATCTCCAGCAGCTGAAGGTAGCCATCTTCCATGACGTCCCGCAGGTCGCTCAGGACCTTGTGATCGATATGATGCTCTGACACTTGTTCACTCCCTGACCAAGTCACTGACCCTGGGCGCCCCAGGCGAATTCCACACGGGCCCGACGCCCGCCATCGAGCCATTGCGCACGCTGGCTCAAGCGTTGTACCAGATCCAGGCCACGTCCGCTCAACCCACGCTGCGTGGGCACAGGCGCCAGCACACGCTGGACGTCGAAACCCTCGCCACTGTCGAGCACCTCGATCGTCAAGCGTCCCCCATCGTCCTTCGGTTCGACCTGCAGCGCAAGACGCACGAAGCCTTCAGGGACCGCCGCCAGTCGCAAGGCCCGTTGTCGATAGTACTCGGCGAACCCTGCAGCGTCGCGCTTGAGGGCCGAGTCGAGCTTCAGCACGCCATGCTCCAGGGCATTGGAATACAGCTCCGTCAGCACGCTGTGCAAGGCGCCGCTGCATGCGCGCAGCCCGGGCACCGCCTGCAGCAGTTGCAGCAGGAACGGAATCGGGTTGAGCTGTTGCAGGCTCTCGTCGCACACCTCGAAGGACAACGACCAGCGCGACGAGGCCGAAACGCCTCGGCGTGCCGCACCGAGCACCGAAGGCGGCGCATGCTCGGGTTCCGCCAGACGGATGTCGACCAGGCTGACATCGTCCCGTGCATGCCCACCGAAGGTCGCCAGGGCCTGAACCACATGATCGAGCGAGGAGCCGCCCACCTCGCTGGCGCTCAGGGCGGCCTGCAACTGCTCCACACCGAAAGGCCGATCCTGGGCATCCCGCCGATCGACCACGCCGTCGGAGACCAGGAACAGCCGATCACCGGCCTGCAACGGCATGACCTCCAGCTCATCGTCGAACTGGCCGCTGTCCAGAATGCCCAGGGGCAGATGTCGCGAGCGCAAGGCTGCGCGAATGACGCCGCCCGCATCCAGGCGATAGCCGTCGGGCATGCCGCCGTTCCAGACCTCGACGGTGCGGTGCTGGAAGCTGACGCTGAGCACCACGGCGCAGCAGAACATGTCCACCGGCAGGATGCGCTTGAGCTTGGCGTTGAGCTCACGGACGACTTCGGCCAGCCCGTAGCCCTTGGCCGTCATGCTGTAGAACACATCGGCCAGCGGCATGGCGCCGACCGCCGCGGGCAGGCCGTGGCCGGTGAAATCGCCCAGCAGCACATGCATGTCACCCGACGGCGCGTGCGCGGCCAGCAGCAGGTCGCCGTTGAACAGCGCATAGGGCGATTGCACGTAGCGGATGTGCGGCGAGTTCAGGCAGCCGGAGTGGGTGACCTTGTCGAATACCGCCTTGGCCACCCGCTGTTCGTTGAGCAGGTGATGGTGGTGCCGGGCAATCTCGTCACGCTGCGCCAGGACCGTGGCCTGCAGTCGGCGCAAGCGGTCCATGGCGCGGATCTTCGCCGCCAGCAGGGTCGCGTTGTAGGGCTTGGCCATGATGTCGTCACCGCCGGCCTCCAGGCAGCGCACCAGAGCCTCTTCTTCGCTCAGGGAGGTCAGGAAGATGATCGGCACCAGCGACTCGCCGGCCAGCTGCTTGATCTGCCGGGCAGCCTCGAACCCGTCCATCACCGGCATCAGGGCATCGAGCAGCACCAGCTGGGGCGCTTCCCGGGTGAACAGCTCCACGGCCTGCCGACCGTTCTCGGCGGTGAACACCTGATGCCCCTGGCGGCTGACGATTCGCGCCAGCAGCAGCCGGTCGGCGGCAGCGTCCTCGGCGATCAGCACCCGCAGGGGCTCACTGGCGGACATGGGCAGGCCTCCTGCGTCAGCGGATCGCGAACAGCTTGGAGAAATTGGAGATGGCCAGGATGGTGCGTACGTCGCTATTGGCGTTGACCACGCTCACACGCGCCTGCTCGCCACCTTGGTAGTCGCGCAGCAGAAGCAGCATGCCCAGCGCCGAACTGTCCAGGTAGGTGGTCTCGGCCAGGTCGATCACCACGTGTTCGGGGGCGACGGGCTGGTCTTCGTAAGCGCTGCGAAAGGCCTGATGCAGGCCGAAGTCGAAGCGCCCGCGAACCTTGATCGTCAAACGTTTTTCATCCGTTGAAAACAGGGTATCGACAGCCATGATGCGATTCCTTGAGCCCAGTGCGAGCGTTGACGCTAGGGCTTGTACGAAAAGTCGCCGAGCGGCGATCAGGCAAGGCGAAAACAGGCGAGGAAGCGGAGTTTGCTGGTTGCAAATGAGCATTCCGAGCCTGTTTTCAACGCAGCATGATCGTTGCGTAGGCACTTTTCGTACAAAGCCTAGAAGAGGTTTAGCAGGCCGGTGCCCCCTGGGCAAGCGTGCGTCAAGGCTGCTCCAGCCGAGGCAGGCGCTGGGCCAGCTCATCGAGCAGCTTCTGCTCGCGCTTGTCTTCGGCGCGGCGGGCTTCGTCGAGGTAGCGCTGCACCAGCTTGCGCAGGCCCTCGACGCGGGCATAGGCCTGCTGCCAGACCTGGCGGGCGTTGTTGAGGTTGTTCTGGTGCCAGGTCAGGCTCTGGCGCTGCTGGTTCATGGCCGTCTCCAGCTGGCCGAGAAAGCGCTGGTAGTTGAGCAGCCAGCTGCCGTTGACGCCCTGCCCGCCGCGGTTGATCCACTGCTGCTGGTAGTCTTCGCGAAAGCGCTCGAGCTCGCTCAGCTTGGCCTGCGCCTGGGTGACCTGCTGCTGGAACTGCCCCAGGCGCTGGACGGCCTTGCGTTCGGCTTCCTCGGCCATTTCCACCACGGGCGCCAGACGGGCGGCACGGCTGTTGGCGGCCATGACCGTCAGCTACCGGAAGGCGCAGCGAACAGGCTGCCCAGGTGACTACGGCTCTGCTCGAGGCTGACGTTCTCGTTCAACGCCTGACGCAGGTAGCCGACCAGTCGCGGCTGCAAGGCGATCGCCTGATCGGTCTCGGCATCGCCGCCGGCGACGTAGGCGCCGACGCTGATCAGGTCGCGCGCCTGGGACAGCTTCGACCAGAGCTGCTTGAATTTCTGCGCCTCGCGCAGGTGTTCGGGGCTGACCACCTGGGGCATGACCCGGCTGATGGAGGCTTCGATGTCGATGGCCGGGTAGTGACCTTCTTCGGCCAGGCGCCGGGACAGCACGAAGTGACCGTCGAGCACGCCACGCGCCGAGTCGGCGATCGGGTCCTGCTGGTCATCGCCTTCGGACAGCACGGTGTAGAAGGCGGTGATCGAGCCGCCGCCCGCCTCGCCATTGCCGGCACGCTCCACCAGCTTGGGCAGTTTGGCGAACACCGAGGGTGGATAGCCGCGGGTGGCCGGCGGCTCGCCGATGGCCAAAGCGATCTCGCGCTGGGCCTGGGCGAAGCGGGTCAGCGAATCCATCAGCAGCAACACGTTCTTGCCCTTGTCGCGGAAGTACTCGGCGATCCGCGTGCAGTACATGGCCGCCCGCAAGCGCATCAGCGGCGCATCGTCGGCGGGTGAGGCCACCACCACCGAGCGCTTCAGGCCTTCGCTGCCGAGGATGTGCTCGATGAATTCCTTGACCTCGCGGCCCCGCTCGCCGATCAGCCCGACCACGATGATCTCGGCCTCGGTGAAGCGGGTCATCATGCCCAGTAGCACCGACTTGCCCACCCCGGTACCGGCGAACAGGCCCAGGCGCTGGCCGCGGCCCACGGTGAGCAGCCCATTGATGCTGCGGATGCCGACGTCCAGTGGCTGGCTGATCGGGTCGCGGTTGAGCGGGTTGATCACCGGGCCATCGATCGGCACCCAGTCTTCGGCCTTCATCCCGCCACGCCCGTCCAGAGGACGCCCTACCCCGTCCAGCACGCGCCCGAGCATGCTCATGCCCATGGGCAGGCGACCGCTGTCGGCCAACGGCACCACGCGCGCACCCGGTGCGATACCGGCGACGCTGCCCACCGGCATGAGGTACACCTTGCTGCCGGAGAAGCCCATCACCTCGGCCTCGACCTGCACCGCCTGGTAACTGTCGTCGTTGATCACCACGCAGCGGCTGCCCACCGCCGCCCGCAGCCCTTCGGCTTCCAGGGTGAGGCCGACCATGCGCAGCAGGCGGCCCTCCACCACCGGCCGGGTCGGCAGGTCGATCGCGCCGAGGTAGCCCGACAGGCGCTTGGCGAAACTGGTGCGTTCAACCGGCATCGAAGGTGTCCGTCTCGAGGTTCAGGTCAGGGCTGGCCGGGTGCAGGACCTGGTCGTGCATCTGCTCGAACAGCTGGCCCACGGCCTGTTCGATGCGCGTTTCCATGCTGGCGTCGATCCGGCTGTGCGCCGTCTCGATCCGGCAGCCACCGGGCAGCAGCGTGTCGTCCTCGAGCAGCCTCCAGGTTTCTTCATGCCGCTCGCGCAGTGCCTTGGCGGCGTCGAAATCCTGGGGGTTGAGGTGGATGCGAATGTTCTCGGCGCCCATGGGCAGCAGCTTCAGGGCCTCGCGCAACACCTGGGTGATCTGCGCGGAATCCAGGCGCAGCTCGCGGCCGATCACCTGACGGGTGACATGGCTGACCAGGTGCACCAGCCCGCGCTCGATCTGCGCGTCCTGTTCGGCGATCGGTTCGAGCAACTGGGCCATGACCCGTTCGAGGCTGTCCAGCTTGGCCGCCAAGGCCACCTCGGCCTCCTGGCGCACCTTGAGCTGGGTGCTGTGGAAGCCCTCGCGCTCGCCGGTGGCGAAGCCCTCGTTCCAGGCCTCCTGGCGAATGCTCTCGAGGTCTTCGAGAGTCAGCGGCTGGACCTCGTCGAGCGGCACTTCCTCGACCTCGTCCTCCACGGCCTGGGGCTCGGGCTCGGGGGTCGGTTCGGGCAGCGGATCGAAGCTGGGCAGCGCCCAGACATCGACGCCCCGCAGGTCGCGGGCGCGGATCAGGTCGCTGGAGGGGTCGTTGCTGGACATGCGCTGGGGTACTCGAAACCGTGACTGAAGGGCCGGGTGTCACAGGTTGGACACCCGGCCAGGCCCATCAGATCATTTCTTCGGCGCCTTTGCCACCCAGCACGATCTCGCCGGCCTCGGCCATGCGCCGGGCGATGGTGAGGATTTCCTTCTGCGCCGCCTCGACATCGCTGACCCGGACTGGCCCCTTGGCTTCCAGGTCGTCGCGCAGCAGTTCGGAGGCGCGCTTGGACATGTTCTTGAAGACCTTGTCCTTGAACTTGTCGTCGGCCCCCTTGAGCGCCACCACCAGCACGTCCGACGAGACCTCGCGCAGCAGCGCCTGGATACCACGGTCTTCGACGTCGCCCAGGTTGTTGAAGACGAACATCAAGTCTTCGATCTGCTCGGACAGGTCGCTGTCGACCTCGCGGATCGAATCCATCAGCTGGCCTTCGACCGAGCTGTCGAGGAAGTTCATGATGTCGGCGGCGCGCTTGATGCCGCCCAAGGTGGTGCGCGCGGCGTTGGAGTTGCCGGAGAACTGCTTCTCGAGGATCTGGTTCAGCTCCTTGAGCGCGGCCGGCTGCACGGTGTTGAGCGAGGACACGCGCAGGATGATGTCCAGGCGCACCTTGTGGTCGAAATTGCTCAGCACCTCACCGGCCTGATCGGGGTCGAGGTAGGCGACGACGATGGCCTGGATCTGCGGGTGCTCGTAGCGGATCACGTCGGCCACCGCCCGCGGCTCCATCCACTTGAGGCTGTCCAGCCCGCTGGTGTTGCCCCCCAGCAGGATACGGTCGATCAGACCGTTGGCCTTGTCCTCGCCCAGGGCCTGGTTGAGCATCTTGCGGATGTAGCCGTCCGAGCCCACGCCGAGGCTGGTCTGGTCGCCGACGATGTCGACGAACTCGCTCATCACCTGCTGGACCTGCTCGCGGTTGATGTTGCCCATCTGCGCCATGGCCACGCCGACGCGCTGCACTTCCTTGGGCCCCATGTGGCGCAGGACCTGGGCCGCGTCGGTCTCGCCGAGCGACAGCAGCAGGATGGCGGCCTTGTCGACCTTGGTCAGTTTGGCGGTAGCGGCTCGATTGTCACTCATCGTCGTTGATCCACTCTTTGACGACCTGGGCGACACGGCCCGGGTCTTCGGCCACCAGGCCTTTGATTGCGTTCAACTGCGCCTCGTAACCCTCTTTCGGGCTAGGCAGCAGAATGCTTTGCGGCCCGCTGAGGCTCACACGGTCGTTGGCCAGCTCGCCATCGGCACCGATCATGCCGCCCATCTCCATGTCGCTGCCCAGCGCCTCGGCCGGACGGCCGCCACCGGAAATGTTTTTCAGCACCGGGCGCAGCACGCCGAACACCAGCACCAGGATGAACAGCACGCCGAGCACCTGCTTGACGATGTCCCAGAACCACGGTTGCGAGTAGAACGGCACTTCGGCGATGACTTCGCCACGGTCGGCGGAGAACGGCACGTTGACCACGCTGACGCTGTCGCCACGGCTGGCGTCGAAGCCCACCGCGTCCTGCACCAGGCGGGTGAAGCGTGCCAGGTCTTCGGCGCTCCACGGCGCACGGGTGGTCTGGCCGGTCGCCGCGTCGAGCTTGAGCTGGTCGTCCACCACCACGGCCACCGACAGGCGGGTCAGGCGCCCTTGCTGCTGGCGGGTGTGGCTGATCGAGCGATCGAGCTCGAAGTTGCGCGTGGTCTGCTCGCGCTTGTCGCTCGGATACGGTGCCAGCATGGGCTGGCCGGTGGCCGGGTCCATGATCTGCTGGCCGTTGGCATCGAGCAGCGGCTGACCCGGCTGGATCGCGCCTGCGCCCGCTGCGCCACCGGTAGCCACCTGCGGGGCGGCTGCAGCAGCCGGTGGCTGGTTGCTCAGTGCACCGGGCACGCCCGAGGAACCCGAGCTGCTGGAGCGTTGTTCATTGACCGCCTGCTCGCTGCGCAGAGCCGGCTGGTCGGGATTGAACTGCTCGGAGGTGGACTCGACCGCGTTGAAGTCGACGTCGGCCGAGACCTCGGCCTTGTAGCGGTCGTTGCCCAGCACCGGCTGCAGGATGCTCTGCACGCGCTGGGTCAACAGGCCTTCGATGCGCCGGCTGTAGTCGAACTGCTTGCCAGCGGCGCTCATGGCCGTGTCCTGCAACTGGTCGGAGAGCAGATTGCCCTTCTGGTCGACCACGGTGACCTGGGACTTGTCCAGTTCCGGCACGCTGGTCGCCACCAGGTTGACGATGGCCATGACCTGACCGGCTTCGAGCGAACGACCGGCGTACATCTCGATCAGCACCGAGGCACTGGGCTTGCGCTCGTCGCGCACGAACACCGAACTTTTCGGGATCGCCAGGTGCACGCGGGCGGCCTTGACGTTGTTCAGGCTGGCGATGGTGCGGGCCAGTTCGCCTTCCAGGCTGCGGCGGTACCGGGCTGCCTCCATGAACTGGCTGGTGCCCAGGCCCTGTTCCTTGTCGAGCATCTCGAAGCCGACGTTGCCATCGTTCGGCGCCACGCCTGCGGCGGCGAGCTTCAGACGCGCACGGGACAGGTCATCGGCCTTGACCAGCAAGGCACCGGAATTCGGCTCCACGGTGTAAGGAATGTCGGCAGAGGCCAGGGTGTCCATGACCTGCTTGGTGTCCATGCCCGCGAGGCTGCCATACAGCGGCCGGTAGTCCGGCTGCTGCGACCAGAGCACCACGGCAAAGCCGATGGCCACGCTCGCAGCCAGGCCGACCAGCAGGCCCATCTGGCGCAGAACCGGCATCCGCGAGATGTTTTCCAGGAACGCCAGGCCCGGCAAGCCAGGCTTGCGTGGGGCAGGAGCGCCGCTGGTAGCGGGTGGAGTGTCGAGTGCTTCGGCCATGTCTTAGCTTGCCCTCAAACCGGCATCTGCATGATGTCCTGATACGCTTGGACCACTTTGTTGCGCACTTGGGTCAATGCCTGGAACGAGACGCTGGCCTTTTGCGAGGCGATCATCACGTCGGTCAGGTCCACGCCGCTCTTGCCGATCTCGAAGGCATTGGCCAGTTGCGAGGACGCCTGCTGGGTCTCGTTGACCTTGCCGACGGCCTGACCCAGCATGTCGGCGAAGTTCATCGAACCCGCCTCGGGGGCGGCCGTGACCGTCGTCCGGGACAGCGACATGGCGTCGGCCTGCATGGCGCGCATGTCCAACATCAAACGATTGAATTCAACACCTTGGCTCATGGACTTCTCTCTGCGGCGGCCGCATTTTTTTGACACTCCTGCGGCGGATAGGCACGACCTAGCAACAACGATGCCAGCACCTGTTTCAGCGGCGTGACAAAGCGCTCAAAGGTCGGGCTCAGCGTCCAGGTCAAACCCGGCGTCACGCATCTGCGCCAGCTTGTAGCGCAGGGTTCGAGGGCTGATGCCGAGCCGATCGGCGGCTTCCTTGCGCCGGCCACGCTCGGCCCGCAGGACGTCGAGGATCATCTGAAATTCATGGCGGCGCAGGTCATGCTCCAGGCCACTGGGCACGGCGGCCTCTGCGACCTCGTCAGGCACGGCAGGCGGCGGCGCGACGGACGGGGCCGGTACGCTGCCGTCCAGACAGAAATCCGCCGCTTCGATCACCCCGCCCTGCTGCAGGATCAGCGCGCGCTGGAGCGCGTTGTCCAGCTCGCGCACGTTGCCTGGCCAGTGGTGCGCCAGCAGTCCTTGCCGGGCCGCCTCGGAAAAGCGTACGGGCGCATGGCGCATCTTGCCGACGTGTCGCGCCAGCAGGCGCTCGGCCAGCGGCAGAATGTCGGCGCTGCGCGCCCGCAGCGGCAGCAGCCGCAGAGGGAAGACCGACAGGCGATAGTAGAGGTCTTCACGGAACCGCCCCGCCGCCACCTCGGCGGCCAGGTCACGGTTGGTGGTGGCCAGCACGCGGATATCCAGCGCGATCGGCTTGCGTCCACCGACCCGCTCCACTTCACGCTCCTGCAGGACCCGCAACAGCTTGGCCTGCAAGGCCAGGGGCATCTCGGAAATCTCGTCGAGCAGCAGGGTACCGCCCTGGGCCTGCTCGAACTTGCCGGGCTGGGCGGCGATGGCGCCGGTGAAGGCGCCCTTTTCATGACCGAACAGCGTGGCTTCGAGCATGTTGTCCGGGATCGCGGCACAGTTGATGGCTACGAAGGGCTGTTCGGCGCGGGCCGAACGGCGATGCATGTAGCGCGCCAGCACTTCCTTGCCGGTGCCCGATTCGCCGGCGATCAGGACCGTGGAGTCGCTGCGCGCGACCCGTGCGGCCAGGTCGAGCAGGTGCCGACTGGCCGGATCGCACGCCACCGGCCCGTCATCATCGGGCAGCAGCCGTCCCTGCCCGTGCCGCTCCACCAGCGCCAGCAGCGCGCGCGGCTCGAACGGCTTGACCAGATAGTCCACCGCGCCCTGGCGCATGGCCTCGACCGCGCGCTCGACGGTGGCGTGGGCCGTCATCAGCAGCACCGGCAGGTGGGGCTGGGTGCGACGCAGATGCGCCAGCAGGCGATGACCATCCATGCCCGGCATGTTCACGTCGCTGATCACCAGGGCATAGGGCTCCTGCGTCACGGCGAGCAGGGCCGCCTCGGCACAGTCCACGGCGCGGTAGGCGAAGCCGCCGACTTCCAGGGTATCGGCCAGAGCCTGGCGCAGCGCGGGATCGTCCTCCACCAGCAAGACCTTGATCATGGGCGCGCCGACACGGGTGGGTGCGCCTCGGTCAGGGGCAGCTCGATGACGACACAGGTACCACGACCCAGCCGCGAGCGCCACTGCACCTGGCCTTGATGGGCACGCACCACGGCCTTCGTCACGGCCAGCCCCAGCCCCGTGCCGGTGGATTTGGTGGTCAGGAACGGCTCGCCCAGGCGAGCCAGCAGAGGCGGCGCGATACCAGGGCCGGCATCGCTGACAGCCAGGCGCAGGGTCGCCCCACGTCGGTAGAGGTGCACCTTGAGCCGCGCCGGCCCGTCGCTGGCCTGCAGGGCATTGTCCAGCAGGTTGAGTACAGCGCCGACCAGGGTGTCGCGGTTGCACGGCAGTTCGCCCAGGCGGGCGTCGCACTGCCAGCGCACGGCATGGCCCTGGACATGGCTCTGCGCGGCCTGCTGCAAGGCCTGGAACAGCGCCTTGGGCGTGAGCGTGTCGGTCAAGGGCAATTCGCCCCGGGCGAAGACCAGCATGTCGCGCACCTGGTGTTCCAGTTCGTGCAGGCGGGCCTTGAGGGTATCGGCGAAGCGCTGACGGGTGGCGGTGGGCAGGTTGGCCTCGGCGTCAGCCAGGTGGCCGGCGTAGAGCATGGCTGCCGACAGAGGGGTACGGATCTGGTGGGCCAGGGAGGCCATCATCCGGCCCAGGGACGACAGACGCTCGTGCCGCGCCAGCTGATCTTGCAGGTGGCGGGTTTCCGTCAAGTCGGTGAGCAGCACCAGTTGGCCAGGTTCGGCGTCCAGTGACCGGGTGGCGATGGACAGGCGACGCCCATCGCGCAGCGACACCTCATGCCCATCGTCCTTGCGTGGCGCGAAGCAGCGGACGATGACCTGACGCCACAGCTCGCCGCATAGCGGCTCGCCCAGCAGGTCGCTGGCGGCCGGGTTGGCTTCGCAGACCCGACCCTGGGCATCGATGACGATCACCCCACCTGGCAGCAGGTCGAGCAGATGACGCAGACGGTCGGCCAGGCGTGCCTTGTCGCCCAGTTCGGCCAGCCGCTGTTCGCTGACGGCCGCCAACTCCCCCTTGAGCGCATTGACCCGCGCTTCGAGCATGCCATAGGAGTCGGCGAGCTGATCGGCCACTTGGTCGACACGGCAAGCCGCCTGCTCACGAACGGGACGTTCGCATGGGCTGGAGGGCGTGGAGGCAGAAACGGCCGACGGGCGGACGAATGAGGCGGCGTGGGGCATCGTGCTGTCTCGTAGGGCTGACCGTCAAAAACGGTCCGGTACGAGAGGGGGAAGCAATCACCGTGCCGGGTGAAGACAAGACAGCCTGGGAGCGTGTAGCGAGATCGAAGCCGCCATCGCGGGCAAGCCCGCTCCCACACCCGTAGATACGCCGCAGTGATACAGCAATCGCTCAGCCTCTTGCAAGAGTGTCTTGTGGGACCCAATAGCGGCACGGGGCTGCTCCCGCACCCGTAGAGACACCGCAGTGGTACAGGCGATCGCGGTACTGTGGGAGCGGGCTTGCCCGCGATGGGCTGCAAGGCAGCCCTACGAGCCTTCAGTTACAGGCGCCCCCGATCCGGTGCGAGCGCCACACAGTCCTCATTCGTCCGCCGCGTCTTCCCCTTCACGCCGGCTCATGCCGTACTTGCGCATCTTCTCGACCAAGGTGGTTCGACGGATGCGCAGGCGTTCGGCGGCGCGGGCGACGATGCCGTTGGCATCGTCCAGCGCCTGCTGGATCAGCCCCTGCTCGAGGTTGCCCAGGTAGTCCTTGAGGTCCAGCCCCTCAGGCGGCAGCATGGCATGGCCCGAGAAACTGGTGGTCTGGCCGTTGATCGCGACGCGCTCTTCCAGCTCCGTGCGCAGGCTGTCGACCATCTGCTCGTCTTCGTCCTCGACATAGCGGAATTTCTTCGGCAGCTCGGACACCCCGATCACGCCGTACGGGTGCATGATCGCCATGCGCTCGACCAGGTTGGCCAGTTCGCGCACGTTGCCCGGCCAGCCGTGGCGGCACAGGGACATGATCGACGCCGAGTTGAAGCGGATCGAACCGCGCTTCTCGTGCTCCATGCGCGAGATCAGCTCGTTCATCAGCAGCGGAATGTCCTCGACGCGCTCGCGCAGCGGCGCCATCTCGATGGGGAACACATTGAGCCGGTAGTACAGATCCTCGCGGAAGGACCCGACCTCGATCATCTGCTCGAGGTTCTTGTGGGTCGCGGCAATGATGCGCACGTCGATGCTCTGGGTCTTGTTGCTGCCCACGCGTTCGAACGTGCGCTCCTGCAGCACGCGCAGCAACTTGACCTGCATGGGCAGCGGCATATCGCCGATCTCGTCGAGGAACAGCGTACCGCCATTGGCCAGCTCGAACCGCCCGGCGCGGCTGGTGATGGCCCCGGTGAACGCGCCCTTCTCGTGACCGAACAGCTCGCTCTCGAGCAGTTCGGCCGGAATCGCGCCGCAGTTGACCGGCACGAAGGGCGCTTCGCGGCGCTTGGAATGGTAATGCAGGTTACGGGCGACCACTTCCTTGCCGGTGCCCGATTCGCCCAGGATCAGCACGCTGGCATCGGTATCGGCCACCTGCTGCATCATCTGCCGGACATGCTGGATCGCACGGCTGGTACCGACCAGGCTGCGGAACAGGTTGGGCTCGCGCTGGCGGCCCCGCTCCCGCGCCTGGTCGTACATCTCGCGGTAGACCTGGGCACGGTGCAACGAGTCGAGCACCTGGCTATAGCTCGGGGGCATTTCCAGGCTGGACAGCACACGACGGCGCAGCTCTTCGGGGAACTCGGCGACAGAAATATCGCCAATCAGCAAAATCGGAAGGAACTCATCCCAGGCCAGCACTGTCTTAAGCACCCCAGACACCGTCGAGGGCGCTTCGACCGTGCCGATGAGTACGCAGAGCACATCCCGGTTCGATGCCAGGGACTCGACCGACTGCGACCACTCCTGGCTGGAACACGGCAGGTTCTCTTCGCCCAGGAAATTCAGCACCACCGCCAGATCGCGGCGGCGCTCGCTGTCGTCGTCGATCAGGAGAATTTTTGATTCACGCCACATGCAATAGCAACTTCCCTAGTCATATCGGCGCCCGGGGGCAGGCTCGACACCATTACGACTGAATGCTCAGCGTTCACGACGTCATCTACGAAAACAGCTACTAGTTAAGTCAAAAAACCACGGGCAGTCAATTTGTTGGCGCCCATCTTTTGCATCATCCAGTGTCAGCTGAACAGATGGTATACCTTCGTCGCCGTCTGTGCCTGTCGGATTTCAGTCATTTCTGCTATCAAACTTTGACGCTCGTCACTTGCTGTATCGATTAACTGGCGATAGACGCCCAGCAATTCCTCGAGCCGCCCCTTAACTGCCTGCTGATTGACCACCGACTCGGCCAACACGTCATCGACGCAGACCCGGCACTCCAGGTCGAGTTCGCCAATGGCTTCCCAGTCGCGTGTGGATAGCGCAGCGAGCAAGGCCTGACGGGTTTGGTCGATGCGTTCGAGGACTGCATTCATGGGGGCGTCTCCTAGAAATCCGGGCTGGCCTGATCGCCGATTGCGTCCCAGCCTTCCTTGACGGTGATCAGCAAGCGGGCCACTTCATCGATGATGGCCGGATCGTTCTTCACGTTGGCTTCGATCAGGCGGCGGCTCATGTAGCTGTAGAGGCTGTCCAGGTCGGCCAATTGCGCCCCATGGTTTTCCAGGTCCAGCCCTTCGCGCAGGCCGCCGATGATGTCGATGGCCTTGCCGATCAGTACACCACGCTGCGCCACATCGTTGCGTGCCATGGCGCCCTTGACCTGAGCCATGCGGTCCAGGCCGCCCTGCATCAGCATCTGCACCAGGCGGTGCGGGCTGGCTTCGGAGGTTTGCGCGACGCTGTTGACTTTCTGGTATTGGCGCATGGCCAGCATTGGGTTCATGGTCTGCCTCATTGCAGCGAATGGATTGCATGTACTGGGTTATCGTCGCCAGGACGGGAAACTTTAGACCAAAAAAAACCCGCGGTGCTTGCAAGGCGGCCGCGGTTCATTGGGTTCGGGCGTCGATCAGGAGTTCTTGGCCTGGGCATTGATCGCGTCGAAGATCGAGGTGATCTGGGCGGCTTGAGCCTTCATCTTACCCAATGCGGCATCGAGCGCCACGTAACGCTTGGTCAGCGATTCGGTCAGCGACTCGGTACGACGGTCCAGCGCCGCCTGCTGCTCGGTCAGCCCCTTGGCGACCTTGTCCAGGTTGCTCTTGCGGGTGGCCAGGCTACCGTCGGTGGAATTGTATGGCGTGACCGCACTCTTCAATCGGCTGAACAACCCCTTTTCACCCGTGAAGAACGCCTCGACGCTGGTGCCCAGCTTCTTGTCGTTGATCGCCGTGGTGAAGGTGGTGGTGTTGAAGGCCAGGGTACCGTCCTTCTGCGTGGCCACACCCAGCTGGCCCAAGGTGGACAGCTGATCGCCGCCTACGGCCGTCGCCAGCACGCCCCGGATATCGGCCAGCAGCGAGCGCGTGGTCGGATCGTTGGTCAGCGAGCCCAGCACCGTCTTGCCATTGGCATCCGTGGACGTGCTGGTCAAGGAGCTGATGCCCTTCTGCAGCGTGTTGAAAGCGTCGACGAACGCCTGCACGGACGTCTTCAGGCCGTCGTTGTTGGGCGCGACCGTCACCTTGACGGCGGTCGCTGGCACAGGCGCCGAGGCCAGGTCCAGGGTCAGGCCGCTGATGGCGTCGGTGATGGTGTTGATGCCGCTGGACACCGCCAGCCCGTCGATGGTCAGCGAAGCATCCTTGGCCTGCTCGGTGATGAAGCCGGCACCGTTGCCACTCATCTTCTGGGTGCCGTCGATCGCCAGCGAGGCGATGCCACTGACCGACACGTCCGAGCCGGCGCCGGTGACGTTGGAGCCCAGTACCAGCCGAGCGCCGTCCCCGGCGTTGATGATGTTGGCCGAGAAGCCTCGCGGGCCGAGCTCCTTGTTGATCTGGTCGCGTACGCTCTGCAGCGTCGCGCCCTTGGCGACATCGATCGAGTAGCTGTTGCCGCTCTGGGTCAGGGTCAGCTTGCCAGCTTCCACGCTGCTGCTGGCACCCCCGCTAAACACCTGGCTGGCGATCTTGGAGCTGGTCGCCAGGTTGTTGACCTGGACGCTGTAGCTGCCTGCGACGGCCGTGTTGCTCGAGCTGACCTTGAGCACGTTCTCGTTGGACGAACTGGCGGCAAAGGCATTGAACGAAGGTGCGGTGGTGCTGCTGAGCTTGTCCAGCGACGACTGGAAGGTGGTCAGCGCACTGCGCAAGGCACCAATGCCCGACAGCATCGCGGTGTTGTTGCTGGTCTGCCGAGTGATCTGGCCTTGCTTGGCCGCCGTGTCTGCCTTGACCAGCGAGGTGACGATGGTGCCAATCTCCAAGCCGGAACCCAGGCCGGTGCTGGATACGATGGTAGAAGCCATGTCATTGTCTCTCTCTGTTGATCGCTACGCCTGATGCGGGTGCCTTGCCCCTGCCCCGGGCTCTTGGCCCGGCAGAGGCCGATCGATCAGACCTTGGCACTGAACAGGATGCTCGCGGTGTCGTCCAGCGCACGGGCGATGCGCAACGCCTCTTCGGAAGGCAGCTGGCGAATCAGTTCCCCGGTGTCGCTGGCGATGACTTTGACCACCAGCCTGCCAGATTCCTCGTCGGTCGAGAACTGGAGATTGCGTCGGCTGGCGTTCAGGAATTTTTCGATATCGGATACAGCAGTCTTGAGTTGATCGGCTTCGTCCGCCGACCCCACCTCAGGGGTGATGTCTGTACGGCCCGGATCAGTTGGCGGGGAACCGGGCGTCGCGATGGGCCGTTCGGCGGCCGTGTCGTCTGCGCGGGGTGCCGGGTAGGGCTGACTGAACCTGACGTTGATGTCCATGACATTCACCTCGAAACGAAAAGACGGGGAAGCGTCTTACGACACTCCCCCGCCGATGGCCGTCACCGATTACTGAAGCAGCTTCAGAACCGAGGATGGCAGCTGGTTGGCCTGGGCCAGAACCGACGTGGACGCCTGCTGCAGAGTCTGCTGCTTGGTCAGCTGAGCGGTTTCAGCGGCGAAGTCGGTGTCCTGCACGCGACCACGAGCGGCCTCGGCGTTTTCGTTGATGTTCTGCAGGTTGTTCACGGTGCTGGTCAGGCGGTTCTGCGAAGCACCCAGGTCGGCACGCGTGGTGTTGATGGTCTGCAGAGCAGCGTCGATGGCCGACAGTGCTTTGTTCATGCTAGCTTCAGCGGTAGCGCTATCGGTACCCGTGATGGCGACGGTAGCCGAGTCGACGCTCAGTGCACCGGCGGTGAAGCCACTGTCCAGCGAGATGCTGATCTGGTTGTTGGCACCGGAGTTGGAGCCAACCTGGAAGGTCATCTTGCCAGCAGTACCGTCGAGCAGGTTCTTGCCGTTGAGCTGGGTCGAGTTGGCGATACGGGTCAGCTCGTCGGACATCTGCGCGAATTCTTTGTTCAGCGCTTCACGGTCCTTGGTGCTGTTGGTGTCGTTTCGCGACTGGACGGCCAGTTCACGCATACGCTGCAGGATGTTGGTCTGTTCCTGCATCGCGCCTTCAGCGGTCTGGGCGATGGAGATACCGTCGTTGGCGTTCTTGATCGCCATGGTCTGACCACGGATCTGCGAGGTCATGCGGGTAGCGATCTGCAGGCCGGCGGCGTCATCTTTGGCGCTGTTGATTTTCAGGCCGGAGGACAGACGGGTCATCGAAGTGCTCAGCGCATCGGCAGCCCGGTTCAGGTTTTTCTGAACGCCCAGAGAAGTGGTGTTGGTGTTGACAGTCAAAGCCATGACGAATTCCTCGTGGTATGGGTACTACGGCTTCCGGCCTTGGCAAATCGCCGGGCGTGGCACAGAGAACCTTCGTAGTAGTTATCGTCGTCAGGGCGGGTTGCTTTAGGAAAATTTGCAAAAAATTTGCTGGCAGGCTGCCACTGTCGAGAAATCAATGACTTGCCGCCTTTCCTGGCCAGGAGGCGGACGAGAGGGCCTGAACGCACAACGCCGCTCGAACGAGCGGCGCTGGCAGACCACCAGGCAGTCGATCAGGGCTGACGTTCGAGAATCGCCGAACCCCACGACAGGCCCACGCCGAAGCCGCTGAGCGCCACGCGCTGCAAGGCAGCGCCAAGCACGTGCTTTTCCAGCAGCAGCGGGATGCTGGAAGACACCGTGTTGCCAGTCTCGAGCATGTCCTTGACGAACTTGTGCTTGTGCGCGCCGTCATCGAACCGCGACGACACCGCATCGACGATGGCCGCGCTGCCCTGGTGCAGGCAGTACAGGTCGATCTGCTCGGCGCTCAGGCCGCTGGCCTCGAGCAACTGGTGAAGATGCGCCGGCACCTTGACCAGGGCGAAGTTGTAGACCTGGCGACCGTTCATGAAGAACGTGCCGTCGGTGGTGCGCAGATGCTCGGCCCCTGCCCCATCGCTGCCGAACAGTGACTTGCCCAACTGCCACGGCGCGTCTTCACCCATCCAGGTCGCCGTAGCGGCATCGCCGAACAGCATGGTGGTGTTGCGATCTTCCGGGTCGACGATCTTCGAGTACGGGTCGGCGGTGATCAGCAGGCCGTTCTTCAGGCCGGTGGCTTCCATGAAGCCCTTCATGGCGTACAGGCCGTACACATAGCCCGAGCAGCCCAGAGAGACGTCGAACGCCGCCACGGCCGTGGACAGGCCCAGCTTGTGCTGGACGATCGCCGCGGTGTGCGGCAGGCCTTCGGCATCGCCGTTCTGGGTGACGACGATCACCACATCGATCGAGGCCGGATCGAGCGTCGGGTTGGCGGCGAACAGGTTACGGGCCGCGGCGACGCCCAGGTCGGAGGTTTCCTGGTGCTCGTCCTTGCGCGGCAGAAAGGTCGAGCCGATCTTGCCGAAGATGAAATCCTGGTCTTTGCCGAATTTCGCACCTTGGGCGTAGTTGTCCACACCCTCGAGCGGTACGTAGCTGGCGATGCTTTTCAGGCCAATCATATGGCTTCCCAATTCAGTGACAGCGCAACACATGCGACGACGTCCAACGGCCAAGCCCCAGGTCTGTCGAGGAACATCGACACCTGCCAGGCACGTCGGAAGACGAGGCAACGATTCGTGGTCGGGTAATATACAGGGGAGATGCGCGATATGACTCTCGAGTCACGCGCTTTTTTGTGACACATCCTGCAAGTGGCGCATCGCACGTGGGGCATGCCGCCCTGCTTTCGGCCTGAAAGCGGGGCGGCATCGGCAGGCGATCAGCCGCCCAGGGCCTGCCAATCGACCCCGGCCTGCGGGTCCAGGCCGAACAGCGTGGGCCCGGTGCCGTGGCTGGCGTTGTGGAACGGGTCGGACGGAGGTGAGGCAAGGTGCGGCTCGGCCCAGGGCGAGTCCAGCCCGTCCGTGGCCTCCCCATGATCGATGGCCTGGACCTGCGGCGTCCAGACCACCAGCAGCCCGGCTGCGGCGAGGCGCGGGCAGAGTTCGATCTGCACGGCGCGCACCGACGTCAGCTGGGTGTCGAACCCGCCTACGGCCTGCAAGGCCTCGGCGCGCACCATCAGGCATCCGGACGCCGCAAATACATCGTGCTCGACACTCAGCCGTTGCAGGTAGCCTGGCTCCTTCACCGAGGCACCGACGAACGCGGCCTGCAACGACGAGGCGTCAGGCAGGACCAGGCCCGCCTCGCGTACCTTGCCGTGCGTATCCAGCAGCAGCCCGCCGACCGCGCCGACTTCCGGGCGCAGGGCCTGGTTGAGCAGCCCTTCGAGCCAGTTCGCATTGAGCACTTCGACGGCATCGGCCAGCACCACCAGGTACTCACCCTGTGCGTGCTCACGGGCGCGCTCGAGCAGCACGCCGGGCGGTACGGGCTGCTCGCTGCGCACCACGCGCACGCGACTGCCGGCTGCCTGCAGACTGTCGAGCCATTCGCGCAACGCCGACGACTGGCTGGCGTTGTCGACGATGAGAATCTCATGATGGTGGTAGCGGGTACGCTGCACCACAGCGATCAAGGCCCGCTGCACGTCGACCGCATTGTCGTGACAATGCAGCAGGATCGATACCTGGGGACGCCGAGCATGCCGGTAGTCGATGCGATGGACACCAGGCACCACCGAGGACACCTCGGCGTCGTAGCCACGCTGGCGCAACGCCTGCGCCAGCACGTCGCGCGTCTGTCCTTCGTCCTCGGTGGGCGCCGCGCAGGTCAGCAACGGTTCGGCCAGGTGTGCCAACCCTCCCAATCCCTCTGCCCCGATCAGGCGCAGCAACAGGTCGAACTCCAGTGCCTGCGGCCAGCGCGCGTCGAACCCGCCCATGGCCAGCAACAAGTCGCGCCGCAGCAGCCAATGCCGCGCCATCAGCCCCGGCGCACTCTGCAACAGGTCCAGGTTGACGCCAGGACGCAGGACGTCCGCCAGGCGGCCATCGGCCTGCACCTGGACTTCGTCCATGGCCACGGCACGCACGCCCTCGACACCCAGCAGTTCGAGGCTGGCGCGCAACAGGCCCGTGGCGGTGAAGCGATCACCCGCCTCGGCCAGCACCACCCAGTCGGTATCCAGTTGGGCCACGGCCTGGTTGAGACGGGCGGCTGGCTGCCGAACGTCGACCGGCACGAAATGCACGGTTTGCCCGGCATGGGTCTGGGCCGGTGGCTCGCCAGCCGTCAGGACCACGACCTTGAAGCGCCGGCACAGCCCGTTCATCAGGCTGTCGAAGGTGGCTTGCAAGCCTTCGGCGTCGTTCTTCAGGTCGAGCAGCACGATGCCGAAGGATGGCCCACCATCCGCCTCGCTCAGCCGCTGGCGCAACCGGTCGAGCTGGTCTGGCGACGGTCTCCGGCTGTCCAGCCAGTTCAACAACCGACCCGACGGCAATGAATCGAGCAGCGCCTGGCTGTCGTAACTCGGGACCGCCTCGAGCCGGGCCAGCCAGCCTCGCAGCGAGGCGGCCTCCGGATCCTCGACCGCTTCGAGCGAGACCAGCAGCCGCTCGACCACCTGACGATTGAACGGGCTCAGGGTCAGCGCCTGCCACAGCCGCGCGCGCAACGTGTGTTCGTCGTCATTGGCCTGCACCTGCATCAACTGCTGCTGACGCACCAGGATCGGCTCCAGTTCGCGCAGTTGCAGACGGCCACATGGCAGGCTGTGGATGAGATGCTCGAACTCGGCGAGCAGGTCGAACATGGATTTGGTGTAGTACGGCATCTCGAGGAACTGCTGCTCACCGAAGGCGCGGGTCGGTTCCGGTGTTGGCAGCAACCAATGGGAACGCACGATCATGCAACCTTGCAAGGCGCGCCCCGTGAGCAGCCCCTCTGCCATGGCCTGGAAGGCCTCCAGCACGACCTGCTTGGCCTGCTCGAGCGTCAGCGGCGTCAGCCCGGTCGGCAGGCCGGCCAGGAACTCGGCGAACTGCTCACGCTCGCGGCAGGCGGCCTCGTCCTGGTAGGTCAGCACGGTCAGCACGTTGGTGTTGTGCTCCGAGCCGCCCACGTTGGCCTCGCGCACGGCATAGGGAATCGGCAGTACGCGGGCCTTGGCGCTGGTCAATAGGTAGAAGGTGTGACCGATCTCCTGCCACTCGAAACTGGTGCCGGCCGGCAGCAGGCGGTACCACTGCTGGATCAGGTCGGTGCGGGTGACCGCGTAGAACGGCGGCAAAAACTGGCCCATGAAGTCGACCAGACGCCGCGCCGGGTCTTCGCTGGCATAGTCTTCCTGGACCCGCTTGTCGCGGCGGAAGTACTGCACCTCGGTGCCGCGTCCGACGTACATCATGCCGTAGCCATGACAGACACCGTAATCGGGATGCGCCTGCAGGAAGTCCACCGACTGGGTCATGCCGTCGAACAGCAGGAAGTCGTCATCGGCGGCGAAGGTCATGAACGGCGTCCTGATCCGCTCCACGCCATAGGCCAGCTTGTCCTGCAGGCCGGTGTAGGCGAACTGCGGCAGGTGCAGGTACTCGACCTGCGGATGGTCGGCCTGCAGCGTCGCGTCGATCTGGCTGGAGGAGTCCAGCACCAGCAGCGTGGCCGGATAGTCGCGGTAGTAATGCAAGGCGCGCCGCAGGAACGCCGGCCGGTTGTGGGTGATGAGCACGATGGTCAGACGGTTGCGCAACGCGTCGTCTGCGAATCGGGAGGAAGAAAGAGGCACGGTACGCTCCTGCGCGACAGGGAAGGAAAGATCAGCGAACGCGACGCAGATAGCCGTCCGACGCGACGGTCAGCAGCAGTTTGTCCTGCACCGTCTGGTCGATCTGGAAGTCGCCGTTTTCCTCGAGGAAGGCCCAGACTGCGGTCTTCGGATTGTCGCCATGGCCCCAGGGGCGGTCGGGGAAGGCATCGGCCGGCATGTCCTCGACCACCGTGTCCATCACCACGCAATAACTGTCCACCGACACCAGCGGCGCGTAGTGACGCAGCTCTTCGAGCACGTGGGCATGGGTGTGATTGGAGTCGAGCACGACCATGACCCGCTTGCCCTGGGCATGGGCACGAACGCGCTCGACCATGGCGAGGTCGATGCTCGAGCCTTCGAACAGGGTGATGCGGTGGGCCATGGGGTGGTTTTCGATGGCCTGGCGATTGTGCGCACGGATGTCCACGTCGATGCCCAGCACCTCACCATGCCCCAGCAGCTGCAACAGGGAGGCGTAGTAGATGATCGAGCCGCCGTGGGCGACGCCGCACTCGATGATCAGGTCGGGCTGGATGCGCCAGACCAGTTCCTGCATGGCGATCATGTCCTGGGGCAGCTGGATGATCGGCCGCCCCATCCAGGAGAAATGGTAGGTGTACTTGTGCTTGGCCGACTCGTCGTAGAAATCGCGCGCCAGTTGCTTGAGCGTCTGGCTCTGCCCTTGCTCGGCGATCTGCGTCGCGCACTCTTCGGCAAAGATCTGCTGGGGGGTCTTGTCGCTCATGAACATCTCCAAAAGTCATCGAGGCGCGGCATCGGCCGCGAAACACATCACACCGTGGTGGCCGTCAGGGCCGCGCACAGGACAAAACAGGCAGCCGGCCCTGTCATACAGGCCGGACTCAGGCCGCAGGGTCGGCGCCCTGGGCTGCCAACAGCCGGTCGAGCACCTCGGTCACCGCCCAGAACGCCATGGGTTCGTGCCGTGGGTAGGGGTAGTGTCCGAGGTTGAGCGACAGCGTCGCGCCGCGTGCGGCCAGGTGCCGTTCCACCAGCGTGCGCACGGCCAATGGCTGGCCGCTGGCGCAGTTGACGGTGCCGTCGAATTCCCGCCGGGCGATCAACGTGGCCAACTGGCGCGCCAGCGTCGTGATCGGCTGGAAGTCGCGCAGCTGCTCGCCGCCGGACATGTCGAACGTCGCGGCGCCCTGGTCGATGGCGCGGTCCAGGGCGGCCAACAGGCTGTTGGGGTTCTGGCCTTCGCCATGCAGGTAGAACAGGCGCGCCCATTGCAGCACGAATGGATGGTGGCGCTGCAGCGCCAGCAGGAACTGGTGCAGGCTGTGCTTGGCCAGCCCGTAGGCCGTCTGTGGCCGGGCCGGACAACGCTCGTCCAGCGGGCCGCTCTGATCGCCGTATTCGTAGCAGGTGCCGGTGACCAGCACCTGCGGCACGCCTGCCAGCACGGCCTGCTTGATGAAGCGGTAGTCGGCGCCCAGGTTCTGCTCCAGGTGGAACAGCGCCTGGTAGTCGGGCAGCCCGGGCCAGGCCAGGTGCGCCAGTACGTCCACGCCCTCGCACCAGGCGGCGACCTGCTCGGCAGTGGCATCGTGCACGTCGGCCGCGATGAACGTCACCCGTTCGAACCACGGCAGCGTGCTGGCACGTGCCTTGTCCCGCGCCAGCGCACGGACGGTCATGCCGCGTGCCAGCAGCTCGCCGACCAGGTGACGGCCGACGAAGCCGGTGGCGCCGGTGACCAGTACGACGGACGCGCTCACAGCACCGTCAACTCAGGCACGGCGACGACCAGCCGCCCTCCCCACTCGGCGATACCGGCCTGCTCGGCCTGCACCTCCGGCAGCAGGTTCCAGGGCAGCACCAGCACGTAGTCGGGGCGCTCCTGGGCGATACGCTCGGGCGCAACGATGGGGATGCGGCTGCCCGGCAGGTACTTGCCCTGCTTGTGCGGGCTGGCGTCGGCGACCCAGGCCAGCAGGTCGCTGCGAACCCCGGCGTAGTTGAGCAAGGTGTTGCCCTTGGCCGCCGCGCCGTAGCCCGCCACGCGCTTGCCCTGGGCCTTGGCTTCGAGCAGGAAATCCAGCAGCTGCAGCTTGATGGCCTGCGCGGCCGGGGCGAGCGTCGCGTAGAACGCCGGCGTAAGCACGCCGGCTTCGCGTTCGGCGTCCAGCGCCTCGCCCACCGCCGGGCTCACGACCCGTTCGCCTGTCGCGCGGCGCTGGACGAAGACCCGCAGCGAGCCGCCGTGGGTCGTGAGCGGTTGCACGTCGAAGACCTGCAGGCCGTTGCGCTGGCAGAGCAGGTCCACGGTGGTCAGCGACAGGTAGGAATAGTGCTCGTGGTAAAGGGTGTCGAACTGACGGCCGGCGATCAGCGTCAACAGCTGCGGAAACTCGAAGGTGACCACCCCCGTGGGCTTGAGCAGGCGCGCGAAGCCTTGGAGAAAATCGTTGATGTCGGGCACATGGGCCAGCACGTTGTTGGCGACCATCAGGTCGGCCTGCCAGCCCTCGGTCGCCAGGGTCTCGGCCAACGCCGTGCCGAAGAAGTCCTCACGGATGGCCAGACCGCGTGCGCGTGCAGCGGCGGCGGTGCTGCGCGTGGGCTCGATACCCAGGCACGGGATACCGCGCTGGGCCACGAACTGCAACAGGTAGCCATCATTGGCGGCGATCTCGACCACGCGGCTGTCGGCCGTGAGCGTGAAACGCTCGACCATCTCGGCCACGTAGGTTTCGGCATGCTTGAGCCACGAGCGCGAGTAGCTGCTGAAGTAGGCGTAGTCGGCGTCGAACAGCTGGTCGGCCTGCTGGTGGGCCTCGGCCTGGACCAACCAGCAGTGTTCGCAGACCCAGACTTTCAGGGGCAGCCAGACCTCGGGCTGCGACAGCTGCTCGGGGCGCAGGTAGGCATTCGACGGTGGCGAGGTGCCCAGGTCGATCAAGGGCAGCTGCAAGGGGCTGGCGCAGGCACGGCAGGTGTGGGGGGCAAGCGTCATGGGTTCAGTCCGCTGAAGTGGTCATCGAGCCAGGCATGCTGCTGGTCGCGAAGCGACAGGTTGATCACCGGCAGGGGCCAGTCGATCGCCAGGCGCGGGTCGTCATGGGCCAGCCCGCCTTCGCGGTCCGGCGCATGGTCGGCGCTGTGCAGGTACAGCAGCTCGCTGTCGTCGCTCAGGGTCTGGAACCCGTGCGCGAACCCCGGCGGCACCAGCAGGCTGAAGCCCGCCTCGGCCGTCAGCTGCTCGGCATGCCAGCGCAGGAACGTCGGTGAACCCCGGCGCAGGTCCACCACCACGTCCCAGACGGCGCCACGGACGCAGGTGATGTACTTGCTTTCGGCCGGCAGGCCGCTCTGGTAGTGCAGCCCGCGCACGCTGCCGCGCTGGCGGGTCAGCGAGCGGTTGATCTGGCGAACGTGGAACGGCGCGCCCTGGGTATGCAGGCTGTCCTCGCAGTACAGCCGTGCGAAGGCGCCGCGTGCATCGTCGTGCCGACGGTGCTCGACCCGGGCCAGACCCTCGAGCGGCAAGGGGATCAGACGGTACTGGCTCACAACGACTCCTTGTAATGATGCAGTTGCGTCAGGCATACGGCGCGCATGTCCAACCCTTGCTGCCAGCCCTGATGCCAGGCCAGGGTATGGTCGAGGCATTCGGACAGCGACCAGCGCGGTTGCCAGCCCAGCACCTGGCGCGCCCGCGAGCTGTCCAGGCGCAGCAGGCCCGCCTCGTGCAGTTCGCTCTGGCGCAGCTCGACGCCGGCAGCCTGGGGCCATTGCGAGGCCAGCAGCTGCACGACTTCACCGACGCTGCGCGCATCGTCCTCGCCGGGGCCGAAGTTCCAGGCGCCCTCGAAAGCCGGGCCGCGCTCATGCAGTGCCTGCGCCAGTTGCAGGTAGCCGGCCAGCGGCTCGAGCACGTGCTGCCAGGGGCGTACTGCCTGCGGGTAGCGCAAGGTCACGGGACGGCCTTCGGTCCAGGCCTTGAGCACGTCCGGTATCAACCGCTCGGGGGAAAAATCGCCACCTCCGACCACGTTGCCGGCCCGTGCCGTGGCCAGGCACAGGCCATGGGCGGCATGCTCGGCGGCCGGGAAGAACGACGACTTGTAGGACTGCACCAGCAGTTCGCAGCAGGCCTTGCTGCTGCTGTAGGGATCATGGCCGCCGAGGGCTTCGTTCTCCCGGTACGGCCAGGGCCATTCCTGATTGGCGTAGACCTTGTCGGTGGTGACGACCACGCAGGCGCGCACGCCGCCGATCTGGCGAATCGCCTCGAGCAGGTTCAGCGTGCCCATGACGTTGGTGGAATAGGTCCCCAACGGATCGCGATAGCCCTCGCGCACCAGCGGCTGGGCCGCCAGGTGCAGGACGATCTGCGGCTGGGTCTCGAGCAGCACGTTCATCACCGCGCCCAGGTCGCGCACATCGCCGCGCCGGTCGTCGATCCCCTCCCCGACCCGCGCCAGGGTAAACAGGTTCGGCTCGGTGGACGGATCCTGGGCGAAGCCGATCACCTCAGCGCCCATCTGCTGCAGCCACAGCACCAGCCAGCTGCCCTTGAAGCCGGTATGACCGGTCACCAGCACGCGCTTGCCGGCCCAGAAGCCGGGGTTCAGGTCCACTGTTTCCATGGGGCCTCCCCGTTCGCCCAGAGCTGTTCCAGGTAATTCTTGTCGCGCAGGGTGTCCATCGGGTGCCAGAAGCCCTCATGGGTGAAGGCGTGCAGTTGCCCTTCTTGCGCCAGCTGGGTGATCGGCTCGGCTTCCCAGGAGGTGGCGTCACCGTCGATGTACGGCAGCACCGCCGGCGACAGCACGAAGAAGCCCCCGTTGATCCAGCCGCCGTCACCCCGTGGTTTTTCGCTGAAGCCCAGCACCCGATCACCCTCGCACTGCAAGGCGCCATAACGCCCGGGCGGCTGCACGGCGGTCACGGTGGCATGCTTGCCATGGGCACGGTGGAAGGCGACCAACTGGCTGATGTCCAGGTCCGAGACGCCGTCGCCGTAGGTGAAGCAGAACGCCTCTTCCCCCTCGAGGTAGCGCCCTGCCCGGCGCAGACGCCCGCCGGTCATGGTCTCTTCACCGGTGTCGACCAGCGTCACGCGCCAGGGCTCGCTGTAGTTCTGGTGCACGTCCATGCGGTTGGCCCGCATGTCGAAGGTCACGTCGGAGGTGTGCAGGAAATAGTTGGCGAAGAAATCCTTGATCGCATACCCCTTGTAGCCCAGGCAGATCACGAAGTCGTGAATGCCATGGGCCGAGTACTGCTTCATGATGTGCCAAAGAATTGGCTTGCCGCCGATTTCGATCATCGGCTTGGGCTTGAGGTGCGACTCTTCGCTGATCCGCGTGCCCAGCCCACCGGCCAGAATGACTGCCTTCATCGAGTTCCTCGTCTGCGTCGACCCGACCTGCACGTGCCGGGTGCAGGATTTATGGCGATGTCGAGGTGCATTGCAGGAAGCGCGCCAATCTGGGAGCTGAACACAAGTTCACGCAGACGGTAATGCGGTGCGTCAGGCAGAGCATGACGTCAAGACGGCGCTGGCGCTCTGACTTGCAGCTTGCAGCCCGTCACTTGTCGCTAGGGTGCCAACCACCCCCACTCCCACTGCCGCAGGTTGTCACCGCACAGCAGGAAGTCGCGCATGACCGCGTCGCGCAAGGCCTCGCCCATGCGCTGGCTGGCGACAGGATCGGCCAAGTGCTGACGAATCGCCTGCAGCCATTCTTCAGTACTGTTGGTATATACCCGAGTACAAGGCAAATAGCCGCGGTAGGCCTCGGTGTCGGTGCAGACCACCGGATAGCCGCAGGCGCCGTACTCCAGTAGACGCAGGTTGCTCTTGCAGTCGTTGAACACATGAAACTCGAGGGGTGCCAGAGCAAGATCCAGGTCGAGGCTGGCCAGCTTGGCCGGATACGCGTTCAGCGAAACACCTGGGTGGTACTCATGGATGTAGGGCTTGAGCTCATCCGGGCACATGCCGAAGAATACCCAGTGCACCTCATCGACCAATGCACGGACCACCTCGGCGATGATCTCCAGATCGCCACTGTGACTGGTACCACCGCCCCACCCTACCCTGGGTTTGGACGAGGTGCCTCGCCGACTAGGCGCAAGATTGCTCCAGAGATGCGGCGCCAGCATGTTGGGCACGACACGTATGTCGGTGTGCATGTCCGCCAGTCGTTGGGCCAGCGCATGAGTCGTGACCACGACGCGATCGCACAGCGCAATGCCACGACGCAGTTGCTGCTCTGTGTCGGCCGGCTTGTTACGCGCATGGGAATTCTTGGCAGAGGCCTGAATCACATAGTCGTCAATTTCGAAGATACGCCGTGCGCCAGAGAACCGGGCAATGCGCTCGATATCGCGCACCGAATCCTCGGAATGGCGCAACTGGAATACGATCACGTCCGGGTCCATGCGCGCCAGCTGTACGATGCTGGGCGATTCGTAGACCACCCGACCCACCACGCGGCCGGCAGCCTCCAACTGACGGAACGGCTGGTCGACCCTGTAATGTCCCACGGCCGAATCATTCACCGGCAGACCCAGCACGGATGGCAGCGCGCGCGCGCACAAAGGGCTCCAGCTGCCACGCAGGCTGGGCTCGAGACTGAAGTCGGCGCTGTTCAGGCTCAGGCTCGGGTTATAGGCCGGATCGCGTGCTACCTTGGGCAGCCAGCGCTCGCAAAATGCCTGTTGCTGCGCCTGCCATTGGTCGGTATCGACGACCGGCGCAAGCGATGGATTGGACGACGTCTTGAGCAACCTGGCATGCGGTGTGCCGACAATCAGGTAGCCCAGCTGTCCGGCGCGTAAGCACAGATCGACCTCGGCCAGCCCCCCTACCAGCGGCTGGCTGCACAGTCCGCCCAGTTCGTCGAAGACCGTCTTGCGAACCATCAGGCAGGCACCACCCACGGCGCTCCAGTTCTGCACGACCTGCAAGCGCTGCAGGTAACCTCGGGCTTGGCTGTCCTCCCCCGCAAACGCTGGCCCTGAACTGCCCGCCACACCGAGCACGCGTCCCGCTTCGACGACTCGACCACGGGTATCGATCAACGTGCCGCCGACCACCGCCACCTCCGGGCGACGGCCCAGCTGCAGCATTTCATCGAGCCAATGGGCATCAAGCACCTCCACTGCGGCATCGAGCAGCAGCAGGTAGTCGCCCTGTGCTTGGGCGGCGGCGCGATCGATCAGTCGCGTACGCTCGCTTTCTTCCGGTACGCGCACGACACGCAGCAACCGCGCATCTAGCCGGGCCATCGCGTCGAGCCAACCCGCGATGGATGCGGACACCCTCTCGCCGGCCACCAACAGCAGCTCGTAGTCCACCGTGGCAGTGCGCTCGAGCAGCCGCTCGGCGCTACGTTGCAGCTGCTCGAGGTCTTCCTCAACCACGATGATGATCGTCACCTTCGCGCTGCCCGTATGCTGGTAATCGATACGATTGAGCACCTCGAGCTGCTCATGGCAAATGCGATGCTCGATGCCAAGGCGGTCAAGATGAGCGCTTACCAGCCCCTCACTGCCTTGGACCACGGCCGGTGACGATAACCATTGGGCGAAACTCGACGTGCACTGGGCCTGGATTTCGGCAATATGATCGATGGCCTGGAGGCCACGCGCTTCCACCAAGCGCCAAAGCAGGTCATGGGGCGCCAGCTCGCCGAACCGGTCATCCAGCCCGCCGAGCTCAAGCAGCGCAGCACGCTCGAACGCCAGCATCCGACCGACGTACGGGTAACTGCGCAGCAGGTCGAGGTTAAAATCGGGCTTGAACACAGGCTCAGCGGGCGCATCGTCCACCCAGGCACCTTCGTCGCCATAAATACAGGCAATGCCAGGAAATACCGATGCGCGCTCTGCCAGCAGCAAGCACGCAGACTCGCTCAGGCGGTCACCAGCACGCAGCAGGTACACCCAGTCGACATCGGACGTGGAGATCAGCCAGCGATTGACCTGCTCGGGCCAGTTGGCATCCAGTGTCTCATGTGAAACGGCCAGCGACGGGTGTTGCCTCGGCACGGTGTCGGCAAGCAGCAGACAGGCCTGTACTGGATAAAGCTGCCCGGCCAGGCTATCGAGCGTGTACTGCACGCCCTGCGCGTCTCCTTCCGGGTCGAGCACCACTGCCAGCAATCGCGGCTGCGTCGGCCAGGTCGACACGACTCGTGGCACCAAGCCACGCTGTACCGCGCTGAAATGCCGGGCAGCCAGCCATTGCTCGTAGAATTGCGCATAGCTTTCACAGTCGCTGCCCACCCGCCCGCTGAGCCGCGTATGCCAGTTGCTGAGGATCCTCGCCACACACAGCTCTTGCCAGGGAAGCGGTCGCTCCTTGGCCTGGCTCAACGGAACGAAGCGCACCCAGCCACTGGCAGGAGCTGCTTCACCACTGCGCGCGGCTACCATCTGCAACAACCAGCGCCACTCCTGAGGCATACGTTGGCTGATCTCTGGCAGCTTGCTGAAACGTTCCGGATGCAACCGCTCGATCAATGCCGGCGCACTCAGCATGACCATGTCGCCACGGCGCATCAGGCAGACGAACACAGCGATGTCCAACAGCGCTTGAAAACGCTGGCCATCGGCGCTCAGCGCACGTAACCAATGCAAGGCTTGCTCACGCCGCATCAAGGCTGCCGACAGATTGCCGAGAAAATTGAACGGCCGGCCTTCGAGCAGCGACAGCATGTCTTCACCTTTGAACAAGCTGTCTTCGCTGGCAAACCGCGCGTTGGCGATGCGCATGGGCAGAATGAAGTCGTTCTCGTCGCACAGCACTCGCTGAGACAGTACCAGGTTGACGTCGGGCAGACTCAGCAGCACCTCGGCCTGATCGCTGATGCACTGCGGGAACAAGCGGTCGTCATCGCACAGCACCTTCACCATGTCATGGCTGGCCAGTTCGAGCGCGTGGATCAGGTTGTCGATGAACCCTTCGCTGTCATCATGACGTACATAGCGCACGCGTGCTCGGCTCTCGGCGTCCAGCGCCATGACGATTGCTTCGATCTCAATGCCATGGCTGTCATCACAGACAATCACCTCCAGCGCCTCATAGGTCTGCGCCAGCGCACTGTGCAGCGCGGCAGCGAAGAAACGGGGGTGATGGGCCGGGATGACGAGGCTGACGCGGGCTGTCTGGTTCACACGAATGACCTTGAAGGGGGGTTATGCGCCGCACCGAAGCCGGGCGACGCATGACAGGAGGCCAGTGACGCCGATCAGATGTAGTTGACCAGCGACAGGCTTGCGATCTTGGCGTAGGCCTGGAGGGAGGCCGAGAGCATGTTGCTCTGCATCTGCAGGCGCAGCATGACTTCGGCCGGATCGCTCTCGCGAATCGAGCTCTGGGTCTTGGTGTTCTCGATGCTCAAGGCCTCGTTGGTCTCGGTCTGCACGTCCAGCGCCT
Organism: Pseudomonas monteilii; assembly: GCA_001534745.1. NCBI lineage: Bacteria > Pseudomonadati > Pseudomonadota > Gammaproteobacteria > Pseudomonadales > Pseudomonadaceae > Pseudomonas > Pseudomonas alabamensis. Next base: position 3,253,234 of record CP013997.1, read on the forward strand.
GGCCACGTCCGCCGATGGACGCGATGGAGGCGCCGACCTGGTTGCTGGCGTTGGCGATGTTGCCCACGGCCGCGTCCAGCGAGGCCAGGAAGGTCTGACGGGCGGCCGGGTCATTGTCCATTGGCGTGGTCAGCGCCTTGCGCAGTTGGCCGATGGTGTCGAGCACGTTCTGGGTCTGGTGCGTGTCGACCTTGACCATGAACTGGTCGGCCGCCGCAGGCGTGCCGGCGACCTGGAAGCTCACCCCGGCGACGTTCGCGACGCCGCCGGCCAACGTGCCTTTGCCCACCGGCCGGCTGTTGTCATCGACCGGCGCAGCGTACAGCTCGAACTCGTTGTCGCTGGTGAAACGCAACACGGCGCTCTGGCCCGGGAAGGTCGACTGGTACGCCTGCGTGTCGCTGATCGACGCACCCGTCACCTGGGCCGTCGACGGGTTGCCGGCGCTGCGCGTGCCGACCAGGGTGTCGGGCTTGGAGCCGAGCGAGAAGACATGACCGGCGATCGAGCCATCCGGATCGGCGCTGTCGGGCTTGATCTGCAGGCGCAGGTCGACGCCCCGGAAGCTCAGGGTATTGCTGTCGGCCGACGGATTGAAGGTACCGCTCTCGCCCACTTCGGCGGTCACGTCCTTGCCCGCAGCATCGGTGATCTTCAGCTGGGTGCTGCTGGTGAACTCGATCTGGTAGGGCTCGCCGCTGCGGAACCGGTCGTTGTAGGTGATGTTGCCCGAGACCTGACCATTGGACAGGCTGACCCGTCCATCGTCGGTGGCCGGCGACAGCAGCTTGGTTTCGCTGCGGCTGGTATTGAGCGCCTGCTCGAACGCGCTGTAGCCGGTCTCGTTGGCCGCCAGGCTGATCATGTCGCCAACCTGCAAGGTCAGGCTGACTTCGTCGCCCTGGTAGCTGTAGGTGCCGTCGGCGTTGCGCACGTAGGGCTGGGTGCTGCCCTTGGAGCCGGAGAACAGGTAGGTGCCGGTCTCGTCCTTGCTGTTCATCAGGGTGTACAGCTGACTTTCCAGCGACGACAGTTCGTCGGCGTTGGCCTTGCGGTCCGAGTCGGTGAAGGCGCCGTTGCCGGAACTGACCGCCAGCTCGTTGACCCGCTGCAACAGGGTGCTGATCGAGCTGAGCGTGGTCTCGGTGGTGCCCAGCGAGTTGCGCACGCTGGTGACGTTGGTGCTGTACTGCTCGAGCATGTTCTGCTGCTGCTCGAGCTGCAGCAGGCGCGCCGAGCCGACCGGATCGTCCGCCGCCGAACGGATGCGCAGATTGTCGCTGGCGTCCTGCTGGCTCTTGACCGTGTTGGCGTAGCTGCGCTGGTAGTTGGCGCTGCTGGTGTTGTAGAACTGCGAGGTCGAGATACGCATGGTCAGGACGCTCCTTTAAAGGCTGTTGATCAAGGTGGCGAAGGTTTCCTGGGCCGCCTTGATGATCTGCGACGACGCGGTGTAGTACTGCTGGAACTTGATCAGGTTGCCGGTCTCTTCGTCGATGGAGACACCGGACACCGAGTCGCGGCTGTCACGGGCCGACGTCTGCAAGGCCGAGGTGGCCGTGCTGTCCATGGTCGCCTGGGACGCCTTGCCGCCGACGTTGGACACCAGCTTGGCGTAGGCATCGGTGAAGCTCATGCCCTTGCCGGTGGCCCCGACATCGACGCTGGAGCCGTTCTGCAGGGCCAGCAGGGCCTGGGCATTGCGGTTGTCGGTGGAACCCGAACCGGTCAGCGAGACCGTGAAGCTGTCACCCTTGCGCGGCACGCCTTCCACACTCATCTCGAAGGTGAAGGCCTGTTGCTTGCCGTTCTCGGTGATCGGGTTGCCGCTGGCGTCGACCATCGGCACGCTCAGCTTCAGGGCGTTGTTCTGCCCGGCAACGATGGTCCCGGTGCCGATCTGCGTGCCCTTGGCGTCGTACAGCTGATAGCCCTGGGGCGAGGCGGTATCGTCGCCGAACACCAGCTTGACCGGGGTGGAGTACTTCAGACCAGTCTGCAGCTGGCTGCGCTGGGTCGCGTCATAGGCGTCCAGCGTCGAGGTCAGCGTCGGCTGGCCGGCCACCGCCGTGCCTTTGTTGCCCAGCGCGGTGCTGATGCTCAACGGCGCGGACAGCGCCAGACGCTTGGCGTCGGTCAGGCTGGTGCCGATGTCGCCGGCGCCGCTGCGGGTCGGCACGATGCGGAAGCTGTCGCCCGCCTTCGGTGCGCCACCGTTCATCGCCAGGCTGAAGCCATCGATCACCGGCGCCGGATCGGCGTTCAGGTCGAAGCTGCCCATCTCGGTGTTGTCCGGCAGGCGCCGCACGCTGTAGGTCGAGGCGTTGCTGAAGGTCACCTGGTAATCGTTGGTGGTGAGCTTGCCGCTGTTCTCGATGGTCACGCCCAGGTTGCCCGAGCCGACACTGTTGCCGATCCGCGGGATGCTGCGCTGGCTGGCCGCCTCGGCACTGTTGATGTCGCCGAACAGGGCAGCACCGAACTCACCGTTCTTGTCCAGGCCCTGGGCGAGCTGGCTGTTCATGGAGTCGGCCACGACCAGCGCGATGCGGCCCAGCTCGTTGAGCGCCGGGTCCAGGGTATCGCTGCGGTAGCGCAGCAGGCCACCCAGCTCGCCGCCGGTGGTGCTGGCGGTGATGTCCATCTGGGTGTTGCCGCGGTTGAGCATCAGCGCCATGCGCGTCGGGTCGCTCTGACCCGGTGCCACGGACAGGGCCTGGGTGGTCTTGCCCAGCACCAGCGACTGGCCGTTGTTCAGGTAGATGTCGTAGTTGCCTTCGCGCTCGACCACCTGGGCGCCGACCAGTGAGGTCAGCTCGCGGACCGCGCCATCGCGCTTGTCGAGCAGGTCGTTGGGCGTACCCTGGGTCGCCGAGACACGGGCGATCTGGTCGTTGTACTGGGCGATGGTGCTGCTGAGCTTGTTGACCTGGTCGGCCATGGTGGCCATGTTGCCGTCGATGTTGCTGCTCTGCTGCTTGAGCTGGGTCGACAGGGCATTGAAGCGCTTGCCCAGGGTCTGGGCACTGGTCAGCAGCAGTTGCCGCGAGGCGTCCTCGGTCGGGCGCGCGGAGACTTCCTGCAAGGCGCTGAAGAAGCTCTGCAAGGCCGAGGTGACGCCGGTGTCGGTGCTCGACAGCGACTTGTCCAGGGGCGTGATCTGGTTGAGGTAGGCGGTCGAATCGCTGCTCAGGCTGGTGGTGGTGCGCAGCTGGTTCTCGAGGAACGAGTTGTACACGCGGCGCACGTCAGCCAGGGTGGTCCCAGTGCCGATGTAGACGTTGCCGTATTGCTGCGAGCCCTTGGTCTGCTGGACGATCTGCTGGCGCGAATAGCTGTCCACGTCGGCATTGGCGATGTTGTTGCCCAGGGTATGCAACCCCGACTGCGCGGCGTTCAGGCCGGAAATGCCGATATTGATCAAACTCGCCATGGTTGCGGGCCCTTATAGTTGCCGAGTGGTCGTCAGAGCCGCGTAGCTCTCGGTCGACTTCATCTGCTTGGCTATCTGCGAAATCTTGCTGGCATAGGCAGGGTCGGTGGCGTACCCGGCTTTTTGCAGCTCCTTCACGAACTGTTCTGGTTTATCGGCAGAGGCGACCGCATCTTTATAGCGGGCGTTGTTCTGCAGCAGGCTGACCAGGTCGTGGAAGCTGTCCTGGTAGGATTCGTAGGAACGGAACGACGCCGTTTCCTTGACGAACTTGCCGTCGCGGAATTCGCTGGTGATCGCCCGGGCCTTGTCGCCTTCCCAGTTGCCGCTGGCCTTGATGCCAAACAGGTTGTGGCTGTTGCTGCCATCGGCGTTGCGCATCACCGACTTGCCCCAGCCGGTTTCCAGCGCCGCCTGGGCGACCAGGTAGCGCGGGTCGACGCCGATGCGCTTGGCGGCCGCTTCGGCCATCGGCAGCATGGTGGCGACGAAGTCGTCGCTGCCGGAGAAGACCTTTTGCGGCGCCAGCGGCGGCTGCGCGACACTGCGGCTGAGCCCTTGCAACTGGGCACGGTCCGGCGCGGCGAAGGCACGGGCCGTGGACGCCCCGACGGCAGCTACGCCTTCGCGGGCCGGCAGCGCAGCGGTGTTGGTCGTGGCGGTGGCGGCCGCAGCCGCCGTGGCCGACGGCACGATGCCCGCCAGCAGACGGTCGGTCAGCTTGCCCGGCAGGGCCAGGCGCCGTGCATTGAGCGCCGCGACGTCATTGCGTCCGTGGGTGTCGCCACTGACCGCCGAATGGGCACCGGCCACGCCCTGCCGGCCCCACAGGGTCGGCGCGCTGCCCTCGACCCGCGGGAACGGGCTGGGGTTGCCCACCGCCGGGCTCTTCTGCTTGGACAGCTGACGCATGAGCACGTCCTGCAGGCCGATGCCGCCGCCCTGGCGCGACATGCTCACCGCCATCTGCTGGTCGTACATGTCCTGGTACTGCTTGACGGTCTCGGTGTTCATCGGGTTGTCGTCGGCCAGCACATTGCTGGCCTTGCGCGAGGCCTTGAGCATTTCGCTGACGAACAACGACTCGAACTCCTGGGCCACCTTGCGCAGGTTGCCTTCGCTGTCGCGATCACCGTGCTTGAGCGAGCTCAAGCGGTTGAGGTCGGTGTAGGCGCCGCTGTCGGCTTGACTGGAGACCAGGCTCTTGGCGTTGTTCATCGTACGGTCCTCAAATCACGATCAGGTCGGCCTGCAGCGCCCCGGCCTGTTTCAAGGCTTCGAGGATCGCCATCAGGTCACCGGGTGCAGCGCCGACCTGGTTCACCGCGCGGACGATCTCGTCGAGCGTGGTGCCGGGGCCGAACTTGAACATCGGCTTGGCTTCCTGCTGGGCATTGACCCGCGAGCGCGGCACCACGGCGGTCTGACCACCGGAGAGCGCCCCCGGCTGGCTGACGATCGGGTCCTCGGTGATGGTCACGGTCAGGCTGCCGTGGGTCACCGCCGCCGGCGACACCTTGACGTTCTGGCCGATCACGATGGTGCCGGTGCGTGAGTTGATGATCACCTTGGCCACGGCCTGGCCCGGATCGATCTCGAGGTTCTCGAGGATCGACAGGTAGTCCACGCGCTGGCTCGGGTCCATGGGCGCGGTGACCTGCACCGAGCCCCCATCGATGGCCTGGGCCACGCCCGGGCCGAGCAGTTCGTTGACCTTGTCGACGATGTGCTTGGCGGTGGTGAAGTCCGGGCGGTTGAGGTTCAAGGTCAGGCTGTTGCCCTGGTTGAAGCCGCTCGGCACCGCACGCTCGACAGACGCGCCACCGGGGATCCGGCCTGCCGACGGAACGTTGACGGTGATGCGCGAGCCGTCGCGGCCTTCGGCGTCGAAGCCGCCGACCACCAGGTTGCCCTGGGCGATGGCGTAGACGTTGCCGTCGATCCCCTTGAGCGGCGTCATCAGCAGGCTGCCGCCGCGCAGGCTCTTGGAGTTGCCGATGGACGACACGGTGATGTCGATCACCTGCCCCGGCTTGGCGAACGCCGGCAGGTCGGCATGCACCGACACCGCCGCGACGTTCTTGAGCTGCACGTTGCCCGACCCTGGCGGCACCTTGATGCCGAACTGCGACAGCATGTTGTTGAAGGTCTGCAGGGTGAACGGCGTCTGGGTGGTCTGGTCACCCGTGCCGTTGAGCCCCACGACCAGGCCGTAGCCGATCAGCTGGTTGGTGCGCACGCCAGAGATGCTGGCGATGTCCTTCAGGCGTTCGGCCTGGGCACCGAACGCACAGGTCAGCAGCAGGGTCGCGACGATCAGGTGCCTAACGTTGAGCATGGGCGTGCGCACTCAGAAGGGGAACAACGGGCTGAGGAAGAAGCGGTCGAACCACCCCGGCTGGCTGGCCTCGGCGAACGAGCCGGTGCCCGAGTAGGTGATGCGCGCATCGGCGACCCGGGTCGACGGCACGGTGTTGTCGGTGGCGATGTCGTCGGCCCGGACCAGCCCGGCGATACGCACCAGCTCGTCACCGGTGTTCAGGGTCATCCACTTCTCGCCGCGCACAGCGATGATGCCGTTGGGCAGCACCTCGGCCACGGTCACGGTGACCGAACCGGTCAGGGTGTTGCCCTGGGCCGCCTTGCTGTCGCCCTTGGTGCTGCGGTCACCGCTGTAGCCGGCGTCGAGCGACAGGTCGCCGCCGCCGAACGGGTTGTTGGTGGTGGCCGAGCCGCCGAACAGCGAGGTCAGGCCAAGCTTGGCGCTGCTGTTCTTGGCGATCTGCGAGCCGGCGTTCTTGCTCGCCGAGGTGCGCTCGTTGAGGGTGATGGTGATGATGTCACCGACCCGGAAGGCCTTGCGATCGCTGTAGAAGTTCTGCTCGAACCCGGCCTGGTAGATCGACCCGTTGTTGGCCGCCGCCGGCAGCGGCGTGCGCGGCAGCACCGGCGCATAGTAGGGGTCGTTGGGCTTGGCTGCCGGCGCCACGCAACCGGTCAGCACCAACGCACTGCCCAGGGCGAACACGGAAAACAGACGATGCATGACGCTTACCTCACGGTGTGACGGACGCTGCGGGCGCAGCCGGATCGCTTTCAAGGGTTACAGCTGTTGGGTCACGAACGACAGCATCTGGTCGGCGGTGGAGATGACCTTGGAGTTCATCTCGTAGGCGCGCTGAGTGGTGATCATGTTCACCAGCTCTTCTACGGTGCTGACGTTGGAGTTCTCCAGGGTCTGCTGCAAGGTGGTGCCGAAGCCGTTCAGGCCGGGCGTACCCACCTGCGGCGCACCGCTGGCGGCGGTCTCCAGGAACAGGTTGTTGCCGATCGCCTGCAGGCCGGCCGGGTTGATGAAGTCGGCGGTCTGCAGGTTGCCGATCACCTGGGAGGCAGCGTTGCCCGAGGTGGTGATCGACACGGTGCCGTCCTGGCCCACGGTGAAGGTCATGGCATCGGGCGGCACGACGATGGCCGGTTCCAGCGACAAGCCGTTGGCGGTGACGATCTGGCCATCGGAGTTCAGGTGGAAGGTACCGTCACGGGTGTAGGACACGGTGCCGTCGGGTTGCAGCACCTGGAAGAAGCCGCGCCCGTTGACCGCCATGTCCAGCGGGTTCTCGGTGGTCTGCAGGCTGCCGACCGCGAAGTTCTTCTGGGTGCCGACGATGCGCACACCGGTACCGACCTGCAGGCCGGACGGCAGCTGGCTGTCCTGGGTGGACTGGGCACCGGGCTGGCGCTTGGTCTGGTACAGCAGGTCCTGGAACTCGGCGCGATCGCGCTTGAAGCCGGTGGTCGAGACGTTGGCCAGGTTGTTGGAAATGACCGTCAGGTTGGTGTCCTGGGCGGACAGGCCGGTCTTGGCGACCCACAGAGCCGGAAGCATGGGATTCTCCTCGTGTGCCTGTTTTACGGCACGTGTTCAGGTGTGATTAGCCGATTTGCAAGACGCGGGCCATGGCTTCGTCGCCTTCCTTGGCCGTGTTCATCATTTTGATATGCAGCTCGAATTGCCGGGACAGCGCCAGGACCGAGGTCATTTCCTCGACGGCGTTGACGTTGCTCGCCTCGAGGAACCCCGAGACCATGCGCACGGTACCGTCAGCCGGTGCGGGCTGGCCGTTGCCGGTGTGCAGCAGGCCGTCGGTGCCTTTGCTGATGGCCTTGATGTCCGGCTTGACCAGCTTGATCCGGTCCACTTCGGCGATGACGCGCGGGTCCTCGCCCATGCCACGGATGCTGATGGTGCCGTCCTCGCCGATCTCGACCTTCTGCTGCGGCGGAATGGCGATCGGGCCGCCGTTGCCCATCACCGGCATGCCGTTGCCGGCACGCAGCACGCCCAGGGCGTCGATGTTCAGGCTGGCGGTACGCACGTAGGCTTCGCTGCCGTCGGGTGCCTGCACCGCGATCAAACCATCGCCGCTGACCGCCACGTCCAGGTCACGCCCGGTTTCCTGCAGGGCGCCGGGGGTGAAGTCGGTGGCAGGCCGCTCGGTCATCGCATAGGCCCGCGCCGGAAAGCTGTCACCGAACACCGGCATCGAGCGCGCCTGCTCCAGGTCACGCTGGAAACCGCTGGTCGAGACGTTCGCCAGGTTGTTGGCATGGGCCTGTTGCGCCAGTGCGTTCTGGCTGGCGCCACTCATGGCCACGTAGAGCAATTTGTCCACTTCGATCCTCCGCTGCACGGGCGGGCGATTGCCGCCGGCCGTTGCTGTGCTGGCTGTTAAGCAAGCTTTGCGCCAACTTTTCAAAAGCACGGAAAAGCCCCGTGTTCATGGGGCTTGGGGATGAACGGTCGGGACCGTGATGACGGTTATCCGGCGGTTGTTTGCCGCTTGCCGGCAGCTGGCAAGGCAGGTGTGGAATGTACAGGCCCTCTCGCCGGCAAGCCGGCTCCCACAGAAGGGCGCTCGTCACACCACAGCATCAGTGGAATCGGGACCTGTGGGAGCTGGCTTGCCAGCGATAGCGCCCGATCCGTCACCGCCTGCATCGCGGGCACGCCCCACAATGACCTGGACATTGCAGACAGGGTGTGGGAGCCGGCTTGCCAGCGATGCAGACGATGAAGGTGCGGGCCTAACCGCACCAGGCCTTCAGTGGTCGCGACAGGCTGCGTTGTTGAAAGGGCCGGCAAACCGCTTCCAGCCCTCGCCAGGCGACCACTGTGAGCAGACCAGATGCCCATCGACCTGGCTTTCCCAGCGGAACCAGGGCGCCGCGGCGGCGTGGGCCTGAGCCAACAGCACGGCACCGGCAAGGGCGGACACGAGAAGCGACGCGCGCATACAGGCACTACCCCTAGAAAAATGACGTTAGGACCACCGCGACGCGAGCGCCTGGCGTGCCGCGCTCGTGGCAGCGGCATACCAGGCGCCGACCGCCATCAGGACATCTGGATGGTGGTCTGCATCAGGGTGCTTTCGGTGGAAATGGTCTTGGCGTTGGCCTGGTAGTAGCTCTGCGCCTTGATCAGATCGACCAGCTCCTGGGTCAGGTTGACGTTCGAGGCTTCCAGCGAGCCCGACTCGATCGAGCCCAGGCTGCCGGTCTTCGGCGTGTCGACGCCGGCTGCGCCGGACGCATAGGTGGCCTGCCAGCGGGTACCGCCGATCTTGGCCAGGCCCTGGTCGTTGGCGAAGCTGGCGACCGCCACCTGGCCGATAGCACGGGACTGCTGGTTGCTGAAGCTGGCGAACAGCACACCGGTGGAGTCGACGCTCAGGCTGGACAAGGTGCCGGTGGCATAGCCGTCCTGCGACTGCGAGACACGCGCGGTGTCGCTGTTGTAGGAGGTGGTCGTGTCCATGCCCAGCTTGATGCCCTTGGCGTCGCCGGCCGCGCCATTGGCCGCCCACACGCCTGCGCCGTTCTTCTCGGCCGGGACCCAGCCGCCCAGGGTGAAGGTGTTGTCCGCCACGGTGAACGACCCGCCTGCCGGCAAACCGGTGTTGTCGGCGGTCATGCGGTTGATCGAGCCGTCGCTGTTGAAGGCCAGCGTGCCGGTCAGCGGCTGCGTGCTGGTTGGGTCCATCGGGTTGCGACCGTCGATCAGGGTATACATCGACCACTGGTTGGTGTCGGTCTTGCGGTAGAACTGCTCCAGGGTGTGTTCGTTACCCTGGCTGTCGTAGACCTTGGTCGGGAACGAGCGGCTGTAGGTCGTATCGTCCGACGGGTCGAACGGCTTGTTGGCGACCATCGCCGGGGGCGTGTTGCCGTCGCTGACCTGCAGCGGAATCGAGGTGGCCGACGAGTTCAGGTTCAGGCCCTGGTCGACCTTGGTGGTGGCCTTGGGCTGCAACGCCGAGGTGTCGATCTTCAGGTCGGTCAGGCCGGTCTTGAGGATCTTGCCCGAGGCATCGGCGGCATACCCTTGCAGGCGGTCGCCGTCGGCGCTGACGACATAGCTGTCCTTGTCGGTCTGGAAGGCACCGGCACGGGTGTAGCTGGTCGAGTTGCCGTCGTTGAGGATGAAGTAGCCCTGGCCCTGGATGCCCATGTCCAGCACGTTGCCGGTGCTGGTCACGTCACCCTGGTTGAACTGCTGCGACACGGCGGCCACGTTCACACCGCTGCCGACCTGCTTGCCCGCGGTGCCCAGGCGGTTGGCCCCAGCATAGACGTCGGCGAATTCAGCCCGCGACGACTTGAAGCCAGTGGTGTTGGCGTTGGCGATGTTGTTGCCGGTCACGTCCAGCTGCTTGTTGGCCGCGTAGAGGCCACTCAGGCCGATGTTGTACGACATGTTTCACTCCTGATGCCGTGAACCGGCGTCAAATACCGATGGTTTGCACTTTGGACAACGCGACCTGGCCGACCCCGGACAGGTTGAGCATCATTTCCCCGCCGGTCTGGCTGAGGGTCACACTGGTGACGGTGGCGGGCAGCAGCGTGCCCAAGGCCACCGAGGCGCCGTCGACGGTGGTCTTGGCGTCGAAACGGTAGGTGCCAGGGTCGACCTTCTCGCCGCTGGCGTTGGTGCCGTCCCAGATGAAGCTGGCATTGCCCGCGCTTTGCGGACCCAGCTCGATGGTCTTGATCACTTTGCCGCTGGTGTCGCTGACGCTGACCGTGGCGCCACTCACCGACTGCGGCAGCACCACGCTGCCGTTCAGGCTCTTGGTGGTGTCGACCACGGCCTGATCGTTCTGCACCACCACCGAGCGGCCGACCAGGGACGAGGCCTGCAAGGCACGGGAGGAGCCGAGCGCGCTGGAGATGGAGGTCACCGACTCGTTGAGCGAGGAGATGCCTTCCAGGCTGCTGAACTGGGCCAACTGGGCAACGAACTCACTGTTGTCCTGCGGGTCGAGCGGGTTCTGGTGCTGCATCTGGGTCACCAGCAGTTGCAGGAACGCATCCTTGCCGAGCGCCTTTTCGCTGGCGCCGGTGAGGCTGGCGCTCTTGTTGCTGCTGGGGGTGGCGCTGGTCACCGTGGACGCCTTGAGGACGTCCGTCAGGTTGACCGCGCTGGTGCTATCGACTGCCATGGCCAGGGTTCCCTATCACTGACCGAGGGTCAGGACTTTCTGCATCATTGTCTTGGCGGTGTTCATCAGCTCGGCGTTGGTCTGGAACGACCGGCTGGCAGAGATCATGTCGGCCATCTCCTCGACCACGTTGACGTTGGGGTAGTAGACGTAGCCGTCCTTGTTCGCCGCCGGGTGATTGGGCTCGTAGCGGGCTTCCAGGTTGCTCTGGTCCTCGATGATCCCGGTCACCTGCACGCCCTGCCCGGCTTCGCCCTGGTCCTCGAACAGCGACTGGCCCATGCCGGACTGCGCCTGCTGGAAGGTGGTGGCGAACACCGGATGCCGGGCCCGGTAGGTCTGGTCGACGCTCGAGGAGACGGTCTCGGCGTTGGCGATGTTCGATGCCACCGTGTTGAGCCGCGTGTTCTGCGCGCTCATGCCGCTGCCGGCGATGTTGAAGACATTGGCGAGGGACATGGTCATTCTCCGCGCAGGGCCGACATCAGCCCTCTGAATTTGTTGTTGAGCAGGGTGAAACTGGCCTGGAAGCCGATGGCGTTCTCGGCATAGCTCGACTGCTCGAGCTGGGCGTCGACGGTGTTCTGGTCCAGCGACGGCTGCAAGGGGGTGCGGTACTGCAGCACGTCGTCGGCGGTGGATGCCAGACCTTCGGCTTCGATATGCCGGCTGCTGGTACGCTCCAGGGTCATGCGGCCGCCCTGGGTCTTCTGCGACTCGGCGGCGAGCACCGAAGAGAAGTCCAGGTCGCGCGCCTTGTAGTTCGGCGTGTCGGCGTTGGCGATGTTGTTGGCCAGCACCTCGGCACGCTGGGCCCGAAAGCCCAGGGCTTTTTCATGGATGCCGAGCGCCTTGTCGAAACTGATGCTCATGTCAGAAAACCTTCGCAGGACGGCCAGAATGGTCGGATGCGATGTATTAGCAAGGGCTGTGCCAATGTGGCGGAAGGCAATGAATGCGGGGGCTGTGCGTGAAAATGTCGAGGTGGCTGCCAGAAAAGCGGCAATTTTTTTCCGCAGGGTGACGGGAAAGCGGCAATGGAAGGATGGGGGCTGCAAGCTGCAAGGATTATGGCTGGGCCATGGAGGTGAGCCTGTGGCGACGGTGTGGCTGATCTTGCGGGCCCTGCGGGCCCGATCGCGGCACAGGGGCCGCTCCTACACCCGTAGCTCCACCGCGGCGTGGCAGGCTATCGCGGTTCCTGCACCCGTAGCCTCACCGCGGGGTTGCAGGCTATCGCGGTCACCTGTGGGAGCGGCCCCTGTGCTGCGATCGGGCCCGCAGGGCCCGCAAGATCAGCCACGCCGTCCACGGCTGGAACGACGCTTCTACAGCCATGAAGCAGGCGGCACCCGATGGCCGCCCTCCTTCACTTGGCCTGGTAGATGATCCCCGGGCTGCACTGCACCATCTGGAAGTGATCCGGCAGCCCGTTGAGCGCCTCGGAGGCCCCCAGGAACAGGTAGCCGCCAGGCTTGAGGGTGCTGTGGATGCGCAGCAGGATGTCCTTCTTCACCTGCGCCGAGAAGTAGATCAGCACGTTACGGCAGAACACCACGTCGAACTTGCCCAGGCTGGCATAACTGTCGAGCAGGTTGAACGGACGGAACTCGACGCGGCTGCGAATCGGCGCCTTGATCGCCCAGCGCCCTGCCCCACGGCTGTCGAAGTAACGCTGCAGTCGCTCCTGTGACAGGCCCCGGGCGATTGCCAGACTGTCGTACTCGCCGGTCTTGCAGTTGGCGAGCATGGCGCTGGACAGGTCGGTCGCGACGATCTGCGCGCCGGCCTTGAGCTGCCCCAGGTTGGTCCGCTCGAACTCGTCGATGGACATCGACAGCGAATACGGCTCCTGGCCCGACGAGCACGCCGCCGACCAGATGCGCAGGCGCTGGCCTGGGTTCTTGCGGATGAACTCAGGGATCACTTTGTTCTTGAACACCTCGAACGGGTAGGTATCCCTGAACCACAAGGTTTCGTTGGTGGTCATGGCGTCCACCACCTGCTCGCGCAATCCGCCGCGCGGCTGGGTCTGCAAGCGCTGCACCAGTTCGCCGAGCGACTTGATGCCCTGCTGCTCCATCAGCTTGTTGAGACGGCTGGAGACCAGGTACTGCTTGTTCTCACCCAACAGAATCCCACAGGCTTTCTCCAGGAAGACCCGGAACTGCTCGAAATCCAAATTACCCGTAGACACAGTGGCCGTCCCTCGAATCTCATGTCGCGCCAGAGCATGCTCGGCCATTTAATACGCAGCCTTGATACGATCGACTACGCGTTGTGCCAGGTCATCCGGCCTGAACTTGGCCAGGAAATCATCCGCGCCAACCTTCTTGACCATGGCATGGTTGAACACGCCAGAAAGCGAAGTATGCAGCAGGATGTGCAGTTTCTGCATGCGCGGATCGCTGCGAATCTCCGCCGTCAGGGTATAGCCGTCCATTTCGGGCATCTCGATGTCGGAGATCATCATCAAGAACTCCTCCTCCGGACGCTTGCCCTCGTCCGCCAGATTGCGCAGGTAGTCCAGCGCCTGACGACCGTCGTTGAGCGACACCACCTCCACACCGACCGTCTGCAGGCAGCGGCTGACCTGCTTGCGCGCCACCGACGAGTCGTCGACGATCAACACGCGCTGCATCACCGCCTTGTCCTGCACCTCGGCATCGATCACCCCTTCGGAGATGGACTCCGACGTCGGCGCCACTTCGGCCAGGACCTTCTCCACGTCGATGATCTCGACCATGCGGTTGTCCAGGTGGGTCACGGCGGTGAGGTAGTGGTCACGACCGGTGCCCTTGGGTGGCGGATGGATCTCCTCCCAGTTCATGTTGACGATGCGCTCGACCGAATGCACCAGAAAGCCCTGGGTCTTGGTGTTGTACTCGGTGATGATCACGAAGCTGTTGCGCGTCTCTTCGCGCAGCGCCGGCAGCCCGGTCGCCAACGACAGGTCGATGATCGGGATGGTCGCACCGCGGATGTTGGCCACGCCCCGCACCACCGAGTGGGAGCGTGGCAGCAAGGTCAGGTCAGGGCATTGCAGCACTTCGCGGACCTTGAATACGTTGATCCCGTACAGCTGTGCGCCATTGAGGCGAAACAGCAGCAGCTCGAGCCGATTCTGTCCTACCAGCTGCGTACGCTGGTTGACCGAATCCATTACACCTGCCATGCCTTGCTCCTTCATCGATCAGCGCTTCGTGCAAGTCGGCACGAGCTTTGCTTTTCGAGCGGTATGCCTGAGAAAACGACAGTATCCCGACGACTGATGCGCCAGTTGCCTGCCCTGGTGGCCGCGACGTGTCTGCTTGCACCCGGCTTGCGCCTGCACGCTGACACGTTCACCGCGCCTGAACAGCTTATCGGCGTGGCCCAGGGGTTTCTTGAGTACGCCGTGGAGGATTATCTGGCGACCAGCCAGACCGAGGGCCGCTACGAGGTGCAGGTCAATGCCATCGACCCGCGACTGCGCATGCCGCTGTGCGATCGCGACCTGGACGCGTCACTGGAAAGCCCCGCGCAGCCGATGGGCCGGGTGACGGTGCGCGTACGCTGCAACGGCGCGGCGCCCTGGACCGTGTTCGTCCCGGCGCAGGTGCACCTGTACCGCGAGGTGGTGGTGATGAGCCGCCCGCTCAAGCGCGAAAGCGTCATCGGCGAAGGGGACGTCGTCATGCGCGAACGTGACGTGGGCACGCTGAACCGGGGCTTTCTGAGCCAGCTCGACCAGGCCGTGGGCATGAAGCTGGTGCGCCCCACCGTGCTCGACCAGGTGTTGACGCCCCAGCACCTGGAACAGGCCGAGGTGATTCGCAAGGGCGATCACGTGGTGATCATCGCCCGCAGCGGCAGCCTGAGTGTGCGCATGCCGGGCGAAGCCTTGGTCAAGGGAGGGTTGAGCGAGCAGATCCGGGTACGCAACCTCAATTCCAACCGGGTGGTGAAGGCCATGGTCGTGGGGCCGGGGCAGGTCGAGGTGGCCATGTAGACCAGGCTGGCGGTTCAGGCCGGCTTTTCCTACACTGTGCCGTTAGGGTTATCCGAACCCTGCTGACAAGCGGTTGCCTTTTCGCGCCTAAAGTTTTTGCACCGATGGCCGAAAACAAGGCAAGCGTCCTGAACCCAGAGGTTTCTGATCATGGTCATCGACTTCAGTCGTTTGAACAATTCACCGTCCGTCGGCGGTACGCGTGCCGCGGGCTCAGCCAGCAGCACCGAAAAAACCGCCGCCACCAGCGCCACCGCGCCCCGTGCCAGCGTCAGCGGCGAAGCCGTGCATCTGAGCCAGGAGGCCCAGCAGTTGCAGAAGATCACCGACAACCTGCGCGATCAGCCCGTGGTCGACAAGAGCCGCGTGGCGGCCCTGAAGCAAGCCATCGCCGATGGCAGCTACCAGGTCGATGCCGGTCGAGTCGCCAGCAAGATGCTCGGTTTCGAAGCGCAGCGCTGACCTTTCGTCGCCCTGACGTCCCGTACGCCTACGCCAAGAGTCCGCCATGCACGACACCAGCTTGCTGCAACTGATCGAAGACGACATCGCCCCGACCCAGGAGCTGCTGACCTTGTTGCAGAACGAGGCGGTTGCCCTGCACGGTCGGGACATGGTCGTGCTGGAGAACATCCTGGCGCGCAAGCAATCGCTGATCGTGCTGCTCGAGCAGCAAGGCCGACGCCGCAATCATCTGCTGAACAGCCTTGGCCTGTCGGCGGACCGTGCCGGTGTCCAGGCCGTCGCCGCGCAGTCTTCCCTGGGCGAGGTGCTGCTGCAGCAGCTCGACGTGCTCACCGGGCTGATGGAGGCGTGCCAGAAGATCAACGAGACCAATGGCCGGGTCATCCAGATGCAGCAGCAGGCGACCGCGACGCAGGTCCGCATTCTCATGGGGGGCGAATCCCCGTCGCTGTACAACAGCCGTGGCACCACTGCCCCGCTGACCGGCCCTCGCACGCTCAGCCAAGTGTGAATACTGCTGTCAAGGCGCGATACATGCTGGCAGAATGCCTCGCCTCGCGTGTGTCGTTTTTGCCTGGAGATTGATTACCCGTGTTCGATGATGCCGATGCCCCCCAGCCGCCCCAGGTGCTGACCACGCCCTTGGAGGTAGTGTCCAACCTGCGCGCCCTGCAAGACAGCCATGACCCGCTGATCATCACCTTCCATGACCGTGCCCATCGCTTTCAGAGCTATGTGGTGGACGTCGACCGGGAAAGCGGCACCCTGGCGCTGGACGAGCTGATTCCACGCGACGGCGAGAAATTCATCGAGAACGGCGAAGCCTTCCGGGTCGAGGGGTTCCACGACGGCGTGCGCATCGCCTGGGAATGCACCACGGCGCTGACCATCAGCCAGTGCGGCCAAGGCCGTTGCTACAAAGGCAGCCTGCCCGAGCAGATCGTCTACCACCAACGCCGCAACGCGTTCCGGGCTGCGCTCAAGCTGTCGCAACTGGTGGATGTCGTGCTCGATGGCGACCGGCTCAAGGGCAGCGGCATGCTGCGCGGCAAGCT
Source organism: Pseudomonas monteilii (assembly GCA_001534745.1). NCBI lineage: Bacteria > Pseudomonadati > Pseudomonadota > Gammaproteobacteria > Pseudomonadales > Pseudomonadaceae > Pseudomonas > Pseudomonas alabamensis. The sequence goes on from CP013997.1 coordinate 3,269,680, forward strand.
GCTGGACATCTCGGCCACCGGCTGCAAGCTGCGTTTCGACGGCAATGTGGAAGATTACCTGCAACTGGGCCAGGTCTACGATCGGTTCAGCGCCGGCAAGCCATTGGGCATGTCCCAGGTGATGGTGGAACTGCGGCATCTGCATTATGAAGAACGGTTCAATACCACGTTCGCCGGGGTTCGCTTCCACAACCTCAATGGCCAGGTGCAGCGACGCATCGAGAGTTTCGTCTACCAGCTGCAGCGCGAGGCGCGGCGGTTCGACAAGGACGATTATTGAGGCAAGCGGCAAGCGGCAAGCGGCATTGGATAAGACGGTTGCAAAAAGTTTCAGGCTTCGGTAGTAACGCCGCCCCATGGCCGACCACGGCTCGGACGTTGGCCTGTTAGCGCTGAGGTGGATGAACAGGCCCTATCGCTGGCAAGCCAGCTCCCACAGGTACCCCTTTCAAGCAGGCAATCGCACGATGGCAAAGCCGCCTGTGAGAGCCGCCTGTGGGAGCGGGCTTGCCCGCGATAGCGGTGGTAACGCCGATTCATAGCCGACAGGCCGAACGCTCGCCTGTCAGCCCTGAAGTGGATGAACAGGCCCTATCGCTGGCAAGCCAGCTCCCACAGGTACCCTTTCAAGCAGACAGCCGCACGATGGCAAAGCCGCCTGTGGGAGCGGGCTTGCCCGCGATAGCGGTAGTAACGCCGATTCATAGCCGACAGGCCGAACGCTGGCCTGTCAGCCCTGAAGTGGATGAACAGGCTCTATCGCTGGCAAGCCAGCTCCCACAGGTGCCCCTTTCAAGCAGGCAATCGCACGATCAAGCACGCAGTCGCACGATGACAAAGCCGCCTGTGGGAGATTCTATGGTTTCTGCCAAGTGCTGATGTGGGCCCTGGCGGGCCCAATCGCGGCACAGGGGCCGCTCCTACACCCGTAGCCCCACCGCGGGGTTGCAGGCTATCGCGGTCACCTGTGGGAGCGGGCTTGCCCGTGATAGCGGTGGTAACGCCGATCCATAGCCGACAGACTGAACGCTGACCTGCCACCTTTACTTGCGCGGCGCTTCCTCGATGACGTCGGCCTCAGGCACGACGGCCCCATCTTTCTCCTCATCCTCGTCCTCGGTATCTTCCGCCGCCACCGGCGTCTGCATGACGTCTTGCACCACCTGCTCGTCCACCCGGGGATCCAGCGCTGCCGACAACGGCGAGCCAGCCGCAGGCATGGCCACGTGGTGCAACGGCGCATCCTCGACCTGATGCAGCCCGGTCACCGCCTTGGGTCGGATGCGCCAGACCAGGACTAGCCCGAAGAACACGAAGAAGGCATACAGCATCTGCGGGCCCAGCAGCTTCATCAGCACACCGGCCACCAACGGGCCGATGCTGGCGCCGACGCCGTAGGTCACCAGCAGCATGGCCGTCAACGAGACGCGGCGCTCGCTTTCGACATGGTCGTTGGAGAACGCCACCGCCAGCGGATAGAGGCAGAACTGCAGCAACGAGATCAGGAAACCGATGCCGAACAGCAGCTCCAGGGGGACGCCCGGCATCACCGCCAGCGGCAACGAGCTGATCGCCAGGCCGATGGCGACGGTACGGATCAGCACCGCGCGGTCGTAACGGTCGGACAGCCAGCCAAGCGGCCACTGCACCACCAGGCCGGCGAAGATGCAGAAGCCCATGAACAGACCGACCTGCTCGGTGCTCAACCCCTGCCCGGCCGCATACACCGGCGCCAGACCATAGAACGACCCGACGATCAGCCCCGCGCCGAGCACGGTGCTCAACGACTGCGGCACGCGCTTGATGAAGAACCGTGGCTCCATCGGTGCCGGACGCAACGGCGCCGGGTGAATGCGTCGGGTCATGGCCACCGGCACCAGGCACAGGGCGAAGCACATCGCCACCAGCATCAGCAATTCCGGGCCCAGCTCAGGGTGCACCACCAGGATCAGCTGGCCGAGCACCAGCCCGAGGTAGGAGAAGATCATGTAGCCACTGAACACGGCGCCGCGCTGCTTGGCGTCGGCCTGTTCGTTGAGCCAGCTCTCCAGGACCATGTACTGGCACATCATGCCCATGCCGACGATCATCCGCAGCCCGACCCAGGCCGGCAGCCAGTCGGTCATGCCATGCCCGAGCACGGCGGCGCCGACGATGCCGGCGCACGTCGCATAGGCGCGGATGTGCCCGACGCGGGCGATCAGCCGGTGGCCGATCTTGCCCCCGACCGCCAGGCCGAAGTAGTTGGCGGCCATCAGTGCACCGACCCACAGGCTGTCGACCTGCTCGGCGGCCAGGCGCAGGGCCAGGTAGGTGCTGAGCAGGCCAGAGCCGATCAACATCATCAGAGCAGCGAAATACAGCGAGCGAAATGACTTCCAGATCTGTCGCATCGGCGTCCCGTAGGCTCCTTGGTGCAGGTGAAAGAAAACGATTGATCAGAGCACGCGGCACGCATAGAGGCCGAAACCGCATGTCACAGGCCCGGCCCGGTAGAAAAGCGTGACTGGACGCCTGTCTGGCAAGCGGCTCAAGACCGCATGACGCCGTACACGAACACACGTTCGATGAACGCCTCGGGCAACAGTTCCCGACCCAGGAAACAATGCCGCCACGGTCGCGAACGGCGGCCACCGTCACTCACCAATGGTCAGGCCGTTGCTGGGCAGCGGCAGTGCGGTCTTGTAGCGCACCTGCTTGAGCGCGAAGCTGGAGCGGATGTTGGCCACGCCCGGCAGGCGTGTCAGGTAATCGAGGAAGCGTTCCAGCGCCTGGATGCTGGGCAGCAGCACGCGCAGCAGGTAGTCGGGGTCGCCGGTCATCAGGTAGCACTCCATGACTTCGGGCCGCTCGGCGATTTCTTCCTCGAAGCGGTGCAGCGACTGCTCGACCTGTTTTTCCAGGCTCACATGGATGAACACGTTGACGTCCAGGCCCAGCACGTCGGGCGCCAGCAGGGTGACTTGCTGGCGAATCACGCCCGCCTGTTCCATGGCCTTAACCCGGTTGAAGCAGGGGGTCGGCGAGAGGTTCACGGCACGCGCCAGGTCGGCATTGGTGATCCGGGCGTTCTCCTGCAACTGGTTGAGAATGCCGATATCGGTGCGATCGAGTTTTCGCATCAGGGAAACTCACCTTGTTCTTGTGGTTATGCAGAATATTTATCCGTTGCACGGGACAAAGGCAACGCACATCAGAGAAATATTCTTCTCGTCTGCTCCTATCATTGAAGTGACCAGGACCTGCCTCGCACCTTCCGGCAGGTCAGCACGACTTCGAAGCTCACAACAATAATCCCGAGCGAGCGTGGACAGCATGAACGAGTACGCACCGCTGCGCCTGCACGTGCCTGAGCCTACGGGCCGGCCCGGCTGCCAGACCGATTTCTCCTACCTGCGCCTGAACGACGCAGGCCAGGTCCGTAAACCGCCGATCGACGTGGAGCCGGCCGACACGGCCGACCTCAGCCACGGGCTGATCCGCGTGCTCGACGGCCAGGGCAATGCGCTAGGTCCCTGGGCCGAGGGCATCGCGCCGGAGGTCCTGCGCCAGGGCCTGCGCGCCATGCTCAAGACGCGCATCTTCGACAACCGCATGGTGGTGGCCCAGCGGCAGAAGAAGATGTCCTTCTACATGCAGAGCCTGGGCGAGGAAGCCATCGGCACGGCCCAGGCCCTGGCGCTGAACCGTGATGACATGTGTTTCCCCACCTACCGCCAGCAGAGCATCCTGATGGCGCGTGACGTGTCGTTGGTCGAGATGATCTGCCAACTGCTGTCCAACGAGCGCGACCCGCTCAAGGGCCGCCAGCTGCCGATCATGTATTCGGTACGCGACGCCGGCTTCTTCACCATCAGTGGCAACCTGGCCACGCAGTTCGTCCAGGCGGTCGGCTGGGCCATGGCCTCGGCGATCAAGGGCGACACACGAATCGCCTCGGCCTGGATCGGCGACGGCGCCACCGCCGAGTCCGACTTCCACACCGCACTGACCTTCGCCCACGTGTACCGCGCCCCGGTGATCCTCAACGTGGTCAACAACCAGTGGGCGATCTCCACCTTCCAAGCCATCGCCGGCGGCGAGGCGACGACCTTCGCCGGCCGTGGCGTGGGCTGCGGCATCGCCTCGCTGCGGGTGGATGGCAATGACTTCCTGGCGGTCTACGCCGCTTCGTGCTGGGCCACCGAGCGTGCGCGCCGTGGCCATGGCCCGACGCTGATCGAATGGGTGACCTACCGCGCCGGCCCCCACTCCACGTCCGACGACCCGTCCAAGTACCGCCCTGCCGATGACTGGCGTCACTTCCCGCTGGGCGATCCGATCGCACGCCTGCGCCAGCACCTGGAAGCCCAGGGCCTGTGGTCGAGCGAAGAGCACGAGGCGGTCAGCGCCGAACTCGAGGCCGAGGTGATCGCCGCACAGAAGGAGGCCGAACGCCATGGCACCCTTGCCAATGGCCATATTCCCAGCGCCGCGTCGATGTTCGAGGACGTCTACAAAGAGATGCCCGAACACCTGCGCCGTCAGCGCCAGCAGATGGGGGTTTGACGATGAACGACTGCAACAGTGGCATCGACCTCGACACCGCCGTGCGCACCCGCGACATGACCATGATCCAGGCCCTGCGCTCGGCCATGGACCTCATGCTCGAGCGCGATGACGACGTGGTGATCTACGGTCAGGACGTGGGCTATTTCGGCGGGGTGTTCCGCTGCACCGAGGGCCTGCAGGCCAAGTATGGCTCCTCGCGGGTGTTCGACGCGCCGATCTCTGAAAGCGGCATCGTCGGCACCGCCGTGGGCATGGGCGCTTATGGCTTGCGCCCGGTGGTAGAAATCCAGTTCGCCGACTACTTCTACCCGGCCTCCGACCAGATCGTCTCGGAGATGGCGCGGCTGCGCTACCGCTCCGCCGGCCAGTTCATCTCGCCGCTGACCCTGCGCATGCCCTGCGGGGGCGGTATCTACGGCGGGCAGACCCACAGCCAGAGCCCGGAAGCGATGTTCACCCAGGTCTGCGGCCTGCGCACGGTGATGCCATCCAACCCCTACGACGCCAAGGGTTTGCTGATCGCCTCGATCGAATGCGACGACCCGGTGATCTTCCTCGAGCCCAAGCGCTTGTACAACGGGCCGTTCGACGGCCACCACGACCGGCCGGTGACTCCCTGGTCCAAGCATCCGCAGAGCGCGGTCCCGGAGGGCTACTACCAGGTGCCGCTGGACAAGGCTGCCATCGTCCGCCCTGGCGACGAGGTGACGGTGATCACCTACGGCACCACGGTCTACGTGGCCCAGGTCGCCGCCGAGGAAAGCGGCGTGGACGCCGAGGTGATTGACCTGCGCAGCCTGTGGCCGCTGGACCTCGACACCCTGGTCGCCTCGGTGAAGAAGACCGGCCGCTGCGTGATCGTGCACGAGGCCACCCGCACCTGTGGCTTCGGCGCCGAGCTGGTGGCCCTGGTCCAGGAGCACTGCTTCCATCACCTGGAGGCGCCCATCGAGCGCGTCACCGGCTGGGACACCCCTTACCCCCACGCACAGGAGTGGGCCTACTTCCCCGGCCCTGCCCGCGTGGGCGCTGCCTTGAAACGGGTCATGGAGGTCTGAATGGGCACGCACGTCATCAAGATGCCGGACATCGGCGAAGGCATCGCTCAGGTCGAGCTGGTGGAATGGTTCGTCAAGGTCGGCGATGTGATCGGCGAGGACCAGGTGGTGGCCGACGTCATGACCGACAAGGCCACCGTGGAGATCCCGTCGCCCGTGGCGGGCACGGTGGTGGCCCTGGGCGGCACGCCCGGGGAAGTCATGGCGGTCGGCAGCGAACTGATCCGCATCGAAGTCGAGGGCATGGGCAATGCGACGGACACACCTCGCGTGGACGCCGCTGCCTCGGTAGCGCCTGCGCCCCTCGAGACCACGCCGCCTGCTTCCCCGCCTGCGCCTGCCCAACCGGCAGCCGCTGCACCGGCGCCGGCCCATGCAGCCGCCGACGCCACGCCTGCGGCGAGACAGGAGCGGGTCGCCGAGAAGCCACTCGCCTCGCCCGCCGTGCGCAAGCGCGCCCTGGAGGCCGGGATCGAACTGCGCTATGTGCACGGCAGCGGACCTGCCGGACGCATCCTGCATGAAGACCTCGACGGCTTCCTGCAACGCCCTGCCACGGTGGCGCCCGGTCATGCCGGTCCCACGCCGCGCACCGACAGCCGACAGATCCCGGTGATCGGGCTACGGCGCAAGATCGCCGAGCGCATGCAGGACGCCAAGCGCCGGGTCGCGCACTTCAGCTACGTCGAGGAAATCGACGTGACGGCGCTCGAGGCGCTGCGCAAGCACCTCAACGACACCTGGGGCGAACGCCGCGGCAAACTGACCCTCCTGCCGCTGCTGGTGCGCGCATTGGTCGTGGCCCTGCGCGACTTCCCGCAGATCAACGCCACCTACGACGACCAGGCCCAGGTGATCACCCAGCACGGTGCCGTGCACGTGGGCATCGCCACCCAGGGCGACAATGGCTTGATGGTGCCCGTGCTGCGCCATGCCGAAGCCGGCGGGCTGTGGGACAACGCCGCCGAGATCGCTCGCCTGGCCCAGGCGGCGCGCCAGGGCAAGGCCAGCCGCGACATGCTCTCCGGCTCCACCATCACTTTGACCAGCCTCGGCGCCCTGGGCGGCATCGCCAGCACGCCGGTGATCAACATGCCGGAGGTGGCCATCGTCGGCGTCAATCGCATGGTCCAGCGGCCCGTGGTGATCGACGGGCAGATCGTGGTGCGCACCCTGATGAACCTGTCCAGCTCCTTCGATCACCGCGTGGTCGACGGCATGGACGCCGCCCGCTTCATCCAGGCCGTGCGTGGCCTGCTCGAGCAACCTGCCTGCCTGTTCGTGGAGTGACCGATGTCCGACATGCTCGATACTCAACTGCTGATCCTCGGCGGCGGCCCTGGCGGCTACGTGGCGGCGATTCGTGCCGCGCAGCTCGGCATCGCCACCGTCCTGGTCGAGGGCAGCGCGCTGGGCGGTACCTGCCTGAACGTGGGCTGCATCCCGTCCAAGGCCTTGATCCATGTGGCCGAACAGTTCCACCAGACCTGTCGGCATGCCGAGCGCGCCGAACTGGGCATCAGCGTGTCCACGCCGCATTTGGACATCACCCGCAGCGTGGCGTGGAAGGACGGCATCGTCGACCGCCTGACCACGGGGGTGGCGGCCCTGCTGAAAAAGCACGGCGTCACCGTCATCCAGGGCTGGGCGCGACTGCTCGACGGCAAACAGGTCGAGGTCGACGGGGGCCGCATCCGTTGCGAGCACCTGCTGCTGGCCACCGGGTCCACCAGCGTCGAGCTGCCGATGCTGCCCTTGGGCGGCGCCGTCGTGTCCTCCACCGAGGCCTTGGCACCGCAGACCTTGCCCCGCCACCTGATCGTGGTCGGCGCCGGTTACATCGGCCTGGAACTGGGCATCGCCTACCGCAAGCTCGGGGTCGCGGTCAGCGTGGTCGAGTCGCGCGCGCAGGTCTTGCCGGCCTACGATGCCGAGCTGACTCAACCGGTGGCCGAGGCCGCTCGGCAATTAGGCATCGCTCTGTACCTGGGACATACCGTGGAGGGGCATGACCCTGAGCAGGATCGTCTGCGGGTGCGTGATCCCGAGGGCCAGTTGCTCGAACTGGAAGGCGATCGCATCCTGGTGGCCGTTGGGCGCAAGCCCCGGACCCAGGGGTTCGGCCTCGAAGGACTGGGCCTGGACATGCGCGGCGCGGCCATCGCCGTGGACGATCGCTGCCAGACCAGCATGCGCAACGTCTGGGCGATCGGTGACGTGACCGGCGAACCCATGCTGGCGCACCGGGCCATGGCCCAGGGCGAGCTGGTGGCCGAGTTGATCGCCGGTCAGCGACGCCGCTTCGACCCGCGTGCCATTCCGGCGGTGTGCTTCACCGATCCGGAAGTGGTGGTGGTCGGCCTGACCCCGGACCAGGCCGGCGAGCACGGCCTGGACTGCCTGACGGCCCAGTTCCCGTTCGCCGCCAATGGCCGGGCGATGACCCTGGAATCCAAGCGCGGCTTCGTGCGGGTGGTGGCACGGCGCGACAATCACCTGATCCTGGGGTGGCAGGCGGTGGGGGTGGGGGTTTCCGAGCTGTCGACGGCGTTTGCGCAGTCCTTGGAGATGGGGGCACGGCTGGAGGATGTGGCGGGTACGATCCATGCGCACCCGACGCTGGGGGAAGCGGTGCAGGAGGCGGCGCTGAGGGCGTTGGGGCATGCGTTGCATGTGTGACGCGGCAAGCGGCAAGCGGCAAGCGGCAAGCGGCAAGCGGCAAGCGGCAAGCGGCGTTGGATAAAGCGGTTCTGATAAGTTTCAGATTTCGCGTCGACTTTGCGATTTTTAGGGCCGCTTTGCGGCCCATCGCGGCACGGGGGCCGCTCCCACACCCGTAGCCCCACCGCGGGGTTGCAGGCTATCGCGGTCACCTGTGGGAGCGGCCCCAGTGCCGCGATTGGGCCCGCAGGGCCCACAAAGTCAGCCATGTTTGTCTTGCACGGTGTCCGTCAGGATCAGGCACGCCCAAGCTCGCAGCTTGCCACTTACCCCTCCCCGCGCTGCGCCTCGAACCACTGCGCATAAGGCGTCTGTGTCACCTTCCGCTGATTGAAATCCGGCGCCCCGTCCTCCCACCAGACCGGCCCTCGCTCGCCCAAGGCAACCTTCGCAGCCTGTACCCGCGCCCGTGCCTGGCGCAATCGCTCGGCATCGTCCGACTGCTTGGCCTGTTTGACCTCACGACGCGCCGTCATCAGCTCGCTGACCAACGCCTGCCGGCGATCTTCCGGCAGCGCCGGGTTGGTACAGCGCCATAACTGCTGCTTGACCACGAAGTAGCGCCCATCGGGTGTACGCGGGTACCGCTGCCCCATGGGCTGCGCCTGGTCACTCGTCTTTTTGCGTGGGCTCATCCTGCCGGGCCTCATCGCTCAACTGCACGGCCAGACGCGCGGCTTCGACATCGTCTTCGAGGTGGTACACCGTGCCGTCGTCGTCGGTCACGGCGAACAGTTCGGTCAGGTTGGGTCGTCGCAGATGCGCCGGGATGTGCTCGCCGCTCAGTTTGGTGACAGAAATGGCCATGGCGATGCCTCGATACGAAGAATGTGTTTCTTCGGACCGGTACAGGGTGCAAGCGTGCGGTCGGATCGACGATGAAAATGCGAGGGAATGTAAAGCGCGGAACGAGACGACCGAGCGTCAGGTCATGGCGTCCCCGGCAGGAATCGAACCTGCACCGACCCCTTAGGAGGGGGCCGTTCTATCCATTAAACTACAGGGACCTGTCTGGCAAAGCCGGCTAGTGCTGACAGCGATGACGCCAAGGACGCCGTCGGTCGCGAATAATGCGTGTTTCGCATCGCCTTGGCAAGAATGAATCGGCGATTTCGACCGGATCGTCCGTACGCCAGCACAGCCAAGGATGCTACGTCACACCGTGAAATCAGTACTGTCAGGCTTTTCTACACGATCTGTCAGACAGCGGCAGCAGGTCGTCCGGGCATTTTGCACGAGCCCTGGGCGTGCAGAATGCAAAGTGCAATCGGCAGCCTTCAGAAAGTTCCATCGATGTGCCTGATTCATTGGGTAAAACCCTCTGCGCGAAGTTGGCACGGTGCCTGCACTACCTAAACGCCTGCTACTCACCGCCCTGAAGGAGCTCACCATGACCCGTCTTCTGATCGCACTCAATACCCTGGCCCTGACCTGTGTCGTCGCCTTGGGTGTCGTCGACAGTCAGCCGGCTCACGTGTCGGGGCTGGATTACCACGTGGGTCAAGGCATGCGCCAGGCGGTCATGGGCGAAGGCTCTCCTGTCATTCAGACGCGGTCGTCCGAGCGCCTGTCCTTCTGATGATCAATTTCCCTGCGTGATACCCAGGCCCTTCAGCAACGCCAGCAGTGCATCCACCGTGTCCTGCAGATCACCCGAATTGTCCAACGTGTAGACAGCACCTGCGGTCAGAGGCTGCAATGCCGTACTGCGGGCCAACCGCTGCTCGATGTCCTCCCTCGATTCTCGCCCCCTTGCCTCGAGCCGTTGCCGTAACGCCTCCAGCGACACCTGCAGCTGCAGCGTGATCATGTCCGGATAGCGCCGTACGGCCTCTGGCTGATGCGCACGCGAACCATTGACCAGCACGCTCTGCCCCTGCGCCAGCCAGGTATCGATGTGCGCGGGAATGCCATACGCCAGACCGTTGGCATGCCAATGCAAGGCGAACGCGCCTTCGCGAACGTGCTGATCGAATGCTTCGCGGCTGACGCCCGTGGCTTGCTCCCCCTTGGCTTCGGCAGAACGCGTGATCACCCGCCGCGCACGACGCACCCCCCTACGCGCCAGGTGGGGCTCGGCCGCTTCGATGAGCGAATCCTTCCCCGATCCGGACGGACCGACCAAGTAGATGAGTTTTCCCGACGGGCCAGGCGATGCGGCGATCACAGGATCAAGCATGGTCACTCCACGGTAGGACAGGCCGTCAGATAGGCTGGACTCGAGCGTCACCCCGTCTGATCCAGGGATCAGCGACAGCGTCTGCTTTTCTGGCGGCAGTCGGCTGACGGTTTGAGAGAGACCTTAAAAAATCGCTCACTTTTCAAACCAGTCCGCATTTCTGATAATTGGTACTGGCAAAGCGCCTGTACCCAGCTCACTATTTGTCACAGATTTGACGCCAAGGAAACGGCGACCTTGAGGCAAGATGAGCGGCTCGTAACAGCCATGGTTGAACGTTTTGTCGTCCGCACTGTCGTACTCCCACCGCGCGGCCCATTTCGAGAACCGCTTCCCCCTTGAACTAGAAAATCCGGTCAATACTATGCGCCCAATGAAACAGGCTATCTACTCGAGCCGCACTGCAGACAAGTTTGTCGTACGCCTGCCAGACGGGATGCGCGAGCGCATTGCCGAGGTGGCGCGCAATCATCACCGCAGCATGAACTCGGAAATCATTGCCCGTCTTGAGCAGAGTCTCATTCAAGAGGGTGCCCTGGGTGACGAACTGAGCATGCGCCTGGACAGCCCCGAGCTTTCCCTGCACGAACGCGAGCTGCTGCAACGTTTCCGCCAGCTGTCCCACCGTCAACAGAACGCTCTGGTTTCGTTGATTGCCCATGACGCCGAAATGGCAGCCGACGCTTCCTGATCGCTCACGCGCTCGACACACAAAAAAGCCAGCGAACGCTGGCTTTTTTCATGCCTGCCGATCAGAGCAGGAAGACAGTGGCCAAGCCCAGGAAGATGAAGAACCCGCCGCTGTCGGTCACCGCCGTGATCATCACGCTCGAGCCCATCGCCGGATCCCGCCCCAGGCGCACCAGGGTCATCGGAATCAATACTCCCATGAGCGCCGCCAGGAGCAGGTTGAGCGTCATGGCGGCGGTCATGACCACCCCCAGCGACCAACTGCCATAGAGCGCGAAGGCGACTGCGCCAATCACCCCACCCCAGACCACGCCATTGATCAGGGACACCGCCAGCTCCTTGCGCATCAGGCGCCGGGTGTTGCCGGGCGCCACCTGATCAAGCGCCATGGCGCGCACGATCATGGTGATGGTCTGGTTGCCCGAGTTGCCACCGATGCCAGCCACGATCGGCATCAGCGCTGCCAGCGCGACCAACTTCTCGATCGAGCCTTCGAACAGGCCGATGACCCGGGAGGCGACGAAGGCGGTGATCAGGTTGATGGCCAGCCAGGCCCAGCGGTTGCGCAGCGAGCGCCAGACCGAGGCGAAGATGTCTTCCTCTTCGCGCAGACCGGCCATGTTGAGCACTTCGCTCTCGCTTTCCTCACGGATCAGGTCGACCATCTCGTCGATGGTCAAGCGGCCGATCAGGCGGCCGTTCTTGTCCACGACCGGCGCCGACACCAAGTCATAGCGCTCGAACGCCTGGGCGGCCTCGTAGGCGTCCTCGTCCGGCACGAAGCTGACCGGATCGCTGGCCATGACGTCGGAGACCTGGCGCTCGGGATCGGTGACCAACAGGCGCTTGATCGGCAGCACGCCGCGCAGGATGCCGTCATGATCGACGACGAACAGCTTGTCGGTGTGTCCGGGCAGTTCTTTCAGACGGCGCAGGTAACGCAGGACCACTTCGAGGCTGACGTCTTCGCGAATGGTCACCATCTCGAAGTCCATCAGGGCGCCGACCTGGTCTTCCTCGTAGCTCAGGGCCGAGCGAACACGCTCACGCTGCTGCGCATCGAGGGTTTCCATCAGCTCATGGACGACGTCTCGCGGCAGCTCGGCGGCCAGGTCAGCGAGTTCGTCGGCATCCATTTCACGGGCCGCCGCCAGCAGCTCGTGATTGTCCATGTCCGCGATCAGCGTTTCACGCACTGCGTCCGACACTTCGAGCAGGATGTCGCCGTCACGGTCCGAGCGCACCAACTGCCAGACCGTCAGACGGTCTTCCAGCGGCAGCGCTTCGAGGATGTAGGCGATGTCGGCGGGGTGCAGGTCATCGAGCTTGCGCTGCAACTCGACGAGGTTCTGCCGGTGGACGAGGTGCTCCACCCGGTCCTGGTGATGACCTTCCTGACGATGGGTCAGGTCTTCGACGACGCGCTGGCGCTGCAGCAGCTCCACCACCTGGCCCAGACGGTCCTGCAGGCTTTCCTGCGCTTTCTTGACTTCTACTTCGGTCATAGGCGTACTCCACTCCCAGCAGTGGGGCACGCCGGGAGAATCAATCTGACGGATTCAGCTTGCTGAAAGGGTTTATTGAGTAACGACTGGGTAAGTCCATGGTGGGAGTCCACAAGCCCCGGCGGGGCTGACGGGCGCAATCATACACGGACTGCGCAGCCAGATCGCCTAAATTTTTTGGTGAAACAATCGTTTGCGTGTCAGTGATCTGACCAGGAAAACATCCATCGGTGCCCTCGATCGCGCAGGTCGATCGATAGACTATGGCGATTGAAGACGCACGAGAGGCAGAGGGTGTGACGAGACGGGTATGTTTGCCGCAGACAGCAAAAAGCCCGCGACAAGCGCGGGCTTTTCAGGATGTGGCGGACCCAAGAGGATTCGAACCTCTGACCGCTCGGTTCGTAGCCGAGTACTCTATCCAGCTGAGCTATGGGTCCGATACGGTAGTTTTAGACCAGATTACCACTGGTGGGATCACGCCGATCGACAAGCGACCAGCATCATCTTGTATGGCGGACCCAAGAGGATTCGAACCTCTGACCGCTCGGTTCGTAGCCGAGTACTCTATCCAGCTGAGCTATGGGTCCAGATCGGTAGTTTTAGACCAGATTACCACTGGTAATAATGACGCTGGCCTGACTGGCAGACCAGCTTCATTGTATGGCGGACCCAAGAGGATTCGAACCTCTGACCGCTCGGTTCGTAGCCGAGTACTCTATCCAGCTGAGCTATGGGTCCGTGTCTTGCCGCGCATTATAGGTCGCTTTACGTTTTTGGCAATCACTTTTTCGTTATACATCAACGACTTAAGTGTTTACCCGTTTGAAGCGCCCTACACGAATAATGGCGGTGAGGGGGGGATTCGAACCCCCGATACCCTTATGAGGTATACTCCCTTAGCAGGGGAGCGCCTTCGGCCACTCGGCCACCTCACCGCAACACGGGGCGTATAATAACCAGACCCCTCCCCGTTTGCAAACCCTTTTTTTAAAAAAACCTGAGAAAAATTAAAGGGTTGGTTCTTCGTCTTTCTCGTTCTTGATTCTCAGGTAGATTTCTTCACGGTGCACGGCGACTTCCTTGGGTGCGCTGACCCCGAGACGTACCTGGTTTCCTTTGACACCCAGGACGGTCACGGTGATCTCACCATCGCCAATGATCAAGCTCTCGGCGCACCGACGAGTCAAAATCAACATACGCTTTCCTCACGCAAATCATTTCAGGGATAACAGTCTTTGACGCTGTGGTCATGGCCTCACCTCGCGGGGTGTTCGCCATGGCCGAAACATGGCCGCCCTGGGTGATCGCTCGCCCCGGCGGCCAGAAACACGAAGGGCGCGGCAAGCCGCGCCCCTGAAGGCCGTCCTTCACTCACTCTGTCGCGACGGCGCGTCCAGCTCGAACGCCGTGTGCAGGGCGCGAACCGCCAGCTCGAGGTACTTCTCCTCGATCACCACCGACACCTTGATCTCGGAGGTGGAGATCATCTGGATGTTGATGCTCTCCTTGGCCAGCGCTTCGAACATGCGGCTGGCGACCCCGGCGTGCGAACGCATGCCGACGCCGACGATGGACACCTTGGCGATCTTCAGGTCGCCCGTGGTCTCGCGTGCGCCGATCTCGCGCGCCGTGTTCTGCAGCACCGACAGGGCCTTCTCGTACTCGTTGCGGTGTACGGTGAAGGTGAAGTCGGTGGTGTTATCGTGCGATACATTTTGCACGATCATGTCCACCTCGATGTTCGAGGCGCTGATCGGGCCGAGGATCTTGAACGCCACGCCCGGAGTGTCCGGCACGCCACGAATGGTCAGCTTGGCTTCATCGCGGTTGAAGGCGATACCGGAAATGATCGGCTGTTCCATGGATTCCTCTTCATCGATGGTGATGAGGGTCCCCGGACCCTCCTTGAAGCTGTGCAGCACGCGCAGCGGGACATTGTACTTGCCGGCGAACTCCACCGAACGGATCTGCAGGACCTTCGAGCCCAGGCTGGCCATTTCCAGCATTTCTTCGAAGGTGATCTTCTCCAGGCGGCGTGCTTGCGCCACGACCCGTGGGTCGGTGGTGTAGACGCCATCGACATCGGTGTAGATCTGGCACTCGTCGGCCTTCAGCGCCGCCGCCAGGGCCACGCCAGTGGTGTCCGAGCCGCCACGCCCCAGCGTGGTGATGTTGCCCTGCTCGTCGACACCCTGGAAACCGGCGACCACGACCACGCGACCGGCCTTGAGGTCGGCGCGAATCTTCTGGTCATCGATTTGCAGGATGCGCGCCTTGTTGTGCGCGCTGTCGGTCAGGATGCGGACCTGCGCGCCGGTGTAGGACACCGCCGCGACGCCGCGCTTGTTCAGCGCCATGGCCAGCAGGCCGATGGTGACCTGTTCACCGGTCGAGACGATCACGTCGAGTTCGCGCGGGTCCGGATGCTCGGTGACCTGCTTGGCCAGCTCGATCAGCCGGTTGGTTTCCCCGCTCATGGCCGACAGCACGACCACCAGGTCGTCGCCCGACTCGCGGAATTTCTTGACCTTGTCGGCAACCTGCTCGATCCGCTCGATGGATCCGACAGAGGTGCCGCCAAATTTCTGTACGATCAACGCCATTTCAAAGCTGCCTCAGCCCACGAAGGGCACCCAATAAACGATCCATGGTGCCGTGGCCCGTCATGCCTGACGGGCCACGTCCGTCAAAGCCCTTGCTCGACGAAAGGCACGGCCAGCGCCAGGGCCTGGTCGAGGGCCGCGACGTCGACGCCACCGCCCTGGGCCATGTCCGGGCGACCACCGCCCTTGCCGCCTACCGCCGCAGCGGCCTGCTTCATCAGTTCACCGGCCTTGAGTTGGCTGGAGAG
Organism: Pseudomonas monteilii; assembly: GCA_001534745.1. Classification (NCBI taxonomy): domain Bacteria; kingdom Pseudomonadati; phylum Pseudomonadota; class Gammaproteobacteria; order Pseudomonadales; family Pseudomonadaceae; genus Pseudomonas; species Pseudomonas alabamensis. Next base: position 3,285,238 of record CP013997.1, read on the forward strand.
GTCCTTGGTCACGCCGGCAACCAGCACGACCTTGCCCTCATGCTCGCTGCCCAGCAGGATCACTGCGTGGCCGAGCTTGTTCTTCAGCTGGTCGACGAGCGCCAGCAAGGCCTTGCCGTCCTGCCCATCCAGGCGTGCGGCCAGCACCTTGGCACCCTTGACGTCCTGCGCGGCACTGGAGAGATCGTCCCCTGCGGCGCTGGCGGCCTTGGCCTGCAGCTGTTCCAGTTGCTTTTCCAGCTGACGGTTGCGTTCGAGCACCGCCGACAGCTTGTCGATCAGGTTGTCGCGGTTGCCCTTGACCAGCTGCGCGACTTCCTTGACCTGTTCTTCGGCCGCATTGAGCCAGGCCAGCGCAGCTGCGCCGGTGACCGCCTCGATCCGGCGCACGCCCGAGGCGACGCCGCTTTCGCTGACGATCTTGAAGACGCTGATGTCACCGGTACGCTTGGCGTGGATACCGCCGCACAGCTCGACCGAGAAGTCGCCGCCCATGCTCAGCACGCGCACGGTGTCGCCGTACTTCTCGCCGAACAGGGCCATGGCGCCACGGCGCTTGGCGGTCTCGACGTCGGTTTCCTCAGTGAGCACCGGCGTGTTGCGACGCACTTCGCGGTTGACGATGTCTTCCAGTGCCTTGAGCTGCTCGGGCTTGATCGCCTCGAAGTGGCTGAAGTCGAAACGCAGGCGCTGGCTATCGACCAACGAACCTTTCTGCTGCACGTGATCGCCCAGCACCTGGCGCAGCGCGGCGTGCAGCAGGTGGGTGGCCGAGTGGTTCAGCGCGGTGGCCTGCTGCACGTCGGCGTCGACCTGGGTCTGGACCTGGGTGCCGACCTGCAGGTTGCCGCTGGCGACCACACCGTGGTGCAGGAAAGCGCCACCGGTCTTGGTGGTGTCACGCACGTCGAAGCGTACGTCGCCAGCCTGCAGATAGCCCATGTCGCCGATCTGGCCACCGGACTCGGCATAGAACGGCGTGCGGTCGAGCACGACCACGCCCTGCTCGCCTTCGCCCAGGTGCTCGACCGCGGCACCGTCCTTGTACAGCGCGACCACACGGGCCTCGCCTTCGGTGGCGGCATACCCCAGGAACTCGGTGGCCACATCGACCTTGACCAGACTGTTGTAGTCCATGCCGAAGGCACTGGCCGAACGGGCGCGTTCGCGCTGGGCGTTCATTTCCTGCTCGAAGCCGGCTTCATCGATGGTCAGGCTACGCTCGCGCGCGATGTCGGCGGTCAGGTCCATCGGGAAGCCATAGGTGTCGTACAGCTTGAACACCACGTCGCCCGGTACCACGTCGCCCTGCAGCTGGCTCAGGTCCTGCTCGAGGATGCGCAGGCCCTGCTCCAGGGTCTTGGCGAACTGCTCCTCTTCGGCTTTCAGGACGCGTTCGATGTGCGCCTGCTGGCTCTTGAGTTCGGGGAAGGCCTCGCCCATCTCGGCCACCAGCGCGGCGACGATCTGGTAGAAGAAGCTGCCCTTGGCACCGAGCTTGTTACCGTGGCGGCATGCCCGGCGAATGATGCGACGCAGCACGTAGCCACGGCCTTCGTTGGAGGGCAGCACACCGTCGGCGATCAGGAAGCCGCAGGAACGGATATGGTCGGCCACGACCTTGAGCGAGGCCTGGGCCTCGTTCTGGCAGCCGATGGCCTGGGCAGAAGCGGCGAGCAGGTTCTGGAACAGGTCGATCTCGTAGTTCGAGTGCACGTGCTGCAGCACGGCGCTGATGCGCTCCAGGCCCATGCCGGTGTCCACCGACGGTGCGGGCAATGGGTGCAGCACGCCGTCGGCGGTGCGGTTGAACTGCATGAAGACGTTGTTCCAGATCTCGATGTAGCGGTCACCGTCTTCTTCCGGCGAACCGGGTGGGCCGCCCCAGATGTCGGCGCCGTGATCGTAGAAGATCTCGGTGCACGGGCCGCACGGGCCGGTGTCGCCCATGGTCCAGAAGTTGTCGGACGCATAAGGCGCGCCCTTGTTGTCGCCGATGCGCACCATGCGCTCGGCCGGCACGCCGATCTCCTGGGTCCAGATGTCGTAGGCCTCGTCGTCGGTGGCGTAGACGGTGACCCACAGCTTGTCCTTGGGCAGGCCCAGCCACTGTTCCGAGGTCAGGAAGGTCCAGGCGAAGGTGATCGCGTCACGCTTGAAGTAGTCACCGAAGCTGAAGTTGCCGAGCATCTCGAAGAACGTGTGATGGCGCGCGGTGTAGCCGACGTTTTCCAGGTCGTTGTGCTTGCCGCCGGCACGCACGCACTTCTGGCTGCTCACGGCGCGGGTGTAGGCGCGCTTTTCCTGGCCCAGGAAGCAGTCCTTGAACTGGTTCATGCCGGCATTGGTGAACAGCAGGGTGGGGTCGTTGTTCGGAATCAGCGAACTGGAGGCGACGCGGGTATGCCCTTGCTCTTCGAAGAAGCGAAGGAAGGCTTCACGGATTTCTGCGCTTTTCATAGATTCTTCCACGGAAACGGCGGCCTTGAGGCAAGGCAAAGGGCCGCATTATATCGGTCCTGCAGTCTCGGTGCAGTGTTTATACGACAGAAACAGTCGTTTGGACGGTTTTTCAGGCCATGCCGGTGCCAACGATGCACCGCGATGCTAAAGCCTGCTTTTCACGCCTGGCAAGTCATCGCCTGCCCTGCCCCCTGCACGACGCATGTTGTGGGGGCTTGCCCGCGATGCACGCGGTGACGGACCGGACGCTATCGCGGGCAAGCCCGCTCCCACAAGCTGCTTGCCCAGCCATGCCTGCACCGACGACTGCAAAGGTCTGGGTGGGAGCTGGCTTGCCAGCGATAGGGCCCTGTCAGGCGCCGCCTGCGTCGCGGGCAAGCCCAGGCGTGGTCATGGGTAGGCGACCCTGGAAATCGATGGCGAATTCTCCCACCCCCTGCCCTGCCCCAAGGCGCCGCACTAGATAACTACCTCGTACCTGCCTGCCAGGGCCCTAGCCTGGAGTCCCCGGCCGCTGTCGGCCAGGGACAGTCCAACGCCAACGAGGTCATCCCATGAACCCCAACCCGACGTATTTCATTTCTGGAAGAACCAGCGGCTACGCCCAGTGGAAGGAAACCTTCAGCGCCGAGCAGACGCTGCATCGGCTGCTGGAATACCGCGACGACAAGCTGGACATCTACCTGGAGCAGGTCTGGAACAAGGACGGCCAGACACCCACCCGCCACCACATGGTGCTTGAAAGCAAGACGCCAGGCGCGATCATCGATGTCACCCCTTATGACTGCCACCTGCTGGCCGTGATCAACGGCAGGCGCTTCGTGCTGGCGCCCACCCCCGCGCAGACGCTCATCATCAACACCGTGAACGGCCCGACGCGCATCAACGTGGCGGACGAGGTGAACACGCCCGTGCTCATCCAGACCGAGAACGGTAGCAGCAGCATCAAGACCGGAGGCGGGATCACGGAAGTGTTCACCGGCAAGGGTGACATCGACATCACCGTGGGCCAGGGGCTCGCCTTCATCCTCAGCGCCTCGGACACGTGCCGCATCCAGGGCAACGTGCTGATCGACAACCCTCACGGCTCGGGTATCTATGCGCGCCAGCGTCCCGGCGACGCGCGTTTCGAAGCGCCGCTGGCACCGTCGCTGGCCACCCTCGCCCAACACACCTTCCACATCAAGGGCGATGCTCGCTTCGTCCAGGCCGTGGAAAACCACCTCACCTTCCTGCGCCATACCCGCTGTGGTCAGCAACTGTTGACCCAGTTGGCCAAGCGCTCCTGGATCCAGGTCAGCGAGACGCCCCATGCGACCCGGTTCGACGTCTCGGTGTCGGACCCTTCCGAAGAAGATCACCACCTGCAACAGGATGCGCAAGGGCAATGGACGGCAGGATGGCCCGCCGAGGGCGGCTACCTGGCGCTGAACCTGACGCGCTCGGACAGCGACAACCTGCCGCTGCTGGACTTCTATCGCTGCCTGTGCGAAGCCTACAATGCCTTCACCGGCACCACCATTCCGGGCCTGGCGACGGTGGACACCTATGACTACCGGGCGGTCGAGGTCGCCAAGGCACACCTGCAAGCGATTGGCCTGGAAACGGACGTGTTCTACGATTTCGACCAGAACCCTGCCACAGCGCCTACCGACACCAACCCTTCACCCTTCACCGAGAATGCGCTGCGCGTCGAACTGGGCCTTCCACGCCGCCGCTACTACTGAGTCGCCCCCTCGGACCGGAACGCACGGCGGCATCGCCCCGTGCGTTTCCTCGTCATCCCAGCCGCTGCCCGGCATCCGGCACGACCAGAAGCCCTGCCGTCGAACCGTTGCGCGCCTTGGGATCGGGAAACAGAAGACGCGTGCCCTCCTCCTCCACCACCCACCGTGTTCCGGCCAGGTCCTCGGCCAGCAGCACGCCCGGACTGAGTTCGGTGAAATGTGCGATATCGGCCGGTACGTGCAGGCGAAAGTTGTCGCTGTACTTGACGATTTCACGGGCGACACTGAAGAGCTGCACGCCGTCCAGCGAGTCGTCGCATGGCGGCTGGGTCGCCTCGATGAGACACGCCAGCCACGCCTGCCACGCGTCGACGATGGCCGTCTGGCGTTGGGCCGAGACATGGGCCTGACCCAACTCGAGGGTGAAGGCCTCGGCTCTCAACTGTTCGTAGGTGAAGGCACTGAAGGTCGCCGAGGGCTTGTCTTGCAGCAGCACCGCCTGCACCCCGGCCGACGCCAGGCGTGCCAGTTCACGACGCGAATGCGCACGTCCGGGCTGGAAAGGGTATACCGCGAAGCGCTCGAACACCGAACCGCGAACGGTCGTGTGCAGGTCGTAATGCAGACGGCTGCGCCCCGGGAGGCTGAAAAAGCCCCGGGCGATCTGCTCCAGTTCGGCGACACGCAGGGCCTCCACGCCACTGGACTGCGCATGACGACCGTTGAACAGGCGGTTGGCGTCCTGCTCGATGAAGGGCTTGCCCGCGCGGATCGCCGCGGGATTGCCGAACAGGAACAGCACGCGCACCCTGGGTATCAGCGTGCCGCTGGCGATACCGTGCAACAGCCGCTCGAGCAGCTCGACGGGCGCCGTCTCATGACCATGGATGCCGGCGGACAACATCAGGTCCAACCCGCAGTGCGCAGGCTCGGCCGGACACACCTCGAGCGCACCTTCGGCCAGCCAGCGCAAGCGCACGCCCTTGACAGTCACTTGAGTCTTCTCGGCCGGTTCGTGGCCGGAGAGCGTCAGTTCAAGCAATTTGCCCAGGGCGAGCATGGACGCCTCCTCAGTGATGGTGCCCGCAATCAGGGCCGTGCACGTGGTCGTCGTCTTCGCCCGCCTCGGCAGGCTCCATCTCCAGCTGCAGGCTGACCAGGTTGGTGGCCATGGGGCGCAGCAACAGGTTGGCGTACTCGGTATCGCCCTCCTCGACGTCCACCCCGATCAGCAACTGACCGCGGCCATCCTGCTGGATCCACACCTCCTTGCCTTGCCAGACCACCGCCATGCGGGTGCAGGACGTTTCCAACTGGGTGCCGTCGTCGTCTTCGAGGATCAGGCGCAGGGCATCGGACATATCGGGTTCTCTCTTCAAGGGTGACATTGGAAAGGATAGACGCTGCCCAGGCACAGGAGCTGGGTCAGTTCGTCGAGCGCGGTACGGCATTCGTCCAGCAGGCTCGGGTCGGCCAGGTCCGATTCGCTCAGGCGGTCGCGGTAATGCCGGTCGACCCAGTGCAGCAAGGTGTCGTACAGCGCCGGGGTCATGATAACCCCTGGGTTGACCGCCGCCAGTTCGGCGTCCTTGAGCGCGACCCGTAGTCGCAGGCACGCCGGGCCCCCACCGTTCTGCATGCTCTGCTTGAGGTCGATGGCCTTGACCTCGGTGATCGGGCCTTCGTCGGCCAGTACCTGCTGCAGGTAGGTCCAGACGCGCGGGTGGTGACGGCACTCGTCGGGCACCAGCAGCAGCATCGACCCGTCGGCACGGCTCAGCAGCTGACTGTTGAACAGGTAGGACCGTACGGCGTCCTCGACCGGCACGGCCGCCCGTGGCACCTGCACCGAACGCAGGACACCGCCGAGCCGGTCCAGACCGTCGCGCAATTGCGCCAGCACCGCGTCGCCGTCGAGGAACGCATCCTGGTGGTGGAACAGCACGTCGCCACTGCCCACGGCGATCACATCGTTGTGGAACACGCCCTGATCGATCACGGCGGGATTCTGCTGGGCATAGATCACACGCGCCGGATCCAGGCCATGCAGCCGGGCCACCGCCTGGGACGCTTCGAGGGTCTGGCGGGCGGGATAGCGCTGCGGGGCCGGGTAGCGTGCGTCGAACGCACTGCGTCCGAACACGAAGAACTCGAGCCCTGGCTCGCCGTGGTCGCGGCACAGCCGGGTGTGGTTGGCGGCGCCTTCGTCGCCGAACTGCATGACCGCTGGCAAGGCCGGGTGATGGGCGAAATGCGCCGGGTCGGCGAACATGGCGGCCAGGACGCGGCTGGTGGTCGGGTGCTCCAGGCTGCGATGGTACTTGCAGTTGAGGTTGGCCGCGGTGAAATGCACGCGCCCGTCGGCCGTGTCGGCGCTGGGGCTGACGGTGGCGGCATTGGCGACCCACATGCTCGAGGCCGAGCAGCTGGCGAGCAGCAGCGGCATCGCCTCGCGCGCGGCCTGCCGCACCACCTCGGCATCGCTGCCGCCGAACCCCAGGCGCCGCAGGGTGGCGATGTCCGGGCGCTCCTGCGGTGCCAGGACACCTTGCACGAAGCCCAGGTCCATCAGCGTCTTCATCTTCGCCAGCCCTTGGCGCGCCGCTTCACGCGGATTGGACGCCTGCTGGCTGTTGCGCTGCGAGGCGACGTTGCCCTGGGACAGGCCGCCGTAGTTGTGGGTCGGCCCGACCAGGCCGTCGAAATTCACTTCATGGGCCTTCATCGTGCGCCCTCGCCCGCGCAGGCTCGACGGTTCCAGGTGCGGCACTTCACGCCTGCGACTCCCGCCCCGACGACATTGGCACCGCGCGGACATGATCGCCCGCGCCCAGGCGCAGACGCCGGGCGGTGAGCGGATCGACCACCAGGGTGCCGGCCGCCAGGCGGGCCGGCGCCGCTGCGATGCGGCAGGCCTCGCGCTTGCGGTTGTGGATCAGGTAGACCGGCGCATCGTCGCCTGGCGTGCCGATCGCCAGCACCAGGGTCTGGCTGTCACGCACGGCGCGGATCTTGCCGGTCTCGCACTCGATCGCCGGCCCGGCATCGAAGATATCGACGTAGCCCTGGTAGTTGAAGCCCTCGCCGCTGAGAATGCTCAGCGCCGGCTGGGTGTCGGCGTGCACCTGGCCGATGACCTCGCGGGCCGCCGGCGACAGGAAGCACGTGTACAGCGGGAAGCGCGGCATCAGCTCGGCGATGAACGACTTGTTGCCGACGCCGGTGAGGTAGTCGGCCTGGCTGAACTCCATCTTGAAGAAGTGCCGCCCCAGGCTTTCCCAGAACGGCGAGCGGCCCGCCTCGTCGCAGATCCCGCGCATCTCGGCCATGACCTTGCGCCCGAACAGCTCGGGGAATTCGGCGATGAACAGCAAGCGCGCCTTGGACAGCAGCCGCCCGTTCAGGCCACTGCGGTGCTCGCTATGCAGGAACAGCGAACACAGCTCGGCGTTGCCGGTCAGGTCGTTGGCCAGGAACAGGGTGGGAATTTCCCGGAAGATGTTCAATTCGTGGGACGCGCTGACCGTCAGGCCGACCCGGAAGTTGTAGCATGGCTCGCGCAGGCCGACGCCGCCGGCGATGGCGCTGATGCCCACCACCAGGCCCTCGTCGTCCTCGAGCACGAACAGGTAATCGGTATCGGGACGCTCGGCCTGCCCGGCGAAGCTCTTCTCGGCCCAGGTGATGCGCTGGGCCAGACGCTCTTCGTTGGCCGGCAAGGTGGTCAGCCCGGTCTTGCCGGTGCTGCGCGCCAGCTCGATCAGCGCCGGCAGGTCGCTGCTGCGTACGGGACGAACGATCATGCTCTCTCCTTGTGCGGCGCCGGGCGGCTGCCGCGAAACTCGGCCTGGGCCACAGGCATCAGACGGCCACCAGACGCACGTACGCACCGGCGTCGAGCAGCAGGGCATCGGCGCTCTGACGGTCGAGCGTGACCGGCTGGCCAGGCGTCCAGTCCAGCTTCAGCAGTACCGCGCGAAACTCCTGCAGCTGGCCGTTGCTGACCAGGTAGGCCCGGCTGCCCGCCGTCGCCTGTTCGACGATGTCGACCGGCACCGACTGGCTCTGGGCGATCGAACGGATGCCGGACACCCGCGCATGCAAGGTCGGGCCACCGTCGAAGATGTCGACATAATGCTCGGCCTCGAAGCCTTCGCGCATGAGGATGTCGAAGGTGATCTGCGCCCGCGGGTGCACCAGGCCCATGGCCTCCTGGGCAGCGTCGGGCAGCAGCGGCACGTAAATCGGGTAATGGGGCATCAGCTCGGCCAGGAACGTGCGGCTCTTGAGCCCGCAGAGGCGCTCGGCCTCGGCATAGTGCATGTCGAAGAAGTGCCGCCCGATGGCATCCCAGAACGGCGACTGACCCTGCTCGTCGCTGTGCCCGACGATCTCGGTCACCACCGACTCGGCGAAGCGCTCCGGGTGATCGGCCATGAACAGCAGCCGCCCGCGCGAGTTGAGTTCGGCCCAGACCGACTCGACATGCTCGGGCACCACGTAGAAGCTGGTCAGCAGGCTGTTGCCGGTCAGGTCGTGACACAGCGACAGCACATGGATCTTGTTGTGGATCTTCAGCTCGCGCGAGGCGTGCATGAAGGTCTCGTTGCGAAAGCTGTAGAACGGCTCGGAATACCCGGCCGAGGCGACGATCGCCGAACAGCCGGCCAGGGCGCCGGTGGCGGTGTCCTCGAGGACGAAGAAATAGCTTTCCTCGCCGTTGAAGCTGACTTCGGCGGCGAACGAGGCTTCCGACGCGGCGATCTTGTCGCCCAGCCGGGTCGCGTCGTCGGGCAACGAGGTGACACCCACCGGGCTATCGGCGGCCATGCGCTGCACATCGTTCAGGTCAGCCATCTGCGCAGGGCGCATCACCAGCATGGTGTCACTCCTTTGAAAGCACACACCGCCGCAGCGGCGCGAGGGGTGGCGGCCTTTTGGCAGAGGTCGCCATGAAGATTCGGTCACTGCCACCTCCCGCAAGGGCGGCGGCATCCGTCGATCAGCGCTGGGTCAAGGTGGCGACGGCGCGCTCGAACCGGTCCAGGCCTTCGTCGATGTCGGCGTCCTCGATCACCAGGCTCGGGGCGAACCGCACCACATCCGGGCCGGCCTGCAGGACCATCAGGCCCTCGGCCTCGGCGGCGTCCAGCACCTGCTTGGCCTTGCCCTTCCACGGCTCGGCCAGGACGCAGCCGATCAGCAGGCCCAGCCCGCGGACCTGGCTGAACAGACCGTAATGCTCACCGATCTGCGCCAGGCGGGTGCTGAACCGGTCGTGCTTGGTGCGGATCGCCGCCAGCGCCTGGGGCGTGTTGATCACGTCCAGTACCGCGCAGGCCACGGCGCACCCGAGCGCGTTGCCGCCGTAGGTGGTGCCATGGGTGCCGACCGCCAGGTGACTGGCCAAGGCCTCGGTGGTGAGCATGGCGCCGATCGGGAAGCCGCCGCCCAGGCTCTTGGCGCTGGTGAGGATGTCCGGCGTCACGCCGTAGTGCTGATAGGCGTACAGCGAGCCGGTGCGGCCGACGCCGGTCTGCACTTCGTCGAAGATCAGCAGGGCATCGTGCTGGTCGCACAGGGCCCGCGCGCCTTCCAGGTAAGCCTGGTCGGCCGGTACCACGCCGCTCTCGCCCTGGATCGGTTCGATGACCACGGCGCAGGTCTTGTCGGAGATCTGCGCCTTCAAGGCCTCCAGGTCGTTGTACGGCACATGACTGATGCCGGTGATCTTCGGCCCGAAGCCATCGGAGTACTTCGGCTGGCCGCCAACGCTGACGGTGAACAGGGTACGCCCGTGGAAGCTGTTGAGGGTGGCGATGATCTCGTGCTTTTCAGGGCCGAAACGGTCGTGGGCGACCCGCCGGGCGAGCTTGAACGCGGCCTCGTTGGCCTCGGCGCCGGAGTTGCAGAAGAACGCGCGGTCGGCGAAGGTCGCCTCGACCAGCTTGCGCGCCAGGCGCAGGGCCGGCTCGTTGGTGAAGACGTTGGACACGTGCCACAGGGTATTGGCTTGATCGGTCAAGGCCTTGACCAGGGCCGGATGGGCATGCCCGAGCGCATTGACCGCGATGCCGCCAGCGAAGTCGATCAGCTCGCGCCCCGACTGATCCCAGACGCGCGAACCCTCGCCACGCACCGGAATGAACCCGGCGGGCGCGTAATTGGGGACCATCACCTGGTCGAAATCGGCACGGTGCACCGGGGCTTGCTCAACGGACATCGGAGTCTCCTGAAGCGGACCGCTGGCCTGGGTCGGCGAGCGTTGGGGGGATTGTAGGGACTGCTTGGCGGCTGGCCTTGTCGTCAAGCGACAACTTGTTACAGCGCCATACGCGGTTTTACCAAAGGTTATGGTAATGCGACAAATAATGTCACAGATGCGCAGTGTAATGGGTTGTGTGGGGGGATGGGAGGGGGCTGCAAAGGCCTGGTCGAAAAAGGCTCCAGTCCATGGCAAGGCGTGCTCAGCCAGGCAGGGTTGAAGGGATGCAATCCACTCTGCAAGACCGTACTTGCCTGTAAGGCAGGCAGTGTCTGCTCGGGCCCTATCGCTGGCAAGCCAGCTCCCACAGGGCCCCCTGCAGTCTCCCAACAAACAGGGCTGTGCAAGCATCCTGTGGGAGCGGGCTTGCCTGCAAGGCAGGCAGTGTCTGCTCGGGCCCTATCGCTGGCAAGCCAGCTCCCACATGGCTCCCTGCAGCCTCTCAACAAGCAGGGCTGTGCGAGCATCCTGTGAGAGCGGGCTTGCCTGCAAGGCAGGCAGTGTCTGCTTGGGCCCTATCGCTGGCAAGCCAGCTCCCACACGGCCCCCTGCAGTCTCCCAACAAGCAGGGCTGTGCAAGCATCCTGTGGGAGCGGGCTTGCCCGCGATGCAGGCGACGCTGGATCGGACCCTGCGCTGGCCAGCCAGCTCCGAGCCCAATCCACGGCTACCTGTCAGAAGGAGGCATGGCTGTCCAGGTCGAGAAGCGCTACCCGGCCAACCCTCCCCTCTTACGCCAGGCTCTTGCTCACCACCTCGTACACATCGCTGGACAGCGCGCCGGAGGCGAGAATCCGCTCCAATTCGCCCTTCATCAGCGCCTGACGCTGCTCGCCGTACTTGCGCCAGCGGGTCAGCGGGGCCAGCAGTCGCGAGGCGATCTGCGGGTTGAGCGCGTTCAGCTCGATCACCAGGTCGGCCAGGAAGCGATAGCCCGATCCATCGATCGCATGGAAGTTGATCAGGTTCTGCCCGGCGAAGGCACCGATCAGCGCCCGCACCTTGTTCGGGTTCTTCAAGGTGAACGCCGGGTGCTGCATCAACGCCTTGACCCGCGCCAGCCCGCCAGGCTGCGTGCTCGCCGCCTGGACGCTGAACCACTGGTCCATGACCAGCGGGTTGTCCTTGAAGTGCTCGGCGAAGCTTTCCAGTGCCTTGGCCCGCTCTGCCTCGAACGGCGAATTGACCAGCACGGCCAGCGCGGTCAAACGCTCGGTCATGTTGTCGCACTGGTCGAACTGCTCCAGGGTCGCCTCCAGCACCTGGGGCTTGCCGCTGAGCATCAGATACGACAACGCGATGTTCTGCAGGCTGCGACGGGCGAAGTGTTCGGCAGCGGCCACATACGGGGTGGCACGCGAGACCTCGCGGTTGGCCTGGTAGCGTGCCCACAGGGCATCGAACAGCTGCGTGGCGATCTGCTGGCGAGCGAACTCGCGCGCCGCGTGGATGGCGTCCACGTCGGCCACCTGGCTGATCTCGGTGAGATAGGCCTCACCCGGCAGCGAGAGCATCTCGGCGACCATTGCCGGATCCAGTGATACGTTACCGAGCACGGTACCCAGCGCGGTGATCAGGCGCGGGTCGAGCGCCAGCGCTTCGCCGCGCTGGTGCTGGCCGATCAACTCCTGCAACACCTGCACCGACAGCTGCTGACCGGCCTCCCAGCGGTTGAACCCATCGCTGTCATGCTGCATCAGGAACATCAGCTGGTCGCGGTCGTACGGGAAGCTCAGCTTGACCGGCGCGCTGAAACCACGCAGCAGCGAGGGCAGCGGCTTGGCCGCCAGGCCCTCGAAGGTGAAGGTCTGCTCGGCCTCGGTCACCGACAGCACACGGCTGCCATGGATCGCGTCCGACTCGCCCACCAGGCGCAGCGGCAGGTCACGGCCTTCGGCATCCAGCAGGCCCAGCTCGACCGGGATCACGAACGGTTGCTTCTCGGCCTTGTCGGGCGTCTGCGGGTAGCCTTGGCGGAAGATCAGGCTGTAACGCTGGGTCGCCTCATCGTACTGCTCGCTGACCTCCAGGCGTGGCGTGCCAGCCTGGGTGTACCAGCGCTTGAACTGGGTCAGGTCGACCCCGTTGGCGTCTTCCATGGCCTGGATGAAATCGTCGCAGGTCACGGCCTGACCGTCATGACGCTCGAAGTACAGGTCGCTGCCCTTGCGGAAGCCTTCGGCGCCCAGCAGGGTGCTGACCATGCGCACGACTTCAGCGCCCTTCTCGTACACCGTCAGGGTGTAGAAGTTGGAGATCTCGATGAAGCTGTCCGGGCGCACCGGGTGGGCCATGGGGCCGGCATCCTCGGCGAACTGGTGGGTGCGCAGGTAGGCGACGTCCTCGATGCGCTTGACCGTGCGCGAGTTCATGTCGGCGCTGAACTCGGCGTCGCGGAACACCGTGAAGCCTTCCTTGAGCGACAGCTGGAACCAGTCGCGGCAGGTGACACGGTTGCCCGACCAGTTGTGGAAGTACTCGTGCGCGACCACGGCCTCGACCCGCTGGTGGGCGGCGTCCGTGGCGGTTTCGGCACGGGCCAGCACACAGCTGGAGTTGAAGATGTTCAGGCCCTTGTTTTCCATGGCGCCCATATTGAAGTCGTTGACCGCGACGATCATGAAGATGTCCAGGTCGTACTCGCGGCCATAGACCTCCTCGTCCCAGCGCATCGATTTCTTCAGGCTGACCATGGCGTGGTCGCACTTGTCGATGTTCTCCGGCTCGACATAGATGCGCAGGGCCACGTCACGCCCGGACTGGCGAGTGAAGGTGTCCTCCACGCACCAGAGGTCGCCGGCCACCAGGGCGAACAGGTAGGCCGGCTTGACGAACGGGTCTTCCCAGGTCGCCCAGTGCCGACCGTCTTCGGCCGGGCCATGGCCGATCGGGTTGCCGTTGGACAGCAGGATCGGGTAACGCTGCTGCTCGGCGATCACCGTGGTGGTGAAGCGGCTCATCACGTCCGGACGGTCGAGGTAGTAGGTGATCTTGCGGAAGCCCTCGGCCTCGCACTGGGTGCAGAACATCGTGCCGGACTTGTACAGCCCCTCGAGCGCGGTGTTGGTCTCCGGGTGGATCTTCACGCTGGTGTCGAGCACGAACCGCTCGGCGCTCGGCTGCAGGGTCAGGCTGTCGGCGTCCACCTGGTACTCGCCGGCCTCCAACGAACGGTCGTCCAGCTGCACCGACAGCAGCTCCAGCTGCTGGCCGTCCAGCACCAGCGGCGGCAGCCCGGCCCCGCGCGCCGGGTTGCGGCGCAGGATCAGTTGCGCGTGCACCAGGCTGTGGTCTTCGAACAGCTCGAAAGTCAGGTGCGTCTCGTCGATCAGGTAGTCGGGCGCCTGGTAGTCCTTGAGGTAGATCACGTGCGGTTGTGCGGTAGGCATGCGGCGGTCCTTTTACTGAAGCACGGCGAGCTGGTAGGCCGTGTACTTGCGAATGTTGATCACACCGGTGTCGAAGATCAGGTACTGGCCCTTGATGCCCTTCAGCGTGCCTTCGACCACCGGGTTCTTGTCCAGGTTGAAGCTGACCACCTTGGTCGGGTAGGCCTCGACCGGATAGCGCATCTGCACCACCTCGGCATCGGGCAGCAGCTGGATGGCCTGCAGGCCGAACCGGTCCTGCAAGGCGCGCAGGCCTTCGCCGCAGGTGTCGAGCAACTGGTCGCGAAGGGCCGGCAGGTCGAGTACTTCGGCCTCGCCCTTGAGCAGCGTGCGCCAGTTGGTGCGGTCCGATACCTGGGTGCGCAGCAGGTCTTCGACCAGGCCCGACTGCTGACGGGTGGCCACGCGCAGGATCGGCAGCGCCTGGCTGGCGCCCTGGTCGAGCCAGCGGGTCGGCAGCTGGGTGGCCCGGGTGATGCCGACCTTGATGCCGGACGAATTGGCCAGGTACACCACATGGTCGGTCATGCAGAACTGCTCGCCCCAGGACGGGTCACGGCAGGTACCGGCGTCGTAGTGGCAGCGCTCCGGCGCCATGATGCAGACATCGCACTGGGCCAGCTGAGTCATGCACGGGTAGCAGTAGCCCTGACTGAAGCTGGTCTTGGTCCGCCGCCCGCAATGGGTACAGTGGATGGCGCCCAGGTATTCGAGGCGCAGGCGCTGGCCGATCAGCGGGTTGACCGCGACCTCGTGATCGCCAAGGCGAAAGTGGTACTGCACGACAGGCGCGTCGAGGCGCGCGGTCATCTTGCTCAACGAGCCACGAGCGAGTTCGATCAATGTACCGAGTCCGACTTGAACAGGATGTTGGGGATGGGCGTGGACTTCGACGAACATTCCTGGACGCCCATGTAGCCGGTGCGCTGGTCCTCGGGCAGGTTCTGCAGTTCCCAGGCGATCACCGCCTGCATCGACAGCTCCTTCTGCTCCTGGGTCAGGCGCCGGCCATCGGACCACTTGCCCAGCTCCACGGCCGTCTTCAGGCTTTCGTAGATTTCCGGGGTGATGTTTTCGATCATTTGCGTGAAGGTGGACATGGCGTCTCCAGAAAGCCTGAGTCAGTGCGACAGTCTACGCCGAGCCAGCGCCCCGCCCAAGAGCCCGGCCAGACAACCGACCAGCAGCCCGCTGACGTGGGCGGCATTGGCGATGGCGCCCATACCCAAGGCACTGATCACCCCGGACAGGCACACCAGCAGCCAGATCAGCATGCTCGCCAAGGTGCCGCGCGGCAGACGGAACGCCTCGTTCGGCGCCAGGCGCTGGAACAGCCAGAGGTAGCCCAGCAGCCCGAACAGCACACCCGACAGGCCACCGAACAGCGTGGGGCCGCTGGCCAGGTGCTGCGTCAGGTTCGACACCAGGCCGAAGCACAGGGTCAGCCCCAGCAGGACCCACGACCCCTGGCGCTGTTCGATGCGCCGGCCCAGCTCCCAGAACCACAGCGCGTTCATCGACAGGTGCAGGAAGCCGAAATGCAGGAAGATCGGCGACACCAGTCGCCACCACTGCCCTTCGCTCAACCCTTGCGCCAGCGAGGTGAACTGCAGGTAGTCGCCCTGCACCTGGAACCCGAGGAAGGTCAGCCAGCGTACCGTCGACAGGTTGTCGCCCAGCCCGGTGACGATGGCCACCACCAGGCTGACGATCAGCACCAGGCTGCACATCCAGGTTCCTCGCGCCTGCTCGGCCAGGCTGCCACGTGCCGGCGGCTGGGGATCGGCCTCGAGGGTCAGCGGCGCCTGCACCTCGGCCTGGCCGTCGGGAAAACGCTGGTACAGGTCACGCACGTCCTCGGCCTGGGCCTGGGGCACCCAGAGCACCTGCTCTTCGCCCTCGAGGCTGACCCGGTGCGGCACCTGCAGGCGCCGTAACAGGTCGATGAACCCCGACAGGTCGACGTCCAGCGGCAGGCGCAAGGCCTGCGCCGCGCTCACCGTGCCCCCTGCGGGCGATCGACATCGACCCAGACGAACTTGCGCGGGTCGATGCTGGTTTCCGCGTCCAGGCGGTAGGCTACCAGCTTGCCGTAGAGCACGGCGCTGTAGTCCAGGCAGGCCAGGTTGGGCCGGATCGCCGCCGGCCGACCACTGCGCCAGTAATGGCCGACGAACAGCAGCGGCTCGTCCAGGCCATAGCGCAGCAGCGCGTTCTTCTGCGTAGGGTCCAGCGGTGTGCGGGCCACCTCGTCGGGCAGCGCGTCGGGCTGGAACACGATGTCGCCATAGGTCTGCGGGTCGTCTTCCCAGAACTTGGTGCGGAAGAAGGCGCGGGTCAGGCCATCGCCCCCGGTCAGCGTCAGGCCGTCCGGCAGGCGCATGTCGGTGCCGCGCAGCAGTCGGTTGCAGACCGTGGCGGCGAAGCTGCCGGGCACCGAGGACGCCTGGATGAAGTGCTCGTCGACCCGCCCTTCGGGGTACTGCGCGCGCAACCGTTCGATCAGCGCGGCATCCCAGCAGGCATGCACCAGACGGAAGCGACCGGCGTCGAGGAACAGGGGCAACTGCTGGAACCACTGGACGAAGGCCTGCCATTCGCCCGGATGCTGGGCGAACTGGCTCAAGGTGTCGTCGATCAGCCGGGCATGGCGCGGCGTGTGCTCGCGCACGAAGGTCTTGCCGCTTCCCGGCAGCGCGGGTGTCATCCAGCCCAGGGCGTTGAACTCATGGTTGCCCATGATGCAGTGCGCCTGTCCGGCCTCGACCATGGCGTGCACCAGGTGCAGGGCTTCGCGGATCCGTGGCCCGCGGTCGACGATGTCGCCCAGGAACAGGGCCTGTCGACGCGGATGCCGCCACACCCCGTTGGTCTTCTGGTAGCCCAGGGTGTCGAGCAGGTGGGCGAGCGTCAGGGCACAACCGTGCACGTCGCCGATGATGTCGAAGCCTCGCGCCGGATCGAGCATCAGTCGCCCCTGCCGCCCAGACGGCTGCCCCAGCCCAGCTTGGTGCGGCACACCTCGTAGTAGTTGTGGTCCAGCGGGTGGATCAGGCGCAGCTTCTGCGACTTCTTGTTGACCGTGATGGTGTCGCCTGGCGCGCAGGTGAAATGGTTCTGGCCGTCACAGGACACCTGCGGGTAGATCTGCATGTCCTTGGCCACCACGATCTTCAGCTCGCTGTTGCCGTCGACCACGATCGGGCGCCCCGACAGGGTGTGGGGGTACATCGGCACGATGACGATGGCGTCGAGCTTGGGGTGCATGATCGGCCCGCCGGCCGACAGCGCATAGGCGGTCGAACCGGTGGGCGTGGCGACGATCAGGCCGTCGGCCTTCTGGCTGCAGACGAACTGGCCGTCGATGTAGATCTCGAACTCGATCATCCGGGTCGACTTGCCGGGGTGCAGGACCACGTCGTTGAGCGCATCGCCCTGGCCGATGGCCTCCCCATGGCGGCGCGCCTCGGCTTGCAGCAGGAAGCGGTTCTCGACCAGGTAGTGGCCGTCGAGCACTTCGGCGACCTTCACTTCCAGTTCGTCCGGACGGATGTCGGTCAGAAAGCCCAGGCTGCCGCGGTTGATCCCCAGCACCGGTGTGTTGTGACGGGCCAGAGCGCGGGCGGCACCCAGCAGGCTGCCGTCGCCGCCGACCACGATCACCAGGTCGCAGACCTCACCGAGCATCTTGCGGCTGGAGGTCTGCAGGCCGTGGCCCGGCAGGACTTCGGCGATGGTGTCTTCGAGGATCACGTGCAGGTGGCGTTCGACCAGGAAGGTCTTCAGCCGGCGGATGGTGTCGAGTACCTGCGAACTGCCAAGGCGCCCGATGATACCGATATTGCGAAACTGCTCCATGGAACTCCTGCAAGACTGTGCGACAGGTGAAAGGGCGTCAGGCGCCGGATGCCTGGAAGTATGGTCGAAAGCGTCGGCCGGCGGCAAACCGGCTATGCTCGCAGCATGACGCCTTTCGCCTCCCTCGCCGCCCTGCCCCTCGCCCTGCGCCAGCCGCTGGTCCGCGACCTGGCCTGGACACTCGTCGCCCCGGCGTTGCTGCGCGAGGCCCCGGCGTTGCTGCGCGAGGCCCCGGGGCCGCAACGCCACCCGCTGACCGGGAGCGACTGGGCGCACGACCCTGACGCCCTGGTCGATTGGCTCAACGCGCTGGACGAGGACAGTCGAGCGCTGCAGGCCTGGCTGGCGCAGTCCCGCAGCCGGCGCCTGGGGGTGTACTACGAAGGGCTCTGGCAGTTCGCGCTTCACCAGGCACCTGGCATCGAAATGCTGGCGGCCAACCTGCCCATCCGCCAGGGTCGGCAGACCTTGGGAGAACTGGACGTGCTGCTGCGCGACCGTGACGGGGTGCACCATCTGGAGCTGGCGATCAAGTTCTACCTGGGCCCGACGACCGGGGACGGTCATGAGGCGCAGCGCTGGCTCGGGCCGGGCTGTCATGATCGGCTCGGCAGCAAGCTCGATCACCTGATCGGGCACCAACTGCCGATGGCGTCCCGGCCTGAGAGCCGCGTGGCGCTGGAGGCACTGGGCATCGGCGCGGTGCGTTCGCACCTGTGGCTTGGCGGTTACCTGTTCTATCCCTGGCCTGGACAGACAAGCCCGCCGACGGGCAGCCATCCGGCGCATCTGAAGGGCCATTGGGTACGCCGGGACGATTTCGCGGCTTACCGTGCCGCGACTGGCGCGGGTGTGTGGCAGGTGCTGCCGCGCGAACGCTGGCTGGCGCCTTTTCGTGTCGAGGCGACGGCGCTGGCGGCGATGCCGCCGTTCGAACCCTGGCTGGAGACGTTACAACCCGATGCCGACGCACGCCTGCTGGTACGCCTGGTGGCGGATGATGCAAGGCACTGGGTCGAGGCCGAGCGCGTGTTTCTGGTGGCGCAGGGCTGGCCAGCGCCGATGGCGGAGCCGGGAGTGCGCGGGGTTGGCTGAGGCCACCTGCCGGTCTGTCGTAGAACGGACGGTGTCCGTTTCAACGCGAAGGCATGATTTCATGCTTTGTGGGCCCTGCGGGCCCAATCGCGGCACAGGGGCCGCTTGTATGGTAGGACTTGAAGGGAGGAGGAGGGACTAGATCCGCTTCTGACTGTTCGCGCAGTACAGACCGTGGGAGATTTCGCCCCTCCTCCCTTCACCCAAGCGCCGATAAGGAATGCTTCCGGTTTTGACCGACGAAAGTACAAGCCTGCGCCTCTGGGTGGCCCTTCAAGCCCTTAGACCTTACCTGCGGAGACGCGCTCATGGCAATGCCATCATCCGAACACAGCACGATCATAGGCGTCGACGTTGCTAAGGCTGAACTCGTCATTTACGAAGACAGCTCCGGACAGTTGAGCACTATTGCCAACAACAAGACGGCCATCAAGCAATGGATCAAGGCATTACACGGAAAGGTCTCGATTGCAATCGAAGCCACCAATGTCTATCACCTGCTGTTTACCGATATGGTCCATGAAGCAGGACATACCCTTTACTTGATGGATGGTTATGCCCTGAGTCACTACCGAAAAGGTATTGGTTCACGCGCCAAGACCGACCCGATCGATGCAAGGGTACTGGCCCGGTACCTCAAGAACGAAGGCGTCAACCTTAGCCCCTGGATCCCACCTTCGACGCTCTATCGCGACCTTGTCAGCCTGTTTCGCAGGCGCGCGATGCTCGTCCAGACGCGTACAGCGCTGAGACTGAGCTGGGAGGGTGAGCCGCTGCTCAAGAGCCTTTTGAAGTCCCAGCTCACCTCGATGAAGCGCCTTGAAGACCTCATTGAAAACATGATCAAGAAGCTGCTCGACCAGGCAGGACTGATGCCGTTAGTAAAGCAGTGTATGAAAGTTGAAGGTATTGGTTTTCTTACCGCTGCGCGTTTGGTCGCCACCTACCAGCGAGGCGAGTTCAAGAGTGCCGATGCCTTTATCGCCTTTCTAGGAATGGACCTGCGAGTGGCTCAGTCGGGCAAGAAAAAAGAACGCTCGACGTTGACCAAACGAGGCGATCCAGAGGTCCGTCGTTTGCTGCACAACGCGGCGATGTCAGCAGGCAGGACAGCTGCTTGGAAAACGTTTTACGAAGACAAGCAGAGCCGCGGTTTTAAAAAGACTCAAGTCCTGGTCATGCTGGCCCGCAAGCTGGCTCGAGTGGTCTTTGCCCTGATCAGAAGCGGAGAGGAATATCGTCCCAAAGCCGCTTAAGCGCTTGGCAATTACCATAGAATCTCCCACAGGTGACCGTGATAGCCTGCAACCCCACGGTGGGGCTACGGGTGTAGGAGCGGCCCCAGCCGGGGCGCCGGACCGGCCGCGATGGGCCGCAAAGCGGCCCTAAAATCGATCAGCAATGAAGCTTCGGATCCTGCCAGCTATCGCCATGTTCTTTGCGCGACAGCGCGGCGCCAAGGCGGCAGGCGAACTCCCACAGGATGCTTACCGCGTTGCTTGCTCGGCAGGCTGCAAAGGTCCGGGGAGAACCTGCCTACGCTTCATACCCCCGCCGTCCCTGCAGCCCTCCGGTGTGCACGAACACCATACGCGTGCCCGGCGCGAATCCACCTGACCCGACCTCACGCTGCAACGCCATCAACGCCTTGCCGGTATACACCCCCTCCAGAGGCACGCCGCTGTCACGTTCGCAGTCGTCCATGAACTGCCGCAGGGCCGGGTCGACCCGGCCGAACCCCGCTCCGCAGGCCTCGTGCAGGCGATAACCGCCCTCGCCCACCAGCGCCTGGACATCATGCGCTACCCCGTAACGAGCAGGCACGGCCAGAGCGCCATGCACCATGCGACACCCCTGCTCGGCCTGCACCAGGCCTGCCAGCGTGGTGCCGGTCCCGACCGCCAGCCACCAGACGTCGTGGTCGTCCCAGCCCAGTTGTGGCAGTTGTAGACGGACGTGCTCCAAGAGCACCGCGCAGCCACCCAGGCCCAATGGACCACCCCCGCCTTCGGGAATGCAGTGCCAGCCGGGATAGCGCGCCTGCCAGGGGAGCCAGAAGTCGGCATGATGTCGGGCGCGATAGCCGGCATGCCCCAACCAGTGCAGGTGCATGCCGAAGGCTTCGAGGTCGCGCACCGTGGGCGTGTCCTGATACTCGCCCCGCAGCAGGCCGACGGTGGCGAAGCCGAAGCGCTTGCCGGCCGCCGCCAGGGCGTGCAGGTGATTGGAATGGTTGCCGCCCAGGCTCATCACGCCAGGCGCACCCGCACGCCGTGCCTGCATCAGGTGGTCACGCAACTTGAAGCCCTTGTTGCCGGTGATCAGCGGATCGACCAGGTCCAGGCGCAAGATGCCGACCTCGACCCCGGCGGCGGCGAGCCAGGGCAGGTTCAGGGGCTGGAGTGGCGCAGGTGGCAGTTCGAAGCAATCCGTGTTCATGGACATCAAGCGGGCGAAGGGCGCGCGAGTGTAGCAAGCGACCGCCGTCCGCTTCGAGCGATTGTCCAGCGCCTCACGTCACAACGTGGCCGCCAGCCTCGAGGCCTGGTTGATGGCCCGCTTGGCATCGAGCTCGGCCGCCACGTCCGCGCCGCCGACCAGGTGGGTTGACTGTCCGCTGGCGACCAGCGCCTCGTACAGGTCGCGCAGGGGTTCCTGGCCGGCGCAGATCACCACGTTGTCGACCTCCAGCACCTGGGGTTCACCCCCAGCGATGCGTACGTGCAGGCCGGCATCGTCGATCTTCAGGTATTCCACGCTGTTGAGCATGTGCACCCCGCGCTGCTTCAGGCCGGCCCGGTGGATCCACCCGGTGGTCTTGCCCAGGCCATCGCCGACCTTGGAGGCGCTGCGCTGCAACAGGTAGACCTCGCGCGCCGCCGGTGCCGGACGCGGCGTCACGCCCGCCACCCCGCCGCGTGCTTCGAGCCGGGTGTCGATGCCCCACTCGGCCCAGAAGGCGTCGCGGTCCAGGCTGGTGGCAGGTCCGGCGTGCACCAGGTACTCGCTGGTGTCGAACCCGATGCCGCCGGCCCCGATCACCGCGACACGCGGCCCGACCGGACGGCCTTCGCGCAGCACGTCCAGGTAGCTCAGCACCTTGGGGTGATCGATTCCCGGAATCGCCGGCACCCGTGGCGAGATCCCGGTGGCCAGCACCACCTCGTCGTACCCCTCGGCCCGCAGCGTTTCGGCATCGACCCGCTGCCCCAGGCGCACCTGCACCTCCAGGTCACGCAGGCGATGCTCGAAATAGCGCAGGGTCTCGGCGAACTCCTCCTTGCCCGGCACGCGCTTGGCCACGTTGAACTGGCCGCCGATCTCGGACGCCGCGTCGAACAGTGTCACCTGGTGCCCGCGCTCGGCGGCCACGCTGGCGCAGGCCAGCCCCGCCGGTCCGGCGCCCACCACGGCGATACGGCGTGGCTGCCGGGTCGGCACGTAGGTGAGTTCGGTTTCATGGCAGGCACGGGGGTTGACCAGGCAACTGGTCAGCTTGCCGGCGAAGGTGTGGTCCAGGCAGGCCTGGTTGCAGCCGATGCAGGTGTTGATGCGCGAGGCCAGGCCGGCGGCGGCCTTGTTGACGAACTCGGGGTCGGCGAGGAACGGTCGCGCCATGGAGACCATGTCGGCATCGCCAGCCGCCAGCACGGCCTCGGCCACCTCAGGCGTGTTGATGCGGTTGGTGGTGATCAGAGGGATCCCCACCTCGCCGCGCAACTTGGCGGTGACCTGGGTGAACGCCGCGCGCGGCACCTTGGTGGCGATGGTCGGAATGCGCGCCTCGTGCCAGCCGATGCCGGTGTTGATCAGCGTGGCACCGGCCTGCTCGATGGCCTTAGCCAGCGTCACCACCTCGTCCCAGTCGCTGCCCTGCTGCACCAGGTCGAGCATCGACAGGCGGAAGATCAGGATGAAACGCACACCGACCGCCTCGCGCACACGGCGCACGATCTCCACCGCCAGGCGCATGCGATTGGCATAGCTGCCGCCCCAGCGGTCGTCACGCTGGTTGGTCTGGGTCACCAGGAACTGGTTGATGAAGTAGCCTTCCGAGCCCATGATCTCGACGCCATCGTAGCCGGCGAACTGGGCCAGCTCGGCGCAGCGGACGAAATCGGCGATCTGCTTCTCGATACCCTCCTCGTCCAGCGCGTGGGGCGTGAACGGGTTGATCGGGGCGCGAATGGCGCTGGGCGCGACCTGCTTGGGGCTGTAGGCGTAACGCCCGGCATGCAGGATCTGCAGGCAGATCTTGCCGCCGGCCTGGTGCACCGCCTCGGTCACCACGCGGTGGCGCTCGGCCTCCTGCTCGGTGGTGAGCTTGGCCGCCCCGGCGTACACCGCGCCCTCCTCGTTCGGCGCGATGCCGCCCGTCACCATCAGGCCTACCCCGCCCCGGGCGCGCTCGGCGAAGTACGCCGCCATGCGCTCGAAGCCTTCCGGGCGTTCCTCCAGCCCGGTGTGCATCGACCCCATCAACGTGCGGTTGCGCAGGGTGGTAAAGCCCAGGTCCAGCGGGGCCAACAGGTGGGGGTAAGGGGCGGCGGCCATCGAGGCATCTCCAGAGTCGGCGAACACGGAACGCAGGCACCTTGTCGGTCGGGCCTGTCGTCATGCGCCGACATTACCCAGCCCGCGCACGCGCCTCAATGACCGAAAGTGACAACTTTCTGATCGTATCGGACAGCGTGCGCCGACCTGAGTCTGGTCAATGCTCCGAGAGCGGCGCCGGCTTCTCGGCTGGAACCGGTGCAGGCGCGACCTTGGTTTCCTTGACCACGATGTGGAACTCCTCGCCGTGCTTCACCGCGCCATACAGCACGGCCTTTTCGATCAGCTCGCTGCCGCGCAGGTGCCGCAGCATCATCGGGTCCTTGCGCAGATCGCGGTACAGGGCCAGGCACAGCAGGACCATCACGATGACGAACGGCAGCGCCACCACGATGGTGAGGTTCTGCAGCCCGGTCAGGGCCGAACCCGGGTCGGACGGATCGCCGATCGCCAGCATGATCGCCGCGACCGTGCCGGTCAGCCCGCCCCAGAAGATCACCGTCCGCCGTGAAGGCTCGGTGGTGCCGTGCTCGGACAGCGTCCCCATGACCAGCGAGGCGGCGTCGGCCCCCGAGACGAAGAAGATACCCACCAGGATCATCACCAGCACCGAAGTCACCGATGCCCAGGGGTAGGTGGCCAGCAGCTCGTACAGCGCATGGTTGCTGTTGACCGCGCCATTGGTGAGCTGGAAGGCCCCCTCGCGCAAGGCATCGATGCTGGCGCCGCCGAAGATGGCGAACCAGATCAGGCTGACCAGGCTGGGCACCAGCAGCACGCCGCTGACGAACTGGCGGATGGTGCGGCCGCGGCTGATGCGGGCGATGAACATGCCGACGAAGGGCGTCCAGGAGACCCACCAGGCCCAGTAGAACACCGTCCAGCCGGCCAGCCAGTCACCCATCTGCGCGCCGCCGCTGGCCGTGGTGCGGGCCATCATTTCCGGCAGCAGCTTGACGTAGATGCCGATCGAGGTCGGCAACAGGTTGAGCATCAGCAAGGTCGGCCCGACCATGAACACGAACAGCGCCAGCACCAGGGCCAGCACCATGTTGGTGTTGGACAGCCACTGGATGCCCTTGCCGATGCCGGAAACCGCCGAGGCCACGAAGGCTACGGTGAGAATCGTGATGATGAGGATGTGCAGCAGCTTGCCGGGGTGCTCGATCCAGCCGTTGTACTCGAGCCCACCGGCGATCTGCAGAGCGCCCAGGCCGAGCGAGGCGGCCGAGCCGAACAGCGTGGCGAAGATGGCCATCATGTCGATCATGCGCCCGGCCGGGCCATTGGCGTGCCGGCCGATCAGCGGCCGGAAGGCGGCGGAGATCAGTTGCGAGCGGCCCCGACGGAACGTGCCGTAGGCGATCACCAGCCCGACGATGGCGTACATGGCCCAGGGGTGCAGCGTCCAGTGGAACAGCGTGGTAGCCATCGCCACCTGCAACGCTTCGTTGGACTGGCCTGCCACGGTGCCGGGCGGTGGATTGACGTAGTGCGAAAGCGGCTCGGCGACGCCGAAGAACATCAGGCCGATGCCCATGCCGGCGCTGAACATCATGGCCACCCAGGAAATGGTACGAAACTCCGGCACCTCGCCATCGCACCCGAGCGGGATCCGTCCGTACCGGCTGGCTGCCAGCCACAGCACGAAGGCCACGATGAGGCTCGAGGTGAGCACGAAGAACCAGCCGAAGTTCACGATGACCCAGGACTGGGCCGTGGATGCGCTGGCGGCGAGGTTGGCCTGGTTGAGGAAGCCCCACAGGATGAAGGCCACGGCGATGATGCTGGTCACGCCGAACACCCAGCCGTCGAGCCGGCCCTCGAGCGAACGGTCCTGCCGAGCCTCGGCGGTGTTGGAAGGGTCGGTCACACCGAGGCCCATGGCCTCGTCGTTCGGTTGCGTCGCCATCTGAGCCCCTTTGCGGTTGTTTTTGTTGTGTCGCCGCTGCCGCTGCCAGGCCCTTTCGAACCTGTGCCACGGTCGCCTCGGGATTATCGGCGTCGGTCCTGGCATCGCCTGTTCTGGGACCGTCCCGGCTCATGCTCTAAACGACTCGCCATCCGTTTGCCGACCCTGATTTCGGTCTTCGGCGACCGGCCGTCGGCCCGTGCGCCAGGCCATACAACGATACGGCCTGAATGGGTATCGACCGTGGGACAGCGTCCCCCACGCGGTGGGCAGTCGACGGCAATCTGTCCCGGTGCCTGTCTCTATCGGCCCCATCAAGACGTTTTGTGCGCGTCGAGACGAAGGTTCAGGGAATCTAATGCCATCCGCGGGTGTCAGACTCGTTTGTAAGCGCGTTCAATGGCGCTGTGCCGTGCCCGCAAGCGAGGAGTCCGCATGCCGTTAGCCATGGGAGAAGCGCTTGGCGCCCGATGCAACATGGAATCACTCATCATTATGAAAGCGTCACCGACTGTGCTGCTGATCGAAGACGAGCCCAGTCTTCGAGAACTGATCGTCATGGCCCTGGAAGACCTGGGCGCCGACGTGACGGCCGTTGCCACGGCCGATGAAGGCGCGGCCATGCTCACTCGCCAGCCCTGGGCCCTGCTGCTCACCGACGTCAGAACGCCCGGCAAGCTCGACGGGCTCGAACTGGCCTGCCTGGCCCGGCAACAGACCCCTGGCCTGAACATCGTGGTCATGAGCGGTTACCACAACAAGCTGGCCTCTCCCCTGCCCCCGAACGTCGACTTCCTGCCCAAGCCCTGGTCCATGCAGGACTTCAACACGCTGATCGGTGATCAGCTGGCCGTTGCCGATCCACGGCAGCTCGTGACGGGTGGTTTCGCGACGCCGCTGACAACCGCCCGCGACTGACGCCCTCTGCCCAGTCAGCGTTTCGCCGAAGGATGGGGTACCTTCGCGTTCCGGTTTTCCCCTCCATTCCAGCATGCCCTTGCCTGCACGCCCTGTGCCCACGCATGACCTGCCCTGCTCGCGATGGTATGGTGAGCCACCAGGCTGGCCGCTCGCTCTGTCGCCCGTCGGCGATCCCGAGGGCTGATCGGCCGATGACGAACGCGGCATGGCGCCGTTCTTTTCAGTGACGTCCACATGCGTAAATTCTTGGTCGGTGCATTCGCACTGGCGCTTCTTCTTGCCCTGGGCAGCTATGGCATCTGGACGCTGCAGCGCCCGGAAGGCCACTACCTGTCCGATCTTCGCATCACCGTTGCGCTCGATCACGGCACGCCCGGCGAACGGGGCAATTTGCTGGGGATCGAGCCGCTGCTCTACCCGGTCGACTACCAGAACCTGCAACGTCTGCACCGCAAGCTGGCCGCCTACCTCGAGCAGGCCAAGGCCCTGGGCATGCTGACCCCCAGAACCGTGGTGGTGCTGCCGGAACACGTGGGCACGTGGCTCTGGGCGCGTGGCGAAAAGAACGAGCTGTACCAGGTGACGCAACGCCGGGAGGCCTTGCAGTGGCTGGAGATCAGCAACCCGGTCCGCTATGGGCTGGCGGTCCTGATGGCCGAGGGCGAGGACCGTCGCGGCGATGCGCACCTGCGCATGAAGGCCGGGCAGATGGCGGCCGACTACCAGGCCCTGTTCGGCGGGCTGGCCAAGGAGTTCGCCGTGACCTTGGTGGCCGGCTCGATCGTGCTACCGGCCCCCTACGCCGAGCAGGGAAGGCTGTACCCGGGCACGGGCGCCTTGTTCAACTGCAGCGTGGTGTTCGATGCCACGGGAGCGGTCCTGGGGCAGCCGCAACGCCAGCGCTTTCCCGACAGCGATGTGCGGCGCTTCATCCAGGGCGAGCAGGCGCAGCCGTTGCAGACCTTCGCCACCCCGGCAGGCACGTTGGGTGTCCTGGTCGGCAGCGACAGCTGGTACCCCCAGAACCAGCAGCAGCTGGCCACGCAGTCGGTCGATCTGGTCGCCAACCCAGCCTTTCTGGGCGGGCGCGACCGTTGGACGGCCCCCTGGCGTGGTAATCGCCATCAATCGGCGAGCGCTCAACTACCTTTGAAACCGGGCGAGGTCAGCGAGCAGGCCGCCTGGCAGACGCTGGTCGGCGCACCGTCCAACCCGGCGACGCGCATGACGGTCTTCCTGCGCGGCCAGTTCTGGGACATGGGCAGCGACGGGCAAGGCTTCGCTGGGGTCGACGGTCAATCCCTCGGCGGCCCGCCCCATGCAGGCGCGCGCCTGTTGAACGTCTGGCTGTAACCCATGCCGACCCCACGGGTACGCCTGGGTGACCTGTCGGTGGCCTTCACCCTGCCGTTGGCCGAGGCCTTGACGGAGCTGGGGCACGACGGCAAAGCATTGCTGCAACGTTATGGCCTGGGTGACGAGCGTCTGGCGCAACCTGGCGCACGGCTGTCGATCCCTCGCTACATGCACCTGGGGCATGCCGCGTTGTCGTTGAGTGGCGAGCCCGCCCTGGGCCTGCACATGGGCCGCCTGAGCCGCCTGCCCCAGGCCGGCCTGGCGGGCATGGCTGCCGCCCAGGCACCGACCCTGAGCGAAGCCGCACGCACCCTGCTGCGCTTCGAACCGCTGTACGCCGTCAACTACCGCGGGCAATCGTCCTACCAGGCCGATGCACAGGGTGCCTGGCTGTGTTTCTACGCCATCGACCCGTACAACGACTACAACCGGTTCGTGGTCGACTCGGTCCTGAGCGGCTGGCTGGCCCAGCTCAGTGGCCTGGTGACCGTGCCGGTGCGAGCCGACCGGCTGGAGATCGCCTTCGAAGCCCCTGACTACGCGGCGCATTACGCCCCGCTCTGCACCTCGAGCGTGCGCTTCGCGGCGCCCAGCAACCGGTTGCACCTGAGCCAGACGCTTCTGGACCTGCCCAACCCCTGGCATTGTCCGGGCACCTGGCAGCATCTGCTGCAGCTATGCGAAGCGGAACTGGAACAGCGCACGCGTCTGCGCAGCGTGTCGGAGCACGTCACCCGCTGCCTTGGCCCCTTGCTCAGCGGTGGACGGGAACCGGACCTGCAGACCGTTGCCCGGCACCTGCAGCTGCCGGCCTGGACCCTACGGCGTCGGCTGGCCGATGAGGGCACACTGTTTCGTGCGTTGCTCAACGACACACGACGCGACCTGGCCGAAGCCTACATTCGGGATACCGCTTCGAGCTTCGGCGAGATCGCCTACCTGCTGGGGTTCGCTTCGGCCGAGGCGTTCCAGCGCGCGTTCAAACGCTGGACCGGCAAGACGCCAGGCGACTACCGACGCGAGCAGCGCGGCGTCGTCCAGGTCGACTAGAGCTCGGTGGCGTCTTCGGCCGGCTCGGCCGTGTCGAATTCGACGGCGCGGGACTCGAGCAGCTCTTCCTGATAATCATCCATGGGTCTGGCTCCTGATCGATTCATGGGACGGTGTCATGGCATCACGCTACAGCGCGATGATGAAAGCACCATGACAATGTTATGAGCGATCAGGCGCGCCAGGGTTCGCCAGAGGGTCTAGCCTGCTTGTATCAGGCCATTTCAAGGATGGACGACGTTCCGGCTCACGGGGAAACGCCAGGCGTCTCTGCGGGCGTCTCTGCTGACGTTGGCGTTGGCGTTGGCGGTGCGGTTTCCGGTGTGGGCTCCGGTTCCTGGACCTGAATCGGGGCAGCGTCGGCAGGCGGCGCTATGGGTTGCGAACCTTGCTGTTCGTCGGGCGCTGGCACTGACGCGGCGGAAGTAGTGGGCGTGTCGGTCACAGCCGGAGCAGCGACCTGAGTGTCTTGGCTGTTCTGGGAACTCCGAGCGCTCGAATCGACGGCAGGTGACTCGACAGCCGTGGCCTGGGTCACCTCCGGCACAGGCGTCGAGGCCTCAGGCCGTGACGTCTCGACGGGCGCGACTGCTGGGACAGACGACACCGGCTCAGGCGCCAGGGACGTCGCAGCCGGCCCCGGCAGGCCAAGCGAAGGGGCCGCCGCGGGTGGATCGACGGGCGCTGCCTTGGCAGCGACCTTGCGCGGCTTGGGCAGGTAGCTTTCCACCAGCGCGAAGTAACGCTCGTAGAACTGCGGCGCGGTCACGGTTTCACTGGCGACCTTGACCATCGAGTCATCACTCGAGCCGATCGGCATCGACACCGACCCCAGCACCCCTACCCCGAGGCTGGCCGAGGTGTTGGACTTCTTGAGGCTGTAGCGATCCTGCAGGGCGTTGGCGAACAAGGTGGAGCCGCCGGTATCGGCACTGTCCGGCGCGCAGGTGATGTTGAAGCTGATCTGCAGATGGTTCTCGCTGTTCTGCTGGAAGCTCTTGTTGCCCGCGACCTGGTTGGCGCTGCTGCTGGTGATGATGTAGCCCTGACTCAGCAATGCCCGTCGTGCCGCTTCGCAGGAACTGGCTTCGTTCACCGAGAAGGCACGTGAAAAGGTGCCTGAGTCGTCGAAATGCTCATGTTCGTAGATGGCGGCTTTTTTCGAGGCACAACCTGCCAGGCCTGCCAGCAGCAGAGCCAACCCAAGCGTACTGAGGAGCGGTTTTCCAGACATTACGGATTCCGGGACAAGGCGGACGGGTATTGTGCATGACATCACGCGCCTGCTGAAACCATTCGTCCATGAACATCGTCAAGCGCGAGGCCATCTATCCGGGGGACGGTGGACAGCCAGCAGAAACAAAAAAAGCGACCCGAAGGTCGCTTTTTCTGTGCTTCAAGGCGTTCAGTGACCTCGAAGCGGATATGGCGCAGCGGACGGGACTCGAACCCGCGACCCCCGGCGTGACAGGCCGGTATTCTAACCGACTGAACTACCGCTGCGTATCGCTCAGGCTTGCGCCCGATTGAAACTGGGATCTGGCCTGAAAGCGCGGGTAAACCTTCTACCTTTGCTTCCGACCTCAGACCGGTGCAAGCACCCATCTGGATAAAAAGTGGCGCAGCGGACGGGACTCGAACCCGCGACCCCCGGCGTGACAGGCCGGTATTCTAACCGACTGAACTACCGCTGCGCATGTGGACTTGCGTCCGGTTCCTCTCAATTAGCGTCATCTTGCGAATCGGCTGGGTCAGGAACATCTCAGTGAAGTGGTGGGTGATGACGGGATCGAACCGCCGACCCTCTGCTTGTAAGGCAGATGCTCTCCCGGCTGAGCTAATCACCCGCTTGTTGCGTTTGCTTCGCTGAGGCCGCGAAATTTACGCAGGTACCGACGCTAAGTCAACACCCCTGTTGAATTTTTTTTAAAAAAGATGAAATTGGGTAGGTGGCGTTTGGGGGCTGAGGTGGGGAGCGAGGAGCTGCAAGCTGCAAGCTGAGCATATGGGCGTGGAGTGAGGCGCAAGGGGGATGAGCGGTTGTCGCTGGGGTCGAGGTGGTCTTTCAGCTGCACAGAGTCTTGCAGGGGCTGCGCGGGCAGCTTCACGGCAGGTCGGGGAGATGAGGGAAGGCAAAGAGAGCGTCATCGCCTTGAGAAGCGCAGCGAGCGTTATGCAGTCATGGGAGAGGCGCACACTGCCCTCCCCCTGACCATCAGGCGTAGATCATCTTCCGCGTCATGCCGCCGTCGACCACGTATTCCTGCCCCGTCACGAACGATGCCTGGCTGGACAGCAGCCAGGCGACCAGTGCGGCGACGTCCTCGACGGTGCCCACGCGCCCGACCGGATGCTGGGCATGGTCCGCGCTGTCCAGTGGCTCGGCACGGCGCTGGGAGGGATCGCGTGCATCGATCCAGCCGGGGCTGACGGCGTTGACACGGATCTCCGGCCCCAGGCTGACGGCCAGCGCATGGGTCAGCGCCACCAGACCGCCCTTGCTCGCGGCATAGGCTTCGGTGTCGGGTTCGGATTGATGGGCGCGGGTCGAGGCCAGGTTGACGATGGCGCCGCCGTGAGCGCGCAGATAAGGCGCACAGTGCTTGGCCAGCAGCATGGCCCCACTCAGGTTGACCGCCAGCACCCGGTTCCACTGCGACAGGCTCAGGCTCTCGAGCGTGCCGCTGTGAGGGTCGGCGACGGCCGCGTTGCACACCAGGGCGTCCAGGCGACCGAACTGGCCCAGCACCTGGGCCACGCCGGTCACCACGTCCTTTTCATCGGCGACGTCCATGGAGACGAACCAGGCATTGTCGCCCAATGCCTTGGCCACCTTGGCGCCGCGCTTGCGGTCCACGTCGCTCAGGACCACCTGCCAGCCCTCGCAGATCAACCAGGCCGCGATGCCCAGACCGATGCCGCGCGCAGCCCCGGTGACCAGGGCCACGCGACCATTGTGGCTGGCCTCGCCGCCTTTCCAGTCGATCACAGCGCGGCCAACCCCCGTGCCAGGTCGGCCTGCAGGTCGGCCACGTCCTCGAGCCCCACCGCCACGCGGATCAGGCTGTCACGGATGCCCGCCGCTTCACGCTCGTGAGGCGTCAGACGCCCGTGGGAGGTGGTGGCCGGGTGCGCGATGGTGGTCTTGCTGTCGCCCAGGTTGGTGGTGATCGACACCAGCCGCGTCGCATCGATGAAGCGCCAGGCGCCCTCTTTGCCACCCTCGACCTCGAAGCTCACCACCGCGCCGAAGCCGCTCATCTGGCGCTTGGCCAGTTCGTGCTGGGGATGGCTCGGCAGGCCGGCATAGTGCACCCGCTCGATACCGGGCTGCTGGGTCAGCCATTCGGCCAGTGCCTGGGCACTCTGGCAGTGGGCACGCATGCGCAGCTTGAGCGTCTCCAACCCCTTGAGGAACACCCAGGCGTTGAACGGGCTCAAGGTCGGCCCTGCGGTGCGCAGGAAGCCGACCACCTCCTTCATCAGCTCGGCGCGCCCGGCGACGGCCCCGCCCATGCAACGGCCCTGGCCATCGATGAACTTGGTCGCCGAATGGATGACGATGTCCGCCCCCAGGGCAAGCGGCTGCTGCAGGGCCGGCGTGCTGAAGCAGTTGTCCACCGCCAGCAGCGCGCCGTGCGCCTGGGCGATGGCGGCCAGCCCGGCGATGTCCACCAGCTCGGCCAGCGGATTGGAGGGCGACTCGACGAACAGCAGCCGGGTGTTGGGCTTGAGCGCCTGCTGCCAGCCGTCCAGGTCGGCCAGCGGGACGTAGTCCACCTGGACGCCGAAGCGCTTGAAGTACTTCTCGAACAGGCTGATGGTCGAGCCGAACACGCTTTGCGAGACCAGCACATGGTCGCCTGCACTGCACAGCGCCATCACCGTGGCCAGGATCGCCGCCATGCCGGTGGACGTGCCGACGGCCTGTTCGGCGCCTTCGAGGGCGGCCAGGCGCTCTTCGAAGGCCCTGACCGTCGGGTTGGTATAGCGTGAGTAGACGTTACCCGGCACTTCACCCGCAAACCGCGCCGCGGCATCGGCGGCGGTGCGGAAGACGTAGCTGGAGGTGAAGAACACCGCCTCGCTGTGCTCGCCTTCAGGTGTGCGGTGCTGGCCGGCGCGTACCGCCAGGGTGTCGAAACCGACACCCTCGAGGTCGCTGTCCAGCCGCCCGGCCTCCCATTGATCCGACATGCCCTGCTCCCAGAATCAGTTGTTGTACAGGTCGATGATCGCGCTGACCGCCTGGTGCTTGACCTTGGCGGTGTCGTTGCGCGATTGCTCGATGCGATCGAGGTAGGCCTCGTCGACGTCGCCGGTCACGTAGTGGCCGTCGAACACCGCGCAATCGAACTGCTCGATCTTGATCTTGCCGCCACCGACCGATTCCACCAGGTCCGGCAGGTCCTGGTAGACCAGCCAGTCGGCGCCGATCAACTCGGCCACCTGTTCGGTGGTACGGTTATGGGCGATCAGTTCATGGGCACTCGGCATGTCGATGCCGTAGACGTTGGGGTAACGCACGGCGGGGGCGGCGGAACAGAAGTAGACGTTCTTGGCGCCGGCCTCGCGGGCCATCTGGATGATCTGCTTGCAGGTGGTGCCGCGCACGATCGAGTCGTCCACCAGCATCACGTTCTTGCCGCGGAACTCCAGCTCGATGGCGTTGAGCTTCTGGCGCACCGACTTCTTGCGGGCGGCCTGGCCCGGCATGATGAAGGTCCGGCCGATGTAGCGGTTCTTGACGAAGCCTTCGCGGAACTTGACGCCCAGGTGGTTGGCCAACTGCAGCGCCGCCGTGCGGCTGGTGTCGGGGATCGGGATGACCACGTCGATGCCATGGTCCGGGCGCTCGCGCTGGATCTTGTCGGCCAGCTTCTCGCCCATGCGCAGGCGTGCCTTGTACACCGAGACGCCGTCGATGATCGAGTCCGGACGGGCCAGGTAGACGTGCTCGAAGATGCACGGCGTGAGGGTCGGCGCGGTGGCGCACTGACGGG
Source organism: Pseudomonas monteilii (assembly GCA_001534745.1). Classification (NCBI taxonomy): domain Bacteria; kingdom Pseudomonadati; phylum Pseudomonadota; class Gammaproteobacteria; order Pseudomonadales; family Pseudomonadaceae; genus Pseudomonas; species Pseudomonas alabamensis. The sequence goes on from CP013997.1 coordinate 3,318,831, forward strand.
TGTGCAGCTGACCGTCTTCGGTGATGTAGACCGCTTCGCCCGGCGCCAGGTCGCGGATCAGGGTGAAGCCGAGCACGTCCAGGGCCACGCTTTCCGAGGCGATCATGTACTCCACGCCTTCGTCGGTGTGACGCTGGCCGAAGACGATCGGGCGAATGGCGTGGGGGTCGCGGAAGCCGACGATGCCGTAGCCGGTGATCATCGCCACCACCGCATAGCCGCCGACGCACCGGCTGTGCACGTGGGACACGGCCGCGAACACGTCTTCTTCGGTCGGCTGCAGCTTGCCGCGCACGGCCAGCTCATGGGCGAACACGTTGAGCAGCACTTCGGAATCGGAGTTGGTGTTGACGTGACGCAGGTCCGACTCGTAGATCTCCTTGGCCAGCTGTTCGACGTTGGTCAGGTTGCCGTTGTGCGCCAGGGTGATGCCGTAGGGCGAGTTGACGTAGAACGGCTGGGCCTCGGCCGAGGTCGAGCTGCCCGCCGTCGGGTAGCGCACGTGCCCGATACCCATGTGCCCGACCAGACGCTGCATGTGCCGCTGCTGGAAGACATCGCGCACCAGGCCGTTGTCCTTGCGCAGGAACAGCCGGCCATCATGGCTGGTCACGATGCCGGCAGCGTCCTGGCCGCGATGCTGGAGAACGGTTAGCGCGTCATACAGCGCCTGATTGACGTTCGACTTACCGACGATACCGACGATGCCACACATGCGACGCAACCCCTACTTTGATGAAACCTGACTGAGTCCGCTCACGACCGGTTCGGCCCGAGCAGGTGCTCCTTGAAAGGGAGATCGGTCGAGGGACCGACCCCACCGGACATCCACTGGCTGGCAAAGCCCAGCACGAGATTCTTCGACCAGTCGGCGACCAGCACGAACTGCGGCAGCAGACGGGACTGCTGCCACCAGGGATCCTGCTGTACCGGGCCGAGGCTCAACAGCCCGACGGCCACGACCACCAGCAGGCCACCACGCGCCGCGCCGAAGACCATGCCAAGGAAGCGATCGGTGCCGGACAGCCCGGTCACGCGGATCAGCTCGCCCACGATGAAATTGATCATCGCCCCCACGATCAGCGTGGCGACGAACAGAATGGTACAGCCTGCGATGACCCGCGCCGAGGGCGTCTGGATGTATGGCTCCAGGTACTGCGACAGCGACCCGCCGAACAGCCACGCGACCGCACCGGCGACCACCCAGGTGACCAGCGACAGGGCTTCCTTGACGAAGCCACGGTTGAGACTGATCAGCGCGGAAACGGCGACGATCGCGATGATCGCCCAATCGACCCAGGTAAATGCCACGGTACTGCCTGCAGACCTATTAGGGGGCGCATTTTAGCAGAGGGATGGGGATGGGGTAAGCGGAATGTCAGGCTGGAGACAGGTTGGAAGCCGATGAGTTCCAGCGCGGTGTCGCCAGTGACCTCTGCCCGTGCGAGGGAAGCGTCAGAGCGGGTAGCTTCGCGCCTGCGTGACCCGCCTTTGGGCCACGCTCGCCACCCGATGCGATCAGGCGACGCCGTCAGCCGCGCTCTGGCTCGAAGCGCACGACGATGCCCTTGATCTTCTGCTGACGGTTGATCACGTCACGTACGCGCTCGGCCTCGCTGCGCTCGATCAACGGCCCGACGAAGACGCGATTGAGCCCGCCCGCCGTACGAATGTAGGCGTTGTAGCCCTGGCTGCGCAGGGTCTTCTGCAAGTTGTCGGCACCCGCCCGGTTGGACAGGCTGGCCACCTGGATCGACCAGCTGACCGGCAGGCCGTTGCCATCGACCTTGTTGCCCGTGCTCGGCGCCGGGGCCGCCGCCGGGGCTTGGGACGGCGCCTGAGCGGTTGAAGGGGCTTCGGTCCTGGTCACGGGCGCGGCTGCCTTGGCAGGCGCCTTGGCGGAAGCGTCGTGAGACGGCGTGATGGGCTGGCGAGGCGCAGTCATCGGCGCAGTGGACTCATTGACCACCACCGGAGGGGCCTCGCTGGCTGCCGGCGTCTGCGGCAATGCCTGGGGCTCCGGCACGGCCACCGGATCGACCTGCACGTCGGCCACCTCGGGCCTGGCCGGCGCCTGGGGCGCCTCGACCCGGACTTCGCGCACTTCGTCCTGACGCGTGAACAGCATCGGCAGGAAGATCACCGCCAATGCCACCAGCACCAGCGCCCCGACGATACGTTGCTTCACGCCCTTGTCCAGCCCTGCCATCTATCTAGCCTCTCGAGCCCTGCCGCTCCAGCCACGCGAGAGCCTGGGCGACACAGAAAAACGAACCGAACAGGAGGATCTCGTCATCCTCCGTCGCCTGCGTGCACTGCGCTTCCAGCGCAGCGTCGACGCCCTCATGAGACTTCACCGTCGCGCCAAGGTTCTTCAAGGCGTCGTACAACTCGGCCGCCGGACGGCTACGGGGCGATTCCAGCGGTGCCACCGCCCAGTCGTCGACCACGCCGGTCAGCGGCGCGATCACACCGTCGAGGTCCTTGTCGGACAGCAGACCGAACACGGCCAGACGCCGACCCAGCGGTGCTCGTGCGGCCAGACGCTGTGCCAGGTAGCCGGCGGCGTGAGGGTTGTGGCCCACATCGAGCAGCAGTTGCAGGCGCTTGCCTTGCCACATCACGGCGCGACGGTCCAGCCGCCCGGTGACGCGGGTGGCGAGCAGTGTCTGACGCAGGTGCTCGGGATCCCAGGGCAAGCCGCACAACCGGTAGGCCTGAAGCGCCAGGGCGGCGTTCTCGAGCGGCAGGTCAAGCATCGGCAGGTCGAGGGTCAGCGGGCTACCGTCAGCCGCCCGCCCCTGCCAGCGCCAGTGTTCACCGGAGCCTTGCAGGTCGAAATCACGCCCGCGCACGTACAGGGGACACCCCAGTTCGGCGGCCTTGTCGAGCAGGGGCTGCGGCGGGTGAGGATCACCGCACAGGGCCGGAACGCCCGGCCGGAAGATGCCGGCCTTCTCGAAGGCGACGGACTCGCGCGTGTCGCCCAGGTATTCGACATGGTCCACACCGATGCTGGTGACCAGCGCCAGGTCGGCGTCCACCAGGTTGACCGCGTCGAGCCGGCCACCCAGCCCCACCTCGAGCACCACGGCATCCAGCGCGGCCTGGCGGAACAGCCAGAATGCCGCCAGGGTGCCCATCTCGAAATAGGTCAGCGACACGTCGCCACGGGCGGCCTCGACGGCGGCGAAGGCCTGGCACAGGGCCTCGTCGCCGACTTCCTGGCCGTCGATCTGCACGCGCTCGTTGTAGCGCAGCAGGTGCGGCGAAGCGTAGACGCCGACCCGCAACCCCTGGGCCTTGAGCAGGGCGGCGACGAAAGCACAGGTCGAGCCCTTGCCGTTGGTGCCGGTCACGGTCACCACGCGCGGCGCCAACGTACCCAGCGCCAGGCGCTCGAGCACCTGGCGGGAACGCTCCAGGCCCATGTCGATGGCCGACGGGTGCAGCTGTTCGAGGTAGGCGAGCCAGTCGCCCAGGCTACGGGTGCTCATCAGGCCACGACAGGCTCGTCGATGGCCACTGGCGCCTCGGACATCAGGGTCGGCGTCGGCTGGCCGGTCATCTGGGCCAGCAGGCGTGCCAGGCGCGGACGCAGTTCGTTGCGCGAGATGATCAGGTCGATGGCGCCGTGGTCCAGCAGGAACTCGCTGCGCTGGAAGCCTTCAGGCAGCTTCTCGCGTACGGTCTGCTCGATCACGCGCGGGCCGGCGAAGCCGATCAGCGCCTTGGGCTCGCCGACGATCACGTCGCCCAGCATCGCCAGGCTGGCGGACACACCGCCGTAGACCGGGTCGGTCAGCACCGAAATGAACGGGATGCCTTCTTCACGCAGGCGCGCCAGCACCGCCGAGGTCTTGGCCATCTGCATCAGCGAGATCAACGCTTCCTGCATGCGCGCGCCACCGGAGGCGGCGAAGCAGATCATCGGGCAACGGTGTTCCAGGGCGTAATTGGCAGCGCGCACGAAACGCTCGCCGACCACGGCACCCATGGAACCGCCCATGAACGAGAACTCGAAGGCGCTGACCACGACCGGCATGCCCAGCAGGGTACCGCTCATGGAGATCAGCGCGTCCTTCTCGCCGGTCTGCTTCTGTGCAGCGCTCAGGCGATCCTTGTACTTCTTGCCGTCACGGAACTTGAGACGGTCGACCGGTTCCAGGTCGGCGCCCAGTTCGGCACGGCCTTCGGCATCGAGGAAGATGTCGATGCGCGCACGCGCGCCGATCCGCATGTGGTGGTTGCACTTGGGGCAAACGTCCAAGGTCTTCTCGAGTTCGGGACGGTACAGCACCGCCTCGCAGGACGGGCACTTGTGCCACAGCCCTTCGGGCACCGAACTCTTCTTCACCTCGGAACGCATGATCGATGGGATCAGTTTGTCTACCAACCAGTTGCTCATGCTTTCATCTCCAGTCTTGGCAGGCGGGTGACATTGGCCACACGCGCCCTGCCCTTGAACTCATCATCTGTTCGAAACGGCTGCAAGCCGGTCCGGCGAATCGGCCATGCCGTGACTCGCCCGTCGACCGTCTCGCACCCCATGTTCTGTCGGCGCCGCTGGCGCCGGGTCTGCCCGGTCGTGACCGTGGCAGCGATAGCTATGGACGATGCCGCCTGGCGTGCCGTCACATCGTCGCCGACGCCGCCCGGACCGCGGCCATGAAGGCCTGGATCCGAGCGGCGTCCTTGATGCCCTTGTGCAGCTCCACGCCACCGCTGACGTCCACGCCATAGGGACGCACCTGGGCGATGGCCTGACCGACGTTGTCGGCACTCAGGCCCCCGGCCAGAATCACGGGCTTGCTCAGGTGCGCGGGAATCAACGACCAGTCGAAGGTCTCGCCAGTCCCCCCCGGCACACCCGCCACGTAGGCGTCGAGCAGAAGACCGCGCGCCCCTGCGTACTGCTGGCAGGCCGCCTCGAGGTCGTCGCCAGGCCGCACCCGCAGCGCCTTGATCCACGGCCGGTGGTGCCCTGAACAGGCCTCGGGCGTCTCGTTGCCGTGAAACTGCAGAAGGTCCAGCGGCACGGCCTCGAGGATGTCCTGCAGCTCGCAGCGAGAAGCATCGACGAACAGGCCGACGCTGGTGACGAACGGGGGCAATGCCGCGAGGATCTCACGCGCCTGCGCCACGCTCACGGCGCGTGGGCTCTTGGCGTAGAACACCAGGCCGATGGCATCGGCCCCCGCCTCGACGGCGGCCAAGGCATCCTCGACACGGGTGATACCGCAAATCTTGCTGCGAACGATAGTCACGAACGAGGCACCTCGTCAGCGGATAAAGCATCGGATGGTAGCAAAAGCCTCATCCAACGTCAGCCGACAAGGCCTCGTAGCCCGTGAGAAAGTGCGGCCCGATGTAACGTTGCGGCAGCTGGAACTCATCGGGGTACTCCACCTGCACCAGGTAGAGGCCATGGGGATGGGCCGTGACGCCGCCTTCACGGCGGTTGCGACTCTCGAGCACTTCGCGCGCCCAGGTCGCAGGCCGCTCGCCCGCCCCGATGGTCATGAGCACACCGGCGATGTTGCGTACCATGTGATGCAGGAACGCCGTGGCGCGCACGTCCAGCACGATCATCTGGCCGTGGCGGGTGACGCGCAGGTGGTGCATGTGCTTGATCGGCGACTTGGCCTGGCACTGGCTGGCGCGGAAGGCGCTGAAGTCATGGGTGCCGAGCAGGTGCGCCGCGCCTTCGGCCATGGCCGCGACGTCCAGCGGGCGGTGATTCCAGGTCACTTCCTCGGCCAGGTGCGCCGGGCGGATCGGGTCGTTGTAGATGACGTAGCGGTAGCGTCGGGCGACGGCCTTGAACCGCGCATGGAAGTGGGCCGGCATCTGCCGCGCCCAGGTCACGCTGATGTCGTGCGGCAGGTTGAAATTGGTGCCCAAGGTCCAGGCGCGCTCGTCACGCACGGCCTGGGTGTCGAAGTGCACGACCTGGCCGCAGGCGTGCACGCCGGCGTCGGTACGTCCGGCGCAGAGCACGCTGATGGGCGAGTCGGCCACCTTGGACAGGGCCTGCTCCAGCGCCTGCTGGACGCTCGGCACGCCACTGGCCTGACGCTGCCAGCCCCGGTAGCGGGCACCTTTGTATTCCACGCCCAGGGCGATACGGAAATGGCCTTCGGCCGCCGATTCGGCCGCGACGGTGTCGATGATATCCAAGAAGCAAGACCTGTCGGTTCTACGAAAAGGCGGGGAGTATAACGAGACCAGCCCATGAATGGGCTGGTCAGGGCACACGCGCCCGACGGGAAGGGCGTGTCAGGCGAGAGACTGCGATGCGTGCATCGTGCATCGCAGCCCCGCTATGGCGTTCAGACCAGGCGCGACAGCAGCTCCCTGGCTTCCAGACGCTGCCCTTCATCACCATCCTTGACTACTTCGTCGAGGATGTCGCGGGCCCCCTGTGGATCGCCCATGTCGACGTAGGCACGGGCCAGGTCGAGCTTGGTGGCCACTTCGTCGGCGCCCGAGAAGAAGTCGAAGTCCAGGTCATCGACCGGCTCGGGCTCGGGCTCGGGTTCCGGCTCAGACTCAGGCGCTGGCGTGGCGGCCGCCACGGTCGGCGCGCTGGCCGCTGGCGTGTCGAAGCTGTCCGACAGCCTGTCCAGCTCGGCATTGACGTCGTCCAGCTCACTGGCGAAGTTGCGCGCAGCGGGCGAGTCATCGTCCAGCGCCAGGGAAAGATCGAAATCATCGCCCAGGTCAGGTTCGTTGACCGCAGCTGCGCGCGACTCACCGCGTCCGTCCTCCACCGCGAAGGCATCGTCGGGACGGAACGGCTCGTCGGCGTCGGGCGTACCCACGTCCAGGTCGAACGCATCACCCGCCGCTTGTGCCTGGGCCTGGGCCAGCATGGCCTCGAAGTCGTCGTCGGCGTCGTTCTGTTCGACCGGGGCGGCAGGCGCCTGGCCCGGCGCCGTGGTCGTGACCGGCTCGAGCACCGGCGGCTCGGCGTAGCCGGCCACGGGCAGGTCGGCATTGACCTCAAGGTCGGCTGCTGCACCCAGCACCTCGTCCGGCACTTCGGCCAAAGGATCGTCTTCGACCTCAGTCTCGCGTGCTGCGCCTGGCATCACCGGCTCGCGGCGGGGTGTTTCGTCCAGCAGCGTCTGCACGTACTGCTCGTCGCGTTCCGTCGCCAAGGCGGCGGCGCCCAGGCCTGCGGCGACCATGCCGAGCATCGCCGGGAAGCGCTGCTTGAGCGTATCGACCTCGGTCTGGTTCTGATGCGTGGCGGGCAGTTGCCGCTCCTGGCTGACGAAGCCGTCCCGATCACCCTGGCGACCGTACACTTCCATCAACTTCAGGCGCAGGTCGTTGCGGCTCGGGTGCGCGGCTACACCGGCTTCCAGCAGCTCGGCGGCATCGTTCAAACGGCCGTCGGCGATCTTCAGCTCGGCCTCCATCAGCACCCGATCGGCTGCCAACGCTTCGGCCTGTTCACGGGACTGCGCCTGTTCGGCCGGCATGGCAGCGGCCGTCGAGGCCGCCACGACCGCCGGCGACAGGGTGTGCGGAATGTCGAGTTCATCGAAGCTGCCCGGTGGCAGGTCGAGTTCCGGATCGTTCTGCTCTTCGGCCAGCTCACGCGCCATGCGCAGGTGCTTCTCGGCTTCCTGCTGGGCCTTGCGCTTGCGCAGGATGATCAGCACCAGCAGCAACAGCACCAGCAGAAGGGAGCCGGCGATGACGGCCAGCAGCCAGGGATTGCCCAGTAGCGTATCGAGCGGGTCGCGCGCGGATGGCGTGGCCTCGGCCGGGGTGGCTTCAGGCTGGGTGCCGGCCGCCGCAGGTGCTGGCTGAATGACGGACTCGCTCGCCGTGGAAGGCGTGGCGGCCACGGGAGGCAGGGTGTCCGCAGCGCCCGTGACGGGCGTCGCGCCAGCGGCCTCGGCTGGCGTTTCGCCAGGCAGCGCAGGTGTGGCCGCGGGTGTACCGGCACCCACGGCAGTCGACGGCGCCGCCGCCGGCATGCCCGCCTGTTGCGACAGGCGTGCCAGCTGGTCGTTCTTGAGTTCGATCAGCCGCTGCAGCTTGTCCAGCTGGCTTTCCAGATCGGTCATGCGGCTCTTGAGTTCTTCGTTGTCCCGCCGGCTGGTGTCGAGGCTTTCCTGGGCCACGGCCAGCTGATCGTTGAGGGCGCGGGCATCGTTGGCGGCGGCCGTCGTCTCGGGCGCCACCAGGCGCAGGTTGTCGGCCTGGGCCACCTGGGCAGGCGCGGCCCCGGCGCTGGTCCGCCGCGTGGCGTCCAGCTGTCGTGCACGCGGCCCCAGGCGCCGGCCCTCGCGCCAGGCGGCGTACTGCTCGGCGACCTCGGCCTCGGCCTCACGCTGCGGGATGCTCTGGATCTGCTGCGCGTCGGGCAGGCGCAGGACCTGCCCGACCTTGAGCTGGTTGATGTTGTTGTTGATGAAGGCGTCCGGGTTGAGCGCCTGGATCGCCAGCATGGTCTGCTGCACGGACCCGCCCTGGGCGTTGCGCGCGGCGATCTGCCACAAGGTGTCACGGCGCCGGCTGGTGTAGGTATCGGCCGCGGTCACGGCAGGCTGGACACCCGGCGTGGCGCGCGAGGGCTGTGGCTGGGGGCGATCGAGCGCGACATCGTAGTCACGCAGCAGACGCCCCTGGGGCCACATGACCTGCACGAGGAACTTGACCACCGGGGCCGGCAATGCTGCGCTCGAGGTCACGCGCAGCACGCTGCGGCCGTTGGGCACGATCACCGGCGTGAAGGTCAGGTCTTCGAGGTAGGCCGGCATGGGGATGCCCGCACGGCTGAACTCTTCCGGACCTGCCAGGCTCGGCCTGAGGTCGGCCGCCGTCAGGTCCTGCACGTCGCGCAGCTCGATCTCGGCATCCAGGGGCTGACCCTGGCCGGACTTGAGCGTCAGGTCGCCCAGTTCCAGAGCGTTGACCACGCCAGAGGACAACGCGGTAGCGGCGGCAATGGCCAGCACCATCTTGCGGATTCGAAGCATGACCCCTTCCCTATCGATGAATCGTCCCGGCGAGCCCGTGATGGAACAAGGACATAAGTGCTGGCAAGTATCTTTTACAGCTGGTCTTTTATCAACAAGCGCGCTATCTGCACCGCGTTGAGCGCCGCGCCCTTGCGCAGGTTGTCGGTGGTCAGCCAGAGGTTGAGCTGCTCGGCATCGTCGATGCCCTGGCGTACTCGTCCAACATAGACCACATCCTGGCCCACTGCATCGCCGACCGGTGTCGGGTAGTCGTCACCTTCCACGCGCTCGAGGCTCTCGCCGGCATCGAGCGCCGCGTTGACCGCCGCCAGATCGACCGGACGACGGCTTTGCACGGTGACGCTGTAGCTGTCGCCGAAGAACACCGGGACCTGGATGCAGGTGACACCGACCTTGAGCGTGGGCGCGTCCAGCACGGCACGCAGCTCATCGACCAGCCGACGTTCCAGCAGGCCATGGCCCTGGTCATCGTTCGGGCCGACCTGGGCCAGCAGGTTGAAGGCCATCTGCCGGTCGAAGAAACGCGGCTCGAGCGGCCGGGCGTTGAGCAGCTCGGCAGTCTGCCGGGCCAGCTCGGTCACCGCTTCGCGCCCTTGGGCGGAGACGGCCAGGCAGGCGGTCAGCTGAATACGCTCGATGTCCAGCAGCTCACGCAGAGGTGCCAGCGCCACGGCCAGGCTGATCGTCGCCGGGCTGGGGCTGGCCACCAGGGCAGGCCGTGTCACCTGAGCGAGCTGTGATCCGTTGACTTCCGGCACCACCACCGGCGCCTGCTCGAGGCCGCCGGACAGGTCGATGACCGAGCACTGGGCCGCCAGGGCCTTGTCGGCCAGCCGGCGGCTGACCTCGGGCCCTGCGGCGAAGAAGGCCAGCTGGACCTGGGTGAAATCGAAGTTCTCCACCTCGCGCACGCGCACGTTCCGGCCACGGAAGGCAACGCTGCTGCCGGCGGACTCGAGGCTGGCCAGCAGGTGCAGTTCGCCGACCGGGAAGTCGAGTTCCTCGAGCAGTTGCACGAGGGTTTCACCCACCGAGCCGGTGGCACCGATGACGGCGATGTCGAAAGCATGGGGCATGGAAAAGTCCTCCGGATGAGCGAGGAGCGGCACTTTACGCCGATTGCGTGGGTGAGGCCATGGGGGTTGGGCTGGGGTGTGGAGCGGTCATGGTGGGCAAGCCTGCTTCACTCTGCGGTGTGGCCTCTTGATTATCTGGGACATGGGGGTGGCTGACTTTATGGGCCCTGCGGGCCCAATCGCGGCACAGGGGCCGCTCCTACACCCGTAGCTCCACCGCAGCGTTGCAGACAATTTCAGCCCCTGTGGAAGCGGCCCCTGCCGGGACGCCGGACCGGCCGCGATTGGGCCCGCAGGGCCCACGAAGCCCGTCACCGCACAGGCGCATGGGTCGAGGTACACCGTCCCACGGTCCGCACCCACCACCGGTCGCCCATGCTCCATGAAAAAGCCCGCCCCTGCAGGACAGGGGCGGGCCAGGTTCACGCGTCAGGCAGCCGACGCGTTCAACGCTCCAGCAGGATGCGCAGCATGCGACGCAGCGGTTCGGCGGCGCCCCAGAGCAGCTGGTCGCCGACGGTGAAGGCGCCCAGGTACTGGGAGCCCATGTTCAGCTTGCGCAGACGGCCCACCGGCACGTTCAGGGTGCCGGTCACCTGGGTCGGGCTCAGCTCCTGCATGCTGATCTCGCGGTGGTTGGGCACCAGCTTCACCCACGGGTTGTGCTGGCTGATCATGCCTTCGATGTCGGCCAGTGGCACGTCCTTGTTCAGCTTGATGGTCAGCGCCTGGCTGTGGCAGCGCATGGCACCGATGCGCACACAGATGCCATCGACCGGAATCGGGTTCTTGAAGCGGCCGAGGATCTTGTTGGTCTCGGCCTGGGCCTTCCATTCCTCACGGCTCTGGCCGTTGGGCAGCTCCTTGTCGATCCACGGAATCAGGCTGCCCGACAGCGGCACGCCGAAGTGTTCGGTCGGGAACGCTTCGCCCCGCATGCTCTCGGCGACCTTGCGGTCGATGTCGAGGATGGCGCTGGCCGGGTTGGCCAGGTCATCGGCGACGGCGGCATGGGTGGCGCCCATCTGGCGGATCAGCTCGCGCATGTTCTGCGCACCGGCGCCGGAGGCGGCCTGGTAGGTCATGGCGCTCATCCATTCCACCAGCCCGGCCTCGAACAGACCGCCCAGGCCCATCAGCATCAGGCTGACGGTGCAGTTGCCGCCGATGTAGTTGCGCGTGCCGGCATCGAGCTGCTGGTCGATGACACGACGGTTGACCGGGTCCAGCACGATCACCGCGTCGTCCTGCATGCGCAGGCTGGAGGCCGCGTCGATCCAGTAGCCTTTCCAGCCGGCTTCACGCAGCTTGGGGAAGACTTCGCTGGTGTAGTCGCCGCCCTGGCAGGTCAGGATGACATCGAGGGTCTTGAGCTCGTCGATGCTGTAGGCGTCCTTCAGCGGGGCAATGTCCTTGCCCACCGCCGGGCCTTGGCCCCCGACGTTCGAGGTGGTGAAGAAGACCGGCTCGATCAGGTCGAAGTCCTTCTCCTCCAGCATCCGCTGCATGAGCACGGAACCAACCATGCCGCGCCAACCGATCAGACCTACACGTTTCATCGCAACTACACCTTTGCTAAAAGTGGGCCGCTACCCCATGGATAAACGGTAGCGGGCCAGAGAGATTACAGATTCCGCAGGGCCGCGACTACTGCGTCGCCCATTTCCTGCGTACCGACCTTGTCGCAGCCGCTCGACCAGATGTCGCCGGTGCGCAGGCCCTGGTCCAGCACACGGCTCACGGCCTGCTCGATGGCATCGGCGGCGGTGTGCTGGTTGAAGCTGTAGCGCAGCATCATCGACACCGAGAGGATGGTGGCCAACGGGTTGGCGATGCCATGACCGGCGATGTCCGGCGCCGAGCCATGGCAGGGCTCGTACATGCCCTTGTTGTCGGCATCCAGCGAGGCCGACGGCAGCATGCCGATCGAACCGGTGAGCATGGAGGCTTCGTCGGACAGGATGTCACCGAACATGTTGTCGGTCACCATCACGTCGAACTGCTTGGGCGCGCGCACCAGCTGCATCGCCGCGTTGTCGACGTACATGTGGCTCAGCGCCACGTCCGGGTAGTCCTTGGCCACCTCTTCGACCACTTCGCGCCACAACTGGCTGGAAGCCAGCACGTTGGCCTTGTCCACCGAGCAGAGCTTCTTGCCACGCACGCGGGCCATGTCGAAACCGACACGGGCGATGCGGCGGATTTCGCTCTCGCTGTAGGGCAAGGTGTCGTAGGCCTGGCGCTCGCCGCCGTCCAGTTCACGGGTGCCGCGGGGCGCGCCGAAGTAGATGCCACCGGTCAGCTCGCGGACGATGAGGATGTCCAGGCCAGCGACGATCTCGGGCTTGAGCGACGAGGCGTCGGCCAGTTGCGGATAGAGGATGGCCGGACGCAGATTGGCGAACAGGCCCAGTTGCGAACGGATCTTCAGCAGGCCGCGCTCGGGACGGATGTCACGTTCGATACGGTCCCACTTCGGCCCACCCACGGCGCCCAGCAGCACGGCATCGGCACGGCGAGCGCGCTCGAGCGTCTCGTCGGCCAGCGGCACGCCATGCTTGTCGATGGCCGCGCCGCCGATCACGTCATGCTCCAGGGTCAGGTCGAGCTGGAACTTGTCGTTGGCCAGCTCCAGCACCTTGACCGCTTCGGCCATGATTTCCGGACCGATGCCGTCACCCGGGAGAATCAGAATCTGCTTGCTCATGCTTTCCTCATATCCAATCAAGCGGCGCGGCCGGACCGGCCCCGCCGAAACGAATTCAACGCTCGGCCCACAAGACCAGCACGTCGGTGCTGAATGACCCCTCGTGGTCGATCTGGTAATACTGCCGCACTTCTTCGCCCATGGCGCGCTGCAATGCACGGATGGCCACGCGCATCGCTTCGGGCGTGCGCATGCGCTCGACCCAGGAGGCGAACTCCAGGTGCAGGCGCTGGCGGGCATGGCTGCGAACCTGCAGGCCGGCCTCGCTTGCCTGGCCGATCCACTCGGCCGCCGTATAGTCGCGCACATGACTGGTGTCGCGCAGCACCTCGACGCTTTGCAGGTAGGTGTCGAGCAACGGGCTGCCCGGTGACATCACATCGATGAAGGCCGCCACGCCGCCAGGTTTCAAGACGCGGCGCACCTCCCGGAGGGCCAGGCCCAGGTCGCTCCAGTGGTGCGCGGAATAGCGGCTGAAGACGAAGTCGAACGTGCCGTCCTCGAACGGCAGGCACTCGGCGGGCCCCTGAACGGTGGTCACGTTGCCCAGGCCGCGCTCGGCGGCTGCACCGGCGACCACGGCCAGCATGGCCGTCGACAGGTCGTAGGCCACCACCTCGCCCACCAGCGGCGCGACCTGGAAGCTCACGTGCCCTGCCCCACAACCCAGGTCCAGCACCCGCGCACTGCCCTGCCCGCTGACGGCCTCGCGCAGCAGCGCGAACTCGCTGCCTTGCGCGTGCACGGCGCTGCTCAGGTAAGCGGTGGCCTGCTCGCCGAACTGGCGCTGCACGACGTCGGTGTGGTGTTCGGTCATCGGGGTCTCCTTGGGAGGGGTGGTGCAAGCTGCAAGCTGCAAGTCAGAGCGTCAGCGCCGCCTCAACGTCCGGCCCACACCTGACTCACCGCACTGCCGTTCACTTGTCGCTTGTAGCTTACTGCTTGGAGCTCACTTCACCCACGAAACAGCCAGGGCTGGCTGGCGCGGTGGCGTTGCTCGAAGGCTGCGATCGCCTCGCTGTCCTGCAAGGTCAGGCCGATGTCGTCCAGGCCGTTGAGCAGGCAATGCTTACGGAAGGCGTCGATCTCGAACGTCAGCACCTTGCCATCCGGGCGTGTGACCGCCTGGGCCTGCAGGTCGATGGTGAGCTGGTAGCCCGGCATGGCCTCGACCTGCTTGAACAGCTCGTCGATCTCCTCGTCCGGCAGGATGATCGGCAACAGGCCGTTCTTGAAGCTGTTGTTGAAGAAGATGTCGGCGAAGCTCGGCGCGATGATGCTGCGGAACCCGTATTCGTCCAGGGCCCACGGCGCATGCTCGCGGCTCGAGCCGCAACCGAAGTTCTCGCGCGCCAGCAAAACGCTGGCACCCTGGTAGCGGTCGTGGTTGAGCACGAACTCGGTGTTCAGCGGGCGCTTGCTGTTGTCCTGGTAAGGCTGGCCGACGTCCAGGTAGCGCCACTCGTCGAACAGGTTCGGGCCGAAACCGGTGCGCTTGATCGACTTCAAGAACTGCTTGGGAATGATCTGGTCGGTGTCGACGTTGGCACGATCGAGCGGTGCGACCAGGCCGGTGTGCTGGGTGAAAGCTCTCATGCTGCGCTCCCTTGGATCAACTCGCGGACATCGATGAAGTGACCGGCGACCGCGGCGGCGGCGGCCATGGCTGGGCTGACCAAATGGGTGCGTCCACCGGCGCCCTGGCGGCCTTCGAAGTTACGGTTGGAGGTGGACGCGCAATGCTCGCCACTCTCCAGCCGGTCCGGGTTCATCGCCAGGCACATCGAGCAGCCTGGTTCACGCCACTCGAAACCGGCGGCGAGGAAGATCTGGTCCAGGCCTTCGCGCTCGGCCTGCGCTTTCACCAGGCCCGAGCCCGGCACCACGATCGCCTGCTTGACGCTGGCGGCGACCTTGCGGCCCTTGGCGATCTCGGCGGCAGCGCGCAGGTCTTCGATCCGCGAGTTGGTGCACGAGCCGATGAACACGCGATCCAGGCGAATGTCGGTGATCGCCTGGTTGGCCGAGAGGCCCATGTACTTCAAGGCACGCTCGATCGAGCCGCGCTTGACCAGATCCGGCTCGGCGGCCGGGTCGGGTACGCGTTGGTCGACGGCCAGGACCATCTCGGGCGACGTGCCCCAGCTGACCTGCGGCTTGATGTCTTCGGCACGCAGCTCGACCACCGTGTCGAACACCGCATCGTCGTCCGAGACCAGGTCCTGCCAGGCCGCGACCGCCTGCTCCCACTGGGCGTCGGTCGGCGCATACGGGCGCCCCTTGACGTAGTCGATGGTGGTCTGGTCGGTAGCCACCAGGCCAACGCGCGCGCCGGCTTCGATGGACATGTTGCAGATGGTCATGCGGCCTTCCATCGACAAGGCGCGGATGGCGCTGCCAGCGAACTCCATGGCATGCCCGTTGCCACCGGCGGTGCCGATCTTGCCGATCACCGCCAGGACGATGTCCTTGGCCGTGACGCCCTGGGGCAAGGTGCCGTCTACTTGGACCCGCATGTTCTTCATCTTCTTGGCGACCAGGCACTGGGTGGCGAGCACGTGCTCGACTTCCGAGGTACCGATGCCATGGGCCAGGGCGCCGAAAGCGCCATGGGTCGAGGTGTGCGAGTCGCCGCAGACCACGGTCATGCCCGGCAGGGTCGCGCCCTGCTCGGGGCTGATGACGTGCACGATGCCCTGACGTACGTCGTTCATCTTGAACTCGACGATACCGTACTCGTCGCAGTTTTCATCGAGGGTCTTGACCTGCAGGCGCGACACCTGGTCAGCGATGGCCTCGATGCCGCCCTTGCGTTCGGGGTGGTGGGCACGTTGTGGTCGGGCGTGGCGATGTTGGCATCGATGCGCCATGGCTTGCGGTGCGCCAGGCGCAGCCCTTCGAACGCCTGGGGCGAGGTGACTTCGTGAATGATGTGGCGGTCGATGTAGATCAGCGACGACCCATCGTCACGCTGCTTCACTTCGTGCGCGTCCCAGAGTTTGTCGTAAAGCGTTCTGCCGGCCATGGAGCGTTTCCTCATCAGCGACTTTCTATGCCAAAGACCACTTGGCTTGTACGGATGAATGCTATGGCGTTAGATTGAATAACTCAAATTCATAATTTTCATGCTTTGGATAACCTTCAGGAATCACAGATGGACCTTGCGACCTTGGGCGCCTTCATTGCCATCGCCGAGACCGGCAGTTTCTCCGGCGCCGCGCAGCGGCTGTTCCTGACCCAGCCGGCGATCAGCAAACGGGTCGCCAACCTCGAGCAGCAGCTCGACACGCGGCTGTTCGATCGGCTGGGGCGCGAAGTCACGCTCACCGAGGCCGGACGAGCGCTGCTGCCGCGGGCCTACCAGATCCTCAACGTGCTGGACGATACGCGCCGGGCCCTGACCAATCTCTCTGGCGAAGTCGGCGGGCGGCTGACTCTGGCGACCAGCCATCACATCGGCCTGCATCGCCTGCCGCCCGTGCTGCGCGCCTTCACCCGACAACATCCCCAGGTCGCACTGGACATTCAGTTCCTCGATTCGGAAGCGGCCTACGACGAAGTGCTGCACGGGCGCGCCGAAATCGCCGTCATCACCCTGGCGCCCGAGCCCCACGCCCTGATCCGCGCTACGCCGGTCTGGCGCGACTGGCTGGACTTCGTCGCCTCGCCCGAGCACCCGCTGGCCAACGACCGGGCGGTCAGCCTGGCCGACGTGGCGCGGCATCCGGCGGTGTTCCCAGGCGGCAACACCTTCACCCACCACATCGTCCACCGCCTCTTCGAAAGCCAGGGCCTGACCCCGAACATCGCCATGAGCACCAACTACCTGGAAACCATCAAGATGATGGTGTCGATCGGCCTGGCCTGGAGCGTGCTGCCGCGCACCATGCTCGACGAGCAGGTCGCCTCGATCGCGCTACCGGGCATCGAGCTGTCGCGCCAGCTGGGCTACATTCTGCATACGGAACGCACGCTGTCGAACGCCGCGCGGGCCTTCATGGCCTTGCTGGACGCTCATGCCACGCCTGGCTGAAACAGGCTCCACTTCCGTCGCTCGCTTCCAAGGACGCGTCATCGCCAAAGGTCTGGTACCGATGCCCACTTCCGCACACCCAATGCCCCGCCTGCCTCGCATCCTCGCTTCCGATCCCGAGGCGTCGGAGCAGGCCTGGCAGAACGCCCCGCAGTTGCTGGCCGCGCTCAACGGCGCGCGGCTCGGCGCCTGGCTGTGGGACATCCCCTCGGGCGGCGTCAGCTGGTCTCGGGGCACCCAGGCGCTGTTCGGCTTCGACCCGAACCAACCGCTGTTCGAGGACATCGAGTACCTCGACCTGCTCCCACCCCAGGACCGGGAACGCGCGCGACAGGCCTTCGAGGCGGTGATCGCTGGGCAGCCTTTCGAACAGGCGATGCGGCACCGTATCCGCTGGCCCGACGGCAGCCTGCACTGGCTGGAGATCAGCGGCAGCCTGATGCACGACGCCCAGGGCCGGGCGCAGATGATCGGCGTGGTCCGCGAGGTCACCCGCCAGCGCGAGCGCGAGGTCGCGCTGATGCAGTCCGAGCAGCGCTTCGCCACCCTGTTCCGCCTGAGCCCCAACGTGATCCTGCTGACCCGCCGTCACGACGGGCTGATCCTGGAAGCCAACGAGAGCTTCGAACACAGCCTGGGCTGGCCATTGGCCGATGCCATCGGCAAGACCACGGCGGAGCTGGGGCTGTGGGTCGACCCTCGGCACCGTCAACAGGTCCTGGAGGCTACCGAGCATGCCAGCGGCCCGATCACGCTGGAGGTGTCGTTCCGCGACCGCAGCGGCAAGGTGCACGATGGTATGCTCAGCACACAAGGCATCGAGATGGACGGGGTCGTTCACCTGCTGACCACCTTCGTCGACCTCAGCGAGCAGGTCGAACGCGAACAACGCCTGAGCGCTTCGGAGGCGAAGTTCGCCAGCCTGTTCCAGGTCAGCACCGACCCGATCTTCGTCACGCGCCAGGACACCGGCCAGTTCATCGAAATCAATCCGGCCTTCACCCAGACCTTCGGCTGGCGCGCGGACCAGATCATCGGCCGCACTGCCGAGCAGCTGGGGCTCTGGGCCGAAGCGCCCGAGCGGGCCCGACGCATCGAACAGGTCATCCGTGACCAGGGCCTGAGCAATGTCGCGGTCGTGGCCCACACCGCCCAGGGCGAACGGCTGACCTGCGTGATCGCCAGCCGGGCGATCGCCGTCGATGGCCAGGCGTGCAGCGTGACCACCTTGCGTGACATCACCCAGCAGCAGCGCGCCGAAGCGGCCGTGAAGGCCAGCGAGGAGAAATTCGCCAAGGCGTTCCATTCCAGCCCTGACGCCATCACCATCACCGAACGCGATAGCGGACGCTACCTGGAAGTCAACGAGGGGTTCTGTCGCCTGACGGGCTACCGGATCGAGGACGTGATGGGACGTAGCGTGTTCGAACTCGGGATCTGGGCCGACGAGCAGCAACGCATGGCCCTGCTTGACGAACTGCTCGAACAGGGCCGTGTGCACCGACGCGAGATGCTCGGTCGCCACAAGCGCGGCGACGCGATCACCGTGGAGGTGTCGGTAGAACCGATCACCCTCAACGAAACCGACTGCCTGCTGGTCACCGCGCGGGACGTGACACAGTTGAAGAACGCCCAGGCCCAGATCCGTCACCTGGCCTATCACGACCCCTTGACCAACCTGCCCAACCGCGCCTTGCTGATGGACCGGTTGAGCCAGCAGATCGAGGTCCTGCAACGTGATCGCTCACGCGGCGCGCTGCTGTTTCTGGACCTGGACCACTTCAAGCACATCAACGACTCGCTGGGCCACCCGGTGGGCGATGCGGTACTCAAGGTCGTCACCGCCCGCCTGGAAGCCAGCGTCCGCGTCGGCGACACCGTGGCCAGGCTCGGCGGCGACGAGTTCGTGGTGCTGCTCGGCCACCTGTCCGGCAGTCGGGAAGCGGTCGAGGCCCAGATCGGCGAGCGGGCCAGTGCCTTGCGTCAGTTGCTGGCCGCCCCGATGGCACTGGATGGCCAGCAATTGCAGGTGACGCCGAGCATCGGTGTGGCACTCATCCCCGACCATGGCACCACGCCCGCCGACCTGCTCAAGCGTGCCGACATCGCGCTGTACCGCGCCAAGGACGCCGGGCGCAACGCCACCGAGCTGTTCCATACCAGCATGCAGACGGCCGCCAGCGAGCGTCTGCGCCTGGAAAGCGACCTGCGCCTGGCACTGGCGCGCAACGAACTGGCCTTGCACTTCCAGCCGCAGGTCGACGCGCGCGACCAGCAGATCGTCGGCGCCGAAGTCCTGCTGCGCTGGTATCACCCCGTGCTGGGCCAGCAATCGCCCGCACAGTTCATCCATGTGCTGGAAGAAAGCGGGCTGATCATCGACGTCGGTGGCTGGATCCTCGACCAGGCCTGCCAGGCCTGCGCGGACCTGCTCGCCGAGGGGCTGATTGACCCGGCGCGCTTCAGCCTGTGCGTCAACATCAGCCCGCGCCAGTTCCGGCAACGTGACTTCGTCGAGCGCACCCTGCGCAGTCTCGATCAGTGCGGCCTGCCCAGGCGCCTGCTGAAACTAGAAATCACCGAGGGCATCGTCATCCAGAACCTGGACGACACCATCGACAAGATGCGCGAACTCCGCCGTCACGAGGTGGGCTTTGCCATGGACGATTTCGGCACCGGGTATTCCTCCTTGACCTACCTCAAGCGCCTGCCAGTGGACACGTTGAAGATCGACCAGACCTTCGTGCGTGACGCGCTGCTGGACACCAATGACGCCGAGATCGTCCGGGCCATCGTGGCCATGGCGCGCAGCCTGGGCCTGACGGTGATTGCCGAAGGGGTGGAATTGCCCGAACAGTTGGCGTTTCTCGAACAGCTCCACTGTCACCTGTACCAGGGTTACCTGTACAGCCGACCGCTGCCGCTGGACGCATTTCGGGCGCTGCTGCCTCATCGATCCTGATCTGCGAGGCAAGGGAAAGACGTACGGATGGCCAGGCCATAACGAAAACCGGGGCCGCTAGGCGACCCCGGTGTCGGTCGAGGCGACGGGGCCCGGACCGGTGCTGTCGTGACCCGACAGGCTCAGTTCAGCGCAGGCTTTTCGCCATTGATCGGGATGCGCTTGGCCTTGGCTTCTTCCGGCACCAGACGCAACAGATCGATACTGAGCAGGCCATTGGCCAGGTCCGCGGCCTTGACCTCGATGTGGTCGGCCAGGCGGAACGACAGCTTGAAGGCACGTTGAGCGATGCCCTGGTGTAGGTAGGTGACCTCGCCATTGGCGTTGTCACGCTTGCCACCGGTCACGGTCAGCACGCCTTTTTCCACTTGCAGGTCGAGATCGGCTTCCTGGAAACCGGCCGCCGCGATCACGATGCGATAGTGGTCATCGCCATGTTTTTCCACGTTGTAGGGCGGGTAGCTGCTACCCGTCTCATTACGCGCCGCCGACTCGAACAGGTCGTTGAAACGGTCGAAACCGACGGAATGGCGGAACAGTGGAGCGAGCGAAAAAGCAGTAGTCATGATACATCTCCTGAGATTCAGCGAGTTCAGTCATCACGCGACCCGACTTCGGCATCGCGTACTGAAGAGATAAGGACCTGACCTGCCTTTTCAAGGCCGTGGCACAAAAAATTTTTCGCTCAGGCGACGCACGGCTCGGTCGACACCGCCGGCAGTCCCAGCAGCGCACTGATGCGCGCGCAATCACTCTCGCGACGCAACTCGGCGAACAACGCTACGGCTTCGGGGTAGTTGCGCGTCAGCATGGCCACCCACTGCTTCATGCGACCCGGTGCGTAGCGTGGCGACAGCTTGGCCTGGGCCTGCTGCCAGAACGCCTGGAGCAAGGGCAGCAGGGCCGCCCAGGTCATGGGGTGATACGCGCGCCCGTCACGCGCCGCCGCAATCTGCAGGCCCAGGTCAGGGCACGACACCAGGCCACGGCCGAGCATGATGTCGCGTGCGCCGCTCACCGCCTTGCAGCGACGCCAATCGTCCACGCTCCAGATCTCGCCATTGGCAAAGACCGGCACACGGACCACGTCCTGCACCTTGGCCACCCATTCCCAATGGGCCGGCGGCTTGTACCCTTCGACCTTGGTCCGCGCGTGCACCACCAGGTGCGCCGCCCCGCCGTCGGCCAAGGCCCTGGCACAATCCATCGCGCCATCGGGCGTCTCGAAGCCCAGGCGCATCTTGGCGGTGACCGGGATGTGCGCCGGCACGGCGCGCCGGACCTCACTGACGATCGCGTGCAGCAGCTCGGGCTCCTTGAGCAGCACCGCGCCCCCGCGGGACTTGTTGACGGTCTTGGCCGGGCAGCCGAAGTTGAGGTCGATCACCGGCGCGCCCAGCTCGCAGGCCAACACGGCATTCTCGGCCAGGCACACCGGGTCGGAGCCCAGCAGCTGCACACGCATGGGCACGCCTGCCGCCGTTTGCGCACCGTGCCGAAGTTCGGGCGCCAGCTTGTCGAACTGCGCAGGCGGCAATAGCCGATCGCACACGCGGATGAACTCGGTGACACACCAATCGATACCGCCGGTGCGGGTCAGCACGTCGCGCAGGATGTTGTCGACCAGCCCTTCCATTGGGGCCAAGGCTATTTGCATGGGGGTCTCCGGGTAAAGCGAGTGACGAGTGGCAAGCTGCAAGCTGCAAGCTGTGGCAGGGCTAAGCTTCTTGCGAACGAATGAGCAGCATCAGGGTTGAAGGCTGACGCCAAACGTCAACGCAACGCCTCTCAACTTGTAGCTTGTAGCTAACAGCTCAAGCCCCACCCATCTCCATCGGCCGGTAGCAGTCGAGAAACTCGTCGGGCATGCGCTTGGGCCTGCCCGTGGAGAGTTCGATGCACACGAAGGTGGTCTGGGCACGCAGGACGGTCATGCCATCGCTGGGGCGCTTGAGCTGGAAACGGCGGGTCATGCGCAGGCGTTGGTCCCAGTTCACGATCCAGGTCGCCAGCTGCAGCTCGTCATCCTGATGGGTCGCGGCCAGGTAGTCGATTTCGTGACGATGCACGGCCATCGCGCGATCCAGGCGTCGGTACTCGGCCAGGTCCAGTCCGAGCCATTGGGAGTGGCGCCAGGCGCAACGCTCCAGCCAGGTGACGTAGACCGCGTTGTTGGCGTGACCCAACCCGTCGATGTCTTCGGCACCGACACGCAGGTCGATGATGAATGGCGTTTCCAGATCCCAGCTCATGTCGTCTCCTGATCGTGAGGACCACGCCAGTGTACCGGATACGAGGCCCTGCCCGCTCGTACTGGCCAAGGCCCGGCAGCGTCATGTGGCGACAGAGGTTTTTACGGCGGAAAAACAAAAGGCCCATTCAATATGCGAATGAGCCTTAAAGGTCCCGCAAAACGCGGGTAAAAATGGCGTCCCCTAGGGGACTCGAACCCCTGTTACCGCCGTGAAAGGGCGGTGTCCTAGGCCACTAGACGAAGGGGACTTGTAACCTTCGTGCAGGTCCGTTTTCACGAACCCTGGCAAAATTGGTGGAGCTAAGCGGGATCGAACCGCTGACCTCCTGCATGCCATGCAGGCGCTCTCCCAGCTGAGCTATAGCCCCAGATTTCTAGCCTCGCGGCCCAGCGTCATCGATGATGGCGCTTGTGTGAAACTGGCGTCCCCTAGGGGACTCGAACCCCTGTTACCGCCGTGAAAGGGCGGTGTCCTAGGCCACTAGACGAAGGGGACGAACCTTCTTACCTTCAAGACCCGGTTGCTGGACCCGGTCTTGCTTCCCAACCCGCAAGGGGTCGTGAAGCGGAATATGGTGGAGCTAAGCGGGATCGAACCGCTGACCTCCTGCATGCCATGCAGGCGCTCTCCCAGCTGAGCTATAGCCCCACGTTGTCGCTTTGAACTTGATTCGCCTAACTGGGTGTCTGGCGTTTCGTTTCGTTCATCGCTGTGGACGGGGCGCATATTAAGATCCGATCGAACGCCTGTCAAACATATTTTTCAAAAAAGTTGAAAAAAATTTTCTGGCATAACAATCACTTACCTTGGAGGTGAGCAGCGAGGTGGTAGCTGCAAGCCGCAAGCTGGGCGGCAGCGCTGATACGCTTCTGCTTGCTGCTTGCAGCCCATGGCTTGCTGCTACCCACACCATAGCCTGAATCGCGGCACCGATTGGGCTTTGCTTGCTGCTTGCCGCTTGCGACTTGCCGCCCCCCTGCCCTGCACTCAGCCAAGGGTGGCCAGCAGCTTCTCCCACTCCTTGTTCTCTTTCTTGGAGACGCCACCCAGCTGCTCCAGCGCCTGACGCAGACGGTAGCGCGTCAGATCCGGGCCCAGGATCTCCATGGCATCGAGCACCGAGACCGAGCTGGACTGGCCGGTGATCGCGACGAACATCAGCGGCATGGCATCGCGCAGCTTCAGGCCGAGCCCGTCGACCACGGCCTGGATGGTCGCGGTGATTCGCTCCTTGTCCCACTGACGCAGGCTCTCGAGCTTCCACAGGATCAGCTGCATGACCTGGCGTACCTGGTCGGGCGAGAGCTTCTTGTGGGCGAACAGCGTGGTGTCGAGCTTCAGCGCGCCTTCGAAGAAGAAACCAGCCAAAGGTGCGATCTGGCTGAAGGTCTCGACACGGCCCTGCACGTGCGGCGCGATGGCCATCAGGTAGTCGGGGTTGAAGGCCCAGTCACGCACGCGCTGGGCGAACGCTTCCACAGGCAGATCGCGCAGCCATTGGCCGTTGAGCCAGGAAAGCTTCTCGATGTCGAAGATCGGGCCGCCCAGGGAGACGCGCGACAGGTCGAAGTGCTCGACCATCTCGTCCAGCGAGAACTTCTCGCGCTCGTCGGGCATCGACCAGCCCATGCGGCCCAGGTAGTTGAGCATCGCCTCGGGCATGAAGCCCATGCGCTCGTAGAAGGTCACGGACGTGGGGTTCTTGCGCTTGGACAGCTTGCTCTTGTCCGGGTTGCGCAGCAGCGGCATGTAGCACAGCTTGGGCTGCTCCCAGCCGAAGTACTCGTACAGCTTGATCAGCTTGGGCGCCGACGGCAGCCACTCCTCGCCCCGCAGGACGTGGGTGATGCCCATCAGGTGGTCATCGACCACGTTGGCCAGGAAGTAGGTCGGCAGGCCGTCGGTCTTCATCAGCACCTGCATGTCCATGCGGTCCCACGGGATCTCGACGTCGCCACGCAGCATGTCCGGCACCACGCAGACGCCTTCGCTCGGGACTTTCATGCGGATCACGTGCGGCTCGCCCGCAGCCAGGCGACGCTGGACCTCTTGCGGGTCGAGCTTCAGGGCACGACCGTCGTAGCGTGGGGTTTCACCACGGGCGGTCTGCTCGGCGCGCATCTGGTCGAGTTCTTCGGCGGTGCAGAAGCAGTAGAAGGCGTGACCGGCCTCGACCAGTTCCTTGGCGTACTTGGCGTAGATCTCGCTGCGCTCGCTCTGGCGGTACGGGCCGTGCGGGCCGCCAACGTCAGGCCCCTCGTTCCACTCGATGCCGAGCCAGCGCAGGGCGTCGAAGATCTGCTGTTCCGATTCGCGCGTCGAGCGCAGCTGATCGGTGTCCTCGATACGCAGGATGAACTCACCGCCGTGTTGCTTGGCGAAGCAATAGTTGAACAGGGCGATGTAGGCGGTGCCTACGTGGGGATCGCCAGTGGGCGACGGCGCGATACGCGTGCGGACGGTGGTCATTGGACTCTCGGACTGGACTGAAACAAAGCCCGATGGTAGCAGGGAGCGGGTATCGGGCTCCAGCCGTGGCATGCAGGTGCCTGGCCCTTCCCTGCTACCTGGGGAGTGTGCTGGCTTGCAAGTGCGGGCTTGCCGACGAGGCAGGCGGTGACTGGCCAGACCCTATCGCTGGCAAGCCAGCTCCCACAGGTGCCCGTTTCAAGCAGGCAGCCGTGTGATGGTTCAGCCTTGTGGGAATAACTGTCTTTTCTACCCGATGCCTGCCCGGCCGCATGGGTTGATGTGTGGGCCCTGTGGGCCCAATCGCGGCACAGGGGCCGCTCCTACACCCGTAGCCCCACCGCGGGGTTGCAGGCTATCGCGGTCACCTGTGGGAGCGGCCCTAGTGCCGCGATTGGGCCCGCAGGGCCCACAAGATTCTAAAATTATTTCCTTTTAAATCAATAAGATATTTTATTTTCTATGAGAGCGGGGTTGCCCGCGATGCAGGCGGTGGCTAATTGCGCCCTGTCGCTGGCCAGTCAATTGTTCGCAGGCGTCTGTTTCCAGACACCTGTTGTTGTAGCGCCCCGGGCTGCAGCACAGCGGTCCTCTGCCTGGCACAACCTTATGAAGCCAGCCCCACGCCTCACACCGTCAGCAACCGCTCGCGCAACTGGTTGACCTCGTCACGTAGCTGCGCCGCCGCTTCGAACTCCAGGTCGCGGGCGAACTGGAACATCTTCTCTTCGAGCTGCTTGATCCGCTTGGTGATGTCCGCCGGCGTGCTGAGTTCGGCCTCGTAACGTGCGGTTTCTTCGGCTGCCTTGGCCGCACCCTTGCGCTTCTTGCTCCGCGCCCCCGGCACGCTGGCGCCTTCGAGGATGTCGGTGATGTCCTTGACCACGCCCTTGGGCACGATGCCGTTGGCCTCGTTGAAGGCGATCTGCTTTTCCCGGCGGCGAGCGGTTTCGTCCATGGCCCGCTGCATCGAGCCGGTGATCTGGTCGGCGTACAGAATCGCATGCCCGTTGAGGTTACGCGCCGCCCGGCCCACGGTCTGGATCAGCGAACGTTCCGAACGCAGGAAACCTTCCTTGTCGGCATCGAGCACCGCCACCAGCGACACCTCGGGCATGTCCAGGCCCTCGCGCAGCAGGTTGATCCCCACCAGCACGTCGAAGGTCCCCAGGCGCAGGTCGCGGATGATCTCGACCCGCTCGACCGTGTCGATGTCCGAGTGCAGGTAGCGTACCCGCACGTCGTGGTCGGCCAGGTAATCGGTCAGGTCCTCGGACATGCGCTTGGTCAAGGTCGTGACCAGCACCCGCTCGTCGATGGCGACACGCTTGCGGATTTCCGAAAGCAGGTCGTCGACCTGGGTCAGTGCCGGACGAATCTCGATTTCCGGGTCGACCAGACCGGTCGGGCGCACCACCTGCTCGATTACCCGCCCGGCATGCTCCTGCTCGTAGGGACCAGGGGTGGCCGAGACGAAGATGGTCTGCGGACTGACTGCCTCCCATTCATCGAAACGCATGGGCCGGTTGTCCAGCGCCGAGGGCAGACGGAAGCCGTATTCCACCAGCGTTTCCTTGCGCGAGCGGTCGCCTTTGTACATCGCCCCCACCTGGGGCACGCTGACGTGGGACTCGTCGATCACCAGCAGCGCGTCCGCTGGCAGATAGTCGTACAAGGTAGGCGGTGGCGCCCCGGCAGGTCGGCCCGACAGATAGCGCGAGTAGTTCTCGATGCCGTTGCAGTAGCCCAGCTCGAGGATCATCTCCACGTCGAAGCGGGTGCGCTGCTCCAGGCGCTGGGCCTCGACCAGCTTGTTGTTCGTGTGCAGGTACTCGAGCCGGTCCTTCAACTCTTCCTTGATGCCCTCTACGGCACCCAGCAACGTCTCGCGCGGGGTCACGTAGTGCGACTTGGGATAGAAAGTGAAGCGCGGCAGCTTGCGGATCACCTCGCCGGTCAACGGATCGAAGGCCGCCAGGCTCTCGACCTCGTCGTCGAACAGTTCGACCCGGATGGCCTCCAGGTCCGATTCGGCCGGGAAGATGTCCACCACATCGCCGCGCACGCGGAAGGTGGCCCGGGCAAAATCCATCTCGTTGCGGGTGTACTGCAGGTCGGCCAGGCGGCGCAGCAGCGCGCGCTGGTCGAGCTTGTCGCCGCGGTCGATGTGCAGCACCATTTTCAGGTAGGTTTCCGGGCTGCCGAGCCCGTAGATGCACGACACCGTGGTGACGATGATCGCATCGCGGCGCTCCAGCAGGGCCTTGGTCGCCGACAGGCGCATCTGCTCGATGTGGTCGTTGATCGACGCGTCCTTCTCGATGAAGGTGTCGGACGACGGCACATAGGCCTCGGGCTGGTAGTAGTCGTAGTACGAGACGAAATACTCCACCGCGTTGTTCGGGAAGAACGTCTTGAACTCGCCGTACAGCTGCGCGGCGAGGGTCTTGTTCGGCGCCAGGATCAGCGTCGGGCGTTTCACCTGGGCGATCACGTTGGCGATGCTGAAGGTCTTGCCCGAGCCGGTCACGCCCAGCAAGGTCTGGTGCGCCAGCCCGGCCTCGATGCCCTCGACCATCTGGCGGATGGCCTCCGGCTGATCGCCTGCGGGCGCGAATCGGGTGACGAGCTCAAACTCGGACATGAAAGTACCTCGGTCGTCGTGCTTAACTGTAAATTTAACCAGTAGTCTACACTGATTCGGACCCACTCGGCAGTCCAACGGACGGCCTGCCGTCGCCCTCTTCCTTCATGCGACCCTGGAAGCGGCCCAAGGGTTGAAAAATAATCGTCCCAAGACCTCGAAAAGCTGCGCCAGACTGTCGCAGTCCGGCCGGCGTATCACTATACTGACTCCCCGTTTGTGCACCGCTTCAGTGCATCTGGCTGGAGCGTGCGACCTCTATCACTCTCCATCAGAGCCAAGGTAACAATGAGCCTGTTTTCCGCTGTCGAGCTGGCACCCCGCGACCCCATCCTGGGCCTCAACGAAGCGTTCAACGCCGACCCTCGTACCGACAAGGTCAATCTCGGCGTCGGCGTGTACTGCAACGAAGAGGGCCGCATCCCACTGCTGCGCGCCGTCATCGAAGCCGAGACCCGGCGTGCCGCGCAACACGCCTCGCGGGGCTACCTGCCGATCGACGGCATCGCCACCTACGACCAGGCCGTACAGACGCTGCTGTTCGGTGCCGACTCGCCCCTGCTGCGCGACGGCCGCGTGGTCACCGTGCAGGCGGTCGGCGGCACGGGCGCACTGAAGATCGGCGCGGACTTCCTCAAGCGTCTGGCGCCGGGCGCCACCGTCGCCATCAGCGATCCGAGCTGGGAAAACCACCGTGCGCTGTTCGAGACCGCCGGCTTCCCGGTGCAGAACTATCGCTACTACGATGCCGCCAGCCACGACGTCGATCGCGCCGGCATGCTCGAGGACCTTCAGGCGCTGCCTGCCGGCTCGATCATCGTGCTGCACGCCTGCTGCCACAACCCCACCGGCGTCGACCTGAGCCTGGACGACTGGAAGCACGTGCTGGAAGTGATCAAGGCCAAGGGGCACGTGCCGTTCCTCGACATGGCCTACCAAGGCTTCGGTGACGGGATCGCCGAAGACGCCTTCGCCGTGCGCCTGTTCGCCGACTCCGGCCTGCAGTGCTTCGTGTCCAGCTCGTTCTCCAAGTCGTTCTCGCTGTATGGCGAGCGCGTCGGCGCGCTGTCGATCGTCACCGATTCGCGCGACGAGGCCACGCGGGTTCTCTCCCAGGTCAAGCGGGTGATCCGCACCACCTACTCCAACCCGCCGACCCATGGCGCCAGCATCGTCGCGGCCGTGCTGAACGACCCCGAACTGCGCCAGATGTGGGAAACCGAACTGGCCGAAATGCGCGGGCGGATCCATGGCATGCGCAAGCAGATGGTCGAGTTGCTGGCCCAGTACGGCGCCAAGCAGGACTTCAGCTTCGTCGCCCGCCAGTGCGGCATGTTCTCCTACTCGGGCCTGACCGCCGAGCAGGTGGGTCGCCTGAAGGACGAGTTCGGCATCTATGCCTTGAGCACTGGTCGCATCTGCGTGGCCGCGCTGAACCAGAACAACATCCATGTCGTGACCAAGGCCATCGTCGAGGTACTGTGATCGAACCTGCGCCGGGGAGAAGCTTGACTTCTCTTTTGCTATCAGTAAGATACGTGCAGATTCCGCGATAGCTCAGTCGGTAGAGCAAATGACTGTTAATCATTGGGTCCCTGGTTCGAGTCCAGGTCGCGGAGCCAGATGATGAAAAACCTCCAGAGGCGTGAGCCCTGGAGGTTTTTTCGTTTCAGCGCCCCGTGAAAAGCGGCGCTTCAGTCCACGCGACCGATCGGGAAGAACACCCCGCCACTCCACACCCCCAGCCACGGCACCCCTTCGACCTGCCGCTCGACCGCCAGATCAACGAGCTGGTAGAACACGTTGCGGTGGATGAGCGCTTCGAGGTTGGCGCGCACCCGCACATAGGGCGAAGGCGCCTGGGTCTGTGGGTCGAGGTGCACGCGCAGCGGATGCGCCGGGCCGGCCTCGACTTCGTCGCCTACCGAGGTGACGAAGCGCAGCGATTGGCGCTCACCTTCCCCGCTGACGTCCAGGGTCACGGCGACGAAGGGCGCATCATCGACCTGAATGCCGACCTTCTCCACCGGCGTGACCAGCACATAGCGGTCTTCGTCACGGCGCAGAATGCCGGAGAACAGACGCACCATCGCCGGCCGATTGATCGGCGTGCCCTGGTAATACCACGTGCCATCCCGCGCGATGCGCATGTCGATGTCGCCGCAGAACGCCGGGTTCCACAGGTGAACCGGCGGCAAGCCCTTGCCGGTCTTGGGCAGGTGCGCGATCAGATCGCCTGGGGTGTCTCGCTCGGCCATGCTCTCTCCTTCATCGGCTCATGCCCAACAGGCTGCGCGCGTACTCTCGCATCGGTGGGCCCAGCAGATCTTCGGGCTTGTTGTCGTGCAGCGTCAACAAGCCGCCACGACTCTTGATGCGGACCGTGTCGATGAGATAGCGCGTGCTGGTCTCGATGAGCATCATCTGCACCACACCGGTGTCGACCCCCAGGCGATCGACCGCTTGCTCGTCGTACCATTCCTCGTCGTTGCCCACACGATCGTCGCTACGGGCAAAACGGGTGTACAGGACGTAATGGGCACCGACATCACGCGCCTCGGACAGCGCTTCTTCCAGTCCCAGCGGGCCCTGTGCGCGACGCACCAGGGGGAAGTACTCGATGAAACTGTCGAAGGCGGCCTGCGCCACCGCATTGGAGCGTGGAATCGGCCCGCGCCCCGGTGGCACGAAGGCCCCCTGGCCGATATAGATGAAGGAGTCGGGCTGCAGGCGGACCGACAGCGTCCGGCGCGTGTCGCTATGGTCGAGCAGGCCGGCATCGCTCAGGTGATAGCGCACCCCCTCCCCCATGTCGCTGACATTCATGCAGCCGCCCAGCGCCATGAGCGCCGACAGCAAGACCAGGCTACGCATCGTTCCTCCAGAGGCCGGCGACGGAAAGCCGACAGACAGCGGCCTGATGCAGCTTTTGCGCCAGAACCGCCGCGGCGTGCTTGGACCGGTGTGTCAGCCGGCGTCCGGCTCGCGCTTGCGCTTGTTGCCCATACGCACGCCAATGTCCATCAGGAACTGGAAGAAGCCTTCCTGATCCTCCAGCACGCTGCTCCAGAACGGCGAGTGATACAGCGCCACCGCGCCATGCACCAGGGCCCAGGCGGCGCAGTAATGGAAGTACGGCGGCACGTCCTCGAGCTTGCCCTCGCTGATACGACCCTCGATCAAGCCCGTCAGTCGGTCGAAATTCGAGGCGCGGATACGGTGCAGCTCTTCTACCAAGTCCGGCACCTGGTTGCCCTTGACGACTTTCTCTTCGAGCCGGTCGAACAGGCGATAGCGCTGCGGATCGCGCATGCGGAATTCGAAGTAGGCACGGGACAGCGCCTCCTTGTCGCGGTCGACATCGGCCGAGTGCAGCAGCGCATTGAGCTCCTGCTCATAGTCGAGCATCAGCCGCAGGTAGATCTCGGCCTTGGACTTGAAGTGCTTGTAGATGGTGCCTTTGCCGATGCCGACAGCATCGGCGATCATTTCGACCGTCACGCTATCCTCGCCCTGATCGAGGAACAGCTTCAGGGCCGTTTCAAGGATTTCCTGCTCGCGACGACGAAACTCACGGACCTTACGAGGTTCTTTCTGCATAAGTAGGCTTGGGTAGCGTTCGAAGCGGATTATTATGCCTAACTGGCGGGAAATTGCACGGATCTTACAGGTTAGGTTGTAGCGGCGAATGACAGACCGAAGCCGTGGGCCTCTTTCGATCGGCCTTGCACGGGACGTGCGACAGGCTTGTAGCGCCGCGCTACAAGCACCCCGGCTGCGTATTCCAAAACCGTTTAAGAATCAGCCGATCGGCAGTGGCGCCTGGAGATCCATCACCGATACTTCACTATGTTGCTCCGATGCCTTCCCCCCGCGCATCGAGCAACGAAGGCACCAGGGACCGGGTGCCTTCGTTCCACTCCTAATGGTCTTGACCCGAACTCTTCCCCCCTGGAGTTCGGGTTTTTTTTGCCGGGCCTCAGGCCACGCGGGCGAGCGGGAACAGCCGCTTGAAATTGGCCGTGGTCTGCGCGGCCAGCGACTCCAGGCTTTCGCTGCGCAGCGAGGCGACGAATTCGGCGACTTCGCGTACGTACTGCGGCAGGTTGGGCTTGCCACGGTGAGGAATCGGCGCCAGATACGGCGAGTCGGTTTCGACCAGCAGGCGGTCGGCCGGCACACGGCGCGCGACGTCACGCAGCGCCTCGGCATTGCGGAAGGTGACGATCCCCGACAGGGAAATGTAGTAGCCCAGGTCCAGGGCGGCCTTGGCCATGTCCCAATCCTCGGTGAAGCAGTGCAGCACGCCCGCCTGGGCCAGATCGGCCTCGCGCAGCAAGGCCAGGGTATCGGCCCGTGCGGCGCGGGTATGCACGACCACCGGCTTGCCGGTCAGGCGGGAGGCTTCCAGGTGCAGGCGGAAAGACGCCTGCTGCACGGACGCGGCCTCCGGTTCGTAATGGTAGTCCAGGCCGGTTTCGCCGATCGCCACCGCATGGGGATGGGCCAGCTCGTTCAGCAGCCAGTCCAGGGCCGGCGTTTCACCGGGCGTCAGGTCGAGGGGGTGGATGCCGACCGAGCAATCGACATCGGCGTACCGTTCGCTCAGCGTCTTGACGGCCTGCGCATTGTCGGCGCTGACGCCGATGCACAGGAAGTGCCCGACGCCACGGTCACGCGCCGCTTGCAGGGCGGTGTCGAGGCAGCCTTGATGGGCGGCAAGGTCGAGGCGGTCGAGGTGGCAATGGGAGTCTACGAGCATGGGAACCAATCAGGAGAAAGTGAATGAATACGGGATTCAACGTACACCGGGCAAGCGCGCCCAGGACGTCAGCAGGGCCTCGAGCAGCAGGGCTGGATTGAGGTTGGCCTTGGACAGCACCTTCTGGCGCTGTTGCAGGATCCAGTCCTGCACCTCGAGCACCTGGTCCTGACGACTCTTCTGGGCCAGATACTGAATCACCTTGCGCATGTCCTCGAGCCCCAGGCCCTCTTCGTCCTGGGTCAGCTGGTAGCGCAGGATGCGGTAGGTCCAGTCGTGGAACCAGTCGAACACCAACAGCATGGGCACGGTTTTCCACGCCTCGGCCAGCTGGCTGGGTGATTGCTGCTGCTTGAGCAACTGCTTGACCCCACCCGTCACCAGGGCCCGTTGCTCGCGCACGCCCTGGGTTTGCAGGCTGGCGGCCCTCAGCGGCGAACCGGCCGCCAGTTCCAGCAAGACCTCGCGCTCCGACTCATCGCTGTCGGGCAAGGCCGTGGCCAGCCATTGACTACTCTGCGCCGCGCTCGGCGCCGGGCAACTCACCTGCTGGCAGCGACTGCGTATCGTCGGCAGCAGCAGGCTCGGCCGATGGCTGACCAGCAGCAGCACCGTGTCGCCGGACGGCTCTTCAAGGCTCTTGAGCAAGGCGTTGGAAGCATTGACGTTCATCGCCTCGACCGGCTCGATCAGCACCACCTTGCGGCCACCCAGCTGGGCGGTCTGGACCACGAAGGCGACCAGCTCGCGCACCTGGTCGACCTTGATCGGCTTGTCGACCTCTTCGGGCTCGAGCACGAAGTGGTCGGGGTGGCTGCCGGCCTTGAGCAGCAGGCACGCCTTGCACTGGCCACAGGCCTCAAACCCTTCTGGCCGCTGGCACAGCAGGCGCGCCATCAGCCGCTCGGCCAAGGCACGCTTGCCGATGCCGCGTGGCCCGTGCAGCAAGTAGGCATGGGCATGCCGCTCGCGCCCGGCCAGGTGCTGCCAGAGCGCCTCCTGCCAGGGGTAGGCTTCAGCCACGGCAACGGTCCAGCAGCATCGGCAGCAGCGCATCCAGGTCGCGCTGGACGGCCTCCAGGGACTGCGCGGCATCGAGCAGTGCATAGCGCTCTGGCGCCTGGTGCGCCCGTGCCAGGTAGGCCTGGCGAACGGCTTCGAAGAAGGGTTGGCCTTCCTGCTCGAAGCGATCCAGGCGGCCACGCGCCGCCGCACGCTGCAGCCCGATGTGCACCGGCAGGTCGAAGACCAGGGTCAGGTCAGGGCGCAGGTCGCCCTGCACGAACTGTTCGAGCTGGGCGATGCGCGCCTGGCTCAGGCCACGGCCGCCGCCCTGG
Organism: Pseudomonas monteilii; assembly: GCA_001534745.1. NCBI lineage: Bacteria > Pseudomonadati > Pseudomonadota > Gammaproteobacteria > Pseudomonadales > Pseudomonadaceae > Pseudomonas > Pseudomonas alabamensis. The sequence goes on from CP013997.1 coordinate 3,352,078, forward strand.
TAGGCGTAGGTCGCATCGGTGAAGCGATCGCACAGCACCACCGCACCGCGCGCCAGGGCCGGACGAATGACTTCGGCCAGGTGCTGGGCACGCGCGGCGAACACCAGCAACAGCTCGGTATCGGCGGCCATGGCTTCCTGGCTCGGGGCAAGCAGCAGCTCACGCACCTGCTCGGCCAGCGGCGTACCGCCCGGCTCGCGGGTCAGGACCACATCCAGCCCCTGCTCGCGCAGGCGCGCCGCCAGGTAGTCACGGTTGGTGCTCTTGCCCGCGCCTTCGGGGCCTTCCAAGGTAATGAACAAACCGCTCACGCGCAGTCCTTATCGAGTAGGGGGCGCGTCCGCTTCCGGGGCGCGCGCAGGGTCGACGGCCTCGGGCGCCGGCTCGGCGGCCTCGGGGCGCGTCTCAGGTGTCTTGTCGGTCTCGGCTTCCGGTTCAGGCGCAGCGTCGCTCGACGGCGTCGCCTCCGGCGCGTTACGCGGGGCCGGGCTGGAACGGTAGTCGGCGCGACGCTTGAGCTGGTACTCGCGCACGGCCGTGTTGTGATCGCCCAGGTCGTCGGAGAACACATGGCTGCCATCGCCACGGGCCACGAAGTACAGGCTGCTGCCAGGCGCCGGGTTGAGCGCGGCGTGGATGGCTTCGCGACCGACCATGGCGATCGGCGTCGGTGGCAGGCCGGTCATGGTGTAGGTGTTGTACGGCGTCGGCGCACGCAGGTCGGCCCGGGTGATCCTGCCGTTGTAGCGCTCGCCCATGCCGTAGATCACGGTGGGATCGGTCTGCAGCATCATGCCCAGTCGCAGGCGGCGCACGAAGACACCGGCGATCTGCCCACGCTCCTGCGGCACACCGGTTTCCTTCTCCACCAGGGAAGCCATGATCAGGGCCTGGTAGGGGTCGCGGTACGGCAGGTCGGTGGTCCGCTCGGCCCACTCGCGTGCCAGTACCTCTTCCAGGCGCATGTAGGCCTGCTGCAACAGTTCGACGTCGCTCATGCCACGCACGAAGCGGTAGGTGTCGGGGAAGAAGCGGCCTTCCGGGAACACGCCCGGATGACCCAGGCGCTCCATCACCGCCTCGTCCGACACGTTGGCCAAGGTCTGCTCGATCTTGTCGTGGCGGGCGATCGCCGCACGCACCTGGCGGAAGGTCCAGCCTTCGACGATGGTCAGGTTGTACTGCACCACATCGCCCCGACGCCAGGCCGCGAACAGGTCGTCGACGGTCATGCCGGGGGTGATGCGGTATTCACCGGTGTGCAAGGGCGTGCCGGCCATGTTGAAGCGCCAGTACAGGCGCAACCAGAAGGCATCCTTCAGCAGGCCGTCGTCCTGCATGCGGTAGAACATGCGGTTGGGGGTCGTGCCGGTGGGCACGTCGAGCATGCGCTCCTGGCTCACGGCCAAGGGCTGATCGACCACCGAGGCCACTTTCCAGGCCGACCAGCCCAAGGCGAGCCCGGCCAGGATCAACAGGGCCTCCACGGTCAGGAGCAATAGGCGTCTCACGAATCAGGCATCCAATAACGTCTGGGCAAGGGCCTGCAGTTTACGGGTCACCGGCCCTGGCGACCAGCTCAGCTCGGCGTGACGGACCACCGGCCAGACACCGTACAGGCTGTTGCAGAGAAAGACTTCGTCGGCCTGGGCGAGGTCCGTCAGCGCCAGGTCGGTGACGCGGACGGTCAGGCCTGCCGGCCGGGCCGCGTCGATCAGGGCGGCCCGCATGACGCCCGCCACGCCGCAGCGGCCAAGGTCGGCCGTCAGCAGAGCGCCGTCGCGCACCAGGAACAGGTTGCTGTAGACCCCCTCGATCACCCGGCCACTGGTATCGCGCATCAAGCCTTCGGCGGGATCGCTCCCCTGCCATTCAGCGCGCGCCAGGACCTGTTCGAGGCGGTTGAGGTGTTTGAGCCCGGCCAGGCGGGGTTGCTCGGCAAGTCGCGTCTGGCAGGCGAACAGGGTAACGCCGTGCTCGGCGTTCCGGGATGGATAGGCGGGCGCCGGACCGGCCAGCAGCACGCGGCGGGCGGGCGTGTCGGGCGTCGACGCATAGCCGCGCAGGCCATCGCCACGGGTCACCACCAGCTTGGCCACGCCCTCCCCCAGCGCTTCGGCGAAACGCAGCAGCTCGTCGCGAACCAGGGGCAGGTCGAGGGGAATCGCCAGACGGCTGCACCCCAGCGCCAGACGCTCGAGGTGCAGGTCCAGCAGGCTGGGATGGCCCCGGCGCACGGCGATGGTTTCGAACACCCCATCGCCATAGGCCAGCCCGCGATTCTGCAGGTCGATGGCGCTTGCCGGCCGACCGTCCAGCCAGTGCTGCATCAGTCGACGAACCGACGGAATACCAGCGACCCATTGGTGCCGCCGAAACCGAAGGAGTTCGACAACACCACCTCGATGGGCATGCTGCGCGCCTGGTGCGGCACGAAGTCGAGGTCGCAGCCCTCGTCCGGCTCATCCAGGTTGATGGTCGGCGGCGCGGTCTGGCTGTTGATCGCCAGCACGCTGAAGATCGCCTCGACCGCACCGGCGGCACCGAGCAGGTGACCGGTCATGGACTTGGTCGAGCTGATCGCCACCTTGTACGCATGCTCACCGAAGACCTGCTTGATGGCCGCCACTTCGGCCAGGTCGCCTGCGGGCGTCGAGGTGCCGTGAGCGTTGATGTAGCTCACCTGCTCGGGCGCAAGCCCGGCGTCACGCAGGGCATTGGTCATGCAGCGGGCCGCACCGGCACCGTCTTCGGGTGGCGAGGTCATGTGGTAGGCATCGCCGCTCATGCCAAAGCCCACCAGCTCGGCATGGATGACCGCACCGCGGGCCTTGGCATGCTCGAGCTCCTCGAGCACCAGCGCCCCAGCGCCATCGGACAGCACGAAGCCGTCACGGCCCTTGTCCCACGGGCGACTGGCACGCGCAGGCTCGTCGTTGCGCGTGGACAGCGCGCGGGACGCACCGAACCCACCCATGCCCAGGCCACAGGCCGCCATTTCGGCGCCACCGGCGATCATGACGTCGGCTTCGCCGTAGGCGATGTTGCGCGCGGCCATGCCGATGCAGTGGGTGCCCGTGGTGCACGCGGTGGACACCGCGTAGTTCGGCCCCTGCAAGCCCAGGTGGATGGACAGGAAGCCGGAAATCATGTTGATGATCGAACCGGGCACGAAGAACGGCGAAATGCGCCGAGGCCCCTGATCGTGCAAGGTCTTGCTGGTTTCCTGGATATTGGTCAGGCCACCGATACCCGATCCCATGGCCACGCCGATGCGCTCACGGTTGGCATCGTTGACTTCGAGACCGGCATTGCGGACCGCCTGGAACCCTGCGGCCAGGCCGTACTGGATGAACAGGTCGAGCTTGCGGGCCTCTTTGGCCGACAGGTACTGCTCGACATCGAACCCTTTCACCGAGCCGCCAAAACGGGTGGAGTAGGCAGACAGGTCCGTATGCTCGATCGGACCGATGCCACTGCGGCCAGCCAGAATGCCCTGCCAGGTGCTCGGTACATCGGTACCCAACGGTGACAGCATGCCCATACCGGTGACCACGACGCGTCTACGCGACACAGTACTCTCCTTATTTTATTGACAGATTCCCTCGCACGCCCCGTGCGACAGGGTCAGCGACGATCCTCGGTTCCCTCAAAGAAAAAACCGCACGCCCACGAAGGCAGTGCGGTTTTTCCGACAAGAAGCGACGACTACAGGCGATTAGGCCTGGTGGGCCTTAACGTAGTCGATGGCAACTTGTACGGTAGTGATCTTCTCGGCTTCTTCGTCAGGAATCTCGGTCTCGAATTCCTCTTCCAGAGCCATCACCAGCTCTACGGTGTCAAGCGAGTCGGCACCCAGGTCGTCGACGAAGGACTTCTCGTTGGTCACTTCCTCTTCTTTGACGCCCAGTTGCTCGGCGACGATTTTCTTGACGCGTTCTTCGATGGTGCTCATGTTTCACTCCTAGTGGACATATGTCAGGCGGCTGGCCGGCGCCCAAGTTTATAGAAAGACGCCCGCTTTTCAAGCGGTTCGCATCTCCCCGGCCTGGACCTGACCCGACGCCTGGAATCTGGTTGCAGCGTTATAGCGGATTTTCGAGGCCAAGTATGGTTTTTTTCGAAAGGATCCGCCAGGTTGGCTCACGCCTTACATGTACATCCCGCCGTTCACCGGCACGGTGGCGCCGGTCACGTAGGCCGCGCCGTCGGAAGCCAGGAAGCCGACCACCTTGGCGATCTCTTCGGCCTGGCCCAGGCGGCCCAGCGGAATCTGGCTCAGCAGACCTTCGTGCTGTGCCTGTGGCAGCTCACGGGTCATGTCGGTATCGATGAAGCCTGGGGTCACCGCGTTGACGGTGATGCCGCGCGAACCGACTTCACGCGCCAGTGCGCGGCTGAAGCCCTCCAGGCCGGCCTTGGCGGCCGCGTAGTTGGACTGCCCGGCATTGCCCATGGCGCCGACCACCGAACCGATGCTGATGATACGGCCCCAGCGCGCCTTGGTCATGCCGCGCAGGACACCCTTGGACAGACGGTAGAGGCTGTTGAGGTTGGTGTCGATCACATCGAACCACTCGTCGTCCTTCATGCGCAGCATGAGGTTGTCGCGGGTGATGCCGGCATTATTGACCAGGATCGTCGGCGCGCCGAACTGCTCCTGGATGGTGCTCAGCGTGGCTTGCACCGACTCGCTAGAGGTCACGTTCAGGGCCAGGCCGGTGCCGGCAATGCCATGCTCCTTGAGGGTCGCCGCGATACGCTCGGCGCCCGAGTCCGTGGTGGCCGTGCCGATGACGGTAGCGCCAAGGCGACCCAGTTCAAGGGCGATTGCCTGACCGATGCCACGGCTGGCGCCAGTGACCAGTGCAACTTTGCCTTGCAGGCTCATGCAGGTTTCTCCGAATTCAGGCCAGCGCCGCACGGGTGGCGGCGAAGGCGTCAGGGGTGTTGAGGTTATAGGTGGTCACGCCCTCGGCGCAGCGCTTGTTCAGCCCGGCCAGGACCTTGCCTGGACCGCATTCCACCAGATTGACCGCGCCATGCGCGGCCAGTGCCTGCACGCACTCCACCCAGCGCACGGGCTGGTAGAGCTGGGCAAGCAGGTCTTGCTTGAGGGTATCCACGTCCGCCGCCACGGCGGCGCTGACGTTCTGCACCACCGGCACCTGGGGCGCGGCCCACTCGATGGCGTTGACGGACTCGGCGAAACGCTCGGCGGCCGGCTTCATCAAGGCACAATGCGACGGTACGCTGACGGCCAGCGGCAGGGCACGCTTGGCGCCCTGGGCCTTGCACAGCTCGATGGCGCGGTCGACGGCGGCCTTGTTGCCCGCAATCACGACCTGGCCAGGCGAGTTGAAGTTGACGGCGCTGACCACCTCGTCTTCGGCGGCCTCGGCGCAGATGGCGACCACCTGCTCATCGCTCAGCCCGAGAATCGCGGCCATGGCGCCATGCCCGGCAGGGACGGCCTGCTGCATCAATTGCCCACGGCGCTCCACCAGCGTGACGGCGTCCTTCAGCGACAGGCTGCCCGCAGCGACCAGCGCGCTGTACTCGCCCAGGCTGTGGCCCGACACGTAGGCCGGACGTTCGCCGCCTTCGGCCAGCCACAGGCGCCACAAGGCGATCGAGGCGGTCAGGATGGCAGGCTGCGTCTTGTCGGTCTGGTTGAGCTGTTCTTCCGGGCCCTGCTGGACCAGCGCCCAGAGGTCATAACCCAAGGCCTCGGAAGCTTCCTTGAAGGTCTCGAGGATCAGCGGGTGCTGGTCGGCGAGCTCGGCCAGCATGCCCAGCGACTGGGAGCCTTGACCTGGAAAGACGAATGCGAGGGATGCGGACATGAAAACGAACCCTTGTGGTCTTGTCGAAAAACGCACCCGATGCAGTCGGGCGCGCGCGATGATGAAACTTGGATGGCGAAGGCGACCGCATGGTCACATTCTCCGTGATGGCAGCGCTCTAGCGCAGCAGATCCCCCAGGCGCCCTTGCAGGCGTCGTGGCAGATCCTCCTGGATCTCGATGAACGCGCGATGGATCGCGCTCTGGAAGCCTTCGGCGCTGGCCGAGCCATGACTCTTGATGACGATGCCTTGCAGGCCCAGCAGGCTGGCGCCGTTGTGTCGGGCCGGGGCCAGCTCCGTGTGCAGGCGGCGCAGCAAAGGCAGGGCCACGAGGCCTGCCATCCGCGCGAGCACACCCGTGCGGAACAGCGACTGGATGCGCGTCCCGATCAAGGTGGCCAGCCCTTCGCTGGACTTGAGCAGCACATTGCCGACGAACCCATCGCAGACCACGACGTCCGCTTCGCCTCGGTAGACCCCATCGCCTTCGATGAAGCCGACGTAGTTCAGCCCGGAGGCACCCTGAAGCAGCGCAGCGGCCTGCTTGACCTGCTGGTTGCCCTTGATGTCCTCGGTGCCCACGTTCAGCAACGCCACCCGCGGGCGCGCGATGCCCAGCGCACGGGCCGCCTCGGACCCCATCACCGCGAACTGGTACAGGTGCTCGGCACTGCAATCGACGTTGGCCCCCAGATCCAGCAGCTGACAGCAGCCAGCCTGGGTCGGAATCGCGGCGACCATGGCAGGACGGTCGATGCCCGGCAGGGTCTTGAGCACCTGCCGCGACAAGGCCATCAAGGCCCCGGTGTTGCCTGCACTGACACAGGCCTGGGCCTTGCCGTCGCGCACCAGCTCCAGGGCCACGCGCATGGACGCATCGGGCTTGCCGCGCAGTACCTGCGAAGGCCGCTCGTCCATGCCGATCACTTCACTGGCCGCGACAATGCACAGGCGCGCGCGGTCCGCGGCCAATTGGCTGCCGACGAGCTCTTCGAGAAGGGAGGCGTGACCCACGAGGGTCAGGTGAAGCGAGGGGGTGGAGCGCAGGCAGGCGATACTCGCCTGAACAATGCTGCGGGGACCGAAGTCCCCGCCCATTGCGTCGATCGCGATGATCCGGGCAGACAAGATTTACTCGTCAGCGCCCTTGTCGATCACTTTGCGGCCACGGTAGACGCCTTCTGGCGAAACGTGGTGGCGCAGGTGAACGTCACCGGTGCTCTTGTCGACCGACAGTGCGTTTTCCGACAGGGCGTCGTGGGAACGGCGCATGTCGCGGGCAGAGCGGGATTTTTTGTTCTGCTGAACAGCCATACTGATTAACTCCTAAACGTTTGGGTCACGCTTTAACTGCGCCAAAACACTGAACGGGTTGGACCGCGATACCTCGTCCTCGATCGGCTCGGGCTCGTTGACACCCGCCGGCCGCTGGCATTCTTCCGGATGATGAGCAGGCACGATGGGCAGGGCGAGCAACAGCTCCTCCTCGACCAGCGCCTGCAGATCCAAAGGATCCTCGCCCAGTTCCAGCACGTCATAGCCTTTCGGCAACGACTGGGTGTTCGCACCCTCCTTCACCACGGCGTATGTGCATTCGCTGTGGATCGGCAGGGTGACCAGTTCAAGACAACGCTGGCAGACCATCTTGACCTCGACGTCCAGCGCGCTGTGGAAGACCACGGCGTCTTGCTCGTCTCGCTCAAAATCGAATTGTGCCTGCACCGTACCGACAGTGTCGGACAGCGGGTCGCAGAGTCTTTCCAAATCGGCAAGCGCCAGCGAACCCTTGAGGGTTACGCCGCGATCAGCCAATTTGCGCGGGTCAACGTGAGATGGAATCGGGTCATTCAACATAGGCGCAGCATTCTAGGGATGGCCCTGGCGCCTGTCAAAGGAAATTCGGCCGACCCACGCATGTTAGACTCGCCCGATCTGATCAGGAGTCCGCCATGCTTCCCCTGTTACTGGCCTCGAGCTCGACCTACCGCCGCGACCTGCTGCAACGCCTGCACCTGCCTTTCGACTGGGCCAGCCCGGATATCGACGAGAGCCGGCTGGGGGATGAACCTGCCGAAGCGCTGGTGCGACGCCTGGCCGCAGCCAAGGCCCGCGCCCTGGCTGCGGCGCATCCGGCTCATCTGATCATCGGCTCCGACCAGGTCGCCGTACTGGGCGAGCGCATCCTGGGCAAACCGCACACCTTCGAACGCGCGCGCGAGCAGCTGCTCGCCGCCAGCGGTCGAGCCGTCACCTTCCTGACCGGCGTGGCACTGCTCAACAGTGCCACGGGGCAGTGCCAGATCGACTGCGTGCCGTTCACGGTCACCCTGCGCGCGCTGGACAGCGCCCAGGTCGAGCGCTACCTGCAGGCCGAGCAACCCTACGATTGCGCCGGCAGCTTCAAGGCCGAAGGGCTGGGCGTGAGCCTGTTCCGCGACACCCAGGGCAGCGACGCGACTAGCCTGATCGGCCTGCCGCTGATCCGCCTGGTGCAGATGCTGGCGGAAGAAGGCATCAGCGTGCCTTGAGCGGATGCGCATGGCAGCCCGAGGCTGCCATGCCGAGCGCCTGGATCAGCGCAACGAAGGACCTGCAAAGCCCATCCACAGGGCCAGGTGCTCGGCAAGGCTCGCACCCAGCCCCTTGGAGACCAGTTCCAGAGGCGACTCCTTGACGGTGAAGTCGACCAGCTTCTCTGCCCCGACCACTTCTCGCGCCACGTAGCCGACGCTGCCCAGACCATCCACCAGACCCAGCGCCTTGGCCTGCTCGCCGGTCCAGATCAACCCGCTGAACAGCTCGGGATGCTCTTTGTCCTTGAGGCGCTCGCCCCGGCCGGCCTTCACGCTGGCGATGAACTGCTGGTGCGTGGTGTTCAGCACGCCCTGCCAGAACGCGGTCTCCTCAGGTTTTTGCGGCGAGAACGGGTCGAGGAAGGCCTTGTGCTCCCCTGCCGTGTACGTGCGCCGCTCGACACCGAGCTTTTCCATGGCGCCGACGAACCCGTAACCGGCCGCCGTCACCCCAATCGAGCCGACCAGACTGGCCTTGTCGGCGTAGATTTCATCCGCGGCGCTGGCGATGTAGTACGCCCCGGAAGCCCCCAGGTCAGCGATCACCGCGTACAGCTTGATGTCCGGGTACTCGGCGCGCAGCCGACGGATCTCGTCATAGACGTACCCCGACTGCACCGGACTGCCGCCCGGGCTGTTGATGCGCAGCACCACGGCCTGGGTGCCGCTGTCCTTGAACGCCTTCCTCAGGCTGCCGACGAGGTTGTCGGCGCTGGCCAGGGTCTTGTCGGCGATCACGCCGTTCACGTCTATCACGGCCGTGTGCCGACCGCTGCTCGCACTGACGTCGTCGAAGCTCATGTGTGGCCAGAACAGCGCCAGCAGCCCGAACAGGTAGGCGAAGGTCAGCAGCTTGAAGAAGATGCCCCAGCGACGCGAGCGACGCTGCTCGCGAATACCGGCTTGCAGGGTGTCTTCCAGCAGCCTCCAGCTGCGCCGGTCCTCGCGCTCCTCGCGCAGCTGCTCCTTACCCTTCACCTCGATCCAGACTTCTTCTTCCGCCTCGGAAGCAGCCCCCACGGGCGCCTCCGGCTCACGTCGGCCCGGCGCCTTCCATTCGTCCACCATGCTCATCCACCCTGAATTGAAAACCGCTCGGTGTGGGTCAGCCAGGTGCGTAGCTGGCTGAACCGTTCGATGCAGACCTGCGGGCCGAATTCGCTCAACGCCTGCAGCGACATCGCGCCATACCCCACCGCCACCGAGTGCATGCCGGCGTTGCGGGCCATCAGCAGGTCGAAGGTCGAGTCGCCGATCATCAATGCACGCTCGGCCGTCACGCCACAGTGCGCGAGGATCTGCTCGAGCATCAGAGGATGGGGCTTGCCGCGGGTTTCATCGGCCGCCCGGGTCATCTCGAAGTAGTCTTCCCAGCCGTTGGCCCGCAGCACGCGATCGAGCCCGCGGCGCGCCTTGCCGGTCGCCACGGCCAGCCGGTAGCCGTCGGCACGCAGGGCTTCCAGGGTCTCGACCACGCCTTCGAACAGCGGCGACGGGGTCTGGTCCAGGTCGACGTAGACGTCGGCGTAATGCTGGCGGAAGACGATGACCTGATCAGGCGTCAGGTGCGGGTAGAGGGTCAGGATCGCCTCGTCCAGCGCCAGGCCGATGATGCCCTTGACCGCCTGCTCGTCCCGTGGCGCTTCACCGAAGCGCTCGGCGGCCGTGTTCATGGACGTGACGATACGGCCGATGGAGTCGGCCAGCGTGCCATCCCAGTCGAAGATCAGCAGGTCGTAGTCAGGCCGCACCGAGACGCTCCACGGCGCTGGCCCACACCTCATCCACCGGCGCCTCGAGCTTGAGTTCGCCGCCATCGGGCAACGGCACGGTCAGCGCATAGGCATGCAGGAACAGGCGCTTGCCGCCCAGCTCGCGAATCTCGCGGGTGAAGTCTTCGTCGCCGTACTTGCTGTCACCGGCGATGCAGTGACCGGCATGCAGGGTGTGCACGCGAATCTGGTGGGTCCGCCCGGTCACCGGGCGCGCCTCGACCAGGGTGGCGAACTCGCCGAACCGGCGCAGGACACGGAACAGGGTCAGCGCCTCCTTGCCTTCGTCGTTGACCTCGACCATGCGCTCGCCGGAGCGCAGGTTGCTCTTCTGCAGCGGCGCGCTGACCTGTTTCTTCGAGGTGGGCCAGTGCCCGCGTACCAGCGCCATGTAACGCTTGTCGACGCCGTCGCCGCGCAGGGCCGCGTGCAGGTGGCGCAGCATGCTGCGCTTCTTGGCGATCATCAGCAGCCCGGACGTGTCGCGGTCCAGGCGATGCACCAGTTCCAGCTCCTTGGCGTCCGGGCGCAGCTGGCGCAGCGCCTCGATCACGCCGAAACTCAGGCCGCTGCCCCCGTGCACCGCGATGCCGGCCGGCTTGTTGAGCACGATCAGCGCCTTGTCTTCGTGGACGATCGCTGCCTCGAGGCGCTGCAGCAGGCCCTGGGCGACCGGCGCGGGCTCGTCGCGCTCGGGCAGGCGCACCGGCGGCACGCGCACGATGTCGCCCGCCTGCAGCTTGTACTCGGGCTTGATGCGGCCTTTGTTGACCCGCACCTCGCCTTTTCGCACGATGCGGTAGACCAGCGTCTTGGGCACGCCCTTGAGCGCGGTGATGAGAAAATTGTCGATGCGCTGGCCGGCAAGCTCAGGCGGGACCTCAATCAGCTGGACGCCGGAGGTCGGGGAAGTATTGGTCGTCATGGCCCGGATCATACAATTTTTATGGAATTGAAGCACTTAATCATTGCTGTTATAGTCGCGAGTGCCGCCAAAAGTGGCAGGTCAGCGGCAATTGGTGCGGCACGTGATGAAAAGCGACAGCTCGCCCGCCCCTGATCGACGCAATTCTCGAGGACGCGAGGCCGTCCGACGGAGCTTTGCCAGTTTAACGAATTGCCTGGAATCGCCACCAGCGCCGCGTAGAGAAGCCCGAAAAAAAACGACAAGTGCGGTGTTTCACCTCCGTCCCCGTTGCTTTCAGTCCCTCTGCCAGCCTGGCGCTTCCACGCAGCGCACGGCGAACGCTTCGGAAATACCTGCCTCGGACACGAATCCGTCCGCGCTCCCATCGACGCGGGCGAACCATGCAACCCGTTGCGGATTCAGCGCGCGGCAGCACCCGAATTTTCAGGGACATGTGCAGGGTGGAGATGCACAGCTCCTCGGACCGTGTAGCACGGTGTCCGCCTCTCCCGGCCATTGCAAGGCCTGGCGGGTGAACCTGGTCTCGATGCAGATGCCCGCGGGCATCCACGGCCGAAAGCTGATTCCTCCTCCTGACTGAGTGCAGTAGGCACCGCAGCAAACAGGACGCGTCGTCGCGACCTCGGCACACCGGGCAACCGGTCGTTACCGTACGTCGCCGGACAAGAGCAGTGGCCCGCCACCGCTTGCGCACCTTGGCACCGACCATGAGAAGTCGTGTGTGCCGAACGCCGTTTCCGGCAGCCCGGAAACCGACGGTACTACATGAAAAGAATGCTGATTAACGCAACTCAACCCGAGGAGTTGCGTGTAGCTCTGGTGGATGGCCAGCGCCTCTACGACCTGGACATCGAGTCCGGTGCGCGCGAGCAGAAGAAGGCCAACATCTACAAGGGCCGCATCACCCGCATCGAGCCCAGCCTCGAAGCCGCCTTCGTCGACTTCGGCTCCGAACGCCACGGCTTCCTGCCGCTCAAGGAAATCTCCCGCGAGTACTTCAAGAAGACCCCGGAAGGTCGGGTCAACATCAAGGAAGTGCTCAGCGAAGGCCAGGAAGTCATCGTCCAGGTCGAGAAGGAAGAACGCGGCAACAAGGGCGCGGCCCTGACCACCTTCATCAGCCTGGCCGGCCGTTACCTGGTGCTGATGCCCAACAACCCGCGTGCCGGCGGCATCTCCCGCCGCATCGAAGGCGAAGAGCGCAACGAGCTGCGCGAAGCCCTCAACGGCCTGTCCATCCCGCCTGACATGGGTCTGATCGTCCGCACCGCCGGCCTGGGCCGCAGCAGCGAAGAGATGCAGTGGGACCTCGACTACCTGCTGCAGTTGTGGACCGCGATCAAGGAAGCCTCCCTCGACCGCTCCGCGCCGTTCCTGATCTACCAGGAAAGCAACGTCATCATCCGCGCCATCCGCGACTACCTGCGCCAGGACATCGGCGAAGTGCTGATCGACAGCATCGATGCCCAGGAAGAAGCGCTGACCTTCATTCGCCAGGTCATGCCGCAGTACGCCAGCAAGGTCAAACTCTACGAAGACAGCGTCCCGCTGTTCAACCGCTTCCAGATCGAAAGCCAGATCGAGACCGCCTTCCAGCGCGTCGTCGAGCTGCCGTCCGGTGGCTCGATCGTGATCGACCCCACCGAAGCCCTGGTCTCCATCGACATCAACTCGGCGCGCGCCACCAAGGGCAGCGACATCGAAGAGACCGCGCTGCAGACCAACCTCGAAGCGGCCGAAGAGATCGCGCGCCAGCTGCGCCTGCGTGACATCGGCGGCCTGATCGTCATCGACTTCATCGACATGACCCCGGCGAAGAACCAGCGCGCCGTCGAAGAGCGCGTGCGCGAAGCCCTCGAGGCCGACCGCGCCCGTGTCCAGGTCGGTCGCATCTCGCGCTTCGGCCTGCTGGAGATGTCCCGCCAGCGCCTGCGCCCTTCGCTCGGCGAAAGCAGCGGCATCGTCTGCCCACGCTGCAGCGGTACCGGCATCATCCGTGACGTCGAGTCCCTGTCGCTGGCCATCCTGCGCCTGATCGAGGAAGAAGCCCTCAAGGACCGCACCGCCGAAGTCCGCGCCCAGGTGCCGATCCCGGTGGCGGCTTTCCTGCTCAACGAGAAACGCAATTCGATCACCAAGATCGAACTGCGCACCCGTGCGCGCATCATCATTCTGCCGAACGATCACCTCGAGACGCCGCACTTCGAAGTGCAGCGCCTGCGCGATGACAACCCGGACGTGCTGACCTGCCAGTCCAGCTACGAAATCGCCGCCACCGAAGCCGAGGAAGCGCCGCAGGCCCCGGCCACGCGCACCCTGGTTCGTCAGGAAGCTGCCGTGAAGACCGCGCCACCGCGTGGCGACGCGCCGGTTCCTGCCGCCGTCGAGGAAGCACCGGCCGCACCGGCACCCGCGCCGGCCCCTGTCGCCAAGCCGCAGAGCGCGCCGGAGCCCAGCCTGTTCAAGGGCCTGGTCAAGTCGCTGGTCAGCCTGTTCGCCGGCAAGGAAGAGCCTGCCCCAGCACCGGTCGCCAAGGCCGAGAAGCCTGCCGAGCAGCCCCAGCAGCAGCGTTCGCCGCGTAACGAAGAACGTCGCAATGGCCGCCAGCAGAGCCGCAACCGCAACGGCCGTCGCGACGAAGAGCGCAAGCCACGCGAGGAGCGCAACGAGCGCACGCCGCGTGAAGAGCGCCAGCCCCGTGAAGAGCGTGCGCCGCGCGAAGAGCGTAACAACCGCTCCCGTGACGACCGTCGCGGCAACCGTGAAGAGCGCCCGGTGCGCGAACTGCGCGAGCCGCTGGATGCGACCCCCGTGGCACGCGAAGAGCGTCAGCCTCGCGAAGAGCGCGTAGCCCGCGAGGAGCGCCCAGCCCGCGAAGAGCGTGCACCACGTGAGGCTCGTGAAGAGCGCGCACCACGTGAAGAACGTGCGCCACGCGAGGAACGTACTCCACGCGAAGAGCGTGCACCGCGTGAAGAGCGTGCGCCGCGCGAGGAACGTGCTCCACGCGAAGAACGTGCACCACGTGAAGAACGTGCGCCGCGTGAAGAGCGTGCCCCACGTGAAGAGCGTGCACCGCGCGAAGAACGTGCCGTAGCTGAAGAGAACGCGGTACACGAAGCCCCCGTGCAACAGGAAGAGCGCCCGCACGCCGCGGCACCGGTGTCCCACGAGGAGCATCCACAGACCGAAGAACGCGCCGAGCAGGACGCCACCGCACCGCGCGAAGAGCGTCAGCCACGCCAGCCCCGTGAAGAGCGTCAGGCCCGTACGGCCGAGCAGGCTCAGGAGCAGGCCGCCGAAGCCGCTGCCGATGCCCTGCCCGCCGACGACGCCCAGCAGGATGACGCGCAGGACGGTAACGACGAAGAGCGTCCACGCCGCCGTTCGCGTGGTCAGCGTCGCCGCAGCAATCGCCGTGAACGTCAGCGCAATGCCAACGGTGACCTGATCGAAGGCAGCGACGACGAGTCCGGCGACGAGCAGCCACGTCAGCACACGCCCTCCCCGCAGAGCGCCGATCTGGCCGCGGGCCTGGCCGTGACCGCCGAAGTGGCCAGCAGCGCCGTCAGCAGCGAGGCGCATGCCCAGGCCAACGAGCAGGCCGAGCGTGCGACCGCGAGTGTCGAAGCCCCTGCCGTCGAGGTGTCTGCCGAGGCCGTCGCCGACGCCGCGCCGGTGGTGACCCAGTCCGACGAAGTGGCCATCGCGCCGGTGGTCGAGCAGCCTGCCCAGGCGCCGGCCGCGCGTGTCGAGCCAGGCCTGGAGCCAGTGGTCGAAGTGACCCCGCCGCCAGCGGCCGAAGCGCCGAGCGCCGCTGCCATCGCCGAAACCGGCGAGACCGAGTCCCAGCCAGCAACGCCGGCTGCCACGGGCGAAGCCGAACCCGTGCACGTCGTGCAGCCCAAGGTCGACGCCGACGTGACGCCAGCGCGCGCCGCTGACGAGGCGCAGGTTCAGGCCCAGGCTGATACAGCCGAGCAGCCTTCGACCGCGTCGTCCGTTGCCCAGGTCGCGCCGAGCGAAGCCGGTGAAATCGAGAAGCAGGCAGTGGTCGAGGCCCCGGCCCCGGTCGCCCAGCCGGCCGTCGAGACTCCGGTGGCCGAACCGGTGAGCACCGAGGCGAAGCCCGAGGCCCAGCCTGAAGCGGCCAAGGTCGAAGCCGACCCTGTCGCGGCGGACCTGGCGACGGTCGAGCCTTC